>JAJTHL010000013.1 GCA_021298595.1 Alphaproteobacteria bacterium | reverse complement strand
TTGTTTTCTTATTTTTCCTTCACTATTAGACCAAAGAAGAGAGAGAGGATCAATCCCCATTAAAAAGGGGCAAGAATCCCTGCCCCCCCGTTGAAGGTTAAGAATTTTTCCTATAAAGGGTATAGGTTTCATAGGTATTTTTGCCTTTAATAAAAGGACTTTTAGCATAATATTGATGGCCAATGTAAAGAGTATGTTGAAATGCGGTGTTCTTGACAACATCATTATACCCAAAGGAAATTTCAGGCACGGCCTCGCCTTCAGCAGGTGCGGGCGCAACCCAGTTTGTTGTAGAAATGCGCCTTAAAGCAAAACCATCTTCGGGGTTTTGTTCATCGACCACATACCATTCTTGTCCGTCTTCGTCTGTCCAGATAGGGGCGATGGGCACAAGCAGGCTTAGGGTATCAGGTCCGCCTTCTTTAAAAGCACTGCGCACGGTGCCCTTGGGCGGTGTATCAGAACTTGCTTGCTCTACTTCGAGGGGGAGCATGTGGGCCTTGATAAAGGCGTGGCCTGCGCGCAACTTTTTATAAATCGGGTCATCGGAACTGTCGCTCGCGTGGGTGCCAGGGGTCAGACACGTAAGAGAGAAAAACAAGGCCGTCAAAGGAAGCTTCATCGGTATTCTCCTAAATTAAGGTGGTGGCTTTATTTACCAAAATCGATGCTCGCAATAATGGATAAAGTCGTCAAGGGGGAAGTTTTTCTGACTCAAAGGAAAGGGGGAAAGGCGTGTAGCAGCTTAGATGACCTCAAGCTCTTTGCGGGATGCGTCAGTCGAAAGGAGGAGGGGTAAGGGTTTTACCCCTCAAAAGAAACTAACGGATTACTGGATAAAATGTGAAACGCATGTGAGGGTTTTTAAAAGGGGCACTGCCTTTAAAACACGCCATAGGGGGGATGTGTAAGACAGGGCCCTGCGTCAAAAGCATAGTTTTGAGCCACCCTAACACCTGGACGCGTCGATGATACGCCGTCCTTGCGCCCCTAGAAAGGAAACACGGAAGGATCCTTGCCACGGGTCAAGTGGCAAGGAGGGAGGAAGGTTACTTGATGACAAGGCCTTGGTCGCCCGCGTCCACGTGGATTTCACTGCCCATATTTCCTTCAAGAATCAGGGACGACAAGGGGTTTTGCAGATGGCGCTGGATGACGCGCTTCAACGGCCTTGCCCCGTAAATGGGGTCATACCCTTGGCCCCCCAGCCACGTTTTAGCATCATCACTGACCGTCAGATGAATTTGCTTTGCCTCCAGGAGGCCGCGCAGGTGCTCTAATTGAATGTCGACGATATGTGTCATGTCTTGGGGTTGCAAGCGGTTAAAGAGCAAGATCTCGTCAATGCGGTTGATGAATTCGGGCCGGAACGCTTGACGCACAAGGGCCATGACGCCCTCCCTTGCGGTTTCCGCGCTTTCTCCCACGGGAAGCTCGGACAAAAGAGTGCCACCAATGTTCGAGGTCATAATGATGAGGGTGTTGGAAAAATTCACCGTGCGCCCCTGACCGTCGGTCAGACGGCCATCATCCAGCACCTGAAGAAGGACGTTAAAAACATCGGGATGGGCCTTTTCAATCTCGTCAAAAAGAACCACTTGATAGGGACGGCGCCTGACTGCCTCGGTCAGAGCCCCGCCTTCTTCATACCCCACATACCCAGGAGGCGCCCCAATGAGGCGCGAGACCGTATGCTTTTCCATGTATTCCGACATATCCAGGCGAACCATGGCATGATCATCACTGAAAAGAAACTCGGCAAGGGCTTTGGTGAGCTCTGTTTTTCCGACGCCTGTGGGGCCTAAAAACAAGAACGAGCCCAAGGGGCGTCTCGGGTCTTGAAGGCCGGCGCGCGCGCGCCTGACGGCTTGGGAAATGGCTTCGATGGCAAGGCGCTGTCCCACTACGCGCTTTTCCAAGTAATCTTCCATATGAAGGAGCTTCTCGCGCTCGCCCTCCAGCATTTTGTCAACAGGCACACCTGTCCATCTGGACACGATGGCGGCGACGTCCGCGTCGGTGACTTCCTCTTGGACAAGACGTGCTTCACTTCCTTCTTCTTGTTTCTTAAGCTTTTCCTGCAAAGAGGGAATGACGCCGTACAACAGTTCACCCGCCCGGGCAAGCTGCCCTTCGCGCTGGGCAATCTCAAGTTCGTTGCGGGCTTGATCCAGTTGTTCTTTCAGACGCTGAGCGCTCGAGAGGGTTTCTTTTTCGGCAAGCCACGCGGCTGTCAGACCCTTGGCTTTTTCTTCAAGCTCTTCAAGCTCTTCTTCAAGGTCTTCAAGGCGCCGCTTGGAATCGGGATCATTTTCTTTTTTAAGGGCTTCTTTTTCGATCTTGAGCTGAATAATGCGCCGATCAAGCTCGTCAATGTCTTCGGGTTTAGAGTCTACCTGCATGCGAAGGCGACTGGCGGCCTCGTCAATAAGATCAATGGCTTTGTCTGGTAAAAAGCGGTCGGTGATATAGCGCTGCGAAAGGGTCGCTGCCGCCACAATGGCCCCGTCCGTGATGCGAATACCGTGGTGCAGCTCATACCTTTCCTTAAGACCGCGCAGGATCGAGATCGTGTCGGGCAAGGAAGGCTCTGCCACAAAGACGGGCTGAAAGCGTCTGGCTAGGGCGGCGTCCTTTTCAATGTACTGGCGGTATTCATCAAGGGTTGTTGCCCCCACACAGTGAAGCTCGCCCCGGGCAAGGGCGGGCTTTAGCATGTTCGAGGCGTCCATGGCGCCGTCGGCTTTACCTGCCCCCACCAGGGTATGGAGCTCGTCAATGAAAAGAATAATGCTGCCTGCCGCACTCGAGATTTCTTGAAGAACGGCCTTGAGGCGCTCTTCAAACTCGCCCCGGTATTTAGCGCCCGCAATGAGCGCCCCAAGGTCAAGGGCCATGAGCTCTGTCCCGCGCAGGGATTCAGGCACGTCTTCTTTGATGATGCGCGTGGCAAGTCCTTCAAGGATCGCCGTTTTACCAACCCCGGGTTCGCCAATGAGGACAGGGTTATTTTTGGTGCGCCTGGACAGCACCTGGATGGTCCGTCTGATTTCTTCGTCCCGGCCAATGACGGGGTCAAGTTTTCCTTCGCGCGCAAGGGCTGTTAGGTTCCTTGCGTATTTCTCCAGTGCTTGATAGGTATCCTCGGCGCCGGCCGAATCAGCCTTTCGTCCTTTTCGGACTTGATCAATGGCGGCTTGAAGTTTAGGGGCGGTCACCCCTACCTTGCCTAGCGCGTCGGCGGCCGGTGTGCCGGGGGTCAGAACAAGGCCTTGGAGCAAACGCTCGAGAGTCACAAACTGATCACCGTTTTCGCTGGCCAGCTTTTCGGCCCGCTCGAGTACCTTATTGATGAGGGGGTCAAGATAAAGCTGTCCTGCCCCGGCACCCTCAACCTTGGGCAGCTTATCAAGGGCCTCTGCCACAAGGCGGGCAAGGGTGGGAATGTCCGCCTGCATGAGGCGAAGAAGGCCGCTGACGGGGCTTTTTGCGTCCTCAAGAAGGGCTGCCAGTAAATGCTCGGGCGTCAGGCGCTGGTGGGCGTGTCTTGTGGCCAGCGTCTGGGCGTTTTGCAAGATTTCCTTCGTTTTGTCGGAATAGCGAGATAAATTCATTTTTTCCCCTCAAAAGTGGAACAATCTCTCTTATTATGGTATACCAAAGAGGCTTTCAATGAGGCAATAAGTTTTGATAAAGACAGGCCACGAAAGGATACACATGGCGGGTAAATGGGTCGGTGGACGCTCTTTTGAAAGGGGGCTTTGGGTGTGTCTAGTGATGGTCTTTGTCATGATCATCCTGGGTGGGGTCACGCGCCTTACGGGCTCGGGCCTTTCCATCGTCGAATGGAAATTGGTGACGGGGGTGCTACCGCCCTTGACTGAAACCGATTGGCAGTTGCTGTTTGATGAATATAAAACCTCGCCCCAGTTTCAAAAAATAAACTACGCCATGGACCTCGACGCGTTCAAGGGTATCTTTTGGCTTGAATTTATTCACCGGCTTTGGGGGCGTCTTTTGGGGTTGATGTTCCTGTGGCCGCTTTCATTATGTTTTATCCATCGCACGCTTCTTCCCTACAAAGGCCGTCTTGTGACGACCTTTGTGCTGGGGGGGCTTCAAGGGGTTCTTGGATGGTATATGGTCAGAAGCGGCCTTGTGGACCATCCCGAGGTCAGCCACTACCGCCTTGCTGCCCATTTTCTTATGGGCGTTTTGACCTACGGTCTTATTCTGTGGACGCTTGTGGAGGTCAAACTCTTGCGCGGTGATTTGTCGGCGTTTGCCTTTCCCCGTATTCCCCTGTGGGGGCTTTTGGGTCTTTTAGGGCTCACGTCTTGTTACGGCGCCCTAACTGCAGGCCTTAAGGGCGGTCTTGCCTATGACACGTTTCCTTTGGTTGCGGGGGCGTGGCTTCCCACGGAGTTTGATCAAAGGCCCTTTAACATGCTCACCCTTTTGGACGCCCCGGGAGCCGTTCAGTGGATTCACCGGACCTTAGGGGTGCTCACCGTCGGGGGGCTTGCCTGGCTTCTTGGGTATGCGAAAAATCTGACAAAAGAGCGGCGCGCCCTGATCTATGCCTTGTTTGGTCTGGGGCTTTTGCAAATGACACTGGGGATTGCAACGATTGTGAGCCACGTGAACATCACGCTGGCGGCCCTTCACCAAGGGGGTGCTCTGCTCATCGTCAGCGGCGTCATTACCCTTTTGGTCCTGACAAAAACCCATAAGATCTAAAAAAGGGGAGGGGGGACCCTCCCGTCGATTAGGCTTTGAGGGCCGAGACCCCTGGCAAAGTTTTGCCCTCGAGATATTCAAGAAAAGCGCCCCCCGCCAAGGACAGATAGCTAAAGAGGTTAGCCGCCCCCGCCGACGTGATGGCGGCAACGGTTTCCCCGCCCCCGGCAATGGAAAAAACTTGTCCCTTTTGTGTAAGGCTGCCTACGTGCTGGGCAAGTTTTGCGGTCCCTTCATGAAAAGGAGCCACCTCAAAGACGCCCATGGGGCCGTTCCATACGATGGTTTGGCAGGTATCAAGAATTTCTTGAATCAGGGTCACGGTTTGAGGGCCAATATCAAAAATCTTTTCAGTAGGTGTAATGGAATCAAGGGGCGATATGTGAGGATTCCCGCCTTCCAAAGTTTCAGCCACCACCGCGTCCCGCGGCAAGACGATACGACAATCTTGCAAGGGCGCTTTTTCAAGAATTTGCTGGGCGGTGTGGATCATGTCCTCTTCCACGAGTGAGCTTCCGATGGGATAGCCCTGGGCGCGCAAGAACGTATTGGCAATACCGCCCCCCAAAATCAAAAAGTCAACCTTTGGGAGCAAGTTTTCAAGGAGAGCAAGCTTTGTTGAGATTTTAGAGCCTGCCACCAGGGCCGCCACAGGAAGCTTGGGGTGAGTGAGGGCGCGTGCAACTGCCTCGACCTCTTGCAAAAGGCAGGCTCCCGCCGCACTGGGAAGATGCTTGGTGATGCCTTCAACGGACGCGTGGGCGCGGTGGGAAATGGAAAAGCTGTCGTTGATGTAAACATCCCCTAAAAGGGCAAGCTCTTTGGCAAAGGTTGGATCGTTTTTTTCCTCACCTGCATGAAACCGGAGGTTTTCCACTAACAGAATTTCGCCGTCTTGCAAATGTTGGGTCGTGGCCACGCTGGAGGGCGCGACACCGTCTGGGGCAAAAAGGACGGGCCCTTCAAAAATCTCTTCCAACGTTGGTTGCAAAAAGGCCGTTGATAAAAGAGGGTCACGCCCCTTAGGGCGCCCAAAGTGGGTAAGTAATATTACCTTGCCGCCACGTGCTTGAACATCCTTCACGGTCGCCAGGGCCGCGCGAAGACGCGTGTTATCCAGGATCTTACCGTTCTTGACGGGCACATTGAAATCAACTCTGATTAAAACTCTTTTGCCTTGAACGTCGAGGGTGTGGTAGCTCTTAAGGGTCATGATGTGCCTCTTGTCTGCGGATATGATCCTAGGTTGCAGGAGAAAGATGCGTTCTTTTTAACACGGGATTTACCCCATGCCCACACTCCATTTAGGATTTGGTCTTGAATTTCAGGATCTTTACGATCCTAAAGGCGTTTTGCGCGTTGACGAGATTTTTGGGACGTGGCTGCAAGATCAAGACACCGCTCTTTATGAGATGCTTATGCAAGGAAGGCGCGATCCTTTAAGTCTTCCCCCCAAGGCTTACAGCGATTTTCTGACAAAGACAGCCCCCCACGTGGCCCGCTTTGTAAACGTGCTCTTTAACGTGCAAGGGGCGTGCAACAATGATCATACCAAGCACGCGATCTTAGGCGAGTTCCGGCGTGTTTTTTTGCAAAAATATGTGGCTCCACGCCTAAATGCGAAGGAAGTAACGCCGCACTTAGATAAAGAGCTTGATCGTTTTGAGGACGCCGACCTTGCCGCGCGCTGTCTGGAAGCCCTGAAATCCCAGGAGGGGCAGACGCTTGCGCGACTTGCCGCCCACTGTGCTGCCCGTCTTATAACGGCAGAAGAGCGCCGTGACCGCCTTTTTATGCTGGCGCGTCCCCAAGATTTTTCCCGTCTTTTAAAGACCGACCAAAAGGATAACACCCTTTACGTCGAGGACGAGCGCCTTCACCCGCGTGACGGGTTTTCTTATACCCATAAAGGGTTTGGCGCGACAGACGCGTTTCTTGAGGCGTCTTACTGCCTGCACTGCCACGCACGGGAAAAGGACTCGTGTTCTAAGGGGATGCATGGTCCCCAAGGAGAGGTACTTAAAAATCCCTTGGGCGTTTCTTTATCAGGATGCCCTTTGGGCCAAAAGATTTCTGAAATGGCGTGGCTGCGGGCACGCGGCGAGACGCTAGCGGCCTTTGTTGTTGCCTGCCTTGATAACCCACTTTTGGCGGCAACGGGTGACCGGATCTGTCAGGACTGTGTCCAAGCATGCCTTTTCCAAAAACAAACGCCCGTCCAAATTCCCGCCCTTGAAAGCGCTATTTTGGATGATGTCTTGGACGGTGACTGGGGCTTTGAGATTTACAGCCTTTTGACAAGATGGTCACCCCTTTCTCGGTTTTCCTGGGTGCCCAAAGCGGCGTCGGGGCGCAGTGTGCTTATTGCTGGGATGGGGCCGGCGGGGTTTACCCTTGCCCACCATTTGCTTCGTATGGGTCACCACGTGGTGGGGGCTGAGGGGTTGAAAGTCAGCCCGCTTTCCCCCTCGTTAACGGGTAAAGGGACCGACGGCGTGCACCTGCCTTTCGCGCCCCTTTACCGGGTAAAAGAGGCGCTTTATGAAGATATGGACACCAGAGCCCCCCAAGGGTTTGGCGGCGTGTGTGAATACGGCATTACGGCGCGCTGGGATAAAAACCGCTTGACCCTGATCAGGCTTTTACTCGAGCGGCAAGAGCGCTTTATGCTCTTGTCCTCCTTCCGGGTGGGAAGCCAGCTGTCCGTTGAGGACGCACTGCAGATGGGTTTTGATCATGTGGCATTGTGCGCAGGCGCGGGTGCCCCCCACAGACCAGACGTGCAAGGGGTGGGTCTTGGCGGGGTCCGCACGGCCGCTGACTTCCTTATGACCCTTCAGATGGGCGGCGCTTTTTCCAAAAAAAGCCTGAGTGCCCTTCAAGTGATGTTACCACTCTACGTGGTGGGCGGAGGATTGACGGCCCTAGACGCCGCAACCGAGGCGCTGGCCTATTATCCCCGCCAGGTGGAAAAGATCGCCGCTTGGTACAAAGATCTCTGCCAAGAAAAAGGGCAAGAAGCTGTTCATGCCTCGTTTAGCGCAAAAGATCTCGCACGGCTTGAAACGTTCCTTGGGCATGCCGCCGAAATAGAGAACGCGCGCCGCAAAGCCGCCCTCAACGGTCACGCGCCGTCCCTTGCTCCCCTTATCAGGAAATGGGGCGGGGTACATGTGCTGTACCGCAAAGATCATCAAGCCTCTCCCTCGTACCGCGTGAGCGCCCCTGAAATGCAGGCAGCCTTGGACGAAGGGATCATCTTTCACGAAAACGTGTCGGTGTTAGCCTTCCAAGGGGACGCAGAAAATCAGGTGGCAGGTGTCCTTGTGCAGGATCACCTAGGTCAGCGCACGCTTGCGGCCAAAACCGTTCTGTACGCCCTTGGCACGGCGCGCGCCGCTATTGAAGGGGTAGAGGCGGATTCCCCGCAAGTAACGAGATACGGTGACATGGATCCCCAGTTTGCGGGCAGTGTTGTAAAAGCCATGGCAAGTGCCACCTTGGGGGCGGCGCGCCTTGATCAGATCCTAGCGCGCGTGCCTCCCCGCTATCTGGGTGCAATGTTGTTCGAGAAAATCAAGCAGACTGCACAGGCGAAGGTGATTGCGCATACGGCTCTGGCGCCTGGTATTGTATCCCTACGCGTGCACGCACCGGCGGCTGCGCGTGCCTTTGAGCCTGGTCAATTTTATAGGCTTCAAACTGGTGAAGGGATGGCCGCGCCGTCTGAAGCTGTGGCCCTCACAGGGGCGAAGGTTGATAAAGAGGCCGGAGTTCTCGAGCTTATTATTCTAGAAAGCGGGGCCTCTTCACGCCTGTGTGCCCGTCTTAAGGTTGGGGCCCCTGTGTCCCTCATGGGACCAAGCGGCGCGCCCACATGGATCCCGTCCCATGCAAAAGTTCTGCTGGTGGGAGGCGGGCTTGGCAACGCTGTTTTGTTCAGCATTGGCAAGGCGCTTCGCCGTCAGGGGTGCGAGGTCGTTTACTGCGCGGGCTACCGGACACGGGATGCCCTCTTTTATCAAGAAGAAATCGAAGAAAGCGCAAGCCGTGTCATCTGGATGGTGGACACAGGACCTTTGATCGAGGCGCGCAGACCCCAAGACAGCACGCACAGGGGATCTGTCATTGACGCTCTTCACCGTCTTCAAGAGGATAAGATCTTTGTGCCAGAATTTTTGTTGACTATTGGGTCTGCGGCCATGATGGCGGCTGTTCAGCATGCTACACGCTCAAGTTTTTTTAAGCACGCGCGTCAAATTGCCAGTGTCAACGCGCCCATGAACTGTATGATGAAGGGCATTTGCGCCCAGTGCGTGCAGGTTGGCCGTGACCCTGCAACAGGCAAAGAGTACACCTTTCTTGCTTGCGTTGATCAAGATCATCCTTTACAACAAGTTGACTTTGACTTGTTAAATGCACGGCTTGAACAAAATCATATGCAAGAAACATTAACCAATCTTTGGTTGCAAGGGTGTACAGCCGCCCCTTGTCAGGAGTTATAAGAATTATGCTGATAGAATTGATGGATTTGTTCAAAGAATCCCTTTCCTTATTCCTTACGGTGCCCGCCATTGTCATTGCGGGTTTTTATTTTTCATGGCGCCTGCGCTGGGTGCAATTTAGCCATTTGAAAAGCGCTCTGTCGCTTATTACGCCCAAGAAAAAAGAAGGGGGCATCTCCTCTTTTGGGGCGGTCGCGGCGGTGCTGGGGGGAAATCTTGGAACCGGAAACGTGGCGGGCGTGGCTGTTGCCCTGACCATGGGCGGTCCAGGTGCTTTGTTCTGGATGTGGGTCATGGCATTTTTGACGGCGTCGTTAAAGTTTGCCGAATGCTTTTTGGGCGTGACCTACCGCACCAAAAACAGTAAGGGGGAATATGTGGGTGGCCCCATGTATTACCTTGCCCAGGGCATCAACAAGCCCTTTATCGCCAGGGCTTTTGCCCTTTTTACCATCTTTGCCGCCCTGACAGGAGGAACCCTTGTGCAGGTGAACTCCATGTCTCTTCCTTTAAAAGAGGCTGGTTATAGCCCGCTCATTATGGGCGGCGTCATGGCGGTGCTTGTGGCGGCAACGGTTCTGGGGGGCATGAAGCGCTTTGTGTTGGTGGTGACGTCCATCGTGCCCGTCATGGCAGTCGCTTACATCGGGGCGTGCCTTTATGTGATCGTGGGTCACGCATCTCAAATTCCTGACGCCTTTGGGCTTATTGTCCGCTCAGCCTTTGGCCTTGAACCTGTGGTGGGCGGGTTTGCTGGATGTGCGGCGTTCCAAGCCATGCGCACAGGGTTTGACCGCGCCCTTTTCGCAACAGAATCAGGCTTAGGTCTTGCCTCCATCATGCACGCGCCTGTCACAAGCCCGGCAAAGGAATTTCCCAATCCCGTCGCCCAGGGCATCATCAGTATTTTCTCGCCGATGATTGTGGTCGTGGTCACGTCCCTCACAGGCCTTGTACTTCTTGTAACCAATGTGTGGCAGGACACGAACCTTCTTAGCACCAACCAATGTACTGAAGCCTTTTGTGTGGGATTAAATTGGGAGGGGGCCAGCTACTTCTTGATGATCACGCTGTTTTTCTTTGCGTTCACGACGACCATCGCATGGGCTTTTTGCGCAGACCGCGCCGTTGAGTTTCTATTCGGCGAAAAGGGAGTACGTCCTTTTCAATGGCTTCTCATTGCCGTGGTTCCTTTTGGAGCGATTCTGTCGGTCAGCTTCGTTTGGTGGCTGATGGATGTGTGCTTGAACATCATGTTGCTTTTGAACCTTGTGGGCCTTTTTATGATGAGAACGCAAATTCTTGAGGCTGCACGCGCGAGCCTTTGGACGTTTGGGAAGAAATGAGAGAAGGGAGAGAAAACTTAATGGTGCGGTCGAGAAGACTCGAACTTCCACGGATAAAATCCACAGCGACCTCAACGCTGCGCGTCTACCAATTCCGCCACGACCGCACTCGGTATGCCTCCTTATTTGGCGAAAAAGCGCTCTAAATGCAAGAGAAAAATGCAGGGGGGATCAAAGATTTTTTGTTCATCCCTCTTAAAAGACGCCTTGACACCGAAAAACCCCAGTGGAAAACGTCTCATGCCCCCGTTTCTTACCCAGACGCCCTTTCTCTCATGGAGCGCCGCGTGGACGAGATTTTAGGGAGCACGGCCCCAGAACTTGTCTGGGCGCTCGAGCATCCCCATGTGTACACCCTTGGCACAAGCGGACAATCATCGGAAATTTTGCGCCGCGATGTGCCTTTTTTTGAAACGGGGCGGGGTGGCAAAGCAACCTATCATGGGCCCGGGCAGCGCGTAGTGTATGTGATGCTTGACCTGCGTGCGCGTACCCAGGATTTGCGGGCGTACGTGTGGCATCTTGAAGAGTGGCTCATTAAGACGCTCCATCTTTTTGACGTCGAGGCCGAGCGGCGCGAGGGACGCGTGGGTCTTTGGGTGACGGACGGGGGCCACGAAAAAAAAATTGCCGCCATTGGCGTCAGGGTCCGCAAGTGGGTGACCTTTCACGGTGTGGCCCTAAATATTGCCCCTGATCTTTCCTATTTCCAAGGGATTATCCCGTGCGGCCTAACGCAATACGGGGTGACCTCCGTTGCTGACCTTTGCCCTCAGGTGACAGCCGCCCAAGTAGACGCAGCACTTTATAAGACTTTTTTCCAAGTTTTTTAACTTTTTTTGTGTCATAAAGGGGATGAGATAGCAGGCTGTTATAAAAAAGGGCGGATTTCTGCCCCAGCGCAGTGTGATTAAAAGGCTTTATTAAGAAAACGGCGAGTTTAGACAAATGACAGATATTAGAAATGTGGCCATCATTGCCCACGTTGACCATGGTAAGACGACCCTTGTGGACGTTATGTTCCAACAAGGGGGAGCGTTTCGTAGCCACCAAACCGTTGCCAAGCGCGCCATGGACTCCAATGATTTGGAAAAAGAGCGCGGCATCACCATTTTGGCCAAGTGTACATCCATCGAATGGAGTGGCCACCGCTTGAACATTGTGGACACGCCGGGCCACGCGGACTTTGGCGGCGAGGTCGAGCGGATCCTGAGCATGGTGGACGGCGTGATCCTTCTTGTGGACGCCGCCGAAGGCCCCATGCCCCAGACAAAATTCGTATTGATGAAGGCCCTGGCTCTTGGACTTCGCCCCATCTTGGTTGTCAATAAGGCCGATCGTCCCGATTCCAGAGCCGATGAGGTCGTGAACGAAGTCTTTGACCTTTTTGTGTCCCTGGACGCCACGGAAGAGCAATTAGAGTTCCCCATTTTGTACGCCTCCGCTAAGGAAGGCTGGGCCGTGCACAAACTCACAGAGCCGCGCACGGACATTAAGCCTTTGCTTGATACAGTGCTTTCCCATGTGCCAAAGCCTCAGGTGGACATAGACGCACCTTTCAAGATGCTTGTGACCATGCTTGATGTGGATCCTTATTTGGGCCGCATCTTGACGGGCCGTGTTGAAAGCGGCATTGCTAAAACTCAAATGATGGCCAAAGCCTTGACCCATGACGGTCAGCACATTGAAGATACCCGGATTACCAAGATTTTTGCGTATAGGGGTCTGAAGCGGGAGCCCATTGAAACCGCAGAGGCTGGCGATATTATTGCCGTTGCAGGTTTTGAAAAGGCCACGGTTTCCCATACCCTTGGTACATCTGATATGACAGAGCCGCTGCCAGCTCAGCCCATTGATCCGCCCACCTTGTCCATGACCTTTACCATTAACGATTCGCCTTTAGCGGGCCGCGAAGGTAAAAGCGTGACCTCTCGTCTGTTGCAAGAGCGTCTTTTCAGAGAAGCCGAAAGCAACATCGCCATTCAGGTGCGTCAAAGCGAAGAGAAGGACGCCTTTGAGGTTGCAGGACGCGGTGAGTTGCAGCTCGGTGTTTTGATTGAAACCATGCGCCGTGAAGGATTCGAGCTTTCCGTCAGCAGGCCCCAGGTGGTTTTCCGCAAGGATCCCGAAACTGGTAAGCGCCTTGAGCCCTTCGAAGACGTTCAGATTGACGTGGACGAAGAATTCTCCGGCGTTGTGATGGAAAAAATGGGCCTTCGCAAAGGCGAGCTGACCAACATGCGTCCATCGGGCGGCGGTAAAATTCGCCTCAGCTTTTTGGTGCCCTCCAGGTCTCTCATTGGCTACTTGGGCGAGCTTTTGACTGACACCAAGGGAACCGCCATTATGAGCCGTCTATTCCACGGTTATGGTCCCTATAAGGGCGCTCTTGAAGGGCGTCGTAACGGCGTTCTTATTGCCAACTCCACTGGTAAGGCGGTGGCCTATGCCCTCTTTAACCTTGAGGACCGCGGTGTGTTCTTCATCGAACCAGGCGAGGATGTGTACGAGGGGATGATCATTGGTGAAAACAACCGTAACAATGATCTTGAGGTAAACCCCTTGAAGGCCAAGCAGCTAAGCAACGTGCGTGCGGCTGGGAAGGATGACGCCGTCAGGCTTACGCCGCCCAAGCGTCTGCGCCTTGAAGAAGCCCTTTCCTATATCGAAGATGATGAGCTTGTGGAGGTCACGCCCTCCGCGCTTCGCCTACGCAAGCGCTTTCTTTTGGCGCACGAGCGCAAGCGCGCTTCTCGTTCATCGGACGACAACGCATAACACGTTTGTAACCCCAAAAAGCCCCTACACGGGTTGGTCCAGTGTGGGGGCTTTTTGTTTAGAGGATATGCTGAAACCCATCCCGCACCCTGTAGGTGATTTCCCAAAAAGAGCTTGTGTCTGTGGCAGAGCTATAAGTCGTAGAGTCATAATATTTTGTCAAAAGGCTTTGCTGGTCACTTTTTCCTAAAAACTTTAGGGCAATGAAGGGGTTAGAATCTTTTACGATCACTTGTTTCAGGTATGGCAGAAAGCCACTTTGACGCGCTTTGGGGATGTAGGTGGCTAAGATCAGTTTCAGGGCAGAGGCGACTGTCACGGCGTAATCCTTTTGTTTACCGGCTTCTGGCTCTTCAAAGACAAGCAATTCTAGGGTTTGATCACTGCCAAGGCGCACGGGAATTTTCGCGTAAATGTTTTGAGGAAGGCTTTCAGATGAAAGCTCTGTGTGCGAGTCTTGGGGGGGCGTCACGGCAAAAGATTGCACGGTCACATTTGCGCCTGTGCGCCAAAGATAGCTTTGGTGCAAAATCGCGCGAGGGCTTACCATTTCCACGGTCGCCAAAGTAGGTTTTGAAGAAAGAGGGTGGGTGCGTCTTACTTGATTCGCAAGGACTTCTTCAACCAAAATATAGCTCTCCCCTTGGAACATAGAGCCTTTTTTTGTACTGAGTGTCTGCTCGATCAGAGTTTCACGGGGGTCACTGGCATAAAGCGTCGCAGATAAAATAAAAATAAAACAAATATTAAAATAAAAATGCATGAAGCGCTCCTATTATTTTTATATGACCATCTATTATGCCAATATTAGGAGGGGGCTGTGCAAGAAATGAATCAAAAAAAGTGACACAAAGACATCAGTGTTTGCCCTTGAAGGCACACCACTGAAAAAAGTGCGCCTCCGTGGACTTTTGTGGCTTTAGGAACGGATTCCTAAAGCCACAAGGAGCGCTATTTTTGATCTGCAGGCTTGAACTTGTACGATAATTTCCAATAAGGGTTCGTGTCTTCGCGGCTAAAATCAACAAAGGTGTAGTGTTCCGAGATCGCGACGGCAACGGGGCTGTCTTTTTTTCGAAGGGCATTTGCCAGCAGTTCACTGCTATCTTGAATGGTCAACGTATCAAAAGATGGAAGTGTCCCGTTCGAATAGGCAGAAGGGAGGTAAGAGCAAAGAATGAACTTAAGACCGTGGGCGATGGTGCGCGCATAGTCGTCACTTGCAAAAGCGCCTGGTTCATCAAACATCAAAAGGTCGATCCTTGAAGCGCTTGCACTTAAGCGAACGGGAATTTTTGCATAAACCATATGAGAAAGAAGGTCTTTATTGGGCGTATCTGCGCTTAAACCGTGTGGATTGGGGGTGACGATAAAAGATTTGATAGATTCTTCGGCGGAATTTTTTTGAAAATAGTTATTATGGAGAATGACGTTTGGATCTAGGTGCTCGATGGAGGCAAGGCACAAAATTTTTGATTCGGGCTTGTGCGTGATGCGTGCATTTTCGCCTTCAAAAACTTCTTTGATGAGTTTGTAAGTGTGATTTTCAAAAATTGTGCCTTTTTTTGTATAGGGCATACGGCCAACGCAGCGTGATTCCTGCTCATCGGACGCTTTTAAACAAGGGGAAAGCAAAAAGGCAAACGCCATGATAGTGGCAAGTTTTATCATAAAAATCTCCATTTAATAATTTGGTTGCGTGTAAAATTGACAAAAATAAAGCAAAAAGGCAAGGTTAAAATTTTTTTGGACAATGCTCCTTATCCGTCAAGGGCCTTGATGGAAAGATCTGAGATATGATACGCGAAAGCAAACAACTATGATGATGGTCGGTATCATGAACAAGAACGCGCTTTTTATTGGAATGAGAATGCCAAGGTGAGGAGCCGCGCATGGGGGAGGGAAGCCCCTTTCAAAGGGCCCTTGTGGAGCCTAAAACCCTTGAATTTTTTGATCTATCTCCAGAGGTTTCCGTTTTAGATTTAGCATGTGGTAACGGTCAAATGTCACGCCGCCTTGCAGGGTTTGGTGCCCGCGTTGTGGCGGTGGACGGATCTGAAAGCATGGTTGCCAAGGCAAGAGCCTTTGAAGGGAAAGACGGGCCTGACTATCACGTTGCGGATCTGACCAAAAAGGACGCGCTGTCGTGTATGGCCGATACGTCGTTTGAGCGTGTGCTGTGTAATATGGCCTTGATGGATATCGAAGAGATCGCGCCTGTTTTTTCGCTGGCATACCGTGTGCTAAAACCCCAAGGCGTCTTTGTCTTTTCCATCACGCATCCCTGCTTTGACAAGGCTGTGGGAAATCACTTAACAGAACTTGAAGAAAAAGGGCGCCCTTCACACGCGCCGTTTTATTAAAATTGAGCGCTACCTTTCATCCTCAATACTGACAACCAAAGCGCTTCCGTCCCTGCCGTCATCGCACTTTTTCTTTCACCGCTCCCTTGAAACCTATTTAGGGGCAGCCTTTAGGGCAGGGTTTGTCGTAAGCGACCTAGCAGAGCCAGCCTTCGCGCCGGATACCACATTGACAGAGCACAAAGGATGCCATCACCTTGCGGAGATTCCCGTGGTGCTGATCATCAAACTTCAAAAGAAAGATTAAGGGAAAAAGAAAGGCCCCTGCATCAGGGGCCTTTGTAAGAACAGTAACTTAGCTCGTGTAAATCTTAACAAGCGCGTCCATGAGCTTCATGGCTTCTTCCTTTGAGCGCTGGAAAGCGTTCCTGCCAATGATGGACCCATGGCCGCCACCTGCTTTGATTGCTTTGGCGTCATCAATCACACTTTCATCGCTTTTGCTTGCCCCGCCCGAGAAAATTACAAGACGCTTGCCTTTGAACGTGCAATCCATCACGTGACGCACACGCTCTTCAAGCAAAGTGAAGTTCTTTTTGTAATTTTTGTAAATTTCTGGCGACTCAGAGTACTCCAGGTGAGCCGCAGGCAGCTTGACCTTGATGATGTGCGCACCTAGAAGTGCTGCCATATGGGCGCTATAGGAAATAACGTCAAGGGCTGTCTCTCCTGCCTTGGACATATTCCCGCGGGGATAGGCCCAGATGACGACAAGCAGGCCGTAATCCTTGGCGCGTTGGGAAATCTCGCGGATCTCTTCAAACAGGCTGTAGGTGTTATCAGAGCCTGGATAGATGGTAAACCCGATACCCACACATCCAAGACGCAGGGCGTCGTCCAGGTTGGAGGTAAGCGCTTGGTCCGCAAGAGAGCTTTCATGGGCAAAGCGCGTCATTTGGTTAGAGCTGTTCATTTTTAGAATGAGAGGGATTTGTCCGGCAAAGGTGTCAGCACCTGCCTCTAAAAGGCCAAGGGGGGCCGCGTACGCCGACAGTCCCGCATCAATGCCGAGCTTGAAAAGGTAATGCGGGTCAAGGGCCTCTGGATTGGGATAAAAACTGCGATCGGGTCCGTGTTCGAACCCTTGATCCACGGGTAGGATAATCAGGTTCCCCGTCCCGCCCAGACGGCCATGGTTCAAAAGACGGGCAAGGTTTGTCTTCACACCAGGTGTTTGACCTTCATACCAGGATAAGATTTCTTGAACGCGCGTCGTCATGGATAGTTCCCTTTTCTGCTAATCTTCTTTTTAACGCACTAGCTGACTTGGGAAGGCATTTCAAGAGACAAGGATTTAATGCTATGATTTTTGTTCCTAACTGTGGCACCTTGACAGATGACCATGCGCCTGTCATGAAAGATAAACGAGCAGGGATGTTACGAAGATACAGAGCTGATTGTACCAAAACGAGAAAAATGGAACGCTTCCTTGCGAGAGGGAGCGACTCAACGTCAGTGATGCATCTTGTAAGGTGGCACAAGATCTTTAGGAAAAAGAGCATTTTCCTAAGAAGGGTGTTCCGTGGATTGGGATAAGTTAAAAGTTTTTTATAGTGTGGCTCAAGTTGGCAGCTTTACGCGCGCAGCAGAGCAACTGAATCTAAGTCAATCTGCCATCAGTCGGCAAATTAGCGGCCTTGAGGAAACCCTTGGCGCGCCCCTGTTCTATCGTCATGCACGCGGTCTCATCATGACCGAGCAAGGAGACTTGCTTTATGATACCGTGCGTGACGTCTTTTTACGTCTGGCCTTGACTGAGGCCATGATCAACGAAACCAAAGGGGCCCCCCAAGGACCGTTGAAGGTCACAACCTCTGTGGGGTTTGGGTCGTTATGGCTGACACCGCGCCTGGGTGAATTTCTAGAGACATATCCCAATATCTCCCTCAAGGTGATCTTAAGCGATGAGCCCCTTGATCTGCATAACCGCGAGGCGGACATCAGCCTGACCCAAGAGCCGCCTCACCAACCAGGCCTGCTAACAGTGCCGCTTCCACCTTACCGCCTTCGCATCTATGGCAGCCGGGAGTATTTTGAAAAGCACGGCGTGCCCACAAAGCCCGAGGATTTGGATCAGCACCGTCTCATTGTTTACGGTGATGATAGTCGGCACATGAACACCAAAATAAATTGGATTTTACATGTTGGTGCTAAGCGAGGACACGTACGCAAGCCCTATTTAATCGTAAACAATGTCCATGCCATTTGTCAGGCTGTGCGTGCCGGGATTGGTCTTGCGGCCCTTCATAGGTACGTGGTCGGCGATGATGCGTCATTGGTCGAGGTTCTGCCTGACTTGCCAGGTGGAAACATGCAGCGCTACATTGTTTATCCCCAGCAGCTGAGTCATTCCAAGCGGGTGCGCGCTTTTCGGGAATTTTTGGAAAAGAAAGCCCTTGAAGATCAACATACTCTCTAGGGTCTACCAGATTACGGGGACACAGGATGGTCAGGCAATCCTTAATAGGCCTCTTCTAAAAGCGCTTCAAGGGCTACTAAGTCTTCAGGCAAAGGGACCTTAAAGACAAGCAGGTCTTCTGTTCTGGGATGGCGTAGTTGCAATTCGTACGCATGAAGGGCGGGGCGCTCATCGTCTAAGAGCAGCTCTTTGACAGCTGTTTTTAACAGGGGGGATACGCGGCGCGGCACGCTCCCGTAAAGGGCGTCCCCAAGAAGGCCGTGCCCCAAGGACGACAGATGTACGCGGATTTGATGGGTGCGCCCCGTCTTGAGATCACAGCTAACAAGACACGCATTCAGGCCAAAGGTTTTAACGACCCGGTAAAGGGTTTGGGCGGGTTTACCACCATGGGGTTTGACAGCCATTTTTTGCCGGTGATGAGGGCTGCGCCCCAAGGGTTTGTCAATGGTCCCTTGGGCAGGGTTTGGAAGTCCCCAGACATAGGCGTAGTACCGTCTTGTCAAGGTACGGTCAGAAAACTGACTGGTGAGGGACTGGTGAGCCAGATCATTTTTGGCAACAACCATAAGACCGCTTGTCCCCTTATCGAGGCGGTGGACAATGCCGGGACGCTCAACCCCGCCAATACCAGAAAGCGTGTCCCCGCAGTGGGCCAGAAGCGCGTTCACAAGGGTTTGGTCAGGATGACCTGGAGCTGGGTGCACCACAAGGCCCACGGGCTTGTTTAAGACTAAAAGATCATCATCCTCAAAGATAATCTCAAGATCCATGGACTGAGGCGTTAAGGTCATGGGCTTACTTTCAGGTACCGTGACACGAATCGTCATACCGGCCTTGACCTTCAAGGACGCAGCAAGGCATGGCGCGCCGTCCACAAGAACGTGTCCGTCTTCAATGAGGCTTTTTAAACGCGTGCGGCTAAGGTCCTGGATTTTTCCTTGTAAAAGCGCATCCAGACGTATTTTTTCGGTTCCGTCTTCAAGGATGAAATCAAAGGTTTGTGCCATGGGGGTTGTCACTTTCTTCACAAGCAAAAAGGGGGCACGTATGCCCCCTTTTCATGGTTGACGCAAAACGCTCTTAGTTCTTAGCGTTTTTCTTGTCTTTTTTCTCCTGTTTTTTCTCGTCTTGCTTTTCTTCTTCTAGGGAAAGGGCAAGATAACGAGGACTGCCGCCACGACTGACCAGAAGCAGCAGCTGCTTTTTCTTGTCTTTACGCAGCTCTTCCACGAGTTTTTGCAAATCATCACCTGTTTTTGGGCGAAGTTTGCGGCGCTCGCTTGTGACTTCGACAATAAGATCACCAGGTCGGAGTCCTTTTTCTGCAGCTTCCGAGCGTGGGTCAAGGGAGACAATCACGACACCCGAGGCTTTGTCATCATCAATGCCGAAACGCTTTCTCTGCTCAAGGGAGAGAGGCTTGAGGGACATGCCCAGCACCATGGGTCCTTTGGACGGGGCAGGCGTATCGGCTTCTTCGTCTTCATTCCCGATGAGGCCTTCGCTTTCTGCTTTTTCAAACTCACCCACACTGATTTGTAAGGTGACTTCCTTCCCGTCACGCCACACAACGATGGGAACGGTTTTGCCAATGTCTGTTTCACCCACAAGGCGCGGCAAGCTTCTGGATTCCTTGACCTCAACACCGTTGAATTTCAAGATGACGTCACCCGTTTGAACGCCCGCAAGGCCAGCTGGGCTTTTGGGAGACGTTTCCCCTACCAGGGCGCCCCATGGCTTTGCAAGGCCAAGGCTTGAGGCAATTTCAGGGGTGATCCCTTGGATGCGTACCCCTAGCCAGCCGCGCTTTGTTTTACCGAATTCACGAAGCTGACCAATGACTTGTTTGGCAAGGTCTGCGGGAATACCAAAACCAATGCCGATGTTGCCGCCGTTGGGCGAGAAAATGGCAGTGCTAATGGCGATCACCTGTCCGTCAACGCTAAACATGGGACCCCCAGAGTTCCCCATATTGATGGAGGCGTCGGTTTGCATATAGCCGTCCACATAGTCAGCAAAGCTGCCATCGCGCCCAGCGCGCGCAGAAATATCACGTCCAAGGGTCGAGATAATCCCGACTGTTACAGTGCTGCTAAGGCCAAAAGGGTTACCAATGGCAATAATCCATTGCCCAACTTCGGCTTTCTTAGAGTCACCCCACGGGGCCGTTGTTACTTTTTTCTCGCACTCAAACTTCAAAAGGGCAAGGTCCGTGCGTGGGTCACGTCCTACGATGGTGGCTTTAAAATCGTCACCGTCATGAAGCGTGACTTTAATTTCGTCAGCGTCAGCGACCACATGGTTACAGGTCACAACATAAACGGTCTTGTCCTCTTGAGAGATAATGAAGCCTGATCCCAGGGAAGATGATTTACGGGGTTTAAGACCTCCCCCTTGCTGTTCGTCTAGAAACTGGCGAAAGAGCTCTTCTAGGGGGTTGCCAGTGCCGCCTCCCATGCCTGGAAAACGCTTATCTGCTGAGGCTTCTGAGGTGGTTGAAATGTTGACCACAGCCGGCAAAAGAGGTTTCACAACCGACGAGAAATCCTGGGGTGCGGCCTGAAGCGCCGGCAGGGCCGTTGCAAGGCCGACCACAAGGCAGAGACGTTTTTGCCATTTTAAAAGTGTGCCGATGGACATGGGTTGTATCTCCTTAATTACCTAAATGTTTGAAAAAAGGGCTATCCTTGGTGATCACCATGGTCGTGTCTTCGGGGCGAAAACTCTTACGATAGGCCTCAAGGCTGCGATAAAGATCATAAAATTCAAGATCTTGTTGGTAGGCGTCCGCGTAAATCTTATAGGCGGTCGCGTCTCCCTCACCTCGAATGATTTCTGATTTCTTATTGGCCTCTGCCAAAATCTGAATCTTTTGACGGTCGGCGTCAGCACGAGTCATCTGGGCTTGCTCATCACCTTCTGCCCGGTATTGCTTAGCTTCTTGGCGACGCTGTGTTTCCATACGACGAAAGATCGCTTCACTGTTTTCACGGGGAAGATCCGCGCGAATAATGCGCACGTCGGTCACTTCTACACCAAAGGTTTGGGCTGATGCGACCACTTCTTGCTGGATTTCACCCATGATCCGTGTGCGGTTTTCGGACAAAAGCTTAGAGAGGGTCACGCGCCCAATCACGCGTCTCATGCTGGCATCAACAATGGTGCTGAGCCTGTTTTCAGCATTGGGTCGTGTTTGTACTTTTTTGAAAAACAGCAGCGGGTCTTTGATGCGGTAACGTGTGTACATGTCAACCACCAAACGTTTTTGATCACCGTCGGTCACTTCGATGACGGGTAGGTTGTAGTTTAAAAGGCGCGCGTCATAAAAGATAACCGTCTGAATAAAAGGAATTTTCATTTTCAGGCCTGGTGTTTCATGGACCGCCACAAGCTCACCAAACTGTAGGACGATGGCCTGGGCGCTTTGGTGCACAGTAAAAAACACCTCGGATGCAAGAAACACAAGGCCCGCGAACAAGCCTGCGATGGGTAAAAGAAAACGTTGGGTCATGGTTTAACCCTTTCTGGTGCTTGAAGGACTTTGGCAAGGGGGGCGGCGGCACTGAGCGCAGGGGAGGGATCCTCCACCGGCTTTGGTTCTGCCGGCTTGATGGCAGGCAAGGGCAGGTAGGGAAGCACGTTTTGGGCCCCAGCCGCCTTCCCGTCCAAAAGCACCTTGTTGACGCCCGTTAGAATGGTTTCCATATTCTCAAGGACAAGGCGCTTTTTCGTGACATCAGGAGCACTTTTATACTTGGCAAGAACCGCAAGGAAACGAGACGTCTCACCGGTCGCCTTATCGACCACCGCGCGCTTATAGGCTTCAGCGATCTGCGTAATCTGAGAGGCCTCTCCTCGTGCCACAGGAACCACAGAATTCAGGTAAGCTTTTGCTTCGTTCATCTTACTTTCTTTATCGGCGCTGGCGCGCTGAACGTCACGGAAAGCGTCCACAACCTGCGTAGGTGGGTCAACACTTTTGAGCTGAATGCGCTGAATTTGAATGCCGGATTCATAACTGTCCAGCATCTTTTGAAGAAGGGTTTGGGCTTTATTGGTGATTTCTCCGCGTCCTTTTGTCAGGGCGAACAATAATTTGTGCTGGGCCACGATTTCACGCACAGCGCTTTCAGCGGCGTCCTTAACAGCTAATTTAGGATCATCAATTTTAAAAAGATATCCCTCTAGATCCTTGATAAACCAGTGAACGGTAAATTCGATGGAGACAATGTTCTCGTCTCCGGTCAGCATCAAGTTCGCGCTGTTATCAGCCTTGAGGGCAACATCGGACTTTACCTGAACGCCGCTATCCACCCGGTTGATTTGTTCAACTTTTTCAATGATGACAGATTCGATGGGATAGGGCAGACGGTAGTTAATACCAGGGGTTGTGGTCTTGACCCACTTGCCAAAGCGAAGAACGGCCGCTTGCTCGCCCTCTTGAACCTGGTAAAAGCCAGAGCCAAGCCAAAGTCCTCCCACAACAACAGCAAGGATTCCAAGGGCTTTTCCGCCACTTTGGCCGCCGCCACTGCCTCCACCACCTGATTTCGGGAAAATGCGGCGAATATTGTCGTGACCTTTTTTGAGGATATCCTCAAAGTCAGGGCCTCCGCCAGAGCCGTTGCCGCCTCCCCCATAATTGCCGCCATTTCCTTTGGGTTTTTGGCCCCAAGGTCCCCCATTTTGATCATTCCAGGACACGGTCTCTCCTTACTATTACGTACGTCATAAGCCCCTGCAGTTTATTTATTTATATGCTATACCCATGGCAGGCGCAACGCGATTCATAGAAAAGCGAGGATCTTTTGTTAGATAAGGTGTCTCTCCCTCCCCAAGTGCTGGACGCTTTGTCCTTGATTGAGGACCCCGTGCGCCTCGTGCCCCTCAAAGAAAGCGGCCGGCAGATAGAAGGCCACACCCATGAAAACACATTTCACCTGTTTATGGAGATTACGCTTGAAGAGCAAAAAGCATTTGAAGAAATTAAAGAAATTGTAGAGACAACTCTGTCGAAAGCACTTTTGGGACAAAGGGTGCAAGTAGCGTGGACCGCAAAGCGTACTGCCCCAGAAACAAAAAAGGCGACGGCCCCTGCCTTGTTTCCTTTGCCCCATATGAAACTGATTGTTGGCGTCACGTCCGCAAAGGGCGGGGTGGGAAAATCAACCTTAAGTCTAAATTTGGCCGTGGCCCTTCGCATGCTGGGGATCAAGGTGGGCCTTTTGGACGCAGATCTTTATGGCCCTTCACTCCCCACTCTTCTTGGGACAAAAGGGCCCGCGTCCACAACGGCATCAGGTAAAATCGATCCACTTTGGGTGGGCGGAATGCCCACCATGTCCATGGGATTTTTGATTCCAGAAGGACAGCCCGTATTGTGGCGAGGCCCCATGGTACAGACTGCCCTCAAACAGTTGCTTCTTGATGTTGCCTGGCCCGCCCTGGAGGTGCTGCTTATTGATCTTCCTCCAGGCACAGGTGATCTTCATATGACCCTTACGCAGCGTGTGCCGCTAGCTGGGGTGGTGGTGGTCTCAACACCCCAAGAAGTTGCCCTTCAAGACGTGCGGCGCGGTCTTGATTTATTCGAGCGCATGTCGGTACCCTTTGTGGGATTGGTGGAGAATATGGCCTCGTTTGTGTGCGCGCATTGCCATAAAGAAACACCAATCTTTGGTGAAAAAGGAGGCCGGCGTTTGGCCGAGGAAAAAAAGATCCCATTCTTGGGGCATCTCCCCCTTGATCCTGGGATTGCGCGCGCCTGCGACAAAGGAGTGCCGGCGTTTATTCAAGAAGATCTGTTGCCCGCCACAAAGCATGCCTACCAAAGTGTGGCTGCGGCCGTTGCCATGTGGGTGCGAAAACGCCTTGTGCCCCAGGACAACACATAAAGCACACCCCCGTCAATTTGAAAGAAAAAGAGGTACGTGTCCTTGCCACACCCTTTAGAACAGGTCATAAAGAAACGTCAAGAAAAAGGGATGGGGAAATCTGTCCACAAAAGAAAGAGAGAGCCAATGCTAGGGTATGAAATGCTGGGGGCAGGGACCGAGGCGGTCGTGATGCTTCACGATTGGTTCTGTGACACGACAAGCTACGAGATCATCAAACCCTATCTTTGTCCCGAATTCACCTACTATTTCGTAGACGTGCGCGGATACGGAAAGTCCAAAGATATTCAAGGGCGCTTTAGTGTTGAGGAAATCTACACGGATCTCATGGCCCTTATGGATCACTTGGGCGTTAAACGCTTTCATCTTGTGACCCATTCCATGACCGGACTTGTGGCTCAGTACGCCGCTGTGATGGCCCCCGAGAGGCTTTTAAGTCTTGTGGCCGTGACCCCGACCCCTGCGTGTGGATCTTCTGGTATGCTTGAGAATATGGCATTTTTTGAAGGCGCAACCCAGCGCGACCAGGTGGCGGCTAGGCAAATAGTATCCTTTATGACCGGGGGGCGTTATCAGGGTCAATTTCTGGACTATAAAGTCGCTAGATGGTGGCAGAGCTCCCTTGCCTCTGCCCGCTTGGGTTATCTCCATATGTTTGTGAAAACGGATTTTTCCCAAAAGGTTGCAGGATGCAAAACGCCTCTTTTAGTGATTACCGGACAAAGTGACGTGCAAGGACACTGCCTGCAAGATATGAAGAATACCATCGGCACATGGTTTGAAAAAGCGTCATTTGTGGATTTACCTGGGTCAGGGCACTACCCGATGCAGGAGGTGCCGCCGCTTTTTGCAGATACCCTTGAGAGTTATCACAAAACCCATAAAGCATAAACGAGGGGCCGCCCTAAAGACTCAAGCGTCACACACCTCAAGGTGCTCCTCGTTCCCATGACTGCTTTTCCACGCGGCGTTTTAAGTTAACTTCCCGTATGGTCCGACTTATGGGGTACGCCCAAAAGTTGCAGGATTTGTCGGTAATCGTTGGGGTCGTGGACAATTTCTTGCATAAGGTCGATGAGGGACATACTCCCCCAAGTAATAGCACGGCGCACAAGGTAAGGTGTTGGGCTGTGGGGCTCGAGGTGTGCAAGGAAATCGGCTGCCTCAGCCAGGCACTGATACGCATCTTCTCTGCTTTTGATGGGACCACCCATGCCACTTGTGCCTTTTTCTGTCATAGTGTTTCCTTTAGATTGTGCGGGGGTGTCGGATGACTCTGGGATGACTTCCCTTCGATCTTCAAGACAACCATCGACAAATTTTAAGATTTCTTGAAGGGTGGCGCGAAGGCGCACCAAAAGCCCTTCATAACCTTTCAGCTTTGATGACACAAGTTCCTCAAAGGCGCGTGCTTCACTGAGGCACGCATGCAGCTGCTCACGGAGGTTGCGGTAAAAAGATGAAGGAGTAAGGGTTTGAGAACGCTTAAATTGAGGAAGGGTAAGCTCTCCTGTTTTTTCCTGTTCACGGGCCACTTTGGGGTCACGACGTGCAAGAGTATCATTTTGTTGTGCCTTGGTATAATCAGCAAAACTCAAAGAAGTTTGCGTCAGATCCGTGGGTTTAGTAATAGTAATAAAATAAAGACGTTCCTCTAGTTTTTCATTGATCCAAGTGAGGGGAGCAAGGCGGTATTCTGGATCCTCGGTTCGTAAGGCCGGATAGACCGAGTCCCAAAAGGTCTGTGCCAAAAGCCGACATAACTCCATACCCTTGGCGAACCCCTCGATGCCGTATTGTACAAGCCACGCTTCAGTTAGCCAGGCAGCAATTTGTAGATCCTTAGTTTTTTCTTGTAATGCTTCAACGCAAAGGGTTTCAACCTTTGTCCAATCGGCTTTTTTGAGATCCCTTTGCCAAATTCCTTGAGGCAGCGAGTCATCTTCGTGAAATCTTGCCTCACGAATTTGATCGTAAAGAGGTTCGTACAAAAAGAACTTTCCTGACGGTTCAGCGTCAGAAATGGGTTTTAAAAGGGCATTCCAGACGTGATCGCTCAGTTGAAACTGTTTCATGACGCTCTCCTAATCTTGCTTTCGGCGCTTCAACGGCAAAGGATCCACCACAGGCGCTTCATAAGGGAACCGTGGCATACCGATGCGTTTAAGCTCTGTGACCGTTAGACCATCGGGCCCCTCTAGCTGAGATGTGACAGGGATGTGCATGCTGAGCTGACAATACACACGCGCAGGTTCACTTTTACGGTCCATCTTGAGTGGGGGATCTCCTTGATAGCAAGCCTTATTGTAGGCGGTTGGCACCAAAAACTCTAGGGTGAGGGGAGCTGGCGTCAATGATTGATCAAATTTTCCTTCATCGGTTGCGTGTTCCCGCACAAGGCGAATTAAAGCCCATCTCCCTTCGTAGGAAAAGATCGCGTTGGGCCCCACAACATCCAAAGAGGGATTGCGCGGATCGGAAATGGGGACATTGTCAGAATCTAGGGCCCAGGTGAGGTTCACATCCACAGGGGCGCCCACGCGCCACTTGCCGGTCAATTCCGTGCCTCTAAAGTCGATTTGTCCTGTACCAAAGTCCATGGACCAATCAATAATTTTATTGCCGCCGCGCTCTTCTTGACGGTTCGTTCGGAAGGCCACATCGACTTTTACATTGGGAATTTGCTTATCGGTTCCTTTATCTAGAGAAGCGAGCATTAAGGGTCTGACACTTTCAATCTTTGAAATAAAAGCTGCAAGAGAGTCTTTAGCCGCCGACGAACGCGAGAGTCTTTTGATGATCTCGATGTCCTTGGTACTCAGACTATCAAAAAGTTGAAAGAACGTGATCACATCATCGGGATCAGCCTCTGAAGATGCATCGCGCAGAATATTCTTTGTGAACGGGAAGCGTCCTGCAAGATTCACGTTGAAGAAGGTGGCTGCACGGTTGTAACGCTCAAGGGCCTTGCGACCACGCAAGGTCTCACACCTGTCTTGTAAAGAGGTGGCATAGCGATTACGAATTTCAAGGAAGTAATCGCCTCCATCAAAATCGTCAACCTCCAGCGTACAGTTCTCCAATGACAACTCGTTAATGTCATAAGTCAAGAACTGCTCAAGGATCTTTAAAGAGTTTCCTGGGGATTGCTTTTCATAATCGCTTAATGTTGAGGCGATATGACTCCATTTAGTGGCAAGGGGAAGGTCATAAGGCACATCCTCCAGATAGCCAAGACTTAAAAGTGTCAAGATGGGCTCTGCCATTTCTTTTGCAAGAAAAGCAATTTGAAAACGTTGCGCCGCAAGGTACGTTCTCATATCAGAAATCGTGTGTACCCCAAAGGCCTTGAGGCCCACTAGGGGAGAGCCATCCCACCATTCAAAGGCCTCTTCCTTTGCATTATAGAGGTTATCACTTTCAAGAAGCTTTTCGATGCGCTCAAGAATGTCATAATTCTGCTTTACAAGGAGTTCTCGTAAGACCACACCGTTGTTCACAAACCCCCCGTTATCGTACATGCCAAGGAGTTTTGTAAAATGAGGTACGGCGGCGGCCACATTCTGAACTTGGGCATGGAGGATTTCTTGCGCGCCAAAGCCAAGAGAATTCAAGGGGTTGTCTTGAAATGATTGGGCGTTTGCGATGAGGGCTGTCACAATATCCCGGGTACTGTTCAGACCCACAATTTTGAAAAGATCTTGAAGATCGGCAAGGGCTGCGGGCAAATGTTTTTGCAAATACGATTGGTAGGCGTCCGCATACTCCTCCGCTTTTTGTAGGGTTTCCTCATCCCAAAACAGCAGACGTGCGCCGTCCAACTTGGTTGAAAGAGGTTTGTGACCCAGAGTGATCATAAACTTTTCGTTGAGATATTGGCTGAGCGCGTCGATGACCGCCACAAGACCAGGAGAAGGTTCGCCCACAAGTCGATTGTCGGCAATATTAAAGAAGGTGCCTGTCAGTTTCGTTTTCAAATCAGATAGATGAAGCTTAAATGTTAAGAATTCACGGTCGGCAATACGTGAGAGCTCAGCCGTTAGATCAGGACCCAAAAGGTGGGAGGCCGAGATATCATTTTTCATCTGCACATAGCTTGGGCTTGGCTCAAAGATGGTATTATCAATCCAGGCAAGATCACCGCTGGCAATAATATCTGCAACTGTGATGGCGCGTTCGGTTGTCTTGCGTAAATCACTGGCATGCAGATGATGCAAGATTTTTGTATCTTCCCAGTTGGTGATGTCTCTTTTCAATTTTTCAAAAAGCGGGAAGTTACGTTGAACATCAAAAGACGTTGCGATGAAATTCTTAAAAAGAATCCCCAATTTTTGACCTGCGGCCACCCTGAAATGAGTCAGATCAATATTGCGATCAATAATACGACCCAGGGCTCTTTTATAGTACTCCGTGTGACTAAAGAAATTTTTGGGTAAGTCACGGTTGAATAGGTAACGCACCAAAATGCCCAAGTTTTCCACACTGCTCGTGACGTCAAGTTCATTAAAGTTGGAAACTTGCTTCTCTAGTTGTACAACGTCAGTCACGTACCCGTTGAGAGCCTTGAAGGCTGGCGAGTAGGCGGGGTTGACAAATGGCGTGCGAAGATCATTTTTGTAATCGATGTGTCCAATGGAGACGACTTCTTCTGCTTTTTTCAATAAGGCGGAGTACAAAGAGGGTAAAATAATGTGGTCATAGCCAATGGTAAAAGCATCTTGGATATGCTCATCTATGTTACTCAGCCAAGAGCTTGGCATAAAAAAGGCAAAGCTATCGACAGGATCAAGGTCTGAAAATCCTTCAAGAACGGAGGTTGCTTGCTGATTCAGGTACTCTCTAAAACGGGGCGTATCTTGATATCCCCCTAGTTGATCTATCCCTTGCAGGGCGCTGTCAATGCGTTTGAGGCTTGGCATCAAGGTTTGATTACCTGATTCGATGGTCTTGAAATTATGGACTATGCCGGCAATCCATCCTACGGCCACCACAACACTGGCCATTTTTGTAAAATTCAGGAGTCTGTTTGTGGACAGCAGAAGGCGTCTCACGGGCCTTGCCAATGACGACTCGCAAAAAATCTTCTTTTCAAACAAATCACGCAAGAAGATGGCTTTTTCACGTGACTCTTGCTGAGGATCCAGCTTTTGAGCGCGCACGGCTGTATCTTCGAAGACGCTGCGCTGGGAAAAGACGGGGGCGCCCTGGATTGTTGCCTTTCCAGAAAAATAAACGCCTCTTAAAAAGAAGCTTTCATGGTAAGAACTATCTTTGAAAATGCCATTCAGGTACGCACCAATTCCTTCTTTAAGTGAGAAAAACTCTAAGGGAAAAAGAAGGGTGCCGTCGCGCTCACTGCGAACTTGTCCCTCGGCAAACACCTCAGAACGGAGTCTGTTTAGAGAACGGTGGAGATGATCAAAAATATCGTCAACCCAATCAGGACCGTATGTTGCATCGATGGCGTAGGGCGAAGACCAACCAAACATTTCGTTGTAGGCTGTGGCAGGAAGCTCAGTTGCAAAGCTCTTGAAGCCAGGAACGAGGTCGCACTTGGTCACAACCATATAAACGGGAAGTCTCATCCCTGTAACCGACTGGAGGCTCCAAAGCTTGGTGTAGATATGTTTGGCGCGCTCCATAAGATCAATTTGAGCAAGCCGCGTCGGTCCATAAAGCTCTGATGCGGGGAGTGTGATCACAATACCGTCTAAGGGCCGTCTTGCACGGTAACGATTGAGAAGCCTTAATAGTCTTGTCCATACTTCGTTATTGGAGGAGATCTCTTGATCGCGAAGAAAACAATCGCCGTTCACCTCAAGGACAACACCTCGGTCATAGAAGGACCACTGAACGCCTGTAATTTGGGTGTCTACGCTATAATTAGGCTTTCCTATGGGTAACTCTAAATCAAGATCGTTGAGGATTTCTGATTTTCCCGATTGATCAGAACCCACGACCATATACCAAGGAAGAGTATACTCTGGGTGACGATCAGGCAGGTATTCCTTTAAAATTTTGAGAGTTTGCTTGAAGGAAAGCGCTTGGTCATCATTGGGCTCCCAGCGCCACTTCCCCCATAGACCCATAATCCATCCCTTAATGCCCTTAAGGTGCTCTTGGGTATGCTCAAGGCGCTGGGCAAAGGTGGGCTTTGCCCCTGCTGGCCTTGCAAGGGCTTGACGTTTTCTTGACTGGGCAAGAGCTTTTTTACCCACAATCATAATGAGGATGACCACAAGGACGGCAAGAACAAGGGCGCCAATGAGGATAAGAGGAAGATATGTCTGATATCCTTGAAGAAGTTGTGCCAACACAGGTCCCTCCTATTTCTTCGTTAAATTGAGGATGCGTGTGCTTACTGTCGACACGTCCTCGATGGCACGTTCCCACATGAGATGTGAGAAAAGAAAGATCACAATAAACACGGACCCAATGGCTGTGTACCAAAGGCGTCTGTCTTGCATTTGCTCCTTATCACCGATGGTAAGCGTATGGGCGTAGCTGTCAGGGAAAAGACGTTCTTTACCAGCTAAAAGGGCGGGGGTGCGGTGATTGATGAAAACGTACAGTTGTCGTCGCCATTCTGCCAAGCGGCCGTCATCGTTGATGTTTCTAAATTTACCTTGAAAGCCAAGACCTAATGCGAGGAGATAAACTTCTGCAAGATCCTTGCGCACGATGTCTCTCTCTGCAAGGAATTGATCAAGCCTTCTAAAAAAGAGATCGCCCGCGTCGTGGGTCCCAAAAAGGCGTGACTCCAAAAGGTGATCTTCCCAGTACTTTCGTCCTTCCCAAGGAAGATTAAGAAAGACTTCATCGGCAAGGGCGGCCATGACATACTGCGCTTCTTGGTAATAGGTGCTCCCAAACTCTCCGCCCATGCGGCTGGCTTGAATGGCCTGACGGTCGAGCATTTGGTAAAGTTTGTCAGCAATCCCTTGGGCACTGGTGGCAACGTCCATCTCGGCTGCACCGGGTGCATCTGAGAAAGTGTCAGGGCTTTTCCATTGACCTGAACGGATGCGATCTTTTTGACGTGAGATTTCAGTGTAAAACTCTTCGAAATATCTCAAAACAAACGAGCCATCTCTGTCTCCTACCCGTCTAAGCTGCAGCGTTTGCGCCATCGTTTGCTCCCTTTTTCCCCTCTTTTGAGGTGGAATTTTATTAAAAAGTAATTTAAATAATAACTAAATAGTATTAATTTTTTCTAAAAATATGTATCCCTGGTTCTTTTTGGGACGTACATCACAATTTCCACGGGCCTTGTGGCCTCAGTATCCGCCACATTAAAGACCTGGAGTGTTTCATTAGAATCAATAAAGTTTCGATCATAGAGCACAGAAAAGAGAACGACTCCCCTTGCTGGAAGAAGCCCCATGTCTTCACTTGCCTCGATCACGGCACGGCTGGCGCCCAGGATCCGTTTGTCCCTCACGGGTCCCACGAAACGATCGGTCGCGATGACAGCTTGGGTGAGCCAGTCAGAAACTTCCTTTTCACTCATACCAGGTGCTGCCTTGACACCAAAAATAAGGTGATCTTGCATCCAGGCTTGGCGAAGGGGGAGTTTGAAAATCCGTTGTTCAAGGGTAAAAGCGATGACATTATAGCCTTCTTGAATGCGGTCCAACATGGCATTAGCAAAGCCCAACGCCTCTTGGAAGGTTGGCATCATATCATCGTGACGATAGGTTGAAAAACTCGGCGGCATTTGCCCTGGATGGAGCGCTGTCATATCCCCAGCAAGGGAGCAAAGCTCAAGATACAGGTCATAAGGATGCGCCGCCCCTGCTCGCAGCATGGCTTCAAAAGGAAGAAGTCCCCTTGAAAGGGCTCTCACGGCGTCTTCTGCTTCTGCGGACATGATATCGTCTATTTGAGAGTTTAGCCTGTCTGAAAGAAAAGAAATTTTTTGGCGTATTCGCTGGGCAAGATCCAGGCTTAGTGCGCCAATGGGGTGGTCTGAGGTAATGGAAAGAAAGGGCGGACAAAAATCACCTGAAATGGAATAGCTATTTGATACATAGGCGATTTTAAGAACAGGAAAGCTAATGTACTGCCCGGATGGGATGTCGCCCGTTAACAAAAAGAGATTGGGCCTGAGGGTGGGAAAACGTAATTGCCCCTCTCCGGTGTTCTCGTCCACGACCACGTCACTTTCCTGGGAAACATAGCGCGGCAAGTCATTGTTGACGTTCGCTGCGTTGGGTCTATAGATGGGAACCGCCAAGTGAAGCATGAGCGTCTTATCCACTTGTTTTAAAATCAGATCGTTAATGTCGACTTCTAAAGGTCTGCCTTCTTCTTCACGTACGCTGACGATGGTACCATCGGGCATGACGGCTTGCAGGGCGGTGAAGCTCACAACGCCTGTGACAAGTTTTGCCGAATCGATTTTGCACGACACAATTCCCCAATAGAAAGGCGACGTATTGGACATGTGAAAGTGAAAGAGTTGGTCAAGACGGCGATCATTTTGTTGAAAGTGCTCAGGCATGAGGAGCATGCCTTCGTGCCATTGCAATGCAGGAGCGATGGGGTAAGTCGTTGCCATAGTAATATCAAACCTCCCTGGTCATTTATTTAAGCATTTTTTGAAGTTGTGAAACTTCACCTTTAAGTTGTTTAGCCGTGGACATGCCTTGCTTGAGAGCATCTTTTCCCTTAGAAAGATTGCCAGCCATGGCGCCGGCACTTGGGTCTTCTGGGGCGTCCCGTGAGGCGAAGGCTTGGTGCCTTGGGTCGGCACTACATCCTTGTTCAAGGACACAGAAGTCGAACTTCTTCATACGAACATGGGCATGGGCCTGCTGGGCAAGTCTAATCCGGTGATCGCCCTTTGCAAGGTAATCGGCAAAAAGAACGGCCCCGACAGGTTCATCTGAGCGCTGTTGGATCGGATAGTCCCTGACAACTTGACCAGGGGTTAGCTCCCAATGCCAGATGTCCACCATATCTGGGTAGTCTCGTTTAACCTGCATATGTGACTCAAAATAATCTTTTGATTTCATCTTCATGAGTGTTTTCATCAGTTCATCGCTGTAAACAATCAAGAGATCGATGGCCACGGCAGAGTTTTGATTGGCATCAGAATCAAGAGAGATGTCAATGGCCGTAATACAAGGGGTATGGGCGTCTTCTTTCTTTTGAAAAACGCTCATACTTTGACAGCCCGCTAGCAAAAGCCCCAAGGCGATTCCTGTGATTTTTGTGTTCAAATGATTGCTTTTTTGCGTCATGGGTTTCGTGTCCTTTTACATAGGGGGGCCAAACAGGATGACACGCGCAGGCAGTTGCCATTGCTTCCCTAAAAGGGCGGCTGCGTCCCGAGCATCCTGATAATGAGAGAATTGACCGACTTTTACGACATATTTTACCTGCCCCTCAGGCGTTTGTTCTTTCACCATGTAGGCACCAAACCCTTGGTCTCGGAGTTGCTGGGCAAAAGAAAGAGCTTCGTCACTAAACAAAGATTCTCGGGCAAGAATGGTATAAGTTGCCTGGTTTTGCATGGTGTCCGAAGGTTTAAGGGTTGCCCCGGCAGGTCCGTTTTCAGCGACGTTCGAGGCGCTCGCGCCTGGACCGGCGCTGCCGTCTTGTGACGACACTTGTGCTTGTGATCCTGATCTTCGCCCTGAGAGGGGATCATTGGCGAAGGTTTGATTGGTGGCTGACTGGGCAAGGCCCGTGGTGAGGGGGGCAACAGCCGCACCCAGATAAGGGCCAAGGGCCGAACGAATCTCCGTATTCACCCTGCTAAGCGCGCGCGTTATGAAGTTTCTGGCCTGACTTTTAGACTCGCGTACTGTGCGCATCTCAGCGTCTGCCAAAAGATCCTGGGGGGCGTTGGAGCGAATAAAGGCTTGTCTATTGGCGTAGGACGTGGTGACAGGTGAGCTCAGAGGCGGGGCCTGGGCGATATCTTGGGAGGCCCGTGAAGCGCCGTAAGGCCCCATATAGTCTTTTGAAAGATCACTCATGGGGCGCGGCGGAAAGGTCGTATAACAGGTCAAAAACCCAACGGTGAAAAAGAGGGCACCCGCCAACAAAAACAAAAGAAATACAAAAAAACTTCTAAGTTTGCCCATGAAAAGACGTCCTTTTGCTGGGGGTGGTTCCAAGTGATGAGCTGTTTGTGCCGCCACTCGGTCGAGGTCTTGTTTGATCTTTTCTTGGGCGCTGAGCGTGGGTGACGATGGCGGCGCGGAAGCGACGGGAGGCGTGCCAGCAAAAGTGAGATCTTGTGAAGTCTTTAGACTGCGCGTGAGAGCACGCTGCCTGATGAAGCCTTGTAAGATGTCTGCTTTTGGGTTCACTCAACGTGCCCTCCCTTATATATTTCATAAAAGAGTAGCACGACAAAATGAGACTGCGCAATGGGAAGATGCGTGACAATTTCTTCAAAAGTATAAGAAAATTGGCAAAACTGGGAGGCTAAAAAGTTAAAAATCAGTTAGAATTTCAAAAAAAACTTTAAAATTCAAAATAATGTTTAATCTGGTTTTAGCAGTTTTTTAGAAGATTCTGACGCACAAGTAGCTCTGCGATTTGTACAGCGTTTAAGGCAGCGCCTTTGCGTAAGTTATCACATGTAAGCCAAAAGGTAAGCTCTGATGGTGTCTTTGGATCTTGGCGCAGTCTGCTGATATAAACCGCGTCCTCGCCCGCAATATCCAAGGGGGTCGCATAAAGCTCCTTGCTAGCGCTATCATAGAGTTGGATACTTTTTTCGGCTGAAAATCTTTCTCGTGCTGTGGCAAGCGCCAACGGCTTTTCAAAGGTGGCGTGAACCGAAGCGGCGTGCCCGTTAAACACAGGGACACGCACGCAGGTGGGGGTCACCTGAAGGCTTGGGTGAATTATTTTCTTCAGTTCACCCATGATCTTATGCTCTTCCCCCGTAAAGCCGTCATGTTCGATGCGGTCAATTTGAGGGATCACATTAAAGGCAATGGGCTTGGGGAAAACTTCAGGCGTGAGGGACTCTGCCACGTAGGTTGCTTTTGTTTGTAGATAAAGCTCGTCCATGGCTTCTTTGCCAGCTCCCGAAACGGATTGATAAGTCGAGACAACAACTTTTTTCACGGGGTTTCCTTGGGCAAGGGTTTGCAGAGACAAGGCAAGGGGGACCACCACACAGTTGGGGTTGGCAATAAGGCGCTTTTTAGCGGCCCAAGAAAGGGTGCCGGCATTAATTTCTGGCACCATTAAGGGCACATGGGGATCCATTCTAAAGGCCGAAGATTTATCAATGATATAGGCCTTGGAGGTGCTTTGAATGCGCGGTATATGCTTTTGGGCAAGGGCGTCCGAGGCGCAGAAAAACACAAGGTCAATTTGAGAAAAATCAAAGGTATCAAGAAATTCTAGGGGGATTGTTTCTCTCTCGCCAAAGGAAAGACTCTTACCCACAGAACGTTCAGAACCTAAAGCATGCAGTTTTTCAACTGGAAAGTCCCGTTCGCTTAAAATATCAAGAAGGACTCGCCCCACGTTTCCCGTGGCTCCCACAACAGCAAGACGGTATGACATCAGGCGCTTCTCCTATAATGAAGATGATCTTCAAGATATACGATGCTTATCAAAGCTCTTTAAGGTGCGCAAGGAGAAAGACGCGCACGTCCCTTTAAAAAACCGGGGCTGGTTTGTGTGTGATCTGCGCGCGAAGCGCTTCGTTTTTTGCGAGATCCGCTTCATACCCTTGCTCAAGCTCCACTTCTGTTGCTGTGCTTTCAGCGTCAGGGGTAAACGCCGGACGGTCAGGCACACTGTGAAGATCAGGATAATCGCCCTGGGGCGCGTCATCACCGTGAACGAGGGCAGATCCCACACACCCAGAGCACATAAGAGCGCTAAGACAGGAAAGCAGGAGAAGGGAATGTTTGATCATTTTTTAAACCTCGTTAAGCCACTGGGCCGCCTCAAGGGCGCTATAGGTAATAATAGCATCAGCGCCTGCGCGCTTAAAGCAAATCAGTGTTTCCAAAAGGGTTCTTTTTTCATCAAGAAAACCAGTGGCGGCCGCCGCCTTTAACATGGCGTACTCGCCGCTTACGTGATAGGCAAAGGTCGGCACCTGAAAGGTTTCTTTGACGCGGTGAATGATATCAAGATAAAGGGTGCCGGGTTTGACAATGACACTGTCAGCGCCTTCGTGAAGATCCTGGGCGACCTCCCGGATCGCCTCAGCGCCGTTACGGGGATCCATTTGATAGCTTTTTTTATGACCACCTTTTAGAAATCCTTGGGAATCAAGGATCTCTCGAAAAGGGCCATAAAGGGCCGAGCAGTACTTGGCGGCATAAGAACAAATCCCCACTTGGTCGTGGCCATTATGATCAAGAAGATGACGAATGGCCGCGACCCGTCCGTCCATCATGTCCGAGGGGGCAATGATATCGGCACCTGCCTGGGCCTGCATCAACGCCACTTTGGCCAGCACCTCAGTGGTCGAATCATTATGAACGTCACCGTCCTTGATAAGGCCGTCATGGCCGTGACTGGTATAAGGATCAAGGGCAAGATCCGCCATAAGACCCATGTCAGGGGCAAGGGCTTTGATACGCGCGAGCGCTTTGAAGACAAGGGCGCTGTCCTTAAGGGACTCGGACCCCACCTCATCGCGAAGTTCGGGTGGAATCACGGGAAAAAGAAGGACTGTGCGGATGCCAAGAGCGCGGGCGCGTGTCAGCGCTTCGTCAAGCTCTTCAAGGGTATAGCGCCTCACGCCTGGCATGGACGCAACGGTTGGGGCAGCGTCTTTTTCCCGAACAAAAAGGGGCCACACAAGATCCTTGTGGCTCAGGGATGTCTCTGCCACCAAATCACGAAGCCACTCAAACCGTCGGTTGCGCCGGAGTCTTGCCGTGGGATAAAGGGGGGGGAGCGTGGTCATGGGTCAATCCTGAAAACATCATGGCACGACCTTAACATAAGGCGGGCGAGGGAAAAAGATGGCTCGAAATCCCCAGGCATTTCGAGAGAAGGCCTGAGGACATCCGTTTACAAGGGGATTACTTTTTGAGTTGCTTCAGGTTTTCTGTTAGCTCGGGTACTAAGGTAAAAAGGTCACCCACAAGGCCGTAATCGGCGATTTGAAAGATGGGCGCGTCGGGATCCTTATTAATGGCCACAATCACCTTGCTGTCTTTCATGCCTGCCAGGTGTTGGATGGCGCCTGAAATCCCGATGGCCATGTAAAGCTCGGGCGCAACCACTTTACCCGTTTGCCCCACTTGGTAATCATTGGGCACATAGCCCGCGTCCACGGCGGCGCGCGACGCCCCGATGGCAGCGCCCAAAGTATCAGCCAGGGCTTCAATGAGGTGAAAGTTCTCCTTGCTTTGAAGGGCGCGTCCCCCTGAAACCACAATACGGGCAGAGGTCAGCTCTGGGCGCTCGGATTTGCTTTCTGCTAGACCAACAAACTCAGATAGTGAAGCGCTGGGGAAATCACAGGTCACGCGCTCTAAGGGGGCGTTGCCTTCGCGCTCGGTTTGTTTATCAAAGGCGGTGGGGCGAACAGTCAGCGCTACCGGCAGGGCTCTCACTTGAACCGTTTCAAGGGCGTTGCCTGCGTAAATGGGGTGCACAAAGGTATCCTTGCTTTCAATGCTGACAACGTCAGAAATCTGGGTGATGCCAAGGCGCGCGGCAATACGAGGCAGGACGTTTTTTCCAAAGGTCGTGCCGGGGGCAAGGATATGGGTAAAGCCCACCGCTTTTGCCACAACGACGTCACTTAAAGGCTCGGCGACTGGGTCTTTCAGGCGCGCGTCCTCGCACAAAAAGACTTTTGTCACACCTTGAAGAGTCGCGGCTTCCTCGGCAGCCGACGCACATCCCGCACCTGCCACAAGAAGGGTCACGTCCCCGCCCAGTTTTTTGGCAGCCGTCAAAGTGGCAAAGGTCCCAGGCGAAAGAGTGCGGTTATTATGTTCTGCGATAATAAGAATGCTCATGAGATCACCCGTGCTTCGTTGGTTAATTTTTGGATAAGGGTTGCGACACTATCCACCATGATGCCGGCTTTACGTACGGGGGGCTCGGTGACCTTCAAAACTGTTGTTTTGGGCGTCAAATCAAGGCCAAAGCTTGCACTGGGGACAATGTCTAAAGGCTTTTTCTTTGCTTGCATGATGCTGGGAAGCTTGGGATAGCGCGGCTCATTCAAGCGAAGGTCCACACTGATGACGCAGGGAAGCTGACACCGAATGGTCTCAAGGCCGCCGTCGACTTCTCTTGTGACGGTGACGTCCTTTGCGCCCACGTCAATTTTCGAGGCAAAGGTCGCCTGTGGCCAATTTAAAAAGCCTGCTAAAAACTGCGCCGTTTGGTTGGCGTCATCGTCGATTGCTTGCTTGCCAAGAAGGCAAAGATCAGGTTTTTCTTGTTCAACAATTTTTTGAAGAACTTTTGCAACGCCGAAGGAGTCAAGGGGAGCGTCGTGTTCGACTAAAATTGCGCGGTCAGCGCCTAGGGCAAGGGCCGAGCGCAAGGTTTCTTGGCAAGCGCTTGCGCCCAAGGAGACGACGACAATCTCGGTCGCTTTGCCGGCTTCCTTCAAGCGCACGGCTTCCTCAACGGCGATTTCATCAAAGGGGTTCATGGACATTTTTACGTTGCTCAGGTCAATGCCGGACTGGTCGGCCTTAACGCGGGCTTTCATGTTGTAGTCAAGGACGCGCTTGACGGCCACAAGAATTTTCATGGAGTGCCTTCCCTATTTATGGTCTAAGGCTTTTATTGTAGGACAAAAAACAAGACGGCTCAAGGCAGGTTCAAGGCATAAAAAAAGAGGGGTTTCCCCCTCCTTTTTTAAAGGTCATTGATCAGATTAGAATTTCCACTGGATCTTCGCACCGATCAAGTTCACATAAGCTTTTGAACGTGCAACAAAGTTTCGGCCAACCAAGGCGGATTTTCCTTGGTTTCTTTGTCCGTTTAGATTGATGTTCGCGTTCTTGACATGGATGAACGTGTAGTCCAAAGACCCTGTAATGCTGTCCGTGAACTTTTGCTCAAGACCGGCCGAGAGCCAAAGACGGTTGGCATCTGGGATACGGGGCGAGCGGTAGTTGTTGCGAGTCATGCCCTTATCATATGCCACACCGACTTTGAGAAGGGTGCTCTCTGTCCATTGATAACCAGTACCAAGGGCAAAGAACCAGGTATTGCGGTTTTTGTAGATCTCTTTAGACTGCGTGATGGCACCTGCAGCCAGAAGAGCGGCAGAGGGTCGCCAGTCATAATTAATATCGATCTCATTCAGGCGTGCCCAACGGGTGAACTGAATGTCGGCGCGTACGTTCCATTTAGCGTTTATGTCGTGATGCGCGCTGAAGGTGACGGTTTCTGGAAGCGTCACATCTGCGCGAACTTTGGTGGCGTCAGGGGCGAGGAGGGCACCGAATCGGTTGTTTGCCCGATCAGAAACGCGAAAATCTCCTGACAGACTGTGTTTAATTTGCGAGCGGTAAGCAAGGGCAAAGCGGGTGTGTTTCCAGGGTTGGAAAAGGATACCAGCGTTGAAGCCATAACCCACATCATTTCCTTGGAGGCGCGCTTCAGATGTATTTCCTGCCGCGTTTATTTTTTCAAAACCTTCGCCAAGAACAGCCTTGATGTATTCGATGGAAAATCCACCGCCAATGGAGAACATGTCGTTGAGTTTTAGAGCAAAAGCAGGATTTACGTTCACAGATTCAAGGCTTGAGCGGGTGGCAAAAAGCGTCCCGCGCCAATCTTTGTTGTAATCTGTTTTAAGACCCCAGGGCGCTGTGATACCAAGGCCCAATCGAAGTGTTTGATTGACATGCCAAGCGACATAAGCCGCAGGAATGGCTGCTGGTGTTCCGCCGTTGTCGCCGTCATTTCCATTAATGGAGGCGCCGGTCACACCCGTAGAGCGCGTGATATCATACTTAACTTGAGGGAACACACCCATGACGGAAGCGCCCACAGCATTCTTGTCAAGGGTTGTAAGGGTCGCGGGGTTGTCCCATTGGGCCGCCACATCGCCGGCTTCGGTCGCGCTACCTGCGTGTGCATACCCGAACTTCTTTGAGTTTGTTTCACGCAACTGAAATCCAGCTGCCTGTGTCTCATTTACCCCAACGGCCACAAAGCCGATGGCTGCGAAAACTGACGCATATCGCCAATTAAAATGCCTCATTATGTTACTCCTTAACTATCTGTTTTAAAGCGGCTTCTGCCTTTTAAAGAGACAAAAGCATGGCTTTATCACGAATGAGTAAAGAAACAATTCAACATAAAAGCAACTAAAATTCTTTCGGATTCACATTTTTGTTGTTAGGCTGTGGGCGAGTGGACGTGTCGCTTTTAGAAGCGATCCTCAACTGTTTAAGAAAAAGACAGATAATAGAAGGATAAACAAATGAAATATAAAAGTTTTATTAGGGGTTTGGTTGCAGGGGCTCTTTTTTGTGGTGTGACATTTTCGCATGCTTCCCTCGAAGGGGTGTGGCGTACCCTAAAACCAGAAAAAAATGCCGATATCGAAATTGAAAAGTGCCAGGATGACCCCAGCACCTTTTGCGGAAAAATTGTGGCCCTTCAAGAGCCCACCTATCCCGACGGGTCTCCTAAGGTTGATAAACATAACAAGGACGCGTCAAAGCAAACGCGTCCTCTTTTGGGGCTTGAGCTCATTTCTGGATTTAAGAAAAGCGGTGATAACGAGTGGGATAGTGGGAAAATCTATAATCCAGAGGACGGTGATGTCTATGATTGTACAATCAGAATGTACAATGAAGGAGGCGAAGATAAACTTGAGGTAAGGGGATATGTGGGCGTGCCACTCTTTGGCAAAAGTCAAACGTGGGTGCGAAAAAAATCCGAAAACTAACCATCTGACGTGAACCTAAAAAACAGCCCCCTCTGAGGGGGCTTTTTTCATGTCTAAGGTCTAGGCTCACCAGCACGGTGTCCTGCTTTTTGAAGGGCGTCTAGGACGTCACTTTCAGATAGGAGCTCGGGTAAGACAATCCCCTGGTGCGCTTTGGGCCCATAAACCACATTGAAAGGAATCCCCGCGCGTTCAAAGCGCGCAAGATAATGGGTGATCTCGTTATTATGGGTCGTCCAGTCTGCTTTCAACGCGAGAATTTGAGGGTCTTTGAGAAGGTTCAATATTTTTTTTGTGTTCAAGACAAGCGCCTTATTTACCTGACAGGTCGTGCACCAAGAGGCTGTTACGTCTACAATGACAATTTTTCCCTCTTTAAGAGCCATTTGAAGGCGGTTTTCTTCAAAAGGTTTCCATAAAGAAGCTGGCTCTTCTAAAGGATTTTGTGAGAGAGGGCTGGATGAAAAAAGAACGGTAATAAATGCTCCTGTCACAAAAGCTTTACCAAGATACGACACCGGTTTTCGCGGCATATAGGCAAGGATCACACCCGATAAAAGAAGGCCAATGACAAGGCAGGCCATAAAAAGAGTTACATGGTGGGAGAAAACCCACAAAAGCCAGAGGCTTGTGACGGCCATGATGACTGAAAAACACCGGGATAAGATCTCCATCCAGGGCCCTTGCTTGGGTAGAGGCAGTTGACGGGGGGCCAGCGCATAAAGAAGGGCGTAAGGAAGGGCAAACCCAAAACCCATAAAGGCAAAAATGAGAAGAATCTCAAAGGGGCCCCGAGAAAGGCCATATCCAAGGGCTGATCCCAAAAAGGGCGCAGTACAAGGAGTTGCCAGCATGGTTGCAAAGACGCCCGAAAAAAAATTCTCGTAAAAAACCTGATAGCTTGGGTGTTTGGCATCCAGAAAATTGTTGAGACGATGCTGCAGGGCCGGAGGAAGTTGAAAACTGTCATCATTCCACAAGCCTTTCGCGAAAATCGCCATGAGAAGAGCCATTAACAACAAAAAGAAAGGAGACTGAAAATGAAGGCCCCATCCGGCGGCTTGACCGGCCTCTTTGAGAATAATGGCGAGAAACGCAAGCAAGGCAAATGAAGCCATAATCCCAAGCCAACTGAAAAGAAGACTTTTTTTATAAAGGACCGGGTCTTTTTTAAGCGTGATGAAACTTCTCACTTTTAAGGACAAGACGGGCAACACGCACGGCATGGCGTTGAGAATAAGTCCCCCCAAGAAGGCAAAGACAAGCATAAGCCAAAGGGATGTGGGAGGAGCTGTGTTAGTGTTGTTACCTGTTCGAAAGGCAAGGATCTGATAGGCTTCAGGCGTTGGGTTCGCTAGGCCCGCGGGTAAGTCAAAGGACAGGTCTTTTGTCACGGGCACACATTGACTTGAGCAGGCTAGAAACTTAACTTTTCCTTTAAGGTGTAGAGGCTTACCCGGTATGATAGGGTCGATCGTTAGAGGCAAGATTACGTCTTTGTCATACCCATAAAGAACCTCACCATTTTCGTGAAACTCTTTGGCCGTGGGCCAAGAGATAAGGGGGGGCTTGAAATTGCTATCAAGTTGCCATTCAAACTGTGGGTAACGCTTAAAAGGGTCATCGCCTTCGCGGGGAGGGGCATAAATCTTCCAACCCTTTTCAAGGGTAAACTTTATCCCCAGTAGCAAGGTTCCTTGAGCCCCGGTGGTACTGACGCTGCTGATGACCGCGACATGAACCGGTTTTTCTTCTGCTGCGTATATCTTTGTAACTTGTGGACTAAGTATCAGAGCTGCTAAAGTAAAAACCATTAGTCGTAATAAAGATAACATTCAAGCTGGCTCCTGCATGCCGTAGAAGTATTGAGTTTAGCTAGGTTATAAAAAAAAACCAAGGGGGAGGCGCTAGGGAGCAAATGCCAAACAAAACCTTAACGGGAACCTTGCTCATTGCCATGCCTCACATGCAAGATACGCGCTTTGCCCAGAGTCTTGTGTACATCTGCGGTCATGATGACATGGGCGCCATGGGACTTATTATCAACAAACCCCTTGAAAGCCAAAATGTAGCTGACCTCATGGGGCAGCTAGGCCTTGATAATAACGACCAAGAGCTTACAACAAAACCTATTTACCTCGGGGGGCCCATTGAGATGGGCAGAGGGTTTATTCTTCATTCCGATGATTACAAACAAGACGGCACACTCCAAATCGATGAGCACTTGTGTTTGTCTGCCACCCTTGAGATTTTGATCGCCATGGGTCAGCACAAAGGCCCACGTCAAAGCATCTGCGCCCTGGGGTACGCGGGCTGGATGGCAGGACAACTTGAGGGTGAGCTCCAGCAAAATAGCTGGCTTGTCATGACACGTCCTGACGCGGATTTGCTATTCTTTACGCCCGATCAAGACAAGTGGAAAAAAGCCTTTGACAAACTGGGAATCCACCCAGAACTTTTATCCTTTGATGCTGGACACGCCTAGATATTATCCTTTAACATAGTAAGTCATAATAATAATGATGGGAGGTGAAGTGATGCCACGTGTCACCATTCGTGATTGTGACTTTTCTTACAGAGAGTATGGTGCAGGCTTTCCTGTAATTTTCGCCCATACCTTGTTTTGGTCTGGGGAGATGTGGTGGCCTCAAGTTGAGCATTTTTCCAAAAATTACCGGTGTATCGTGCCTGACATATGGGGTCACGGGGAGAGTGGGACGAGGCTAGAAACAGAAATTTCCGTGGATCAGCTGGCAAAGGATTTTTGGGCCTTCATAGAAGCTCTCGATATTAAGAGTTGCTTTTATGTGGGTCTGTCCACGGGCGGGTTGATCGGCGCCCGTATGGCCCACGATCATCCCTATGCCTTTAAAGGACTTGTGGTGATGAGCTCTTACCTAGGGGCGGAGTCGGTTGAGAAGCAAAACGAGTACCTGCCCATGATGGACGCTGTGGCGCGGGCTGAATTTTTTGCCCCTGAACTGGTAGAGTTAATTGCCCCTTATATTTTTGGGCCGCATACTTATAATACAAATCCCGATCTCATCACGCGCTTTAAGCGCTCTCTTTCGGCGATTTCCTTTGCCAACGTCCCCACCATCACGGCCGTAGGGAAGGGCATGTATAACAGGCCTGACTATTTAGAGGAATTACGCTCGTTGTCAGTGCCAACCCTATATATGGTGGGTGAGGACGACATGCTGCGTCCCTTGGAAGAAACACGCCAGATGACGGAGCTCACACCCAAAGCCCGCTATTCGGTGGTTCCAAGAGCCGGCCATGTACCGTGTGTTGAGCAACCAGAGTCGGTCAATAAAGAGCTAGAGGCCTTCTTTGAGGAGATTCTTGCCTCGGGTGATAAAAAAACGGGTTTGAACGTTGCATAAACGTCAAGGAAACAAGATGAAAAGAAGAAGCTTGTTGGGAATTGTGGGATCGTTTCTGTTTATGGGGAGCACCGCGTTGGCGTCCTCCCCTCAAAGCGATACCCTTCACAAAAAAGAAGAAGCCTTGACCTCTGCGTCAGGAGAAAGCGCCCAAGCCCTTAAGGCTAAAGAAAAACAAAAAGAAGTCACTCACGTGCCGCCTCCCCCGCCACTTTCTCCCATCGATGCGTATGCGCGTAAAGTGACAGGGCCTTCGGGCAAGGCGCTTGCTAAATTTGATATGAGTAAAATTCTTCCCCCAGAGCCTGCCCACCAAGAGCCTGCTGAAATAGAAGCTTGTAAGGAGCGTCTTCAGGCGCGCTACAAAGAATGCCTTGCTGAAGCGAAGACCTATGATTTTAATGGAGAAAAAAAGTGTGCCGCTTTCAAGCAATGGTTCAAGGGGCGCTGCGTCCTATGATGATTTAAGCGTGAGAGAGGTTTATCTAGGAAATGTTTTCTTAGCGTTTTCAACGCGGGCTCCTGGGTTGTTCAACAATCGGCGTTTCCTCAAAGGGAGCAGCATGCCCCTGTCTTGTCTCTCCAAACACAGCGCGCATGAGAAAGGCCGACGCTTGTTGACGTCGCTGCTCTGCTTCTTGCTCTGTAAGCGCTGGGCTCACGGGATGAGAAAGAGGGGGAGGAGTAGTTGACTCCTCCCCTAAGGTGCTGGGGTTTTTTGCCTTTGCTACGCAAGAGCACCCCCCCAAGACAGCAAGACAGGCAAGGGAAAAACGTATCAATCGTTTTTCTTGATAGGGCCTGCTAGTCATCTTTTGCGTGCTTACTTTTTATGAAGCGTCCTTCTAAAAACACGCGCGTGTGCTCGATGACGGGCCTTCTCAAGCCCCAAAGGCCAACCATGTTCAAAAGAAGCATCAAGTTCAAGAAGATATCGGCCATTTGCCACGCCAGAGAGACAGAGAGGACGCCGCCGATGGGGACAACGCAGACAAAGAAAACTTGAAACCATTTGTTAGCTTCTTCACCCATAAGGTAGGCAACAGCGCGTCCAGCACAAAAGGCCCAGGTAAGAACCGTTGTAAAGGCGAAAAAGAACAAGGTCACAAGCACAATGAAGCCAGCACTAGAGTGCCCGAGTCCCACGCAAAAAGCTTCCATGCATTGATTGGTGCTTTCAAGGCCTGGGATCTGCCAAGCCTTCGTGACCATCAAGACAAGACCTGTCAGCATGCACACACACATGACGATGAGAGGCGAGAGCACGCTCATGATGCCTTGGGCAATGGCGTTGGAGGGAACTTTATCGCTTTGGGTTGTCACGGGAGCATGCAAAATGGCAGCAAGCCCAAGGCCAGAGTCCGTGGCGAAAAGCCCCCGGTCAAACCCAGATTGGAGAGCCACAAAGACGCCGTAACCGGCAGCACCCCCCGCTAGGGGCTTAAGGTCGAAGGCTGAGTCGACAATCGTTTTGAGAGCGGGCAAAATTTGAGCTGTATGGCCCGCCAGGATGTAACCGCATGTCACAAGATAGGCAAGGGCCATAAAGGGAACAATGGCGGAGACCACATGGGAAAAGCGCTGCATGCCACCAAGGGTTGTGCCTGCAAGGAGAAGAGCCATGAGAAGGCTCACATAAAGAGGCGAGTAGCCAGCCTCGGTGAGGGGTAGCGTGAGAGAGTTCACCTGGACAATATTACCCGTGGTAACGGCCCCCAATATGAGCAGGATGCAATACACATAAGCCATGAAAGGCTTTTTAAGACCTTTGCTTAAATAATACATGGGACCACCCACGTATTGACCTTTGTTATTCATTTCGCGGTAAGAAACACCCAGATAAGATCCTACATACTTTAGGATGCTACCAAGAAAGGCCATGGTCCACATCCAAAAAAGGGATCCAGGTCCGCCGGTTGTTAGCGCCACGGCAATCCCCGCGATATTGCCGGTACCAAGGTTGCCCCCTAAGACGGCTGCAATGGCGCCAAAGGAGGATATCCCGGCATCACTTCCTTTGGGACTGATGAGGCGCACGGCAAGGCCAAGTTTTCTAAACTGAATACCTCGAAGTTTGTAGGTGAAATAGCCGCCGACTAAGGTCACAAGGGGGACAACAACTGTGAAAGACAGAAAGTCTTTTAATACGGTAAGAATGAAAATCAAAGCTCCTGAGGTTAACAAACACGGAATCATGCCAGACAAGGAAAAAAAGGTCAACGATCGCTTGATGAAAAGAAAGGTCAGAAACAAAAAAGGCCGGTGTTCCCACCGGCCTTTTTTAAGGAAGATTAATCCCAGAAATCACCATCCTCATCGTCACTTTCATCAGGATCGCCGTGAATGGCACCTGAACGTGCTGCAAGTGTCGCACGCAAAAGATCACCAGCGTCTGCGGTAGGATCATCTTGTAGTTGCTTCAATATTGTCTTAGGCTGTGGCTTTTTAAGATCCTTAGGATTTTCTTTCACAACCTTCTTCAAGCCAAACCCTGCAGCAGATCCATCCTTAGTTTTGTTGCGACTAATAAAGTCAAGGATATCGCCCATACCTGAGCCAGTCTTAGCGTTTTTGACCGCTAAAGCTTGCTGCTCAAGGACGCGTGCCTGAAGGAGGCGCGCTTCCTCTGCTTCACGCTCTCGCTCAAGGCGTTCTTTTTCAAGCCTTGCCTGGTGAGCCAACTCAACTTTACGCAACGCTGCTTCCTGCTGGAACGCGATCTCTTGTTCACGCAGAATGGCTTGGGCTGATTCTTGACTCGCAGCTGTATTGGTCTTCTTCAGACGTGCCATGGGATTGTCAGAAACAAGATCTTTCTTAAAGTCCTTAGTAGACTCAAAGTGGGCCATACGGTTGGCATTCTCTTCGTTAGCGCCACCGTCCACGCTTAAGGTAACTAGGGCAAAGTGTTTTGTGGCCTTGTCTGACATCTTAGGGGCAGGAGGCACAGGGCGACTGCTGACCATTAGCTTGGGCGGGCTCAGCTTAGGCTGTGTTGGCACAGCTGAAGGCTGTGATGAAGCCTGAGGTGAGACAGCATTTGAAGGTTGATGTGCCAGGCTTCCTGTTTGATCTGTAGGCCTCGCAAATGTGGGCCGCAAAAGAGACTTAAGATCAAAGCCAGACTTGAGATCTGCAATGACACCCACGGCCTTCTGAGCATGGGTGGCGCGGGCCTTAACCTCACCAGCGCCGCCATCATTACGGTGTACTGCCGTCACATTTTCGGCAAGTGTTTGTCCTGCATTCGCGACTTTCTTCTCTGCAACCTCTCTTGCAAATTTGTTTTGCTCATCTGGATTTACCTTGCGGAGCACTGGGCGTTGGTATTTGACGCTCTGCAAAACTTTTTGGTTTCCTTGGGCATGAGTTGCAAGGGCTGTTCTGTTGACGGTGCCGCTGTCGCCGATCATCATGCCAACAACAGCGCTCGAGTGATCTTGTGGATTCTCTTGAAGATCACGCTTGAACTTATTTTTCTCTTCTTCGGCAACTTTACGCAATAGAGGCCGTTTAAAAGTAGCCTCTCGTGCAATGTCGCGTGCATCAACTTGAACTGTGGCTTTGGTGTTACGGCCCAATTTTGCAAAAGCGTTTTGTCCTGCAGACCCACTTTCGTCGTCAAAGACTTCGCCATTCAACCTTTTTGCAAAACGGTTTTGGTCCCGCGCGTTTACCTTGCGAAGATTAAAGCGGAAGCCAACGGATTCTGGATCCGGGTTTACCTCTCCTTGTGACGCATTAGCACGTCCATTATTTCGAGGTTTGCGTGCACCTATGAGTTCAGCAAGGAGCTGGTCTTGAAGATTGCCTTGTGCCCCCTTGGGTTTGTGGTCGGCCACTTTTTTAAGGTTCTTATTTTGAAGATCCTTTAAGAAATTGGGGCTGCCTGCGGGTTTACCCTTATTAAGTAACTTTTCTGCTGGAGGAGCGGGGGGAGCCGGAGGAGCTTTTGGCGCGGAAGGAGAAACCATTTCGGTGTGATCAAGGATGAACAAGTTTTGCTTGTCTTGCTCTAGGTCAGGCGTTATTTGCACAGGAGCAGCCAGTTTTTGACCTTGAACAACTTGTTTGTCAACGGCAATAAGGCCGTTTTGTGACCTTTCATCCTTTGGCGATTCCTCTTGGTGAGACCTCTTGGAGGAAATTGACTCTTTAAGAAAGGCTTGGGGAACGCTCACGCTCGTGGGGTCATTTTTTTCAGAAAAAGCACGACCGTCTGTTGTCTTTTGAAGAGAAACAGGGTTTGGATTTTTTTGCGGTATGTTTTCCTTGTCTGCAACGTTTGGGCCTACAGGAGCAGGGTGAGGCTCGTGCTGCTGGTTGTGCTGGCTGGATGAACCACGTAGCACTTGTGGGGATGCTTTGGAAGCAGTTTGATCGACAGGTGATGCATCATGACCGACAGACTTGATGCCGTGTGCATTAACACGCTTCATGTTGGGCGTATCTTTGGTGCGGCCTTTGCCTGTTTCAAAGTGCATAGCGCCTGTGTTAAGGGAAGATCCGTAGTGGGTGGACTCGTATGTGCGCGCCATTAAGGCCCGGGAAATAATATCGTGCCCCTCTAAGTTATCTTGGTATAGCGCCTGATCAACAGTTTTTAGCCTCAAGCTTTTTAAAGAAGACGCCTTGCGACTAAATTTGAGCCCCACACGTTCACGAGAGAGCGACAGAACTTTAGCATCACGTGCCTCAGCTTCTGCCACAATCATTGAGCTTCCAAGCAAAAGAGCTGCTAAAATACTCAGGTTTTTCTTTGAACGAGTCATGTCCTTTTATCCTCAAAAATATAGGGGCGCTCACGCGTGCGGCGCACTTTTCCTAATTGACAGTATGTATTTAGGTTCTTTTCAACCATTTGTCAAATTTTTTAAATTGCTAATTTTGAATAAGGGCTTTGTCTTATGAAGGCGCTGCATTTTGGCGCGGTGCGCGGCAGTGATTCGCAATGAACCTAGGGCTTTATCAAAGATACAGGACCGCGATTTATAAATTTGTGGGCTTTTATGTCAAAATAAAAAAAGATCGAATCTTGGAACAAGCCCTTGACACCTACCACAATGTCAGGTAATCAATGCCTATCTTCCCTATTGGGGGTGTAGCTCAGTTGGTTAGAGCGCCGGCCTGTCACGCCGGAGGTCGCGGGTTCGAGTCCCGTCACTCCCGCCACTTCTTAAAAACACAAAATTCTAATAGTCATGATCTCATCCCTTTTGTATGCTTAACAAAACCCAAGGGAGGAATGAAATGCATTGTGTTTATCATGCGCTTGTTTTTGGAGGCCTTCTGTGCGCCGCGTCGCTGTGTGCGAGTCACAGCAACGGAGCGCATGCCGTCATGCCTCACGAGGATCGTGGTGTCGGTCCTGCCACCGTTATTGCAAAGACTCAAAGAGTAGAAGGATCGTCACAAGTGCTCTTGACGCTTTCGACAGCGAAGGACGCCAAGCCTGTTACCTTGGATAATTTGAAAGAAGTCCATACCCAAAAAATTCATCTGCTAATCATTGATCCGTCTTTATCGGATTACACCCATAGTCACCCGGTACCCACGAAAACACCGGGCGAGTATTCCTTTACCTGGGAGCCAAAACTAAAGGACACCCCTTATAAGCTGTGGGCAGATTTGCATCCCTTTTCAACGGACCGGCAAGAGTACGCCACCACCATGTTGCAAGAGGGAAAGGGGGGCCAAAAACGTGAGACAGACGATACCCGTGACGCCGTGGTGGATGGGCATCGTTTTACCCTGCAATTTGAGGGCCCCCTTGAAAAGGGTCAGGCGGTTCGCGGGGTGGTGAAGATCACCGATGAGAAAGGGCGTCCTGTGACAACCCTCGAGCCGCTCATGGGAGCGTACGGGCATCTTGTGGGCTTCGGCGATGATTTTGAGACGCTCATTCACATCCATCCCATGGGAGCAGAGCCCACCAAAGACAGCGATCGTGGTGGACCCGATCTTTCCTTTCATCTAGAGCCGGGTGAGGTTAATTTTATTAAGTTTTTTGTACAGGTCAAAATAGACGGAAAAGAGCTTTATGCGCCCTTTGGGCTAAAGATTGCAGATAAAAAGGACAGCTAGTCATCGATTCCATGTGAGCGCACACCCTGCATTGTGCGCACGAAAGGCTATCAAAGTTGCGTCGGATGCTTACGTGTGCCAGCACTAAGCGCGTATGGGGTTTTGCACGTCCGCGTCTTTGTTTCTCAGGGTTTTGGATCGTGGCTATTTTTTAAGAAACGCCGCGCGCTCTTCGGGTGAAAATCTTTCGATGGCGTACCGTAGCATGGTGCGCGGCATATGCCCTTTATGGGCGTTCAAAAACGTCCGTAGCAGGCCTTCGTCTTTTTTACCGACCTCCCGCAACATCCAGCCGCAAGCCTTGTGCATCAGGTCTTCTTTGTCACTCATGAGGGTCTGGCAAAGGCGCAAGGTGGGTTGAAGGTCGTGTGCCCTGATAAAGGTTAAAGTTGACACAACGGCGATACGTCTTTCCCACATAATTGCAGATTTGACAAAATGATCAAGAATGGAGCGGTCCCGCGCAAGAAGATGCATCCCCATCAGTTTGGGCGCGTAAAGGTCAACCAAGTTCCAATTGTTTATCTGAGGCATCTGGGTCAAAGAAAACGCGTAGAGCTCGTCTTGTTGGGCAGGCGCGGCTTTTTCATATTGAAAGATAAGAAAAAAAATCCCTAAAAGACGCTCTTCATTAAAAGGAGAGGATAAAAACGTCAGGACTTCCTCACGTGTGAGGGCAGGCGCGTATTTTTTGGCAAGGGCGCGCACATTGGGCACGCTTAGGCCATGGAACTGATCATGACTGGCGTATTCCCCGGGCCCTGTCTTGAAAAAGCGAAGGGCGACCTCAGGTGACGTGGCGCTAATTAGCGCGTCAAGGGCGGCGCGGACATCGGAAAAAGCGGACATAGATCCCTCATCGTTATCAATTCTTCTTACCTTTAGCGCGTTGAGCCTACCCCTGCAAGGGAGAGTTGGCTTTAGAAAGACAAAAACGTGCCAGGACTTGAAAGAACGTCTAAAAAGAGGCACCCTACGTATGTCACATGAAACAGGAATCAACATCATGAAAGTCCTTTTGCCAAAAATCAGTGATGTGGGAAACTTTAAAGTACACCGTGTGCTTCCGGCGGGTGGACCGAACCGCATGATGGTGGGCCCCTTTATTTTTTGGGACCAAATCGGTCCCGGTGAATTTGTAACAGATCAGGGTATTGACGTAAGACCCCATCCCCATATCGGTCTTGAGACGGTGACCTATCTTTTTAAAGGGGCCCTTGATCACCGAGATTCCTTGGGATCCTTTCAAACCATTGTGCCAGGGGACGTGAATCTGATGACGGCCGGGCGCGGCATTGTGCACAGCGAGCGCACCCCTAGGGCAAGACGGGTGGCAGGTGAGCCTCTTTATGGCATTCAAAGCTGGCTTGTGCTGCCCCAAAAAGACGAAACGTGCGCGCCTGCGTTTCACCATCATGTCGGGGCAAAATTGCCGACGTTCACTCAAGAAGGGGCCACCGGGCGTTTGATCATGGGAAATGCCTTTGGGCTTTCATCCCCTGTGCGCCCCCTAAGCGACACCCTCTATATGGAGGTGCGACTTTCGAGGGGGCAGACTTTTTCCTTGCCGCCTCTGGCAGAAGAGCAAGGTATTTACCTGATTTCGGGAGAGGTGTCCGTAGACGGAACGCGCCATCCGCCCATGCGTCTTTTGGTTGCGGGTGAAAAGAAAGAACTTGCGCTTTTCGCCGAAGAGGACGCTCACTTCATGGTCCTAGGCGGGGCGGCCGTGGAGGGGCCTCGGTATCTATGGTGGAATTTTGTGGCCTCTGATCCTGGAAAATTTGAGAGTGCTGCCCATGACTGGCAAGAGGGGCGTTTTCCCACAGTGCCAGGAGACGCCGATGACTTTATTCCGTGTCCACCTCGTTCATAAGGGACACCTTGTCAAAAGCCTCTTCGTCAGAGATGTTGTTTTTTAGGAAGACGGGATGCGCGTAACCATTCGGGCCATTGGTAAGATAAAAGGCGATCCTTTGGAAGAGGCGCTTTTGACCTATCAAAAACGCCTGCGGTGGGAGGTGAGTGTGCAAGAAGGAGAGATCAAACAAAAGGTTTCCCCGGCCGCGTTGCAGCAAGAAGAAGCCAAATGGCTTTTGGCGGGCGTGCCCATGGGCGCCTTCGTGATCGCCCTAGACGAGCGGGGCAAAGGCCTTACAAGTCCTGCCTTTTCAGCACTTCTGTCCCAAAAACAATTAGAGGGTTTTCCTCAATTTGTGTTTCTTATGGGAGGGGCGGACGGCCTGACACCCGAGGTGCGCGCGCGCGCGGACCTCCTTTTGTCCTTAGGTGCTATGGTGTGGCCTCATAAACTTGCCCGCGTGATGCTCATGGAGCAGCTTTACCGCGCCCAGCAAATCCAGGTCGGGCACCCTTATCACCGGGAGTAGGAAGTGTTTGCCTTAAGAAGAGGCATAGTGCCTGGCATTGTCCTCGGTTAAATATTTTTTTTCAAAGCGGTGGGCGTTTACAGGACTCATACGAACCACAACACTGATGCCCGTTTCTGTCTCGTCCTGGGTTTGTATGTCGCCATGCGCATGGAGCCAGGCAAGGGCTTCTCCTGCCTCAAAAGGGAGCTCGTACGCGTAAATTTTTTCAGCCATGGCCAGACGCTCGTCAATGCGCAGGAGCAAGTCATCCACACCTTTTCCTGTCAAGGCAGAAACAAAGACTCGGTGACGGGGCGGGGCTGGCATGTCGTCCAGAGAGGGCAGCAAGTCCACCTTGTTTAGAACCTCAATCATGCCTTCTTCTAGGGATGACGTGAGGCCCATTTCTTCTAGAACTTTGCGCACATCTTGGTTTTGGTTATCGCTTTGAGGGTGTGAGATATCGCGCACATGAAGGATAAGGTCAGCCTCGAGCACTTCTTCTAGAGTTGCGTGAAAAGCCGCGATCAGCTGGGTCGGGAGATCGGAAATAAAACCCACTGTATCGGATAAAATGACCTCTCGTCCTGACGGGAGCTTTAGGCTTCGCATGGTAGGGTCAAGGGTGGCAAAAAGGAGATCTTTGGCAAACACCTCTGCCTTGGTTAGGCGGTTAAAAAGCGTTGACTTGCCGGCATTGGTATAGCCCACAAGTGCCACAATGGGGTAGGGTACGCGGCGTCTGGCACGTCGGTGCAGGGCTCTTGTACGTTTGACTTGGGCGAGCTCTTTTTTAATTTTGACGATGCGCTCGGTAATAAGACGTCGGTCCATTTCAAGCTGCGTCTCGCCAGGCCCCCCAATAAAGCCAAGGCCACCCCGTTGACGCTCTAGGTGTGTCCATGAGCGCACAAGGCGGCTTTTTTGATACATCAGGGCCGCAAGCTCTACCTGGAGGCTTCCTTCCGAAGTGCGGGCGCGTGCCCCAAAAATTTCTAGAATCAGGCCTGTTCGGTCAATGACCTTACATTTCCAGGCTTTTTCCAGGTTGCGCTGTTGAATGGGGGTAAGCGCCGTATCCATCACCACAAGGTCTGGTTTCTTGGCTTGAATCATGCTGGCCAGGGTCTCCACGGATCCTGAACCAATCAAGGTTGCAGGGCGTGGGCTTCGAAGGCGGATGACTTCACTGTGGGTGACATCAAGGTCGATGGCAAGGGCAAGGCCGCACGCTTCTTCAAGGCGCGCTTCCTCTGCAAAGGGATCGGATGTTTCTTTCGTGACAATCGCCGGATAGATGACGAAAGCCTTTCCAGAAGATGAGGGAGAACCGTTATGGCGTTGAAAATCCTGAGTCACGTTTCCCCTTCTATCTTGTCCTACACAGACGTCGAATCTGTCTCTGCCTCGTAAAGGGGGACGGCCCCCATGGGCATAATAGTCGAAATCGCATGTTTGTAAACAAGTTGTGATTGCGCGTCACGCCTGAGAAGAATGGAAAAGCTATCAAACCAGGTGATGATGCCTTGGAGTTTGACGCCGTTGACTAAAAATACCGTCAAAGGTGCTTTATTCTTACGCATTGTATTCAAGAATACATCTTGCAGGCTTTGGCTTTTTTCCGTTGCCATAGTTTTTACTCCGTTTCTGTAATCACCCCGCGGGCGATATGAATTTATGAACCTTGTCAGGACATTCTTTGTATGTCTGTTTTTTTGTCGCTTTGTCTAAAACACCAATTTATCAGATCACACCAAGAATATATCTTCATTATATTGCCAAAAAGTCACTACTTCAATAAAAAAGAAAAGCTACCAAAATAAATGTAATTTTAATAAAAAGCAGTCCATTTTTCAATGCTGGCATTTTTGATATAGTTTTTAAAAATAGTTCGTCACATCAAAATGTGAGGCACAAACTTAATCTATATATAGGACCTTTAACGTCTAGTCTCATTAGACTGTGTGTCAATAAGTAAATGAAAAAAATAAATTTTTCATTTATGTTGACAGCTCTTGATGGCTCTCACTATGATTTATCAATAAAATAAAACGGGAGTGCTTTATGTCATCTTTGGCGCGGGTTGATAATGCTTATTTATCGGCCCCTTGTTCAATAAACCACTTGTGGGCCTACCTGACCCATTTGGCCTACATGTCTAGCTGGTCTCGTACTCAGTGGGGAGAGTTATCGTATCTTTACTCTGGGATTCCTCATCCTCTTTTTAACTTATTTTACGGCGACGTTGATACGTTGAGCGCTACGCAAAAGATTGAGGTTTCAACTCTTGCAAAAAAGACTCCATCCCTCTGGCTCCAAAAAGAAAAACCAGCAGATGTGGGTACAGACTTTTTTTCAGAGTTTCTTCATCTTAAGAATTCGATTCCTGTGCACGGTCTGACTTTTGAGACGGCCCATAAGGTTGGAAACCTGGTGTCCGGTACAGAGTTTCACCTTCAGCAAATCTCTACATACGAAGAGCTATCAACCTTTGACAGAATTTCAGCTGCATGCTTTGGCCATGAGGCGGGAATGGCCCTCGAGTTTATGCGTGGTCTTTCTTTAAAAAAAGACAGAAATGCTTTGCAACTCTTTCTGATTTATCAAGAAAATCTTGCTGTAGGAGCCTTCCAACTCTTTTGCCACGAGGGAGTAAGAGGACTATATTGGGCGTGCGTTTTGCCCCAGTATCAGCAAAAAGGAATTGGAACTGCGGTGCTTGCCAGGATCTTTCAAGAAACTCAAAGCCATGGGTTCAATCATCTTGTTTCGTCATTTATGCCGTCCTGCATGGGCGTTTTAAAACACTTTATCCCACGGGAAATCAGACCACTTCACCTATATGCCATCAGCCCAACGCAGACCCTATCCCATGGGTGATAAGAACAAATTAATAAAAAAGATACCCTTCAAAGCTAATAATTAAGAGTCGTGATGAAGAGGGATATAACATGTTAAGAGGAAAAAAAGCACTGGTGACGGGATCAACCAGTGGGATTGGCCTTGCCATCGCAAAGAGCCTAGCCGAGCAAGGATGTCATATTATTTTGAATGGATTTGGTGAGGCCAAGGCCATCGAAGACCTTCAACGTGACATGGCGAGGGATTACAAGGTGGACGTCACCTTCGAAGGCGTCGATTTGACAGATGTGAGCGGAATGGAAGCCATGGCCAAACGTCTGGACCAAAAAGGAGGCGTCGATATCCTTGTGAATAACGCAGGCGTTCAATTTGTCAATCCCATTGAAACATTTCCCGTGGCCAAATGGGACCTGATCATCGCCCTCAGTCTTTCGGCGCCTTTTCACCTGACAAGACTCCTTCTGCCTGCCATGCGCCAAAGGAAATGGGGGCGCATTGTCAATATTGCGTCTGCCCACGCCCTTGTGGCCTCGCCGTTTAAGTCGGCCTATGTGTCGGCCAAGCACGGCCTGGCTGGACTTACAAAGGTTGTCGCCCTTGAGGCTGCCGAGGACGGGGTGACCTGTAACGCCCTTTGCCCGGGCTATGTCCATACCCCTCTTGTGGATGCGCAAATTGATGACACAGCCAAGGCCCGGGGCATCACAAGGGAGGCTGTTATTCGCGACGTCATGCTTGGCCCCCAAGCCACCAAAAAATTTGTGCGCACCGATGAAATTGGAGGATTTGTTGTCTTTTTGTGTTCGGCGTCAGCTGACTCCATTACGGGCGCTGTGATGCCCATCGACGGCGCCTGGACGTCGCAGTAGTTACTGGTGTCGCGCGGAAGAGAATACTCTTGTGGGAGAATATGGGAATCTTTTGATAAAAAATAAGTAAAAATGGTTTTTAAAGATGAGTTTTTTTTCATTTTTTAATTAAAGGAATTTTTTTTATGCGCCCTAGAATTGTCAAAAAAATCTTTATTGTTCTTTTGATAGGTGTCATTGCACAGACGGGTGAGGCATCATCTCCTCACATCCAATCCAATATCCATGATCTTAAAGACCTTGGATACACAGGAAAGGGGGTCAAAGTTGGCGTACTTGATCATTTTACAGGAGTAGGAAGTCATGGACTTTTAGTGTCGAGTTTTATTCGCGAAACGGCTCCACAAGCGTTAATTTTTTCAGCGGATTTGAGCAAGCTTTCTGGAACGGCCTTAACGGTGCGCCAATCGATGGAGCAGAAATTTAATTCTTTTTCCATAAAAGCCAAAAAAAATCTTATGCTTTATGCTCTAAAAGCCAATGCTATTCAGGTGGCCCAAATTGCTGCTCTTGTTTCACAATCTAACGCACCTTCTTGTTACCCTCATCTGTTTGAGGAGTTATCATTTTCAAAAGATGAAGAAGTGATATTAAACAGAATCCCTTCCAATGTGGATGTATACACCTTTTCTAAAGAGGGAAAACAGTATTATGCGCCGTTGGCTTCTTTCATGGATGGAGGGTTTACGGGAAGACTCAGTGGTAAGATTACTTCAAATACAAGTGCAAATTTTCAACAGGGCTTTGTCTTAATACTAAATCAATTGCGCGTTAAGGGTGCCAGAATTATCAATGCTTCTATTACGTTCACTTCAGGTGATCTTATGGAGGCTGAGTTAAAAAGACTAGGGGCAGACGGGGGCGTTTTTGTCAGTGCTGGCGGAAATGTACCCCTCGCCCTTGGCGAAAAAGACGTTGAGATTGCTTATATCAAAGCACCAGACGTAACACACATGACATCGTTGTGGCATAGCCTTCAATGGAAACAACGTTTAAAAGAGAGTGACATTAAAAGTTCTTGTTTAATTGTCGGCGCCCTTAAACAAGAACAACAAATTTCAGATTACAGTGCCAGAGCAGGGGCCCTAAAAAATAAGTTTATCACGGCGTTGGTCGATGAGACGGGCCCTACAGGCACTTCCTTTGCGGCGCCTCAACTCACAGGGGTGCTGGCCCTTCTTCAAGAAGCCTATCCCACCTGCCAACCTAAAACCCTTGCCAAAGCGATTTTAAAATCGGGAGCGGCGGTGGAAACGGATCCTTTGGGTGTGCTCACGGGACGCGGGCGTGTGAACCCGTTGGCGGCGTTTAGAAAGGCCTACGACATATGCGGGGTGCCGCCCCAGGGTCTTAAAGGACAAAAGTATTTGCTTCCTGCAGATTTTAAGGTGGAGGCGTATCTTGCCTTGAATCCCGACCTGCAAAAAGAAACGGCCTCGTTGGCGTCCGCACAAAAAGAAGCCTTTGGCGTTCAGCACTATCTCCAGCACGGTGCTAAAGAAAACCGGCTTTTTAAAGGTACGGGACTTCCTAGGGGTTTCCAGGCAGACGCCTACATTTACGCCCACCCTGACCTGACGTCCCATACAAAAGCGATGACCCCCTCCCAAAGACGTTCATTTGCGTATGAGCATTATCTGGCCCATGGAAAAACAGAAGGAAGAGCTCACCGGCCAAGTGGGATCCTGCAAACCTTTAACCCCGAGACCTATCTATCTTTGCATGCAGACGTCAAAGCAGTCACCCAAGGGATGCCACCCGAAGACGCGCGGTCCTTTGCCTATTGGCACTTTGTCCATCACGGCGCCCAAGAGGGGCGCGCTCATGCCCCTGACGTGCTCCCCCCTGGGTTTAATGCCCAGCGCTATTTACAGCTCAATCCCGATGTGAGAGACCACACAAAGACGATGCCAGCTGCAGAGGCAAGCTCCTTTGCCACGTGGCATTATATCCATCACGGAAAGGCTGAAAACAGGCGGTATGAATAAAACTCTCAGGGGCAGATCATAGGATTCGTTTGAATGGTCCTCAAGGCCCCTGTTCTTGGGCCTTGTAATCCATAGGCGGGGGCGTCCTTCCATAGAGCCTTCCTGGAGAAAACGCCTCTTAGCAAAGTGGGTAGCGTTCAAACCGGTTTGGCCTTGAATCATACAAATGCCGCATTTCGCTGATGGTAAAAATATTTAAGCCACACAGATCGTGCGACCCAAGGGAAGACAATGCTCCTTAGGCAGTACGGCACGTTTACCTTTAGATTCAACAAGAGCTATAAGAGTGCAGATGAAATGTATGCCAACGCGGTGAAGCGTTGAAAAATAATCAAGTAGCTATTTACCACCAACGGTTATGACCCCAAGAAAGAGAGATCGCCGAGGCTTGCTCTATTACCCCTTGGGATGACATGAGCCATGCCCAGAAAAAACAGACCTTAATCCCAAATAATCAAGTCAAGACTTTTGAGCTTAGTGCGTCTCTAGGGAAAAAGTTAATCCCCCATAAAAAGCAGGTGTATTTTAGCATGCTCGGACCCTGACTATGGATAGTCGAGGCCTCACGCAAGGCAGAAAATACACCGTGTAAGACTCTGCTTAAAATCACAAGAGCAAAGGTGCCCGTGTGTTTTTTTTAAAAAACATATTCTATTAAGAATAAATATTTAT
>JAJTHL010000002.1 GCA_021298595.1 Alphaproteobacteria bacterium | reverse complement strand
TTATTTCGAATTTGCAACTAAAAATGTGAGGGTCCATGACGATTTTACACTATCAACAAGAGGACGCGCACGAACTTAAGGCTCAGCTTTTAAAAAGCGCACGTGATGAACGAGGGAGCTATCTTGTTTTCGATGCAACGATCTTTCATCCTCAAGGGGGAGGGCAGCCCAGTGATACAGGAATCGTCACCCTAGGAGATAAGGTGATTCAGATTCATCACGTGAGAAGACAGGAGAATGAAGTGCGTCATTACAACGCAGATATCAATGTACCTCTCGTTCCCCAACAAGCTTTGATGCAGCTATGCGTGCCAACAAGGAAGCGTCACAGTCTTTTGCATTCGGCAGGACATCTTCTTGCCCATGTGACAGAAGATCTTTATCCTTATCTGAAAGCCACCAAAGGCCACCACTTTCCTGGGGAGAGTTATGTGCAGTTTGAGAAAGCTAAAGGTAACCTTGATCTTGATATGATAGCGGATCAGATCAGGCGTATGGTTAACGAGGATCTCCCTGTTCAAAATATAAAACAAGGAGATAGACGCTATGTTAAGATGGGGTCCTATGATCAAGCACCTTGTGCGGGGACTCATGTGTGGTCCCTTGGTGTGTTGACAGGGGTAAAACTTTTGCGCCAAAAAAATAAAAAAGGCCTCTTGAAGATTTCCTATGATGTGGAGAACGAGTCTTAAAATATGGATGCAACACAAATAAACTCTCTTGTGGCGGTGGCCAGTATCGTAATGGTCTCGGTCATTAGCCCAGGCCCTGACTTTGCCATGGTCATGAAAAATAGTCTGCTGTACTCCAGAAGAACGGCCTTTTTCACTGCGTTTGGTATAAGCGTGGGGATACTCGTGCACCTCGCCTACATCCTTTTGGGGTTAGGCTTGGTGATTCACGAAACCAAATGGCTCTTTCATCTGCTTCAATACGCGGGCGCTGCTTATCTTTTTTACTTAGGGACTAAAGGCATCCTTGCAAAGAAAGGTACGCTTCACACGCATGTGCAGCAAAAACATCATGAAATCAACTCTTTCAAAGCGTTTACGCAAGGGTTTCTCACCAACGCCCTTAACCCGAAATGTATGCTTTTTCTCTTAAGTTTGTTCACAACCCTTATTCCTGCCAAGACGCCAACTCTGACTCTTAGTCTATACGGGGCGATTATTTTTCTTGAGACCCTTCTTTGGTTTGGGTTTGTGGCCTTTTGCTTGTCGGGGGCGCGCACGCGCGCAAAATTTACGGGGGTAAGACATTGGATTGACCGCGTGACGGGAGCTATTTTGCTGGGACTTTCGGTGAAAATCCTCTTTTTTTAAAGTGGGGTGTCATCTCTACGGCAGCGTGTTCATAAAAAAGTACTGCCGTAGAGATTGGGCGATTTAGTTCTGGGTCACGTCACAGTCTCGTTGATTACTGCCTGGTGTCCACTTAACGGTAATCGTTGTTGTTTTATTGGCACTGGCATCGACGCCTTTTCGTTGGTCATAAGGTACGCTAGCTGAATCTTCTTTATTAAAAAATCACTTTGCAGGGCTTTGCTCAGTCAGTGCGATGATCAAATTAAAAGTAGTCCCCTTTAAATTATTTACTTTTTTATTAAAGTAAGTAACAAAAATATTATATAAATATATCATGAATTTCTCTTTTTTTGTATACAAAGTTCTTATACTTAGAAGAGCTTTTCTTTTTAAACCACCCTCGTTCGGCCTAGAAAGAATTTCTATTTTATGGGTCCAGAGCAGAAGATTTATTAATAAAAGTTTGCTAGTCTCACTGACTCGACTTATGTGCCTCAATGAGGGAGTGTATAATTAAATGAAACGTTTGATGGATGTGCTCGGATTTTTTGTGATCTTTTCTATGATTTTGCTTTTCTGCCATGCTTACATTTTCCATCACGTTGTTTCTGCCTTTTCCCTTTCATCTGCCCAGCGCTGGGGCGCGGGGATAATTCTTTTTGGGTTTTTAGTTGTGACACTCTTGACGATTCCCTTCGTCAATATGCTTCCGCGCGCTCAAGGCGCTGTGATCGCCTGGCTTACCTATCCTTGGCTTGGGGTTGTATTGCTGCTTGTGACCATGTGCGCCGCAGCAGACCTGGTTTGGCTTTTGAGCAAGGGGGCTAGTTTATTTTCTAATATCAAAGACTTAGGGCGTCGCCCCTTAAGTCAGGTTGCCTTCGGATTTGCGGGCGTGGGGTGTCTTGTCTCTTTATTTATCAACGCCCAACCAGCTATTGTTAAAAATGTCACCATTGAGATTCAGGATCTGCCAGCGTCTTTTGACGGAGTGCGTATTGTACAGCTCACAGACCTCCATGTGGGGCCCATGAATGACGGGGCTTGGCTTTCCCGTATTGTGGAGGAGGTAGAGGCACTTTCCCCCGATATGATTGTTCTGACGGGTGACCTTGTGGACGGCTCTGTTGCGCATTTGTCAGAGCACGTTTTGCCCCTCAAGCGCTTGAAGGCAAAGTACGGCGTTCATTTTGTGACGGGAAACCACGAGTACTATTCGGGCGTTGATGCATGGTGTGAGCATTTAAAAACTCTTGACATCAATGTATTAAGAAATGCGTGCACACAGATTACATCGACAGAAGGGGAAATCCTTAATTTAGTGGGCGTCGAAGATTGGGGCGCGCGGCACATGCGCGGCGTAGAAGGGCCAGACCTTCAAAAGGCGCTTAAAGGGGCGCAGCCCCATGCTCCCGTGATCTTGCTGGCTCATCAGCCGGCCGCCATTCACGAGGCAGCTGCTAGGGGTGTGGATTTGCAACTTTCAGGACATACCCACGGCGGACAAATTTGGCCCTTTAGCTATCTTGTGTATTTGCAGCAACCCTATGTGCAAGGACACTATGTCTATCCAGAAAGTAAAACACAGATTTACATCAGTCCTGGTACGGGATTTTGGGGTCCTCCCATGCGCCTTGGGACGCACGCCGAGGTAAGTGTGATTACCTTGACCCGGGCTTCCGGAAAGAGTAAGTAGCGCGCCATCGCTAAGAAAGCGCCCTCACGTGAGAGGGCGCGCCGACGCTAGTTGGCAAGATAAACAACTCTTCCCCTTTTCTTGAGCTGTGTAATGACATAGGAAACGGGAGATTTGTTTCGTAAGAGCTCAGCAAACTCAAGGGCTGTGACCTTTTGGGTTCTTGATCTTCTTGACGCTGATAGATATTGAAAATTGATCTGATCTCCTTTTTTCAACGTATACCACCTTTTTCCAATACGAAGGGCGGCGTATTGCTTTTTTGAAAACGTGAGTCCAGCGTGAAAATAGGGAAACAAAGGATTTCCTTGAGTTAAAAGGGTATAGGGTCGCTGTATAAGTGGGCCACTATAGGTCCACACGTGGCGAAGTTGATCAGTCACACGGACAAGACTTAGATCTGCGTGAAGTCTTTTGCCGGCCCTATGGACCTCTCCCCCTTGAAGACATACAATGTCAGCGCCGTCCCACAAACCATAACGGGCATGGGCGTAAAGGGGGACTTTCTTCTGGTTATTAAACTCGGCGTACCCAAGAAGTGTATCGTGCGCACAAAAGGCAAAATCCGTCTTCTTAAGACGAAGGCTTTTACGCTTGGGATCAAGGGGTTATCTTATAGCGCTGTCCTTTTGGGAGGGGGCGAGAGTGACTTCTTCGGTGGGAGGCACAGGAGTGCTTTGCATAAAGGCCCCACTATCATTTAGAAGACCAAAAGGAAGCAGATTTTCCGCGTCCGATGATGACAAAAGTACTTTTGAATCATTGGCCTCTTCGTCATTAAAAACCTTGCCTGGATCCTCATTGAAATGAGCCAGATGTGCCTCGTGTTTGTCTTCGTCACCAAATCCAGGATGGATCAAAGGTATGGTGCGACGTTCTTCAGCATCAGTCTGGTCATCTGTTGTGTGGGCCTTGGGAATGGCACAGGACCAGAACATTGCAAGTGCAAGAACAGGGCAGATTAATTTACGCATGGGGGTCAAAATCTCCTTAACTACTTAAGCAACACAGATGGAAAAAGGGAAGGAGATTTCACTCCCCTTCCCAAAATTTTCTTTGCATATCATTAAGATATACGGTCGAAGATAGAATTATTAACCCGAATACACAACTTTGTCAGCGCGTTTGATTTGTGTAATTTTTGGGGCTTTTGTTAAGTTTGCCGCGCGCAGATAAGCAACAATGCTCGCAGCCTCCACCCGTGTCGACTTCGCGTGCCCAATCTTCACATTCACAAGGTCATTTTCTTGGAGCATAAAGCTTTGATCGCCCACGAATAGCAGTCCTACAGGATGACCCGGAATTCGGTTTAGGGGAACGGTTCCAAGACCGACAAAGTTTGCAAGCAGAAAGTGATCCGCTGGCAGGAAGCCCCAGGCAGGCAATGACGGAACACGCTCAGAAGAATAAAGAATCTTGTCAGCAGATGTGTCTTTCACCGTGATGAGATTCATGGAAGACAATTGTGCCGGATCTTGATCCTTTAGGATACTGGCAGGAAGTGCCGTGGTGCGTCCCGCAAACTCGAGGGTATATTCAGCCCCGTCGTACAAGGAAACGCCTGTTTTGTCCAAAAACGAGGCGTATCCTAAGCGCTGACTTGGCGCGAAAGAGTGCTCGAACGAAAATTTGGTTTTGGCCAGCGCCCGGGCAAAATCTAACGTGCTGCTCAGCATATCCTCGGGCGTTGACGTCGACGCAGGGGACTGCGTATCTGTGGAGAGGGCTGCTGCTTGTGTGGTTAACACTACTCCGTCTTCTGGTTGCCACGGTGTTGCGTCTTCATCACTACTTTGCGCTGTCGAGGGACCGCTTGTCGAAGCGTCATTTTCCTGTAGGCTGCCTTCCGCGGCAGAGTCAAGCGCTTGTTTTTGAGGGTCTTCTGCGGTTTCACCTTGTGTTTGAGCGGTAGGGGTCGACTGCGTGCTGGACTCAGGCTGTGCCTTGTTACCGAACCAATAAGACGTTGTGAAATATGAAAAAAGACCTGAGGGCGCATAACTTTGCGTATCTTTGTCAGTCTCTGCAGTTGTTTCTTTTTTTGTTTCGGTCGCAACAGGAGAAGCGCTTGAGATGACAGGTTGATCTTTTTCTGGGCTCTCAGTCACCGCCGGCAAGGCCGGTGACGCCGAAGGTAGTGTGTCTTTCACCTCAGGAGTGCCAGCGCTTGGTTGGGGTGTTGATGACCACGAGAAGATTGAAAATAAACCTCCAGAAGAGGCGGGCTTTGTTTGTGTCGCTGTCACGTTAGCTGTGGAATCGACTGAAGGCGTTTGGCCCGAGGACGCTTCTTGGGAGTCTTCTTTTTGCACAACAATCGTTGGCGTCACTGAAGACGGGCTTTGTTTTTCATCAAGAGTGGTCTCACTGGCGAAGACCGAAGGCATACTGACCAAAGAAAGGGATGTAGCAAGTAAAAGCTTTTGGGAAAGATGAGCATTTTTCACGGTGTAACCTCCTGATTTTACTTTAGGGAAGAGAAACAGATTCTCTACCGACCCTTAAAAGTCTACTCCTGAGACGTTCTGAATAAAAGTATTAATTTAAATTTAATTGTGACTATTTGGCATACTAAGAAAAGGACTTTAATTCTAAGTGTAAAGATCTAAAGCGTTATGCACTTTCAATTGAGGACTTATTTTCTAGGCGCAATCGTCAAAATTATGACCTTGTGATCATCCACTGATTTTACCACCAGGTGCTTGGGTCCAAAAATGAGAACGGCTTTGGGGCGGTTGGGGGTTGTAAGTCATCACCCAGAGGGACGTCCACATATTCATCTTTAGGTGCGGACGTTTGAGCTGGCAAAGAAGCGGCGCCCGGGTCAGTGTGGAGAGGTGTCACAGGCACGCGGTTCATAAAAAAAGCGGCCCCCTCATCTATAGGGCCCAAACTCTTTAAACTGATTTCATCATCACTGGCCCATAGAGGGGTGGGGGAAATCATCAGCAGACCGCTTAAAATCATCATATTATAAAAAATGTCCATCATTTTTCCTCCTTGATCTGTGCAAGAGTGTAACGGCGCCCGGGGTGCTTGAAAAGAAAGAAAGTATGGATCTTGGTATCCTTTTTCCTTGACACAAACGCCTGGAATACCCAAGGTCAGGAGGGATTTCAAAAATGGTAAACGTTCGGCAATATCTGTGCATGCCATCCTAAGAACCATGGGGACCTATGTAAGTCCATACTGTGACCGGCGCGTATTTGTGGTAGGCGTTTTAGGCTTTTTTTGTGGATTGCCTCTTCTTTTGACGGGGTCAACCCTTGCGTTTTGGCTTGCCAAAGACGGTGTGAGTTTGACGAAGGTGGGGCTTGTGGGCGTGAGTTCTCTTCCCTTTACCCTGAAGTTCCTTTGGTCACCTTTGGTGGACCGCGTCTCTTTACCGTTCTTAACGCCACTCTTGGGACGCCGAAAAAGTTGGTTTTTCCTCAGCCAAGTCTTGCTAGCAATACTCCTTTATGCCCTTGGCCAGTGCGATCCCAAAGAAAATTTATTGCTTGTGGCTCTTTTAGCCATGGGGATATCCTTTTCAGCTGCCACACATCTCATTGTCTTATTCGCCTATCAGGCTGAGAGGTTAGGGCGTACCCAGTACGGCGCTGGAGAGGCCATGTCCATGTTTGGGTATCGCATGGGAATCCTTCTTGCTGGAGCTGGCGCCTTGTATCTTGCGACTTATCTTCACTGGGGTACGGTTTATGAAATCATGGCTCTTGTGGAGGCGGGGGGACTTGTTTTCCTCCTCATGATCCAGGAGCCGACCTACCACCCTTCAAAAGAAGCTTTATGGCGCGAAGAAAAGGCAAAAGGTTACCTCCATGCCCACCCGCATTTAAGAGGGTGGAAAGCCGCGATCTTAAGTTGGTCTTATGGGGCGTTTGTGTGTCCTTTTGCCGACTTTATTCAACGGCATAAAGGCTGGGTTGCCTGTCTTATACTTATGTTTGTGTACAAGCTTGGTGATAGTCTAATTGGAAACATGACAAATATTTTCTATGATCATGTGGGCTTTTCAAAGCAAGAAATCGCCAATGCTTCAAAGATATTTGGGATGTGGGCAACCATTTTTGGAGGCTTTGTGGGGGGCATTGTCACCATGCGATGGGGGATGATGAAGAGCCTTTTCTATGGGGCCCTTTTTCACGGCATGGCCACATTCTGTTACTTGATGGTCCTCAACACAGGCCACAATATGCCGATTTTGTATTTGACCGTTGCCCTCGAGCATATTACTGGGGGAATGCGCGTGACGGCCCTCTTTGCCTATCAACTTACCCTTTGCAATACGGCCTATGCGGCCACACAGCTTGCCCTTCTTTCTTCGTTTGTTGAGATGAGTCGCACGCTTTTTTCTGCCCTTTCGGGTTGGCTCGTGGATCATATGGGTTGGGCCTTCTTTTACACCCTTGCTGCCTGTGCCAGTATCCCAGCGCTTTTGGTTGTGCTATATCTTGCGGGCCTCGAGCAGTCTTCGCTTTCTTTTTGGAAAAAGGTCCCTTCTCAAGACCCTTAAGACCCATTACACTGGGACACATATCATTGAGTGAGATAAGCAAGCATGTCGATGCAGGAAAGTCATGATGGCACATGGGCTGTGTGTGACGGGGGAGGGTATGAAGGTCACCCTCGTGTCTTTTTAGATACCTCAAAAAGTGGTGTCACCGTTTGTCCCTATTGCAGTAAGCAGGTCGCCGTCACTGAAGGTAAGGAGTAATAAGATGAAGCTTCACTATTGGCGCGCCTCACCCCATGCTTGCAAAGTTCTTGCTGTGGTCCACCATCTAGGTTTGAAAGATGTCCTTGAACAAAGCCCTCTTCATCCATGGGAGAAAGAAACACCGCTGACCACTTTAAACCCCTTGGGAAAAGTGCCCGTCCTGGAGTGTGAGGAGCCGTTTTCCCCTTTGTTTGACTCTGGGGTGATTTGTGAGTATTTGGCCTCAATGGCCAAAGATCCTAAAAATCTTTATCCAAAAGAGATGGCCCAACGCATCAGTGCATTAAGGTTTCAGGCACTGGGCGACGGTATGATGGAAGCAGCCGTTTTGCATGTGGTAGAGCAACACGCAAGGCCCTCTGTACTGCAATCCTCTGATTGGCTTCAACGACAGCGCTCCAAGCTTGAAAATGCCCTTCATTTTCTAGAAGATCACGTGACAGAGCTGCAAGTAGACCGTCCCACCATTGGCGACATTGCTGTTGCGATGGCGTTGTCTTACATAAACTTTCGACTGCCCTCCTACGTCTGGCATCCTGTCTATCCTGCGCTCACGGCTTGGTTTGAAAAGATGTTACGCCTTCCAGAAATTTCAGAAAGTTTACCCAAAGAAATTCACACGCTGCCACAAAAAATGGATAGGCTTGAAAACTAAAGAGGTGACTTTTAGGTTTCAACCAAACAACAACAAGGAAATACCCATGATTCATGCCTGTGCCCTTTCTAAAGAAGAGAGCTTTGCCACTGCAAAGGAAGACCGTCAACGTTTAGCCAAAGCATGGTTTGAAAAGTTAAGAGATGATATTTGTCAGGCGTTTGAGCTGATTGAAAAAGAGTATGCTGACGTACACGGAGGCACGCCTGGGACTTTTGTGCAAACGCCTTGGGACCGCGCTGAGGGTGGGGGGGGTGTCATGTCCCTGATGAAGGGGCAGGTTTTTGAAAAAGTGGGGGTGAATGTCTCGACGGTGTATGGTGAGTTTTCATCGACCTTTAGGGGGCAAATTCCAGGAACGGGCGAAGATCCCTCCTTTTGGGCGTCAGGGATCTCCCTTGTGTCTCATATGATGTCACCCCTTGTGCCTGCTGTACATATGAACACAAGGCATATCACCACACAAAAAGCCTGGTTCGGGGGCGGTGCGGATATGACCCCTTTTTATCCCAATGAGGAAGATACGAAGAAATTTCATCACGCGTTTAAGAATACTTGTGATCGTTATAGCCCCGACTACTATCCAAAGTTTTCAAAGTGGTGTGATGAGTATTTCTTTTTGCCCCATAGAAATGAACCGCGCGGCATTGGGGGCATTTTCTACGACTACCATGACTCAGGCTCATGGGAGCGCGACTTTTCTTTTACAAGGGATGTGGGATGCGCCCTTAAAAACGTGTACACATCCCTTGTCAGAACACATATGATGGCGCCTTGGACACCGGAGCAGAAAGAGTATCAGCTGATCCGACGCGGACGCTATGTCGAGTTTAATTTGTTGTACGATCGAGGGACAAAGTTTGGCCTTGAAACAGGGGGAAACACCCAAGCGATCCTCATGTCTTTGCCACCAGAGGCGCGCTGGCCGTAAAAACTTAAAAGGCTCTCGTCGTAAGAAGGCGATTTTTCAATAAAAAAGCGCCAAGGTAGTGGCGCTTTTTTATGTCCAAAAAACTTTACTTTGTATTGGGATCAATCCAACCTATATTCCCATCATTTCTGCGATAGACAAAATTAATGCGCTGATTCAACGTATTTCTGAATAAGAATACGTTTGACGCCCCTAAGTCCATACGCATGACAGCGTCTCCCACAGATAGAGTGGGAATATCCGTGCTCACTTCTGCAATGATGGCAGGTGAGAGCTCTTCTCCTGTGACATCCTCGGTTGTGCTTTGCAGAATTTCTCCATTCAAAATGTAGTAAGGCACAGATTCCTTGGCATGGTTGTCATGGTGCTTATGATGATCTACAAGGCGTTTCTTATGACGACGTATCCTTGTTCCCAAAAGATCAACGCCGTTGGCAAAGCACGCATACGCGTCTTGATGCTGTGCTGTTGCGCGAAGATCTACTCCTCTTTTTAGATGAACATGAAGGTCAATCTGAAAGTTGAAGCCATTCTTGGATAAAATAACGGTCGCCTCGACCGGGTCCACTTGATATTTTTCACAGAACTCTTTAAGACCGTCCTCTGCGCTTTGCCGAAATGCCTCGCTTATTTCCACGCGTCTGCCTGTGACTGTTAACCTCATACGCGACTCTCCTTCTTTTTTAATGTTTCTCTTTACAGTATAGCGCAAAGTTCTTGAAAAACTCAAGGTATGGCTTACTTTTCCTTGTTTTAAAAGGAAATATTTAGCATTGATGTTGGCTTGCAAAAGAGTATAATGTCGCTTGCTGTGCGTTGCTGCTGATCGGTTCTTTCGATAAGAATATCGTTTTCTCTTTTGTACATGACAGATTTGGGGTGATGCACCGTGAAAATACCATTTATTTTTTCTACCTGCCTTCTACTAACGGGTCCCTTGCTTTTGGCTCATGAAGAGACAGCCCCGCCAAAGGTCGTGGATGTGATCACCGCGACGCGCACCGACTTACGTCAAAGTGTACGCCTTTTTGGGACGGTCCATGCGAAACGAGAAGTGACCCTTGTGGCTGAAGTGGACGGCGTGCTGGATACAACCTTGCCAGCAGGAGCAAAAGTGGAAAAAGGCCAAGTCTTTGCAACCCTTGATAATCCAGATACCAAAAAGAGTTTTGAGCTTGCCCAGGGGAATGAAAAAATCGCCCTTGAGCAATACCAACGTGCAAAGGAGCTTAATGCAAAGCACCAAGCTGTTAGCCAAAAAACCGTTGAAATCGCCAGATCCAGATGGATTGACGCCAACCAAAGTACCCTTAAAGCTAAGATTGATTACGAAAGAACGCAATTTGAAGCGCCCTTTTCTGGCATTTTAGGCGTTTTTAAGGTTAGGGAAGGGGCGTACGTCCAAAAAGGGGACCGAATTGTGACCCTTTACGATCCAAGCGAGCTCGTTTTAGAGTTTGAAATCCCCGCAAAGTTTTTACAGACCGAGGTGAGGAAAGCCTATATCAAAGAAAAACTTTATCCCGCTGTACGGACACAAGGTGTGGTTGACACGACAACAAACGCTGCCCCTGCTTACATCGATCTTGAGGGGTGTGAGACATGCCTGGTCGGCACAATCCTTGATGTTGACCTTGTGATAAAAGAAGCGCCGCAAACCCTTTTTGTTCCCTCTGAGAGCATTTTCATGGAAGGCAAAGACAGCTTTGTTTATGTGGTCGTGGGCACAAAAGCCAAAAAAAGAAAAGTCCAAGTAGGCTTTGAAGACGGCGGAAAAGTCCAACTGATTTCAGGTATCAAAGCGGGGGAACAAGTTGTCAGCCGCAACCCAGGGCGCCTTAGCGACGATCAAGATATCCAAGTGGCAAAAGCCTAAGGAGCACGCCATGCATTTACCCGAATTCTTTATCAAAAGGCCCGTTTTCGCCTCGGTTTTGAGCGCCATGATCGTGGCAGTGGGCCTCGTCTCTCTTCAAAATATCGCCGTCAGAGAGTATCCCGATGTGACCCTGCCTACCTTGACGGTCATGGCGCATTACCCCAATGCCAGCGCCGAACTTGTGGAGACGCGTGTGACAAATCCCCTTGAGGATTCACTGGCCGGCGTGCCAGGTCTTAAGGCCATGAGCTCACAAACAACCGATAATAACTCAGAAATTAAGCTTTTTTTTAAGGCGGGTGCCTCCATCGACGCAAAGCTTGTGGCAGTCAGGGACGCCGTTGAAAAAGTCCGCTCGGATCTGCCCAAAGATCTTCTGTCGCCCATTATCCAAAGGGGCGGGGAAAGATCTGGACCGCCCTTTATTGCCATTACGTTTTCAAGCAAAAGCCTGAAACCTGAAGAGCTCACCCACCTTGTTAACATTCAGTACAAAAATGTCTTTCGCAGTATCGAAGGGATTTCAACGGTTGAGATGTGGAGTCCGCCCTACACCATGGCGGTAACCCTTGATCCGAAGCAACTTTATGCGCTGGGCCTTAACATTGAGGACGTGACCCAGGCACTGAACGCGAAAAAAGAGGCCTTTGCAGCGGGCAAGCTTCATAACGACGTGCCAGTTTCCCTGAGTACGGCCCTTGAGACAGAAGATGATTTCAAAAATCTTGTGATTAAACAAGGAGATTTACGTAACAAGCCTGTCCTTCTTAAGCAAGTGGCAGACATTGTGCAACGCGCGGATAATTATGAGGTGCGCGTGCGTGTGAACGGAAAGCCCGGCGCGGTGCTGGCAATCAAGCTTGCAAGCGACGCCAATCCCCTTGAGGTTTCCCGCACGGTCGGTAAGGAGGTCGAACGGATCAAAGCCCAGCTTCCCGATGAGATGAGCGTGACCATCGACGTGGATAGTGCGGGGTTCATTAGAGCTTCTATTGAGAACATTCAAAAGTCGTTAATGGAAGCGTTCTTGCTGGTCTTCGGCATTATTCTGTTGTTTATGCGAAATTTTCGCGCGTGTCTTGTGCCCCTGATCACCATCCCCATTTCACTAATTGGGGTTTTGGGGGTCTTTTACGCGTGTGGTCTTTCCATTAATATCATTACACTTCTTGCGATTATTTTGGCCATTGGTCTTGTGGTGGATGACGGGATTGTGGTGCTAGAAAATATCCAGCGCCATATCGAAGAAGGACGACCCGTACGGCAAGCCGCCATAGAAGGCAGCAAAGAGATCGGCTTTGCCGTTATTGCCATGACCCTGACCCTTGCCAGTGTCTACGCCCCCATCGCTTTCTTGCAAAGTACTATCGGCTTTCTTTTCAGAGAGTTTTCCATTGCCTTGGCCGGCGCTGTGATCATTTCGGGCATCGTCTCCTTGACTCTTTGTCCCATGTTATGCGCAAGGCTTCTCAAGCCCAAGGCCCAGACTTTCTTTCCCGCCTTTGATGTGTCCTTGGGCGCGCTGACCACACGTTACGGTGCGCTTTTGAAAAAAGTGCTGGACCACAAAAAATATGTTCTGGCGTTTATGGCGGTTGCCTTTGTGGGGGCGGGCTTTCTTGTGAAGCACTTGCCCGAAGAAATGGCGCCTCCCGAAGACCGGGGCTTGATTGGTGCTTACACCTCTCCTGTCCCTGGTAAGGGTATTGGGTCCCAGGACAAGTTTGCCGTGCGCGTTGAACAAGAGCTTTTGGATATCCCCGAAGCCGAAAACCGCATTACCTTTGTGGGGACATGGGGATCGTCAACCGCTTTGATTCTGAAGGACTGGGCTAAGCGCGATCGCTCGGCTAGTGCACTAACCACCCTGATCAAAGGACGCGTGGAAAAAGTGCCGTCCTTAGATATTTGGGCGTGGGACTATAACTCCGCCCTGCCGGGTGTTGAGATTGGTAACAGCAACGCTCTACGTTTGGTGCTTTTGACCGTTAAGCCTTACAAGGATCTTTATGAAAAAGCCGAAAAGCTTATGGTCGCCCTGAAAAAAACAGGCCTTTTCACAAACGTGTCCCAAAGCCTCCGCCTCAACTCTCCCAGCTGGAAAGTAAAAGTCGATCCGTATCACCAGAGCCTTTTTGGCATTACCGATAGCGCGGTTGCCAAGGCTCTTAAAATTTCTCTCAGCCAGGACCGGACCATCTCTTATATGAAGGACGGCATTTCCTACACAGTGCTTTTGAAAACCAACACGGACCCCTCAAGCATCAGCGAAGTCTATATGGTGAATAAAAAAGGAGAGCGTGCCTCCCTTGATGGTCTTGCGACCTTTACGCGCTTTGCAAGCCCGTCCACGCTCGAGCACCATAACCAGCAGCGCGCCTCCATTTTGACCCTTGATCTCCAAGAAGGTGTTGCCATGGGCGATGCTGTAAACATTGTGGGGCAGGTATCAAAACAGGTCCTTGATAACGGGTATAGTGTTGATTGGGTCGGGGCCACTAAAGAGTTTCTCGAAGCCTCCTTTGGCACCAATATGCTTTTTGTTTTGGCGGTGCTATTTATTTTTGCGATCCTTGCCATTCAGTTTGAAAGTATGCGAGATCCCTTGTTCATTATCCTCACGGTGCCGCTCGCTAGCCTTGGGGCCCTGGGCATGATGTGGCTCATGGGGGTTAGCCTTAATATCTACTCTAAAATCGGTCTTGTGACTCTAGTGGGGCTGATTACGAAGCACGGTATCTTACTTGTGGAAATGGCAAATCACTTGCGGCAAAGCGGGAAATCACCCAAGGAAGCCGCCATTAGTGCGGCGCAGCTGCGTCTTCGCCCTATCTTGATGACCACCGGCGCCATGGTCTTTGGGGTGATCCCTTTGGCCATTGGGGCAGGGGCAGGCGCCGAAGCCCGCCAAGCCATAGGGTGGACCCTTTTTGGCGGTCTATTATTTGGGACTTTGACAACCCTCTTTATCATTCCGGCTTGCTATGCGTTTCAAAGACATCGCATTTCATAAGTAAGGCGTGTAAGATCTTCATTGGTCCCTGTATGAGAGATCTGTGCATTTTGGGCTTCCCTGTCGTTGTAATTGACCTAAATCTCGTAAAAATGGGCCAAGAATTTTTGCCACTTGAATCAGGCGTTGCTTTTCAAGCATTCGTGTGGGGGTCAGACTCCACTCTAGCAAAAGAAAATAATCCTCGCCCCACGTTTGCACTGTTTTGTTTAAAGCTGACCATTTCATAAGAAGGCGCTTTTCACGCGTGGTTTCGAGTGTGCCAACTCCTTGTCTTTTTTGGCTGCCGACACTGGTAGGATTGGCCCGCTGCTGTACAAGTCGAGGCGCATTGATCAAGCGCGCCGCATGCGTGCGAAGACGTTGGAAATCAAGGGCGATCTCGGCATCCATCTCAGAAATAAGGCCAGACAAAACAAGTTGGTCAAGGGGCGGTTTCATGTCAGTTTTTAATGAATTTCGAGGGCATAGATTTTTTTGTTCTGTTGCAATTTTTTTTGGCCTGCCTCGTCTTGCTTTATGTTTTGGGGTGTAGAATATTTTCATTCTTTTGTTTAAAACTCCGTGACACCGTCCAACCAAAAAAGTGGTTCATTATTTTGTGTTCTTTTGCGATTGGTCATGGAAAGGAGTTGTGCGCGGGATAACATCTGTCCATTCATCTCAAAGAAGGATTTTTCTCCAAGGGTACGTTCAATTATTTGGACGCCATGGGTTTGCCAATATGAAATCACTTTTGTGACGCTCACCAGCAGCGGCAGGCTTGCTTGGATGCGGCATTCAGCCGCAGGACTCTTCATCAGTGAAAAGCACGGCTTTCTTTTTTCTCCTTGAAAACTAAGATCTTGCACCGAAAAAGTAGTCATCTCTTCGCTAAGACGCGCTTCGATGTGACACAATGACACTTTACGCCTTGCGCCCCCCGGTTTTATGCCTCTTGGCTCACTGCCAAGGGGTCTTATTCCAAGGCGAGTCAGTGCTTTATTGACAGCCGTCGCACTACGACCTGTCAACTTGGAAAGAACATCGAGTGAGGCCCCCATGTCCCTTGCCAGTGTCAGTTTTTGAATGTCCGCTTCACTCCATCGGGGTTTTTTGCCCTTAAACGAAAGGGGATCTACTTGTCTCATTTTTGCCTCGTTAAAAAATTATTTATTCTTTGTTAAAAAAAACTTGCCATCCTATGCATTTTTCGCATATACCCTATACTCAATAGGCATAGCGTTGGTTTTGGCAAAAGTGAGCACTATTTGTCAAGAAAAAGCCCAAATAAAAGTTAACGGCCGCGCTTTGACCATTGATGAGCACAATACAAAGGTAAATGAACAACGATAAGGGAGTAATGTTGATGAGTGTAACTAAGTCATCCGCACAAAAGGAAACTCAATTTGAAAGTTTCGTTGAAGACCGCGTCAGCGCCTATGTGACAGGCAATGTCTTACATATCCATGACAAGGGCCGAGTCGCACATAACAAGCTTTTGACAAGAAAAAGGAAAAAATCAAGGCATCCCCTGAGAGATCTAAGGCTTCAGCGTGGATATACCCTTGAAGAACTTGCGGAGCTCACAAAGCTATCACCGTCTTATCTTTCTCGTCTTGAAAGCGGTTCAAGGCGCCTTAATGCGGATATTTTGCAAAGGATCGCCCTTGTATTATCCTGCCATCCTGGCGATTTATTACCCCACGATGCCCACACAAGCAAATACATACCACAAAGCAGTTGGACCAAAGAGGCTTCACTAGGAGTTTCTCAAGATCTGCCCTTGTATAAACTAGAGCGCCGCCAAGACGGTACGCTAACCCTTGATGTTACGTCAACACGTGAATGGGTCAATCGCCCCCCCGAAATGACGGGTGTGGCTAATGCGTTTGCCTTTAGTATTGCAGATAACGATATAAACCCCCGCTATGGCAAAAGTGACCGCATCTTTGCCCACCCCGCACGCTCTCTTACGCCAGAATGCTACATGCTTGCTGTGAATGCTCACGATCAAGCCTTTGTAGGTCAGTTTATGGGATGGCACTCCGACGCTGCAGGGCAGCCTGATGCTTTAGAGCTTTCCGTGTTAGAGTTTTCGCAGAATGCTTATAAAGAAAAGAAGATCTCCATTCCAAGAAATGAACTTAAAGCATCTTTTCGTATTGTTGGTACCATGGAAGCAGCGTAAGATAAATTAACTTTGTGATAAAAGTCCTATAAATTTTTACCAAATGGAAAAAATTTAAGTCAATTTTTAAAGTACAGGGAGGCTATTAATGAAAAAATTACTTATGTTGTCTGCTTGTGTCACAACACTTGCGGCAGCTACAACATATGCGGGAGAGCATCCCCATCGCCACCAAACACATCATGGCAATTCTGATGCCAAAGTAGCAGAGCTAATGGCAAAGCTTGATGCCATGCAACACCGTTTGGATCAGCTGGAAAAAGCAGCGGCATCCAAAGAAAAGGCGGTGACAGAAGCTTCACAAACAGGACTTGCGGTCAACAGTGGTACAAAAAAATTGTCCCTTGAACTTTCAGGTCAAATGAACCGGGCTGTCCAAATTGCCGGTGACGGTGAACGTACGCGAACCAAGCACGTGGATAATGATACTGACCCAAGCCAAGTGCGTGTCGTCGCGCGTGGAAAAATGAGCGATGATTTCAGTGTTGGGGCAAAATGGGAAGTTGCCGCAAAAAGCAATAACACAAGCCTTGCCTCGATGGGAGAAACCACAGGTCAAAGTGCCGATGGCGGAAATATCGTTGAAAACCGCAAGGCTGAGGTCATGCTTGAAAGCAAGCGGTACGGAAAGCTATCTTTGGGGCGCGGCAATCTAGCCTCCTATAACATCACAGGAGACACAGATCAGTCTGCGACAAATCCCGTGGCCCTTGGTTCCAACTTCCATGACGCTGCTGGAGGCGTATATTTTACGACGCCTGCGGGATCCACAACCGTTGGCAATGGCGGCCTCGGCCTTCGTGTTATCGATCTTGCTGATGGCATGAAAGGATTTCGAGATAACCGTGTACGATACGACACACCGAAATTCTTTAATGCCATAACCTTGTCGGCAAGCCATATGGGACGTGAAAACGATACGTACGACTTTGCAGCACGTTTTGATCACGAGATTGGAAGCGTAAAAGTGCGTGCAGGTGCTTCGTTGATGCAGGCACATTTAACCAATGGTGGCCCAAAAGCAAACAAGGATGTCTATCAGCAATATTTAGGAACGGCATCTGTCTTGTTCCCCATCGGGATCAATCTACAAGGGACCATTGGAAAAAGAGACTTTTCAAAACCTGGTGTCAGAAGCGGTAATATCTGGGTTGCAAAGCTTGGTTATATCCTCAAGTATTTTAAAATCGGTCATACAGCTTTTGCCATAGACTACGGTCAATTCAACGAGATGTTTCCTGCTGTAAAGGCAAACGGCGAGAAGTATAAGCTAAAAGGGTTTGGTGCTTTTATCGTTCAAAATTATGAAGATATTTCCACTGACCTCTACGTTGGAATGCGCCGATACAATGTGTCTGTCGGTACGCTGACAACGTCTTTGGGCGGCAGTGTGCCCGGAGACTACCGCGGCGTTACCGCCGTACTTGCTGGCGGTCGCGTTGTATTCTAGTGGTGATTTGCCATAGCCTTTGATGAGGCGCGTTAACCTTGAGTGGTCGCTGCTAAGTCAGTGACCACTTCACGGTCGCCTTAATGAATTTTGTCCTCCCCCTAAACAGAGTTCTTTTAAGTGCGCCCCGGCTCTACAAGAATCTCTCTGTAATAATCAGTACGCAGATACATAAAGTCAGAGCTATCAACAACTGACTATTCCCAGGGCGTTCCCCCTACTTTTATTTAATTCAGATGATGTCATATGTCGTGTTTTTAAAGAAATGCTTTCTTGTATATTTCATAGGGGTGAGGCCCGCAAACAGTTGAGAAAGATCACACTTTGAAATGTTGTGGGTGAGCGCAAACGATATGCATCGCTTTTTGGGTCAAGTTTCTTTAAGGCGTCACCGATTGTCACACCCATGCTCAGAGAATGAAATGGTTTGTTTCAATTTTTTTGGCAAGCTTCTAGAAATACTAAAAAGATAAAAATTCACTAAATTGCGTCTAAAATGCAACACGTTTTTCGTAAATGCTATGTTCACAGCAATCCTTCATTGAGTTTTTTTAGTCGTCGTTGTTAGATAAAAGTCGTTGTATCTTAACGTTTCAACGTATGAAAATAAGAAAATAAAAGTATAAAGCACAGTAAAAACTGATTGTAACTGGAGGTAAAAAATATGAAAACCATAAGTAAATCTCTGCTTTTATCATGTTCACTCGTTTTGATGGGCCCAAACGTCTTAGCCAAAATTCATCATGACTCTGGTCACCATCGTACGGAAGTAGATAGACTTAAGGCGGAGTTGGAGCAGCTTACAAGTCGCCTTGCAAAGTTAGAGAGCGAAGCTGCCAAAAATGCTGAACAAAAAACGGCTGCAAGTGATAACAATGTGCCTGTTTATGCGGGCACTAAAAAACTATCCTTGCAACTTTCAGGGCAAATGAACAGAGCGGCGCAATTGGTGGACGACGGCCAACGCTTCAGAGTTAAGCATGTGGACAATGAAAGTGATAATAGCCAGGTTCGCGTTGTTGCCAATGCAGATTTAAACAGCGATTTTTCTGCGGGCGCACAGTGGGAAATTAACGCACAAAGCAACAACTCCAGTCTTGCAACCATTGGAGAGAACGCAAGCGCTGATGGCGGCAACACAGTGGCCACAAGAAAAGCAGAGATTATGCTTACCAGTAAAAAGTTCGGTAAGCTTTCCATGGGTAGGGGCTTTTTGTCATCTTACGGCATGAGTGGTGAAGCCGACCTGTCCGGAACGGGCGCTGTGGCTTTAAGCTCTAACTTCACAGATTTGGTTGGAAGCTACTACTTTGTTAACAAGGCAACGGGAACAAGAACGGCTGGTAACAACGGTGCAGGCATTCAAGTCGCAAATGTGATTGACGGAATGGATGGTTTAATCGATAACCGCGTCCGTTATGATACACCCCAGTTTTTTAACGTACTTTCGTTCTCGGCGTCACATCTTGGGCGATCCAATGACACGTTCAATTTTACAGCACGCTACGCTCAAGAGTTTAGTAATAAAATTAAGGTGAGTGCGAACGCGGGCTACACCCAAGCGCATCTTGCCAATACATCAGAAACTTTGACAACGGACAGTTACAAACAATATGTGGGGGCTGCGGGCATTTTGTTTCCTTTTGGCTTGAACTTTCACGGTGTTATTGGTAAACGTGATTTCAATCAACAAAATACGAAAAACGGCACCATGTGGGTGGCAAAAGTCGGTTATATTTTGAAGAAATTTAAAGTCGGTCAAACAGCTTTTGCGCTGGATTATGGTCAGTTTAATGACCTTTTGCCCGTACTAGAAGGGTCCGGTGAAAAGTACAGAGCCCGTGGTTATGGTGCCTTTATCGTCCAAAGCTTTGATGATATTAGCACTGATTTGTATGTTGGTGTGCGCCGATATCGTTTGAAGGCAAATCAGGTGTCAACATCGACGGGCACAGTGGACGGAAAATACAAAGAAATCACAACCGCTCTCTTAGGAGGTAGAGTTATTTTTTGATGAGAACAATATTTACCATGATGATTGTCTCTCTAGGGCTTGGAGGATGTAAGGGAGGAATCCCTACATCCCCGCCCCCTGAGTCATCGGATGAACAAAGAAAGCCCGGGCTTTTCACGGGAAAAAAAGGTTACTTTGAAATCATGCCCAGACCCGCCCACGAAGTGGAACCCACCCATGGCGATGGAACGCAAAGAAAGTCACCTGAGCAGACTCCTAAAAGGTCAACCTTAGAGGAAATAGCAGCAAGTTAAGATGTCACTTTTACGTTCTCTAAGGTGAGTGCAAGCGTGCTATTAGGGTGTTATTTATCAGCACGCACCATAGTCTTGTTCAGGGTAAATGCGATAAAGCTTTGATCAAGAGTGCTATTTGTGTAAATGCAATCGTCGGACGGACCGTCTGGTGAAACACGGCCAAATTGGGTCCCCTTTTTAAGCTCGGCAAGTATTTCTTGAGAAGTCCAGCCTCCCAAAAGCCCGTCTTTAAGTGATCTAAGATTTTCTGCTTTGAAGGTCTTTTCCTCTATGACATAGGTGCCACTTAAAAGATCTGAGTAAAGCTGAGCGGACAGTATGGGCGGGCAGTAGAGTGAGAGATCGGTTGCAAGCGCTGTGCCTTCTTCGAAAGGTGTAAGCGGAAGCCCCAAAACCATAGCTGTGTACATCAGTCTTGTTTTAATCACAGAATGACCCCATATAAATACATTCTTATTTTATAAGAGGTGCACAAAATAATCAACCAATACTGGGAAATATTTTCTATGATTAGCCTTTGATGTGATAGCCCCCGTCGATATAGATGACTTGTCCTGTGATTTGAGACGATTGCGGAGAGGCAAGATATGCTGCAAGTTCTCCCACTTGCTTGAGGCTTGTGAGCATGTGAGTAGGGGCCTGGGCTGCTACTTTTGCCATAAGATCGTCGAAATGGGAAAGCCCTGACGCTGCGCGGGTTGCCATGGGACCAGGAGAAATGGCATTCACGCGAATACCCTTTGCGCCGAGTTCCGATGCAAGGACCCGGACACTGGCCTCCAGGGCAGCTTTGACAGGGCCCATAAGGTTATAGTTATCAATGACTTTGTCTGCACCGTAGTAGCTCATGGTCATGATGGAACCACCATTCTTCATAAGGGGTTCCACAGCTTTTGTCAGACGCATAAGAGAGTGGCATGAGATATCCATAGCTGTTTGAAAACCCTCCAAAGAGCAGTCAATCACACGTCCTTGAAGATCCTCTTTTGGGGCAAAGGCGACGGCATGAATGAGGACGTCAAGACGACCCCACTGGGCGGTAATCTCTTTAAAAAGTGCTTCTTGTTCTTCTGGGTTTTGAACGTCAAGGGGCATAAAGAGTGGGGCGTCAATTGCTTTTGCCAAAGGGTCAACGTATGTTTTTGTCTTCTCGTTAAGATAAGTGAGCGCCACCCGTGCGCCCTTTTCATGGAGGACTTTGGCGCATCCCCATGCGATGGAGTGCTCGTTCGCAACCCCCACCACAAGACAATTAAGAAAGCTCATGAAGCATGTTCCTTTCATTCAGTAACTGATAGGCGTGCAGGGCCATCATTTTTTCTTCGTCGGCGCTAAAGACAAGGGAAGGCTTTTCCCCAAGAAAAGCAAGGTGCTCCAGAATACGGCGTCGTATCTCTTCTGATTTCTCGCCAATGCCGCCCGAAAAGACATACGCATCGACTCCGCCCATGCTAACAGCCATCATGGCCATAAACTGGGCCGTTTTAAAAACGAAATACTCAAGGGCAAAGGCTGCCTCTTTGGACGGGTCTTCCAAAAGCACTTTGACGTCATTACTGACGCCAGAAAGACCCTTGAGTCCTGCCTCGTGATAGAGGACGTGCGAGATCTCGTGGGAGTACATTCCCAGCGTTTCCAACATATAAAGGATCGCGCCAGGATCAAGACTGCCACACCTTGTGCCCATGGGAAGGCCGTCAAGGGCGGTCATGCCCATGGAGGTATCTACGCTTTTGCCGCCTTGCATGGCGCACACGCTCGCCCCGCTACCTAAGTGTGCCGCCACCACACGTCCCTTAAGAAGGTCTAGGCGCTCCTTTGAAAGGCACTGGATGATCCATTCATAAGAAAGGCCGTGGAATCCATACCGCTTCATGCCCTTTGCACGAAGAGAAGGTGACAAGGCAAAGGCCCTAGTTAGCTCAGCCCTATGGGCATGAAAAGCCGTATCAAAGGCCGCAATTTGAGGCATGTTTGGCGCAAGTTTTGCAAAAATCTCCATGGGATGGAGGTTATGGGGCTGGTGAAGGGGCGCCAAGGGAATGAGAGCTTTTAGACTTCGAATCACGTCGGGCGTCACAAAAACGGGCTTTGTATAAAGATCGCCGCCGTGGACGACGCGGTGCACCACTGCCTGTACCTTGTGAAAATCTGGCAGCGCGTCCAAAATGTGGGTAAGCGCCTCTTCGTAAGAGAGGTCATGCTTCAAAGAAAGGGCAGGGTACCCGTCCTGGGAGTAAAAGAGAGGTGCTGTGCCAAGACCCTGCACACTGCCTTTTTTTATCAGGGGAAGGTCAGGCGTGCCGCCATAAAGGGCAAACTTCATGCTAGAGGATCCAGCATTGAGGGCAAGGAGGGTTTTTGTCATGAAGCTTTTCCGTGATGCAGACGCATGGCAAGGCCGCATGAAATCACCCGTGTGCGCAAAGAGTCAGCGCGGCTTGTTAGGACAATGGGCACGCGCGCACCCAAAACAAGGCCGGCGGCGTCCGCGTGGGCAAGGAACGTCAGTTGCTTGGCCAACATGTTAGCGGCTTCAATGTTGGGGGCAAGAAAAATATCGGCGTCCCCTGCCACAAGGGAAGTGATGCCTTTTTCGGCGGCCGCCGCTTTGCTGACGGCGTTATCAAAGGCAAGGGGACCATCAAGAAGGCCGCCCACAATTTGGCCTCGGTCTGCCATTTTGCAAAGGGCGGCTGCGTCCAAGGTGGCCTTCATTTTTGCGTTGACGGTTTCAACTGCCGCCAGGATGGCCACTTTCGGCGTTTGGGATTGTCTAAAAAGCGCCTTCCATAAATCGATGGCGTTTTGACAGATATCCGCTTTTTCTTCAAGGGAGGGCGCGATATTAATGGCGGCGTCTGTCAGCACAAAAGGCTTTGGATAGGTGTGTACGTCAATAAGATAAGCATGACTCATACGCCTGTCCGTGCGAAGGCCAGAATCTGATTTGATGATGGCGCTGAGCAGCTCGTGGGTGTGAAGGGAGCCTTTCATGATGCCGTCCACCTCTCCTTTTGCCGCCATGGCAACGGCAATCTCTGCGGCGCCGTGACTGTGGGGGGCGTCCATGATGGGCCATTTTGATAGATCAATGCCTGTTTCTTTGGCGACCTGCAAGAGCCTCGTCTTTGAGCCCACCAGAACAGGATCAATGAGTTTTTCCTCAACGGCGGCGACAATGGTTTCTAAAAAGTGGGGCTGCATGGGATGTACCACCGCCATTTTTAAAGGCGTGTATTGGCGGCAAGACTCCAGAAATTGTTGATACTTGTCTCGGTCCTGGATTTCAACGGTGGGAAGCTTATTGCGGCTAAGGCGCATTTTCTGCGTTGGGGCAAGGACCCGGGCGATGCCTTCTAGCACCACTTCGTGCTTGGGGTTATAGACGAGGCAATCAAACACAACGATGGGTTTTTCAGGGTGTTTTTCCTTTACCCGGATGATGGCTGTGATTTCTTCGCCAATGTGTACTGGTTTTTTAAAGGTAAAACTCTGATCCAAATAAATGGTGCCAGGCCCCGGGAGAATCGTCCCCAAAAGAGCAGAAATCAAAGACCCGGTCCACATACCGTGCCCGATAATCCCATGAAAAATTGTAGCGTTCGCGTAGGTTTCATCAAGATGAGCGGGATTTACATCGCCCGTGACCGTTGCAAAAAGCTCAATATCCTCTTTGGTCAAGGTTCGCGTTAGACGTGCTTCTCGTCCTAAGGTAAGCTCTGAAAAGGGGACACTTTCAAGAAAGAGGTCATCACTGCTCATGGCGCTTACCTTTGCAAGACGTAAAGACCGGGTGCGGGTCTTAAAGGGTTGGGGCAAATGGGTGGCGGTACTTTTTGAGAGGTCGAATGCTGCGCAAGCCACGCGTGCCAGGCAAGCCACCAAGAATCTTTATGACGCTCTGCTTTCTCAAACCATTCCGATGCGTCCAAGTAAGGCTCAGAAGGCTTTCGCACATGTTGGCGATAAAATCTTCCTTTGTGACCGGGCTCGCTGACAATGCCGGCGTTGTGGCCCCCCTTTGCCAGCACAAAAGTGATTTCTGTATTGACCATGAGGTGGATTTTATAAACGGACTGCCAAGGGGCCACGTGATCTTTATCCGCCCCCACGGCAAAGACGGGCACTTGAATGTTCTCTGGGGCAACGGCTTTGCCTTCAACGGTATAGTGACCCGCAGAAAACTCGTTTTTCAAATAGAGGCGCTCAAGGTACTGGCTGTGCATGGTGTAGGGCATGCGCGTTGCGTCCAGATTCCAGGTCATGAGGTCCACATCCCCGCGTCGAAGCCCGTGGAAATAGTCGTTAATGATCTTTGACCAGATAAGATCATAGGAGCGCAGCATCTGAAAGGCACCCGCCATTTGACGGGTATCAAGATATCCCTGCACCCGCATCATGTTCTTGAGAAAAGCAACTTCACTAGGATTCACAAAGAGCATAAGCTCGCCCGCATGGGAAAAATCTCCTTGCGCGGCAAGAAGCGTGAGAGATTTCAGTCGCTGATCGCCCTTGAGAGCGAGGGTGGCCGCCGTAATCATGGCAAGTGTGCCCCCAAGACAGTATCCAGCCAAATGTATTTTTGTATGGGGACACAGCGCCTCAATCTCGTTAAGGGCTGCTACGATCCCAAGATTCTGATAATCATCCATGCTGAGCTGCGCGTCCTCTTTGCCAGGATTTTTCCAGGAAATCATAAAAACCGTGTATCCCTTCTCTACAAGCCATTTTACGAGGGAGTTATGGGGAGAAAGATCCAAGATATAGTATTTCATGATCCAAGCTGGCGTGATCAAAAGGGGTTCTGGATAGACTGTTTCCGTTTGAGGGGTGTACTTAATCAGTTCAATAAGACTGTTCTGAAAAACGACTTCTCCGGGGGTAATGGCTAGATTGCGTCCGACCTTAAAATGGCGATTACCTTTGGGGGGGGATCCAGTTAAAAGGTGGTGCAAGTCAGTAACCGCGTTTTTGGCGCCGTTAATGAGATTTTCACCTTTGCTCACAAGGGTTTCAAAGGCAAGGTCTGGGTTTGTTGCGGGAAAATTAGCAGGACAAATAGCATCCATAAATTGTCGGGTTGCAAAGGAGATGATGCGTTCGGATTCGTCATCAAGGCCAGGAACGTCATTGGTCGCTAGGGAAAGCCATTCCTGAGCAATCAAAAAGTGATGTTTAAAAAGACGCCAGGGCCAGAGCTTCCAGTTTTCAGATTTGAATCTAGGGTCTTCATCGGGCGTAGGGGAGGAAGGGGGCGCACCGTAAGGGGTATCTGTCCAAAGACGTGCATAGTTTTCTCGTCCATTAAAAGCTGGGTAAGTGACGAGCTCGAGGATCTTACCTGGTGCTTGCATCATATGGGCAAACCAGGCTGATTGGGCAGACAATATGCTTGCGGGGCTTACCCCTAAGGTCAACTTACCCAGCTGTGCTTGCCAAAGTGTGTCAAGCGATCTGAAAAGATCGCTGGTATTTTGATTGTGAGCCATCCCTGACGCCTATTTTTATTTAACTTCTCTATTCTTGAGGATGGTGCTTTGGATGACAAGCTTTTTGTGAGTAAAAACTTAGCTTGATTATTTATTCAACAGGTCTTGGGCGCTCTGCTCAAGGTGAATCGACCTCGTTGGATAGGCAAATGAGGCGCCATTTTCTTCTACAAGTTTTTTAAAAGTAAGAAGACACTCTTCTTTGATGCGCATATATTCTGTAGAGTCAGTTGTTTTGGTAAAAAAATAAAGCTGGATTTTGATGGCATATTCACCAAAATCATGGGCACGGGTAATGGTTTTAATGTTCTTTTCTTTGGTTACGATGCCAGGATGGGCGTCAAGATATTGATGATAGTCGTGCAAGATTTTTTCTAGAATATGAGAAGGGGTGTCATAGCGAAGCCCGACAGACCAATCGACCTTTCTATGGGTCATTTTGCTATAGTTTGTCACAGGCCCCTCGGCAAGTTTTACATTTGTAAGCGTTGTGACTGATTTGTCAAATTGGCGGATGGAGGTGGTGCGAAGGCCCACATGAAGTATATCCCCCTCAACATCGCCTACCTTGATCCAATCTCCCTTACGTAAGGATTTGTCAATCAATACTGCAATGGAACCAAAGAGATTGGCGATGGTATCTTTGGCCGCAAAACCCACGGCCGCGGTCATAATACCGATTCCTCCGAGGAGAGCTGTTAAGTCAATGCCCAGTAATGAAAAAATGGAGGTAGCAGCGGCGAAAATGATCGCACCTTTTAAGAATCGCATGAAAAGGATAAATTGCTCCTCGGTAAGGATATGATGGACTTTTTTATCTTTTTGTTCATAGACGAAATAATAAAAGTCAATAGCTTTCATTATGGTAAAGAAAAATGTAAAGGTAAGGAAAATGGGAAAGTAAATATGTGCCATTGACTTTGGTTCATTCACGACAAAGCTTAACAAGAAGTGGTGGTGGGTGAGATGGTAGACCACAAAAGTGATCACGACGACGCGCACGACTTTTTTGAAATTATCTATGGCGGCTTCTAGAATTAAAATGTTTTTTTCTTGTGTGACATAACTTTTAAAAGCGATTTTAAGAATTTTGGGCAAAAGCCTGCGTTCAAAAGAGGTATACCCAATAAGAATACTTAGGGAAAATAAAAACCAAATATTATCTGCGCGGTAACCCTGCCAAAATGAAATGAGTGTATCCATTATTTCAAAGTGTTAGCAATCATGTATTCATGCAGTATACCCACAACGCCTTGGCCATGCAATATCCAGTGCAAGAAAAACCATCAAAGAGTTGCTCGAAAGTCATGGTTTAATGTAATAATCAATCCTATTTTTATTTTAACGAATTATTATTATATTACCGATAACATTTAAATGGGAATGTTATAATATGAAGGTGTCATGATGAGTAATATAAAGAAAATCCTTTTAAGGTCGGCGGGTCTTGGTATGATTTTTAGAAGTTTGCTTGCGCCTCACATCGTTTTAGCGAACGTAGAAGATGGTGTAGAGACTGTTCGCACGCATCGAGGGACTACCTCAAAACAGCTTGAAAAAATACACTTCCATGACCGGGTTGAATTGGTCAAAACCCTGAACCAGAAAAGCCAAGATATGGAAGCTGAAAAAAAGAAAGTAACGCTTTTTGATTCGCAGCTTAAGACAGAAAAATTTGAACTTGATAAAGCAGCGCTAGCGGCAGGCTTTACAGAAGATTCTGTTGAAGTTCTTAAAGACAAAAACTGTTTTATGAATACCATCACCAAGGAAGATGCCAAGGCCTACGGTAACCTCAGTGCCCTTGTCTATGATATTGATCAAAATAAAAGACTTGCCAAGGTTGGCAGTACCGTTACACGTCTTGACCGTGAGATTACGACCGCACAAGATGAAATGGTGATGCTTGAGAAGAAGCTCACTCAAATTCCTTTGGCAGAAAGTGATTTCAGAAAATTTGTGAAAGACTTGCGTGTTTTTGGCATTAGTCTTGATAAGGACGCAACCATTGCCACCGTTCAAAAAGCCATTAACGATCGCTGGGGCGGACTCAATGAAACAGTTCGAAGCCTTCAAATTCAAAAGCGTCTTTCCGATTCCCAGTACTTAGAAAATGCGCGTCAAGTCTTTGATCATAACTTGCAAGGAATGACCTACAAAGTAGAAGGTGTTTTCCATCGCAATAACGGTGAGTTTTCAGGTGCAGCTGCCTTTGATAAAGATAAAAACAAACTTGTTTTGACTTTTGCAGGGTCAAAATCCACCACAGATTGGATTAAGAACCTTATGGGGTGGAACAGCAAGCTGAGTAAAAGCCACGGTCTTTTGAGCAACATTTCATTCCATAGCGGCTTTGGCTCTCACCTCGACGATAATGCCGATTCGTTCTTTTCGTTTATGAGAGGATGGCTTACCCAATACAAGGAACAAAATCCCAATAAGGTCCTTAATCTTGTGGGGACGGGGCACAGCCTAGGTGGGGCTCTTGGTGAAATTTTCTCGGCCGCTGCCAAAGAAATGGCAGAAGTCATGGGTATCAAGATAAATCTTGGCATCATGACTTTTGGTGCACCCAATACAGTGAATGCCAATACATTGGAAAATTACACAAAGCTCATTGGGGGGGCTGGCAACGTTGTGCGCTTTGCCCACAGCTATGACCCGGTTCCAACCATCGTCTTTTGGAAGTCAGCGCCAGGTGCCACAACTCTCAAGGGAGATACCTCTCTATTTAAAGATGTGAATGGCACCATGGTCCTTCCCATCAGAGTGAACCCCCATAGTTCTGACGAATACTATCATGCCGCCGAAAAGGTTTTTGAGGATTGGGAAAAAAGCCTCACCCCTCTCAAAGCCCGGCTTGACAGCGTGACCAAGCTCGAAGATGACAGAAACACTGCTCAAAAGGCTATAGGAAAAATCGCCAACGAGGCACACGGCCTTTTAACTGATCTTGCTAACCAAGATAAGAACAGCGCAGCTGTGTTTGAGGACGAATATCAAGGATATATCGCGAAGGAGCGGCAGGAGCTTGTGATGATTCAAGACTCGCTTCAAAGCATGGCAAAAGATCTTAAGGAACGTAAAGAAAAGCATGATCTCTTTACCTTGCAAGAACAAGAAGAGTTCGTGAAGAACTTTGATCAGGTAAGGCAGCGCCTCAGTGAGAAAAAGAGTTTTATCGAAGGGCTTGAAAAGGATCTTGCCTGGAAGACATATGCACAAACCATCACCGATGATTTTGCCAATTTGTTGGATAGAATCACGCAAGATTCCCTATCCTTAAGTGTCTTGACCATCAGGTAAGTGGCGCGCCCTGCAGGATTCGAACCTGCGACACCCGGCTTAGAAGGCCGGTGCTCTATCCAGCTGAGCTAAGGGCGCCTTGCGGAATGGTCACACTTTATGATACTCTCCCGGCTCTGTAAAGGGGTAAGCCTCGTCGGTACTGAAGAATTGGATCAAAAGAGCGGGCACTCGTGACAAGGGCCCGCTTCTGATTACGAAGAAAGGCACACAAGTGCGTGACGTTTTTTGCCTGAGGACAGCTTCAGGTCACCGTCCTTAAAATCCCCAAGGCTGACAAAAGCGTCTTCATCACAAAGAGGCGCCTCATTGAGGCGCGCGCCTCCTCCGCGCACAAGGCGCCTTGCTTCACCCTTGCTTTGGCAAAGCTCGGTGCGTACCAAAAGATCAAGAATTGATAGACCTTCTTCTATCTCTTTGATGGTCGCCTTGAAACGGGGCAGGGCCTCAAGGGCGCTAACACCTGCCTCAAACAGGCCTTTGGCTGTTTCTTTGGCTGTGGCAAGGGCGTCGTCCCCGTGACAAAGGCGTGTGGCCTCATCGGCAAGGATTTTTTTCGCCTCATTAATTTCAGCGCCCTGCAGGGCTTCAAGTTTGGCAATCTCATCCAAAGGAAGTTCGGTAAAGAGGCGCAGGAACGTGCCCACATCCCGGTCATCGGTATTGCGCCAAAACTGCCAGAACTCGAAAGGTGAGCGCATATCGGCATTCAGCCACACCGCCCCCTGGGCGGTCTTGCCCATCTTTTGTCCCGATGAGGTTGTCAGAAGGGGTGAGGTCAGACCAAAAGCTTCTTTGCGCTCCAGGCGGCGGATTAATTCCACCCCGTTCAGGATATTGCCCCACTGGTCGCTCCCGCCAAATTGCAAGATACATCCCTCGGTACGACTTAGCTCTAAAAAGTCATAGGCCTGAAGGATCATATAGTTGAATTCCAGAAAACTTAAGGGTTGTTCCCGGTCAAGGCGTAGCTTCACGCTGTCAAAGGACAGCATCCGATTCACCGAAAAGTGACGGCCGTATTTATCTAAAAACTCAAGATAGTTGAGCTTCTTAAGCCAAGAATAGTTCCGCACGATTTTGGCGTCTGTGGGGCCGTCTCCAAAAGTCAGATATTTGTCAAAGACTTGGCCAATACCGGCGGCGTTGGCTTCGATCTCTTCTTCTGAAATCATGGGGCGCGAGGTGTCTTTAAACGAGGGATCCCCAATGCGCGTCGTGCCATCTCCCAAAAGGACAATGGGCTTGTGTCCCGTTTTTTGCAAAAGGCGGAGCCACATGATTTGCAGAAGGCTTCCCACGTGAAGACTCCTCGCCGTCATATCAAAGCCTAAGTAAGCGGTCACAGGGCCCTTAGCCATCAAGGTATCCAGCTGATCCATGTCAGTCCCTTGATGAATAAAACCGCGGTCAGCAGCCTCATTCATAAAGTCAGATTTAAACGAAAGGGTCATGGGATCTCCTTTAGGCCTGGGCGTCTGCTTTGGCACGCTCTTCTTCTTTCTTTTGCAAGTGCGCCCGGATATCAAAGTTTAAAAGAAGCGTCACGGACAGGAAAATAGAAGAAAGCGTACCCACCGCGATGCCCACCAAAATGGGAAGGCTAAAGGCCTCGATGACGGGGCCGCCGAGCCAATAAAGAGCCACAAGAGCAAGGATCGTTGTGGAAGAGGTGAGAATGGTCCTGGACAGCGTCTCGTTCATGCTGCGGTTCATGACTTCTGCCATGGGTGTTGACTTGTATTTACGCAAATTCTCCCGGAGGCGATCATAGATCACGACGGTATCGTTAATGGAATACCCGACTGTGGTCAAAACGGCGGCGAGGGCCCCTTCGCTGAACTCTACACCTGAAATGGAATAAAAGCCAATAACCGCCACCGCGTCATGGAGAAGGGCAATGACGCCGCAAAGACCAAACTGCCACTCAAAGCGAAACCAGATGTAGGCGAGCATGCCTAAAAGGGCAAAAAGGGTAGCCTTGACACCGTTTTCAATAAGATCACCGCTGACCTTTGGTCCAACGGTTTCAATGCGGTTATACTTAACGTTGTCTCCCAACGCCGCCTTAATTTTGGCAACTGCCGCTCCTTGGGCCGCATCGCCGCCTTTTTGACGCTCAAAGCGCATGAGGATGTCGTTATCAGAGCCAATACTTTGCAGTTTGACTTCTCCCATCCCAAGGCCGTTTAGCTGGGTGCGAAGGGCTGCAACGTCTGGTTTTGTGGGCATGCGGACCTCTAGGGAAATACCGCCCCTAAAGTCAATCCCAAGGTTTAGCCCTTTTGTGGCAAGACTAAAAGCCGTTCCCAGCACAATACAAATGGCCACAACGTAACCGATCCACCGCTTGCCAACGAAGTCAATCTTCGTGTTGTACGGAACAAGTTGAATACCTTTCATGGTGATCTTCCTTTTAACTTAAATGGCCAGGGTGGAGGGACGACGCCACTTCATCCAGAATTCTACAATGAGGCGCGTAAGACTAATGGCCGTGAACATGGAAATGACAATTCCCATGGCCAAGGACACGCCAAAGCCGCGTATGGGACCAGAGCCCCAAATGTAAAGGGCAGCCGCACCAATAAGGGTTGTCAGGTTCGAGTCCATGATGGTCGCCATGGCGCGGTCATAACCTGCGTCAATAGCCATGCGTGGTTTTGCACCATTGCGCAGCTCTTCTTTTACACGCTCAAAAATCAACACGTTGGCATCAACGGCCATACCCAAGGTGAGGGCAATACCGGCAATCCCCGGAAGGGTCAGGGTTGATCCCGTGACGGCAAGGGCGCCCATGAGGAAAATGAGGTTAAAGACAAGGGCGACGTTCGCAACAAACCCAAAAAGCGAATACAAAATTACCATAAAGACTGCCACCAGCGCCACCGAGGCAATGGTCGCCGTTTTACCAGCCGCCACAGAGTCAGCGCCTAGATCTGGTCCGACGGTGCGCTCTTCGATGACGGTAAGCGGAGCGGGGAGGGCACCTGCACGCATCAAGAGGGCAAGATCATTGACTTCTTGAAGCTTGAAAGATCCCGTGATCACGCCGCTCCCGCTTGGAATCACTCCTTGAATTCGAGGAGCACTGATGACTTTTTTATCCAGAATAATGGCAAAGGCTTGGCCAATGTGGTTTTTGGTGATCTCGGCAAACTTGCGTCCACCCACAGTGTCTAAGCGGAATGAGACTTGAGGGGCGCCGTACTCATCAAAGCTTGGCTGTGCGTCCACAAGATTTTCACCGGTCAAAAGCACTTGTTTGTCAATGACGTAGTATTGCCCTTTGCCGTCTTTATCTTCAAGAATTTCGGTCCCTGGAGGGATCGCCGCTCTGGGATTATCCACAAAAGGCATTTTTGCGTTCACAAGGCGGAAGGTGAGCTTAGCCGTTTGACCCAAAAGGTCTTTGACGTGGCTAGGGTCTTGAACGCCTGGCAGCTGCACAATAATACGGTCTTCGCCTTGACGTTGAATGAGGGGCTCTTTGGTGCCGATCTCATTAATACGGCGTCCGACGATTTCAATGGATTGGTCAAGAAGGGTTTTCTTGGTCTCACGAAGGGCGTCAGGGGTAAAGGCGATGGTGAGAACACCTTCTGCGCCGGCCTCAACCTGAAAGTTGCGATCAAGGCTTCTGAGAGCCTTTTGGGCCTTTGACGCATCATTCACATCACGCAGGCGCAAGACAAGGGTGTCTCCCTTCATGGAAAGACCTGTATACCCCACCTTTTCATTGCGCAGAATCTTGCGCACATCAGGCATGGCAAGGTTCAGGCGGTCACGAAGACCAGTCGCCACATCGACCTCCAGCAGAATATGAGATCCCCCTTGTAGGTCAAGACCAAGGCTGACCTGGTGACGGGGCATCCAGCTTGGCAGCTTTGCAAGCTCTTGGGGCGATAAAAACGTTGGCAACGAAAACAAGGTCCCAAAAAAGCAGACCAGTATAATCAGAACGGACCTCCACGTGGGGATAGACACCGTAAACTCCTTATATCAACTAAAACTTGGGGCCCATTGTTATCCGTTCTGGGCACAGAGTCAACAAGAAGGCTCGTTTATCCCATGGGAAAGAGAGGTCGTAAAATGGATCACGTCCCCTGAACAACCATTTTATGCTTGAGAACTTTGAAAAATAGGATATAGTGTGCCAATCGGTTTTATTGGGATCTATGAATGTTTGTGTCTCCCAAATCTTTCTCTCTTCGAAAGGCTCGCTAGGGCCTCGTTCATCTATATCTACATTTTTTTAAGGTTAAAAGTTTATTCTCCAAGATAGTTGAAGGAGAGAGAGTGTGTCTCAAAAAATAGGTTTTTCGGCCGTGTTTGCCATCGTGACGGGAAGTCAGATTGGTTCATCGGTCTTTACGTCGCCGGCTAATTTGGCGGGTTACGGATGGTTTGCCCTGTGGGGTTTTATGATGGCGGGGGCAGGCGCCATGGCTCTTTGCTGGGTGTTTGCAACGCTGTGCGCCGCGTTTCCCAAAACGGGCGGACCACACGTGTATGTGCACCGGTTATTTGGAAGGGCACCGGCTTTTTTTACCGGCTGGACGTACTGGGTCATTTCGTGGATCAGTACGACTGCGGTCGTGGTGACAGCGGTCGGGTATTTGGCCCCCCTCATGGGGCTTCACGATAAATGGACCCTTTTAAGCCTGCAGCTCCTTCTTTTAGGGCTGATTACCTACGTCAATTTACAAGGCGTTAAAATTGCGGGACAAGCTGAGTTTGTCCTTACTCTTTTAAAGCTGATCCCTTTGATTGTGCTCCCCCTTGGTGGCCTCATGTTCTTTAAGGTTGAACATTTTCAAGTCGCACCGACCCTGACAGAGTCCTTTTCCTTTTCCCAGCTTTTGGGGCAGATGACCCTCTTGACGCTGTGGGGCTTTATCGGGCTTGAAACCGCCACAACCCCGGCAGAATCCGTTGAAAATCCGACCAAAAATATCCCCAAAGCCATGATCTTAGGCACGCTGTTTGTGGCCGTTGTTTACATCATTAACTGCCTGGGTATCATGGGACTTGTGCCGCCTGAGGTATTAAAGAACTCAAAAGCGCCCTATGTGGACGCGTCTCAGATTTTGTTTGGCGGGCACTGGCATCTGCTGATTTCCGTCATCGCCGGGATTGTGTGTGTGGGTACGTTGAATGCATGGATGCTGACAAGCGGTCAGATTGCCTTGGGCCTTTCCCAGGACGGTTTCATGCCGGCTCTTTTTGCAAAAACCAACAAGAAAGAAGCGCCGGTCTGGTCCATTCTTATCAGTGCGGCCGGGATTGTGCCTTTGCTGTTTATGACCATGGCGGACAGCTTTGCCGATCAAATCAGGTCTATTATTGATATTTCTGTGACGGCCTTTTTGTTTGTGTACAGCGCGTGCTGTTTTGGCGCCATCAAGCTTGCCCTTCGCGCGAACAAATATCTCTCGGCCTTTGTAAGTCTGATCGCCCTCCTTTTTTGTGCATGGATCATTTACGAGACGCCTCTTGCGACCTTAGGGCAGTCATGTCTTTTTACCTTAAGCGGCGTGCCTGTTTACCTGTTTTGGTACCTAAAGAAAGGGACGGCAGCGCCAAAAGCCCTCTCGATTTAAATAGCCACTAGCTCCTGAATTTGCTAGGATGACACCATTGTTCTTGCAAAGGATGGGGCTATGATGAGGGCACCGATTTTACGCGCCACAACCCTACTATCTTCACTTATATTGACCGTCTCTTTTTGTGACTTGGTAAGGGGAGATGCCCCGCAAACTCCTGGGGCTGCTGCACCGTCTTTGACAAACCTTCTGCCGCCAAAAACCGTGGTGCCTGATTCAAAAGAGCAGCTTCAGCTGTCCTTCGCCCCCGTTGTGGAAAAAGTTTCGCCCTGCGTTGTAAACATCTTTGCCACGCGTATAGAAAACACCCAAAGCCACTTGCCGTACTTTGCGGATCCTTTATTTAGGCACTTTTTTGGTGATGCACTTCCCCAGGGCGACTTGGGATCACGGGTTCAAAGTTCCCTTGGTTCGGGCGTGATTGTGCGCAAGGACGGCGTGGTGGTCACAAATTATCACGTCATCAAGCAAGCCTCTGAAATAAAAGTTGTGCTTTCCGATGGACAAGAGTTCGAGGCCCACGCCATCGTCAGAGATGATCGCACGGATCTTGCGATTCTGCGCCTTGAAACCCATGGAAAAGAACTTCCCGCCCTTTCGTTCAGGGACGCGGATACGCTTAAGGTTGGCGATATTGTGCTGGCTGTGGGCAATCCTTTTGGGGTTGGCCAAACCGTGACCTCTGGGATTGTTTCTGGTCTTGCCAGAAGCCAGGTGGGCGTGTCTGATTTCCATTCGTTGATTCAAACGGACGCCGCCATTAACCCAGGAAACTCGGGCGGTCCCCTTGTGACCCTCGACGGAAAAATTGTGGGCATTAATACAGCGATCTTTTCCAATACGGGCGGATCCATTGGAATTGGCTTTGCGATCCCTTCAAACCTTGTCCTGCCGGTTCTGGCGGCCGTGGATCACGGCGGCAAGCTTGTCAGGCCTTGGGCTGGCATTTCCATGGAGTCCGTAACCCCCGATATCGCGCAGTCCTTAGCCCTTGAAAAACCAGAGGGCATTCTTGTTAAAAACGTTTTCGAGCGAAGTCCTGCTGCCCAGGCGGGCCTTCATCAAGGAGACGTCATTTTAAAAATGGGTGGACATCCCCTTCGAAACGAGGCGGCGTTCCGTTTCCGTATTGCAACCTTCAAGGTGGGTGATACCACGACCCTTGAGATTTGGCGCCAGGGCGAGCTAAAGCAACTGAGTATCACTTTTACCACACCCCCTGATTTGCCTGGCAACAGAAAATTGAATCTGACAGGGCGTCAGCCTTTGGCGGGCGCGGTCGTGACAGGGCTTTCACCAGCCGTTGCCAACAGTCTGGGTCTTGCCTATGAAGGAGGCGGCGTTGTGATTGTGGGCGTCAGGCCCGGCACACCAGCATCCCTGACAGGCCTTTTACCAGGGGATATTATCTTGTCCGTGAACGGATCTGATGTGAAAACAGCCGAAGAGCTTTCCAGAAGCCTTGGGCGTAGTCGCAGCGGGTGGGAAATCGTCTTTAGCAGACGCGGAAAGGTTCAAAGTATTATTGTCCGGAACTGGTAGTCTTTTTAACGAGGGAAAGGCCCCCCATCAACCCCTGGCGGAGCGTCTGCGTCCTCAAAAGCTTGACGACGTTGTGGGACAAGATCACCTTGTGGGACCCCAGGGACTTCTCACACGCCTTCTCTCACAAACGGGGGAGTTTCCATCCTTAATATTCTGGGGACCTCCCGGGTGCGGTAAGACTACCCTTGCGCGTCTTCTTGCCCAGGAAACAAACCTTTTTTTCGTCTCTATCTCTGCCATTTTTACGGGCACCCAGGATCTAAAAACCATTTTCGAGCAGGCTCAAAGCAGACTAAGGGTAGGGCAACGTACTCTTCTTTTTGTGGATGAAATTCATAGATTTAACCGCACGCAGCAGGACACCTTCCTGGCACATCTTGAGGACGGACGCCTGACCCTTGTGGGGGCTACCACTGAAAACCCCTCCTTTGAGCTGAATAGCGCGCTTTTATCCCGCTGCCAGGTCTTAACCCTCAAGCGCCTGGACACGCAGGCTCTCTTCAAGCTTTTTGAGAAGGCCTGTACGTATCTAGGGCAAACGCCGCCCTTAACCGATGACGCACGGGACTTGCTGTTCCAGCTTTGTGACGGGGATGGGCGTACACTTTTAAACTTTATGGCCCAACTTGACGCGCTTTCCTTTACAACGGACACCCTTCTTGATTCCGACACACTTTTAACGCACCTACCGCGCCGGGCGGCCCTTTATGACAAGGGGCGCGATGGCCATTACTCGTTAATTAGCGCCCTTCATAAGGCCGTGAGAGGTTCGGACGTGAACGCTGCCCTTTATTGGTTTGCGCGGATGCTAGAAGGAGGCGAGTCACCCCTTTATATCGGCAGGCGCCTTGTACGTATGGCCAGTGAAGATGTGGGGCTTGCAGATCCCAGTGCCCTTCTTCAAGCGGTCGCGGCCCTTGAGGTTTATGAACGGCTTGGGTCTCCTGAAGGCGAGCTTGCCCTTGCTGGCGCCCTTGTGTACGTCGCCAGTGCCCCAAAATCCAATGCTCTTTATCTTGCCTATAAAAGGGCACGCGTAAGTGCTAAGGAAAACGGGTCCTTGGCGCCTCCTTCCTTTGCCATAAACGCGGCGACCAAATGGATGGCGGACGAAGGCTTTGGTCAGGGATACGAATATGACCACGACGCGCCAGACGCGTTTTCAGGGCAAAATTACTTTCCAGACGGCATGACGCGTCAAGGATACTATGACCCACCTGATCGGGGGTTCGAGCGCGAAATCAGAAAGCGGCTAGAGTTTTGGCGTCAAAAGCGCGCCGAACGGGAGGCCGCCCAACACGAAGTCCCTAAAGATACCACGTAACGTTCTGCCAGGCGCCTGGATTTTCTTTTTTTGCAGCGATGCGGTCTTGCCAGGTCCCCACGTGGAGCTCAAGCTTGTGCCCGTCAGGATCCAGAAAGTAGAAACTCTCACCAGGCGAGGTATTGTCTTTAAAGGAAATAACGCCTGCCTCTAAAAGACGCGCCTTTAAGGCACCAAAGTCCGCTTTGCTCACACTAAAGGCCAAGTGTGTGTTGCAAGGAGAGGGGATGCGCGTTTTGGCGCGATCAAGATCAAGGGAAAGCCACAAGGCGCCGGGCGTATCCTTGCTCCCTGCCAAGAGATAGGCGCTTCCTTCAGATTGACAAAGGGGGGTAAAGCCCAGCAACTCTTTGTAAAACAAAAAGGAACGCGCCACATCTGAAACCGCCAAGTTAATGTGGTTAATCCCCGTGATCATGAGCTTAGTAAGAGAGCCCTGGATAAAGAGGGTAACGTGCCGCCATCTCGGCCACAAAGGCTTGGGCGTCTTTTACTGCCACCACCGTATCCCCTTTGATCAGACCGTCCAGGACATTTGCTGTGTGACGCCCGATAAGCGCAAAGTCCTCCTCTAGCAGGCCGCGCGTCGTGCAAGCAGGGCTTCCAAGACGAATACCAGACGTTTTGCTTGGGGGAAGGGGATCTTGGGGCGTGCCGTTTTTATTGCACGTGATGCCAGCCTGCTCTAGCGCTTCACTGGCATCGTGACCTGTGATACCTTTTTTTCGTAAATCCACAAGCACAAGATGGGAATCTGTACCGCCCGACACAAGATCATACCCCGCCTGGGTAAGGGCACGTGAGAGCGCCTGTGCGTTCTTAACCACCTGATGGGCGTAGGTTTTAAAGCTGGGATCAAGGGCTTCTTTAAAGGCGACCGCTTTGGCAGCGATGATATGCATGAGGGGCCCCCCTTGGTTACCGGGGAAGACGGCCGAGTTCAAGCTTTTAGCAAAAGTTTCATCGGCGCTCAGGATCATACCTCCCCTGGGACCCCGCAGGGTTTTGTGGGTTGTGGTCGTCACAATATGGGCATGGGGCAGGGGACTTGGGTAAGCACCACCCGCCACAAGACCCGCAAAATGCGCCATATCCACCATCAAGACGGCGCCGATTTCATCGGCAATGGCCCTGAATGCCGAAAAGTCAATGATGCGGGGATAGGCAGAGCCGCCTGCCACAATCAGTTTGGGGCGATGTTCGCGCGCAAGGGCGCGCACCTCGTCCATTTCAATCAGCCCCGTCTCGGCATTGACGCCGTATCCCACAGGCTTGAACCACTTGCCGGACATGTTCACAGGACTGCCGTGGGTCAAGTGTCCGCCGCAATCTAGGCGCATCCCCATGAAGGTATCTCCTGGATTCAACAGGGCAAGGAAAACCGCTTGGTTTGCCTGGGCCCCCGCGTGGGGTTGCACGTTCACAAAGGCACAGTTAAAGAGCTCTTTTGCGCGGTCAATGGCCAGCTGTTCTGCTTGGTCCACAAAGGTGCAACCGCCATAGTAACGACGCCCGGGATACCCTTCGGCGTATTTGTTGGTGAGGACCGAGCCTTGGGCTTCGAGGACCGCTTTTGAGACAAAATTTTCAGAGGCAATAAGCTCGAGTTGTGATTGTTGACGATGGAGTTCTTGGGAAAGAGCTGAATGCAAAGCGGGATCTTGAAGGCTAAGAGCTGAGGTCATGGGCGATTCTCCTGGGATGATATGGCCCCGAGCCTATCAGACTATGATGAAGTCCGCTAGGGGGTGATTTGTCTATTGATGGACAAACACTGCAAAGAATCTATTTATAGACTTCCAAGCACTTAGGAATCCTCAAAAGAAAAGAGGCCTTGCCATAAGGCTGCCTCTTTTTCCTTCTCAGAGGGATCACGTGTTTTTCTAGACGGGTGCAGTGAGAGACATTGCCTTTTGATAGAGTGCAAGTGCGCCTTTTAGATCCCCTTGTTCCAAGGTTAAAAGGCGCGCTGAATAATCAAGGTAAGCACCGTCTTCACCGTAGATTTTTAGATAAAGCCCTAAGTATTGCTTGACCTTGCCCCACAGGTGGGACTCGAGGGCCTCTTGAAGAAGGGCTTGGAGTTGGGATTTTGAAGGCGTGGATGAGGTCATAACCAGCTCTTCAAGCAAACCAAAGCGCTGGGTCGGCGTTTTGAGATCTTCAAGACGCGCAAGTTCCGTAAAAAGAAGCGGATCAAACTCCTGCGCCAAGAACGCCTTCAAAACGCGTTTGGCACGCTTGGGATGATCTTGACTCAGAAGGAGTGGGACCAATAGCCGAACGCCGTCAAGGGTGAGCTCGAGGTCCGTGCTTTGCTCGGCCAAGTAAAGGGCTTCTCTTTTGTCGGTGCTGGCGTTTGCTTCTTCGGCGCGGGCGTAAAGAAGCTTTGCTTTCATGGATTTGCCTTGGACTGGTGTGATGAGGTTGCGGCGCTCGAGCTCGAGAACGGCGCGCTGGGCTGCGTCCCAAGCTTTTTCGGCAAGCCCTCCTTCGTAAAGGCAAAAGAGTAACCCCTTATGGGGGGTAGCCATATCAGAAAGTTCTTTGGCGTATTGCCAGACTTTTGCCGTATCCCCCGTGCGCTTGGCGTTTTGTAAAAGTCCCATAAACCCCGCCGCCGCCGTGCGCTCTTCTTGGGCAAGGCCGTAAAAGGCATGCTCTGCGCGCCGGAAATTGCCTAGCTGTAGATGGCAGTACGCCTCAAGGAGGGTGCACAGATCCTTTTCTTTGACGAGGGATGTCACGTCCTTCAAACGGTCGAGGCACAGGGTGTAGTCAGCCGCAAAATAGGCTTCAAACGCATTGTAAAGGGCTTCAAGGGATTTCGTTTCGTTGGAAGCCGCATATCTTTGAAACAGACGTGATGGTAGGTTAAAGAGTTTTTTTAGAATGGCGTACGCAATCCCCACAATGGCAAGGGCCATGAGGGCCGCAAGGACAAAGGTCGAGACCTCCATATCAAAGCGCATGCCAAACCAGTGGACGGTCATCTGCCCAGGATTTTTCAAAAGCCAAAAGGCAAGAAGGCCTAAGAGCAAAAGTTGAACAAGAATAAAGAGTTTACGCCACATGGGGAGCTCCTGCTGGCATGAGGGATAGAAGATCCTTTGTGGCGGACGTGTAGCCTTTTAAGCGACTAAGAATCGGCGTGATCTCAAGGCGTGCCTTGGCATGCGAGAGCCAGGCGGCAAGAACCGGCGGCAAATCCGTGATTTTTTGCTTTTCAAGGGAGGTCGTAATCAGGGTCACACTTTCGGACAACTTTCCTTGGCGCAGCAAAGAAAGGGCAGCGTCCAAAGAAAGGGTTTCTCCAAAACGGGGATCTCCTTCTTTTGAGATTTTCACAAGGTTCTTAAGCGACGTCCAAGAGTCCTTAAAAAAGCGCGTGATTTGATTTTCATTCGTATCGGGCGACGGGGCTTGGATATTCGCTCGCTCTGTCTCGAGATAGCGCGTTAATTCCTTGATCAAGGTTGCCTCGTTTGGCACGCCCAAAGCCGCGTAGGGGGCAAGCAGATCCAAATCTGCTTTTTGTTCGGGGGTTGCCACACGTGAAAGCAAAGCTAGCTCGTCGGCGTAGGGGGTTCCTTGCTCTAAATGGCTTGTAAGGCCCTGCCACGCGGTGGTTTGGATCATGATTTTCAAAAGCGTATCAATTTTCTTCTCAAGGGCGTCGGGCGCCCTGGCACTGGCTTGGGCGCGCGCGGCGTCTATTTCTTGCCTCAACTCGGTAATTTCGTGGGAAAGGGCTTGGTCATTGGTTTTGACGGTAGCAATGGAGGGGCTTAAAAGTCCTGACAGGTATTTTTGCGTGGCGTCAGGAAAAAAGAAGGGAAGCCACCCTGGCCAGCTGCCCACCACCACCATGGCAGCCCCTAAAAACAGCCACTGTTTTTGGCACAAAAACGATGAAAGGAGTTGCTTTGGCACGGACGGCGCGTCTGGCGTCTTTGCGTCCTCTTGGGACGTTGCAGGATGGGATGTTTCGTTCATTTTTTTTGTCCTTCTTCACATAACCAACCAAGGGGATCGCGGGTCACCTGACAGTCGCGCCACTCAAAACAAGAAAGTTCCTCTAGAATAGCCTTGCTTAAGGCCAAAAGACAAACCTCTTTCACGGTAAAAAGAGGCATGTCTTTTAAAAGGCCTATAAAAATTTGGGCGGTGCGCAAGGAATAAAAGGGGGCGTGGGTCAGGGTTTGATGGATAAACGCCGATTCAAGAGCCGGCGTGATCACAGGATTCTCCCGTGCTCGGTAAACCACAGCGCGCACGCCCGCAATCCCCTCGTTTTGGAGCACCTTTACCACATCAACACGGATATCCTCGCCAGAAAGATGAACGTAGGGCGCACTGCCTGGAAGATTATGACTGATAATGAAGTCAACTAGCCGCGCGCCGTCACCGCCCCCCTCAAAGGTTTCAAATCCCGCCGCTTGGCAGGCCCCCGTCGTAACAGCACCCACCGCAAAAACGGGGCGCGCGCGCTCGGGATCAAGACGGGTGAGCGCGTCCAAAGCTTGTTTACTTGTGAGGATCCATGCTTTAGGCAAGCTCGAAAAAACAGGCAAGGGGCACGCCTCAAGGGTCAGAAGGGGGTTCACAATCACGCGGTGCCCTTGGTCCTTCAAGGCTTCGGCCAGGGGGGCGGCCTCTTCTAGGGGGCGCGTGATTAGCACATGGAAGGGTATTTTTTTAGCCACGCTTTGACGTCCTTTGCCCAGTTAAGAATCTGTGTTCTCATCATTTCGTAAGGGGACGCCTCATAAAAGCGAAGGGAGGCATCCTGGGCGGCATTGCCCACAAAAATCCACGTTTCAAGAAGGTCAGCACCCTCTTGAGGCTTGACGTAGATGCCGACCGGCGTGTGACAATCCCCTCCGACCAGGTGAAGAAAAAGACGCTCTAGCTCCACGCACTGACGGCTTTTAGGGTCTTCAAGGCTTTGAAGAAGGGCGACAAGATCAGGATCATTTTCAAGACACTCAAGGCCCAGCGCGCCTTGGCCCGCACTGGGAACCATGTGCTCTGGCGCGAGGGGTTGCAGGTGTGATGGTTGGATTCCCAGTCGCTCAAGCCCTGCAAGGGCAAGGAACGTGGCATCAACGTCGCCGTCTTGAAGTTTTTGAAGGCGCGTGCCAACATTCCCTCGCAGCATGACAATATTAAGGTCATCGCGCAGTTCCTTCAGTTGAGCCGCGCGCCTAGCGGACGCAGTGCCCAAAGTTGCCCCTTCTGGCAGGGTTTTCAACGTGTAATCCTCCCGCGTGATCAAGGCGTCACGGGGGTCATGACGAGCCAAAATGCTGGCAAGTATAATGCCCTTTGGCCTGACGGTCTCGACATCTTTGATGCTATGAACTGCAAGGTCAGCCTCACCTTCAAGAAGGGCGCGCTCGATCTCTTTTGTAAAAAGGGCTTTGCCGCCTACTTCTGAAAGATAGCGATCCTGGATGCGGTCCCCACTGGTGGTGATGAGCACAAGCTCACTCTCTTGACCATGGGTTTTGAGAAGGGCTTGTACGTGTTTTGCCTGAGCCTGGGCAAGGGGACTTGCTCTTGTGCCAATTTTTAGTACTCTTGTCATGACGAACGGTGTATAAGTTTTTCTAACCTGCCAACACTTAACTCCCAAGCATACATGAATTTAAACTTAATAACACGATGATCGTTCTAGGAATTGAAACAAGCTGTGATGAAACAGCGGTAGCGGTGTTAAGGGATGATAAAACTATCCTATCCCACGTTCTTTACACGCAAAGCGCCCAGCACAAAGCGTACAAGGGCGTCGTGCCAGAGGTGGCGGCGCGCGCGCATCTCGAGATTTTGCCTGACCTTCTAGCGCAAGCGGTGACAGACGCGGGCATCACTTACGACGCCCTTGACGGGATTGCTGCCACGTGTGGTCCTGGCCTGATTGGCGGGGTGATGGTGGGCGCTTTAACCGGGAAAACTCTTTCAGCCCTTTATGGTAAACCTTTCTTGGCTGTCAATCATTTGGCCGCCCACGGTCTGACGGTCCGCCTAACCCACGACATCGCCTTTCCGTACTTGCTGCTTTTGGTATCAGGCGGACACACACAGCTTCTTCTTGTCAAAGACGTTCAACAGTTTGAGCTTTTAGGGACAACCCTTGACGACGCCGTTGGGGAGGCTTTTGATAAAACTGCCCGCATCCTGGGCTTCGGGTATCCGGGTGGTCCAGCTCTTGAGCGCCTTGCAAGGGAAGGGGATCCCGAAGCCTTTTCCTTGCCGCGGCCACTTCTAGGGAAAGACAAAAGCCTTTTTGGGTGCACGTTTTCTTTGTCAGGCCTTAAAACAGCTGTTAGACGCCAGTATGATCTGTTAGATACTCCGACTAAAAAAGACAAAGCCAATTTAGCCGCAAGCTTTCAAAGGGCAGTGGCGGATATTTTGGCCTCTCGCCTTGAAAATGCGCTCGTGCGTCTGACCCAAGAAAATGTGCATTTTACAAGCATTGTGGTGGCGGGCGGGGTTGCAGCAAACCTAACCCTTCGCCAGCGTTTTGAAGAAGTCGTACAAAAATTTCAGATGATTTTGATTGCACCGCCCGTGAATCTGTGTACTGATAATGCTGTAATGGTCGCATGGACGGGGATAGAAAAACTACAAAGAGGGCTTGTTGACTCTTTGGCCTTTTCCCCCCGTCCCAGATGGCCCCTCACGAACCTTATGGGAGAACAATGACTAGTGTAAGCGTGATAGGAGCAGGTGCCTGGGGTACAGCTCTCGCGTTGGCGTCCCACCGAGCAGGACGCCAGGTTACTTTAATTTCGCAGGACGAGAAAGAAGCAAATACGCTTCTCAAAGCGCGTTGCGCCCCGCGCCTGCCAGGAATCTCCATCCCCGATGACATCCACATCACCCATGATTTTACAGCCGCAGCGACTGCTGATATTACGCTCCTAGCTGTACCGGCTCAAGTTGTGCGCGCCGTAAGCACGACCCTTGCAGATTACTTTAAAGAAAAAAGTTACATTGTTGTTTGCGCAAAGGGGATCGAGCTGGAGACAGGTCTTTTGATGTCAGAAATCGTTGAAGAGACTTTAGAAGGACACTCATTTTCGGTCCTTTCAGGTCCAACTTTTGCCGCTGACGTTGGGGCGGGAAGGCCTGCTGCTGCCTGCATTGCCCACCAAGAAATAACCACGGCAAGATGGCTTGCAAGCTCTCTTAGCAGTCGTGAGTTTCGCCTTTACCCGTCCAATGACGTGGTAGGTGTCGAAATTTCAGGCGCTCTTAAGAACGTGATTGCCATTGCTGCCGGCATTGCGACAGCAAGAGGCGTGGGAGAAAGTGGACGCGCCGCTCTTATTACAAGGGGGCTTGCAGAAATGACGCGCCTAGGTGTTGCCATGGGGGCTCAAGCTGAAACCTTTGCAGGCCTCTCGGGTGTAGGGGATCTTGCCCTTTGCTGCACCTCTAGAACGTCTCGCAACATGGCCCTTGGGTACCGCCTTGGAAGTGATGACCACACGCCCGATGACTCTTTGACAGAAGGCGCCTATACCGCAAAAGCCGTTCTTGCCCTGGCTGAGCAGCTGGATGTGGAGATTCCCATCAGCCAAGCAGTCAGCCGCATTCTTGATGATCCGCGCACCATTGACACGGAAATTGACGGCCTTCTTGCGCGCTCTTTAAAACAGGAATAATAAATGGAATTTCTTTTATGCAATATTGGCTTGTAAAAACTGAACCCGGGTGTTGGTCCTGGAGGATGCAAGAAGATGCTAAAACCACCAACTGGGACGGCGTGCGCAATTATCAAGCATCCAACAATCTTAAGGCCATGAAAAACGGCGATCTTGCCTTTTTCTATCACTCGGTTAGTGAAAAAAGTGTCGTAGGCATCGTGCGCGTTGTGGGGGAATATGAACCAGATCCCACGGATCCCACTGGACGTTTTGGCATGGTCCGCATGGAGGCTGTTCTCGCACTCAAAAAACCTGTTAGCCTTGAGGCCATTAAGAGTGACCCACGCCTTCAAGATCTACCCCTTATTAAGCAGTCACGCCTTTCTGTCATGCCTATCTCAGCAGACGCGTGGGAGGTGATTACCTCCCTTGGAGAAACACGGATTTAATGTTTCAGACTTTTCGAGTTTGGCTCACAAGTAAAACCACACACATCGCGTGCGGCCTTGCTTTTTTGACGCCCCTCATGCTGGTCATGTTTCGCCACTTCTTACCCACGTGGATCACCATCTGCGCGCTTGTGGCCCTGGGTGGAGTGCAAAGGCGTCGGCTTTTTAAGACGCGTCCATCTCTTTTATGGACGCTTCCTTTGGGCCTGTGTATTCTCTGGATGCTCGCAAGCGCCTTTTGGGCACCCGACCTTGCAAAGGTCTTTAGTCTTGTTATCAAACTGCTTGGTATGCTGGGCGCAGGCGTGATTTTGTGTTTGTATTTCCGGCAACAGTCTAAAGAGCATATGAAGAAGATCATGGGCGCCCTTTGTTGGGGTATGGGAACCCTGAGCCTGTGGCTTGCCCTTGAAAGTAGCCTTGGTGTTGGGCTTCGTTACTTCTTAGAGAAGGGGCATTTTGCGCCCTCAAGAACAGACGCTCTTCTTTACTACAATAGCGGAATAACGGGGCTATGCCTTATTTTGTGGCCTGTGCTTTGGTTGATATCGCGGTGGCGCTCAAGCGTTGCCGTCACGATTTTCTTATGCGTCATTCCTTTTTTCATGACCTTTGAGAATCATGTCTCACCCTTGGCCCTGATGACTGGCGCGCTTTTCTTTGCACTTACTTATCTCTTCCAAAAGAAGTTTATTTATGTTTTTTCCGCGATTGTTTTTGTTGGCATGGTAGGGTCTCCGCAAATTACCCTTAGATATCTTCAACCTGAGAAAGTAGAACAAATCTTGCCTCAAACGGCAAAGGGTAGCTACATTCACCGTCTTTGGATTTGGCGCTATGTGGCGCACCGGGCGCTCGAGAAGCCTTTTCTTGGATGGGGGCTTGAGTCTTCACGTGACATTGAGTTGAAGCAAGGCCTTCTTTGGGGATCAGAGAAATTCTGTTTTCCCTATGGGGGAAAGATACCCTATGAGGGATGCGCCAACGAGGCGATTCCTTTGCATCCCCATAACGTAGCGTTGCAGCTTTGGCTTGAGCTCGGCGCTGTTGGGGCGGTGCTTTTCTCGTTCTTGTTTTGTGGGGGTCTTCTCTGGATCGCGCACTTACCCATTTCAAGGTCGCTTCGCGCAAGCATGGTAAGTGCGTTCACTTGTGCCCTTGTCATCTCGACGATTTCGTTTGGGTTTTGGCAAAGTAAATGGGTGATGACCATGATTGTCACAGCCCTCTTACTACATGTAATGAGACGTTTTGAGCGCTCCCCTCAACACGGCTACGGGGTCATCACCGTTTGACGGCTTTTGCCATAAGGTATGTTTGGTGAATATGGTTATATCCATAATACGCCCCTGCAAGGGTCTCTAGGGAGCTTCTAAAGGCGTTGATCTCTTCTGGGGATGCGTGCTGCAAAAGGGCTTTTACAGGAGCAAGACTTGTTTCCACACGGTGCCGGTAGTGCCCAAGACTCAATGCTGGAAAAAGCATCACCTCCTCTTTGAAGGTAAAGGGTTCTACCCTATTGCCAAACATTTCTTGGATATAAGAAGGGTTTCCCCAAGCCGAGAGAGTGTGCTCTGCAGACTTAGGCAGGTATTTCTCCACCAAATCAAAAAGTTTTCCTACATAATGCTGAGGCGGCCAAGTGGAAAATACAATGCGCCCTCCGGGGCGAAGAACCCGGAGCATCTCATGGGTGACTTGGCCAGGATCAGGCGCGAACATATGTCCAAATTGGCTGAGGACAACATCAAAATGATGATCAGGGTAGGGGATTGCCAAGGCATTTTCTGTAACGATTTCCACAGTGACATCAGAGAGTTTCACATTTTGTTGCATTCGCCTGCATAGGCTTTGGTTCAAATCAAGGGCGCTGACGTAAGTTCCAGCCCTTGCCGCGGTAATGGCGACGACCCCCGTCCCAGCACCCACGTCTAGGATTTTCTCAGATGATCTTACGCCTGCAAAGGACACAAGCTTTGCAGCGCTTAGGGTCGTGATCATCTCGAGGGGGACAAAGTCATCCCACTCATCTGGCTGTGGCACGGTGTATCTCCCTTTAGAGTTTATGTAAAATAAGGGGCTGCTTTTGAAAACAGGGTCAGGAAATTCTTGGTGGTTTGGTCCTGAAGCTCATTTAGAGATATCTCCTTTAGGTCCGCAATTACTTTAGCTGTATGGATCATAAAGGCTGACTCGTTCCGTTTACCACGATGGGGGGTTGGGGCTAAATAGGGCGCGTCCGTTTCCAAAAGAAGTCTGTCTAAAGGAACATCTTTGAAGATGTCACGAAGGTCGGCCGCCTTAGTGAAGGTCACAATACCAGACGCAGAAACGTATAACCCAAGGTCAAGACCTTCTTCAAAAAGGCGTCTCGATCCTGAAAAACAGTGAAGCACGCCCTTCACCCCTGTTCCTGCCTCTTCTTTCAAAATTGCAAGGGTGTCATCATCAGCGTCACGCGTATGAATAACCAGCGGCAGATCATGGGCTTTTGCAAGGTTGATTTGCAGGCGAAAAACGTCTTGCTGAACCGCTCGCGGGCTGTGATCATAATAATAATCTAGGCCTGTTTCGCCCATGCCCAGCACTTTTGGGTTTGAAATCTTTTCTTCTAGGGTCGCGCGCAGAGAAGATAGGGACGTGACGCTCAGGGTTTCTTCTGCTTCGTGGGGGTGGATCCCCACCGAAAAAAAGACGTCTGGATAGCGTGCGGCCAGGGCTTCCAGAAGCGGGATGTCATCGAGGCGACATCCGATGGATAAAAAAGCTCCAAAACCCACTGCGCGTGCGCGCTCAAGGACACCTGCCACGTTCTCAGGCGTTTCTTCATAGGTAAGGTGACAATGTGAGTCGACCCACATGGCCCTATTTCTTTGTGAAATAGCTTACAAGAGCTGCCGTCATGACAGTTTTTCCAACACCAGGCAAGATAAAAGGCAAGAAGCCAAGCATGAGGGCTTTGTGTAACCCCAGAAGATGAGCAAGCCAGCCAACACCTAAGAAAAAGACGATCGTTTGGCCAAGGCATGCCAGCGCTAGGAAGGCCCACTTACTTTGCAGATTATGCCTTGCGCGAAGGGTTGCCATGATAATGGCGGCGACAGGAAAGGAGATTAAATAACCAGCCGTAGGACCCACCAGAATATGCGCGCCGCCTGAAAAATTTGAGAATACAGGAAGCCCCGCCGCCCCCATGGCCAAAAACCCTAGTTGGCTATAAAGGGCTGTGCGCGGCGTGTACGTCAAACCAATAAGTAGGACGCCCACCGTTTGCAAGTTCACAGGGACAGGTTTTAATGGGATAGAGACTTGGCTTAGAAGAGACATTAAAATAATGCCTCCTAACACAAGAGCAAGTTCCTTGCTTTTCGTGTGGGGCGCTGCAAAAAAAGCTGACATTGGCAAAGACTCCTTTTTCTTTGGCCATAAGACTTACTGGAGAAATATCATACAATGCGCCCCATGCCAACGCTCTCGTCGTTGAAATAGATCTCAAAAGAGGCTAAGACTAAGCCACAATAGGACACAAAAAATGAGAAAGAGAATCGAATAACCATGGCAAGCTATCAATATTCCTATGTGATGAAAGATTTGGGAAAAACCTATCCTGGCGGCAAACAAGTGCTGAAAGGGATTTATTTGTCCTTTTTTCCGGGGGCCAAAATTGGCGTAATCGGCATTAACGGCTCAGGTAAGTCAACCCTTCTTCGAATTATGGCGGGTCTTGAAAAGGAATTTGCCGGTGAAGCGTGGGCGGCAGAGGGGCTAACCGTTGGGTATCTGCCCCAAGAGCCAGAGCTTGATCCCACCCTTGACGTTCAAGGAAACGTCATGGAAGGCGTGAAAGAAACCCGTGATCTTTTGAAGCGTTTCGAAGAGGTCAGCGCGCGCTTTGGAGAAGAGCTCGGTGACGACGAGATGAACGCCCTGATCGAGGAGCAAGCCGCCCTTCAAGACAAAATTGACGCAGCTGGCGCCTGGGATCTAGAGCGCACCGTGGACATTGCCATGGACGCCCTTCGCTGTCCCCCTGGGGATGCAGACGTAACGAAACTGTCGGGTGGTGAAAAGCGCCGCGTGGCCCTTTGTCGTCTTTTGTTGCAGCGCCCCGATATGCTCCTTTTGGACGAGCCAACAAACCACTTGGACGCCGAATCCGTTGCTTGGCTTGAGCGTTACTTGCAAGAATACCCAGGCACCGTCGTCCTGATTACCCACGATCGTTACTTCCTAGATAATGTGGTCGGATGGATCCTAGAACTCGACCGGGGGCAGGGGATTCCTTTTGAAGGTAATTACTCGTCATGGCTTGAGCAAAAAGAAAAGCGCCTTTATGTAGAAGAAAAACAAGAAAGCGCAAGACAGCGCTCCCTCAAGGACGAGCTTGAATGGATTAGGTCATCCCCCAAGGCAAGACAGTCCAAGAGCAAAGCCAGAATCCAGGCCTATGAAACCCTTCTTTCCCAAGATCACGAGCGCCGACAAGAAGCGGCGCAAATTATGATTCCAGGGGGACCGCGCCTGGGTGAGCGCGTCATCGAAGTTGAAAATCTGACTAAAGGATTCGGTGATCGGTGCCTTATCGAAAATCTTTCCTTTAAGATTCCCAAGGGTGCCATAGTGGGCATCATTGGTCCTAACGGTGCCGGTAAAAGTACGCTTTTCAAAATGATCACAGGTCAAGAAAAGCCAGATCAGGGATCTGTCTTTGTGGGTGAAACTGTCGCCCTTGGGTACGTGGACCAAAGCCGGGATACCCTTGGAGATGACAAGACCATTTGGGAGGAAATCTCGGGCGGTCATGAAGAAATTGAGCTTGGCAAGCGCATGGTCTCATCCCGGGCGTACTGTGGGCGCTTTAACTTTAAAGGGCCTGACCAACAAAAGAAAGTGGGCCAACTCTCGGGCGGTGAGCGTAACCGTGTGCACTTGGCCAAAATTTTGAAATCAGGCGCCAACGTGATTCTGCTCGACGAACCGACCAACGACCTTGACGTGGAAACCCTGCGCGCCCTTGAAGAGGGGCTTCTTGATTTTCCTGGATGCGCGCTAATTACCAGTCACGACCGTTTCTTTTTGGACCGCCTCGCAACCCACATCCTCGCCTTTGAAGGTGACAGTCAAGTCGTCTGGTTTGAAGGCAACTATGATGATTACGAGGCCGACCGCAAACGGCGCCTCGGTGATGAGGCTACGCGCCCACACCGCGTACGCTATAAGCCACTATCTCGCTAACTCCCTCAATAAAAAAGGAGGCTTTCGCCTCCTTTTTTTCTTTAATATTGACGTCCTTGAAAGTAACCATATCTCTTATAATAATTAATGGCAAAATCGACATATAACTTTGAATCAACAGAACGTGATTTTCCGTCGCTGCTTACTGTGCAAAAAGGTTGTTTATATAGCTCTTCTTCTACGTCACGATTGTAATCAAAGTAGTTGTCTGCTGAAAATCCATAAAAAGGGACGGTGCACCTCCGCCCCGCGTCATGGCGACCATGATTCAAATAGTGCTCCCTGGCAAATTTCAAAGGATCCTCTGTTTGGTTTGCCGCATCACAAACATCCTGGTTTAAGCGTAAATATGTCCCCTCATCAAAGGTCCGAGGGATGAAGGGTCTTTTTTCTTGAACTCCTCTACGATAATAATGATCGATGGCAAAAACGAGTGGTTTTGAGGCCGCACGGGAGTCCTCTTCGATATCTGGATTGTGCTCTAAGTACGATTGAGGATCAAAGAAATGATCGTACATGTAGTAAACAATGGGTGCGCCGAAATTTAAAACATGCATAAGTGTCGCCTTATTCCTGTCTTGAATTTCAGGCATGAATGAAACCACTTGAGGAACCCAAAACGTATAGTAGGTGAGAGAAAAATCATCGGGTAGAATATGAACCAGTAAATCAGTGAGTGTGACTGACTTCATTAAAACTCCTGTCTTAAGCCTATGAGGAGTGCTTCTATAAAGTTGTTCTTTCGAAATACTAGTTATCTGAGAAAGAAATATTAGAGATCTACAATTAAAGTAGATTTTCATTGATTCTGCCCCATTTTCAACCCTAAGATTAGGAGAGAAGATGTCCATAATTTCTTTAATGTTTTGTTTTTCAAGCAGGTGTGAAAATTCTTCTCGTGCACTGCCATGACAGGTCAAAGTATGTACCGTTCTTTCTTCTTGCAATTTTTTATATGTTGACAGAAAATTATTCCATAAATCAGTGAGCGTGGATAACGCTATTACATCTCTTGCCTTAGGCAGATGAGGTATTAGGTCTTTAGAAATACTTGTTATATCTGAAAGAAAATCACGGTTTCCAAAAGTAGATGCCCTGTCATCAAATCTTAGGCCAGGAGAGATGTTCCTTCTAAATTCTTTAAATCTTTGCTTTTCAATCAACTGAAACTCTTCACGGGCTCTCCCATGACAAGTCATTGTATCTATTGTTCTTTCGACGTGCAATTCTTGTTCTATGACATAGCCGTCCGTTGCGTTCAGTGACATCGCACCGAGCAGAATGCTCACGCAAAAGAAAGAAAAAATTTTAACGCTCATCAAGAATCCCCTATTCTGTTGTTCTGTTAATGGATGTTATAATTTGATTTATATTTTGGACAACCAGATTACTTTATTTATATTTTGAAAAGTGGGCAATGAAGCTTAGATCTTTTTCTTCCTAAAGATATAGTTTAGAGTTTATCTTTAAAATCACTCTTTGTCTGAGTGGTAATATTTTTGCAACTTTTTTTCTTTTAATTGGTAAGGGAGAAAGAAAACTTGTCAAAGAAGATAAAATTTTACTAAATATGCACACAAGCTTTTTCTATTGGGAAAACTAATTTTTGAAAAAGGATGAAAAAATGAAAATCTTGATGACGAGTTGTGCCCTTGCACTCTCCCTTTGTCTGATCTCAACGCCTAACTTTGCCTCTTTTTATGAGAAAGAGGAGGGGGGGGTGCCGAGTCATGGCCGGCTGATGCGTCATGAGGCAAAAAATATGTCTGAGCTAAGGCACCATTTATCGGGTGTTTGCAGTGAAGACGTGGTGGGTTTTGATTGTGACAATACTTTGGTAAAAGCCTTTCTTGTTGATCATCCTCATCTTTATGACTATGAAATGATGAGAGAATTTAAAGAGTCACTCTGGAGAGACGCGGGAGAGGCAGCCAAACTTAAAGGCCTTGTATCTGAAGAAAGTGACTCAACAAAATTTGCAGATTATTGCTGGAGAGTCATTAAACAAAAAAAAAGTCAAATGGCTTTTGCGCTAGTGGATACTGATTTGCCAGTTCTGGCTCAAGAACTGCAACAACAAGCAGACACCTTTATTTGTACAGGTATTCCTCCAGAAAGAAAAAAACTTGAAGCTCTTCAGGCATTTGGGTTAGATTTTTCCGAAAAATATTCCTTTTCCCATCGAGCATATTTCCTGTTTGTCGAGGATTATCGAGGCAAAATGCCCGGTTGGCTTTACGCAAAAGAAAAAGCGCAGTCCCTTGGAAGCTTTGTGTTGGCTTCCAACGACGAACGTGCCCTTACTGAAAAGAGACCCCTTCAAACTTTATACTATATTGATAACCACCTTGAGACGCTCAACGACATTGCCCGTGATTTTAATCATGACATAACAGGCGTTAAGTTAGTTTTAATTCATTGGCGCGCACACGCCTTGTCTTTACACGCGTTACATGAGCGGGGTGAGTTTATCCCTCCGCTTTTGGAAGACTTACAGCGTCTCTTGGCGCCACCCATCCCCATGCTGACACCGTCAGCTTTATCCAATGCCTCCATTTCCCCAAACCTCTCTCTACAGTTCAGTTATTCAAATTTAAGCCATGGGGGTCATAGGGTTGATCCTCTTGAAAAAAGACGCCATGTTTTGGACGAAGAGGGGGACCAACAAGAGATGATTCCGACTTGCGGACCAAGCCTCAGTGATTTGAGAGCTTCCTTGGGGACTTTTGGCTTAACCCTTGATGGAGACGAAGTTAGATTAGACGGAGAGGAAAAAAGTAGGGACAATGATCTATCCCCAAGCCGAGCGCTGCCCCTGGCCGACCCGTCTTTAATCCCATCGGCTACCCCTCCTGCAGAAAAGAACCGTGCAGCGCTCAGGTGTTCTTCCGAAGCCCTGGATACCTCTGGTGATCAGGGAAGGGGGTTCCTCAAGAGCTCTCAAACTGGTCTTGTGGGAAGCGGGGAATTCCATTCTTAAACCAGAGACACGAGGGTGCCTAACAAGGCCGCCCTCGTTCTTTCGCTTACTTCAGAACTGAGACCGCTTTTTTAAGGCGGGTACAAGCTTCATCAAGAGTCTCTTGGGACGTTGCATAGGAAATACGAAAATAAGGCGACAGTCCAAAAGCCACGCCTGGCACCACCGCAACGTTTGCCTTTTCTAAAAAGTACGCGCACACATCAGAGTCAGTGTCCAGACAGCCACCGTCGGGCGTAGTGCGTCCAAGCAAACCTTGACAAGACACATACAGGTAAAAGGCCCCGTCAGGCGCGCCGCAAGAAAGACCCTCAACGGCATTAATCAACGCAACAGTTCGATCCCGTCTGCTTTGGAAGGATTCTTTAAAGTCTTTGAGGAAGTCTTTGGGGCCTTCCAGGGCAGCAAGCGCTGCTTCTTGGGCGATAGAGCAGGGATTTGAGGTGCTTTGCGATTGAAGTGTCCCCATGGCTGTGATCAAGTGTTTTGGTCCTGCACCAAAGCCGATTCGCCAGCCGGTCATGGCATAGGCTTTCGAGACACCGTTCAGGGTCAAGACACGATCTTTAAGGCGCGGCTCTATTTGTGCCAAAGTAACGAAAGGCTCGCCCGTATACAAAATGTGTTCATAGATATCATCACATAGCGTCAACACGTGGGGGTTCTTTAATAAAACGTCCGCTAAAACTCTTAATTCATCTTTTGTGTAAACGGCGCCGGTGGGGTTACTGGGCGAATTCAGAACAAGCCATTTGGTGCGAGGCGTAATCGCCTGGCTTAAGACTTCGGGTGTGATTTTAAAACCATCTTTTTCCGGACATACCGCAAAAATAGGTGTTCCCCCGGCAAGGATCACCATGTCGGGGTATGATACCCAGTAAGGGGCTGGAATGATGACCTCATCGCCTGGATTTAGGGTCGCCATAAAAGCGTTGAACAGGACTTGTTTTCCACCCGTGCTGACAATAATCTGGGACGGATCATACTCAAGGGAGTTTTCCTTTAAAAATTTTTGGGCGACAGCTTTTCGAAGGGCAGGGGTGCCCACTACATCTGTGTAAAGTGTTTTGCCGTCATCAATGGCCTTTTTACCCGCCTCACAAATCCAAGGGGGAGTGCGAAAGTCCGGTTCACCCGCGCTCAGGGCAATGACATCATGACCCTGGGCGCGCATCTCTAGTGCTTTTTTATTCAAACTCAGGGTTGGGGAGGGCTTTATCGCGCTCAGGCGCATTGCCAGATCACTCATCTCACATCCTTCTAAAAAGTAACTCTTCTAAAGTCATAAATAGAAAATAGCTGTTTCGCAAGGGGTTTGCGTTTAAAGAGCACAAGTGATAAAAGCAAAAAATCTTATCTTTCTAAGAAACATTCAAATGGGACGATCTCATAAACTTAAAGCCTGGCCCCATATCAAAAAGGGTTTTCTATTTTCTATTGAGCATCTTGGAAGCAACCTGACTTTTATGTCAGGCTTTTTTGTTGTGACGCTCGCGCTTTCTTGGGCGGCCTACGCCTATAGACCCTCGGAGCTTTCAGCGCCCTATCAAGCCATTATCTTTACCTTTTTAACGCTTTTATCTTTCTTGCCCCTTTTTGTCTACGGCAATCAACCAGACGCCGAACGTCCCAAGAATCCTATATATTTTTCGTATTTCTTTAAAAAAGAAGCCCTAAACATTTTGGTCCTTCAACTCTGTGTGATTACAAGCATTGGCTTTCTTTTTGGGATGCTTGAACTATGGAGTGAATCGCGCGCAGAGAGTGCGCGCTTTGTGCAAGCCTTTGAAAATGCTTCTCACATTATGGTGGGCGCCGTGGTGATACAATTGATTTCTCACTTGGCGCATCGCCACCGCCTACCCACGAAAACCCTTATCTCTCACTTTGTATTTGTGTTTGCCCCAAGCCTTATAATTTTTATTATTTTTTTTGGGCTTCCTTTTCTAGCTTCTCGTCTTTTGATCATGGCAATTCATACAGGTCTTCTTGATTTACGTGCCCATGGTCATATGGGGGCGTCCCTTGTTACCTCGCTGATTGTCAGCGTTGTGGCCTTTTGGAGTCTTTGCGGCGTTGTGGCCTCAAGGCATCTGTATCACCACCTAGTACAACTTGTCAGACGCGAGACGAAAGACGATGCTTGACCTTTGGACAGTGACAAAAGAAGCCTATCTTTTTGCTTTCAGATCTAAAAAACTTCATCAATTTTTTATTATATTTCTTTTGATTCATTTCATTTTGATTATCTTTACGAGCGCGTTTTCTGATCTTTTTCCCGTATCAAGACTCCTTAATATCCTGAGTGCGCTTCCTTTTTTGACCGTCTTCAAAACAGACGATCCTTTTGTTGAAACGGGATTTAGGCCCTATTTAAATACCTTTAAACAACCTGCGCTCTGGTACGGGACAGGCATTATTTTCTTTGGTTTTTTACCTCTTTACCTTTTTGGGACGTTTCTCATGTCTTTAAGAGGGTATTTTTTTAGCTTTTCCAATAGCGTCTATTTAGGACATGCCACTACCATTATAATGGTGGTCATTCTGCCTTATCTCTTCGCGAAATTAAGTCTTGCTTTGCCACACGCCGTCATAAATTGCACCCTTAACCCTTTAAAGGCCTGGGGCTTAAGCAAGCAGCGTCTCTTGAAGGTTATCGCTTGTCTTACCCTCGGAGGCCTTCCCAGTGCAGCTTTCACCTTTTTTATAGAGCAAGAACACGTCAGAAATTCTTTGATGACCTTTCTTGACTTTCTAACGCCACAGCTTTTCTTAGGCAACATCTTTATATTAATGATTCACGGGATATATTATTTTTCTTATATCTTTTTATTGTC
>JAJTHL010000004.1 GCA_021298595.1 Alphaproteobacteria bacterium | reverse complement strand
CATTCATAATAAAGGTATTCTTACCATGTCATAAAACCAGAAAAAATCAAGGGTAAAGACTCTTTTTTGACATTTTTAGCTAAAAATTAATATTTGTTTTCTATAGTAAAGATGGTGGTAACAATAATGATCGGAGGTTGTCATGTCATCATTTAAAAAAGTTCTACTTAGCTGCTGTGTGGTGGCTGGTTTTGGCGTTTCTCAGTCAGTTCACGCATTTTCCTTACCCTTTTCCGTGCCCAGCACGGACACAATTGTGAATGGGCTTTTGGATACCATGGCCAAAAGTGGTGCCAAAAGCTTGTGCGCAAAAGGAAATAATGTGAAACCTTTTACCATCCGCTCTTTTGATGGGGTGATTGGCAAAGTGCCGCAACTTGCGGCTGCGGGGATGATTCTTTGCGAGGACTCAGGAGTAGAGGGCTTTAAAGATTCCAAATTCCGCGCCAATGCGGTCAAAACCCTGGGCACAGAGGACATTGGTAAGATCAGGACAATGTTGCTCGCTGACGTGAAAAAAGCCACGGGTTCTGTGAAGAAACTTGCCTGCAACCTTGCCACTGGGGGCGCTTTGGATACCGGCGGGGTACCTGTAAGTAAATTAGCTTCGGGTGCGTGCTCTGCCAAGCCTGCCTAATCATGGCTTAAAAAATGGGGGAAGACGCTTCCCCCATTTTTTAAGCGTCATGTCTTATTTTTTAATAAAAATTTAACTGTTTTTTTTCATGATGAAAGCTCTTAACTCAGAAAAAATGGGGACTTTTATGAATAAAACGATAAAGAAAAGGCTTGTTTTGGGTCTTGTCCTTTCAGGGATGACTTTGACAGGTGTGACCTGTCAAGCGCTGTCAAATCCCTTTGCCAGGCTTTCCGATGAAGCGATTGCTGATAAACTTTTGACGACTCTCACAAAATACGGTGCGCCTACGCTATGCCGTAAGGGTGATTTTAAAAATCGTATTTTTTCCTTTCGCTCACTAGAAGGCAATGGGGCGCACATCGAAATCGTAGCCTTGACGGCAATGCTTCTTTGCTATGAGAAAGATATTGAAGGCTTTAGAGCGTCGAAGTTTGCCGAGAAAGCCCTTGCAAAAATAGGCAGCTCTGATATGGCCGTCATCCGGGAAAAATACGTGCAAAAAATTGGCTCTGCCAAAGGAAAAACATTGAGTTTTGGCTGTAAAGCTGGCGCTGCCGCGGCTGTGGCAAGCGGTTTTGCCTTTGCGGGTCCTGCCGTTTCCACAGCGTGCGCGGCAATTCTACCCAAATCAACGCGGGATAAAATCACAGAAACAAGAAAAGACGCCGTGCTTAGGGAGCCCGCAACCTCCTATAGGAATATGAACAGAGCCTTGGGCGCCGCTGGTTAAGGCGCTGTTACCAGACGCAAAAAGGGCCGGACTTGTCTGGCCCTTTTTTATGAGGGGTATGTCTTGTTGCTGCCTAGGGTCATAAGGGCGTTTGTTTTATTTATAAGATCCTACCATACCCATTACACTTTCTTTTCAGGGCTAAAAAAATACGCGCCTGCCTTGACAGGCCTGTCAGATATCTATAGTCATGTAAATATCCATTAGGAGGGGTGGCCGAGAGGCTGAAGGCGACGGTTTGCTAAACCGTTATACGGGTTTCCCCGTATCGTGGGTTCGAATCCCATCCCCTCCGCCATCGCCGTTTTCCTCAGAAAAAAAATCTCTTCCTAGTCATAGCAAACCGGGCTGTACTTTGATTAGGTTAAGGCCGTGCTGGAGTCTCTCGAAGCCAGAGCTTATGTCGGTCACAAGGAGCGTGCTTAACGCGTAACCCCACTGTGTCAGACTCCCTTTAAACCGCCACCCTGTCGACAGGATGGCTTGTGTTAAAAAGAATGGCCCTCAAGGTCCCTCGAGGAAGTGATGCTCTTTTGAAAGACTTCTGGACACGGATGACAGCTAAAATCAAAGGTAAGGGTTATTTTCTTTTAGCTTTAGCAAGGCGTTGGAAAGATGCTTTGCTGTTTTTGAGCTCACCCCCTAGGGTTCGTCAGTGCCACGGGTCAGGGATAAGCAAAAAACGGCGCAACTTAAAAAAGAGCATTTTGCATCATTTGACTACTAAGGTCAGGGCCTTGGGCATTGGCTCGATGTATATGCCTTGGACATGATTCACGAAAGATTTGCCGTGCCCGTTAGGGAGTAGGGCGCGCAATCGTCAGCAAGGTCGAGGGTGAACAGTTTTAGACCTTAATCATCACGGCGGACCTTCGGTCATTAAACGGAGTTTTTTTAGTATAGGGTGCCTCTGATGGAAGGTATAAGTGCATGTTTTTTTCTCAAAACTAATCTTAAAATAAAAGAGTCTGTCTTGTGCCAAAGAGTTGATTAATGCTAGCGTTGAAGACGAAAAAAATAAAAAAAGGGAGTAGGGATGGACCATAAGCCTATAAAGCAACAAGGGGCATATTATTTGGACGATTTTATCCCTGGCCAAAAATTTATCAGTGGTGAAAAACGAGTGACTCAAGAAGAAGTAATTACTTTTGCTAAAGAATTCGACCCTCAGTCTTTTCATGTTGATCCTGAAGCGGCTAAAAAGAGCGTCTTTGGCGGCATCGTGGCGAGTGGGTGGCACACGGCGTCCATGAGCATGCGTTTGATTTTAGACACATGCCCCATCGCAGAAGGCCGCATTGGTCTGGGAGGTGACATCACTTGGCCAGCACCCACAAAGCCTGGAGATATCATCCATGTGGAAGTGGAGGTGATGGAGGTGAGGCCGTCCACGTCTAAACCTGACCGGGGGATTGTTACCCTGCGCTCGACCACAAAAAATCACCGGGGTGAGACAGTTCAAATTTTGACGGCCCGGACGCTGATGATGAAAAGGCCTGAACCTATCTAAGAAATAGTCCATAAATGGAAGGAGTGAAAGAAGGAAGAACATGACCTGTATTAGCCGTTTAGGACACCAATATAATGCGCTTCAAATGCGTATGGGACAAGAAGACCAGCAAGGGTGGCAGAACGAGATTCCCCTTTTGTTTTCACCCACATTTAAAAAAATAGCAAATGGAGAAGTGTTGGTGGAAAAGGGTTCTGATCTTTTGCCCCAGATCGATCAGTGTCGCGCCCTTGCAGGTCCTTGGACCATCCAAGTAAAGGCCGTGACACCAGCAAAAAATAACAAAAGTTGTACAATTCGTTACGTTTTGTGTTCACAAAAGGCGGGTGACTTTGATGTCATCGCCCTTCTTGATTCAGCCGATGGAAGATACATCGATCAAATTGACGAGGTATATTATCACTTGCCATCAAGTGCCGCGCAGCCGTAGGATTTCCCCCGACCCTGCGAATGTCTATCCTCGCCGCGTTAAAGCCGCTGATGCTTTGGCTCCTCTTCTAAATCCATGGGGCTAAGGTTTTGCATCGGCCCAAAAAACTCGAAATGAATGCGCTCTTGGGGGACGTGCCAGTCCTGCAGAATTTTGTTTATGTGCGCCATGAAGGGTTGCGGACCGCAAAAGTAATAATCAGCGTTCCGCTCGGGTGTAAACCGTTTGATCAGTTCAATGTCAATCAGGCCAACACTTGAGGTGCTTTTAGGGAAGGTGGTCTTGGGGGATATGTGGCTATATCTGTGATGAACAGTAAAGTTGGGGTGGGAAAGAGCAAGATTATCAAGGCTTTCTTTAAAAGCCTGGACGCCCTCTTGGCGCGCGCCGTGTATGAAGTAAATCTGGCGCTCCTTTAACATTTCGAGTGCAGCAAGGGCCATGCTCATTAAAGGTGTTATCCCAACACCTGCTGCCACAAACATGAGAGGCCTTGTGATACCCTGGGTCATGTCAAGGGTGAAACTCCCGCACGGGGGGGCGATCTCCAACAAGTGACCGGTCTGAAGGTGGTTGTGCAAGAAGTTTGAGACATACCCATCGGGGCTTTTTGTGTTTTGGCCCGTTTCTCGTTTTACGCTGATGCGTAGCCAGTTTTGGCCGGGTTTGTCCGATAGGCTGTAATGACGCAAGGTTGTGTGGCCGCAGGGGCTCGGAACACGCACTGTGAGGTATTGGCCGGGCTTAAAGAGTGGAATGGGACGGTTGTCCGTTGGCACAAAATAAAATGAGGTAATGACATCACTCTCGTCTTCACGCTTTAAAAGGCGAAACTTCTTAAATCCTTGCCATCCACCTGGCATTTCGACATGTTCTTGGCAGATCTGAGCTTCCCTGGCGATTAATATCTGAGCGAGCAGTGTGTAGGCTCTTTGCCACGCCTCAATGACCTCATCGGTTCCATGAGGGCCTAAAAACTCTTTAAAGGAGGCTAAAAGATGTTGACCAACAATGGGATAATGATCCGCATGCACTTGAAGAGAGGTGTGCTTTTGGGCAATCCGTTCCACAGCGTCAGAAAGGTCACCGAGCCTACCAATGTTGCGAGCATAAGCACACACCGCACCCGCCAATGCTCTTGGTTGTTGTCCTGACACTTGGTTTGCTTGGTTAAAATAGGGTAAAAGCTCGGGGTGGTTGGAAAAAAGACGTTTGTAAAAATACTCTGTCAGCGCCGCGCTTTGTTCCTCTAGAATAGGAATGGTTGACTGAATCACAGACACGGTTCTTTCGTCTAACATCTTGCCTCCTCAAGCGGTCTTAATTAATATTTGAGCCTAAAGAGAAGAATTTAATTTTTTCTTAAAAGCATTTTTCTTTATAGTGAATCATTTCAATCCCCTGAGAGCACTTTAGTGAATAACTTTGATGGATATCACCAAAGGGTCTCATAAGCGCTGATCTAGGGTGATTTATCTTTTTTTTTGTGATATTTTGTTTATGAAGTATCACATTAATTCTGTTTTTTGACAGAAAGAACCCTATGTTGAGATTTGATCATCATCAACCCATTTTGATCGGGGCGTCTTTGAGGGATGCGCCAAAGAAAAGATCGTCAATTTTTGCCTCCATCAAATCTTATGGAATTGTTTGTCCAAACATCCATTTGTGGAGGGCCAAGCTAAAATGATCGTTTTAAGGAGAATTACTTATGTTTGTTGATCCGGCATTTCTAGCCCGCGCGCAGTTTGCAGCCAACATTACCTTTCATATTCTTTTTCCTTCCATTACGATTGCCCTTGCCTGGTTCTTGCTTTTCTTCAAAACACGTTTTGTGGCAACTCAGGACCGAAAGTGGATAGAAGCCTATTTTTTTTGGACCAAAGTGTTTGCCCTTTGTTTTGCCTTAGGGGTCGTGAGTGGTATCACCATGTCCTTTCAATTTGGGACAAACTGGCCGGGGTTTATGAAAACAGTGGGAAATATTGCGGGACCCCTTTTAGGATATGAGGTCCTGACAGCTTTTTTTCTAGAGGCGACGTTTTTGGGTATCATGCTTTTTGGCTTTAGCCGCGTGCCCTCGTGGCTTCATACCCTGGCAACTTTCCTTGTGGCCTTTGGCACCAGCCTTTCTGCCTTTTGGATTCTGGCTCTTAATAGTTGGATGCAAACGCCAGCAGGGTTTGAGATCATTAATGGTAAGGCCTACGCCCTTGATTGGATGGCGATTATTTTTAATCCCTCCTTTCCTTATCGCATGACCCATATGCTTTTAGCATCCGGTCTTACGGCTGGTTTTTTTGTGGTGGGACTGTCTTCGTACCGGTGGCTACGTGGCGACCGGGTCCCAGCTGTGGCGGCAGCCCTCAAAACAGGCGTGACCGTCTGTGCATTGCTTATTCCAGTGCAAATTTTTGTCGGCGATTTGCATGGATTGAACACCCTCAAGCACCAACCCCAAAAGATCGCCGCCATGGAAGGGATTTGGGAGACGCAAAAGGGCGCGCCTGCTCTTTTGTTTGCCCTTCCCAACGAGAAAGAGCGCCGTGATGACTACGCGGTAGAGATTCCGAAATTGGCAAGTTTATTTCTTACCCATGACCCGGACGGAGAAGTGAAAGGATTGAACGAATTTGTGGGGAATCATCCGCCTGTCGCTCCTGTTTTTTGGGCGTTTCGCTTGATGGTCTTTATGGGTGTTTTGATGTTAGGGGTGGCTTGGTGGGCCGCCTTTACGCTGCTACGCCGGGGTGAGCTCACCCCATTTCTTGCCAAGTGCCTAGTCCCTATGACTTTTTCAGGATGGATCGCGACCGTTGCAGGTTGGTATGTGACAGAAATTGGCCGTCAACCCTGGCTGGTGTTTGGTGTTCTTCGAACGTTGGACGCCGTATCCGATGTCCCTACACCCATGATTGGGATAAGTCTAACCATGTATCTTGCCCTTTATGCAACGTTACTTTTGGCATTTATTAGTACACTTTTCTATATGGCAAGAAAAGCAGCCCTCACGCCTGCTGACGCGGGCGGTCTGGGTTCTGGGCAAGCGGTCGTAGAGGTTTTTTCTCGTTGAGGAGACACGTCATGGAGATCTTTCATAACGGTCATTGGTTGCCGTTGGTTTTTGCGGGCCTCATGGGATTTTCCATGCTGGTCTATGCCTTGCTTGATGGGTACGACTTGGGGGTTGGCGTCTTAATTAAAGGGGCTAATGACCATGAAAAGGACAAAATGATCAGCTCCATAGGTCCTTTTTGGGATGCCAATGAAACGTGGCTTGTGTTGGGGGTAGGGTTATTGCTTGTGGCTTTTCCAGAGGCACACGGCATTATCTTGACACATCTCTATCTGCCGGTCGCTTTTATGCTTTTTGGTTTAATCTTACGCGGGGTTGCCTTTGATTTTCGGGCAAAAGCCAAATCTCACCATAAACATGCCTGGAACGCCGCGTTTTTTTGGGGATCACTCATCACAGCCTTTTCCCAAGGTTATATGCTGGGTAGCTATATCGTCGGCTTTGACCCCTCCATGGCAGCAACGGCATTTTCAGGCCTTGTGGGGGTATGCGTCGTGGCTGGGTACTGCCTAATCGGCGCAGGGTGGCTGATTATGAAAACCGAAGGAGCCCTTCAAAAGAAGGCTGTGGGCTGGGCGACTGTCGCCCTTCGTATCACGATCCTTGGCATTATCCTCGTGTCGGTCTCAACGCCGTCAGTCAGTATGCGTATTTTTGAAAAGTGGTTTTCCTTTCCCAACATGCTTTTCTTGCTTCCGATTCCCCTTCTTACGGGCATTCTAGTGATCGGGTTGGACAGAATCCTAAGAAAACTCCCGAAAGAAAATGACCAACACTGTTGGGTCCCTTTTGTGATGACAGCGGGGGTTTACGTCCTTTGCTTTGTGGGGCTTGCTTATAGTTTTTTTCCTTACATTATTCCAGAAAAAATGCTGATCGTAGAGGCCGCCAGCGCGCCCGAGTCGCTTATGATCATCCTGTGGGGCGCACTTGTTGTGCTGCCTGTACTGGTCGGGTACACCTTTTTGGCTTATAAGATCTTTCATGGAAAAGCAAAAGACCTAAGCTACGACTAAGCCTGCCTATGCGCGGGTTAAAGTAGAGCCAAGAATCTCCTTTTTTGTGACAACCAGTCGTGCTAGCCTCGTCGTGTTTTTACGAAATGGAGGAAGTCTTATGAATTTCATAAAGTTATCCCTTGCTATGGCGGTGGGCTTTGCAGCGTCACTCGTGCCTCTTCAAGCAAGTCACGAAGATCTACCCGCCCTAAAAAATCTATCTCTGTCGCATAACGCGCCCCAAATGGATGTGGATATCATTTGGTTACCGTCGGAGAATTTTTCAAAAACGCCAGACGGCGATGCGATCCAAATTGTGCCAAAGGCCCTTTCGGTCTCATGCATGGGCACAGAGCTTTATGATTCCCTGCGACGTTTGACAAAAAGCAAAGAAAACGGCGGCGACGGAATCAGTACCCATTTTTTCATTCCTCAACTTACAGGCGCCCAGCTCATGGAGAGTTATCCTGATCTTGTTGAAGGAAAAACCCTTCATCACCCCGATCAGGTGCCCGTCTTTCAATTGGTGGATGAAACGCACCGCGCCTGGCATGCTGGGGTCAGCAAGTGGCGTCTTCTCAATGCCCTTGAAGGATGCGCAGCCGGCATTAACTCTTGTACCATTGGCGTACATTTTCACACGCCAGGCTACGCCAACGGTGATGGATCCGATTGGTTCAAGTTCACCCCCTTTACGGCCCCACAAATGGCTACAGGCGGCGCGCTCTTAAAAGGACTCGTTCAGCGTCACACCTTTGACGCGCGCAACATTGTGGCCTACGCAGATGTTCAAGAAGGGCGTACGGCCCCCGGTCCTTTGTTTGGTTGGAGGTCTCTTGCGACTGACTTTGGTGTGGGGTATTACCCAACACCGCTCGACCTCCGTCCTTCCATTGAAGGTGATGTAAACGTCTATGTGGAAAAAGCATTGAAGGATATTGGGTATCACTTTGAAACGCCTAAACTTGGCGTTTACGTGAATAAGTTTCGCATGCGCTTTATGGGGGAGACCTGGCACGAGGTCAACCAAGAAATTGATGATGCGTTTCTTTGTCATTTGGTGCCGGTTCTTGCAATGTATTCCAAAAAATAGCTATCTATAGGAGAGAGGCCAAAGAGACATGTGTTCTTGGCCTCCCAACTTAAGCTAAATTCTTTAAATATTCTTAAAGTAAGAATATTATTTTAAAATTTTATATTTTGATGTTCTTTTGTATTATTGTTCAATGCTTAATTTTGGAATGGAAATAGAAAACTGCCATTCCCTTTTTGTTGCCTTTCCATTGTATTGGTATGTACATTTCCATTTTGAAGGAACAGTGTCCTCTTGTTGAGAAATCAAAGTAGGTGTTGTGTAAAGTTTAGATGTCCCTTTTTTAACGACATTGCTCTTCATGTCTCCCAAAGGCTCAAACTGTCTAATCAGCTCGCTATACTTTTCCCCGTTTGCAATCATCCTCGCCTCGTCATGGGAAAGTTCTTGGGGACATTCCGCTTTTAAGGCGCCGGAAATTAATAAAGAAGCAAAAAGGGTGTGTTTCATGTATTTCATTATCTGTTCCTTTTTTAAGTAACTGTGCATCATGGCTAGCTCTTATATCTTAGGGGTAAAATGAAAAGAAAGTATTAACTGGTATTCATCGAAAAGCTGGTATTTACGTGAATAAGTTTTTCGGGTGCATTATGGGTGAGACGTGGAACGGCGTTAACCAAGAGATTGATGATACGTTTCTTTGTTATTTGGTGCCGACCGTCACCTTTTACACACAAGGCTAACAAAAATAACCACGGGGGGCTTATGTGGCCCCCCGTGGTTATGAATTGTTGCTCTTGAGACTGAAGAAAGCTAGTCACTTCTAAGTTAATACAATCAATATGCTAAGCAGGAGGAGAAAATGAAAAATCTTATGGGTGTTGCGATGATGCTGTGCGGTGTTTCTAGCGGCCTCGCAAGCGATCTAAAAGAGGAAGATTATAAGGACCAGAACCTTTACCCTTGCGTCTGGGGTATCAATTACGCATGAAAAGGATGGAGTGTCTTGCGGAAACCTTTCTACAGGTCGATGTTTCACCCTTGGTGAGGGGACTGTATTGGGAGGTGTCACGTTGACTGAAGATCATGTCTTAAATCCACACTTCACCCTAGAAGAATTCAGAAAAGCAGTACAAAAGCTTGGGCCCATTGTGTGGGAACGGTAACGTTCATAGTGTAAAGAAAAGTCCTCTGTATTTGTGTTCGGGGGATTTTGCTTTAAAGCAAAACCCTGTTTAATGAGGGGGCTGCAAATCTCCTTGACTTCTGATCGACCCCGGCGCACGACTAACAAAGGCACCCCTTTTTCAGGAGACGTCCCATGACCTTTTTAGCAAGTGATAACACAGCTGGGGTAAGCGCTGAAATCTGGCAGCGTCTTCAAGAAGCTTCGCGGGGAGGCGCCAAAGCGTATGGCCAAGACGCGCTCACACAGTCCCTTACGCGTGCCTTTCAAGAGCTTTTTCAAAAGCCAGACCTTTTGGTCTTTCCTGTATTCAATGGGTCAGCGGCCAACTCAAGTGCCCTTAGCTGCCTTGTGCGTCCTTACGAGGCCATCATCGCCCATCCCTGGAGCCATGTGGTGCAAGATGAGTGCGGCATGCCAGAGTTTTTTACGGGTGCCAAAGTCCTGACGGCGCCTGGCGAAAACGGTAAAATAAAACCAGAGGCTGTCCACGCCCTTTGTTGCCTTGCCAAGGCAAACGGCATGCATCATTCAAGGCCGGGCACCCTTACGCTGACCCAATCCACAGAGGTGGGCACAGTGTACACGCCCCAAGAGATCGAGGCGTTGGCAAAAGGTTGTCGCACATGGGGGCTTTACCTTCATATGGACGGCGCCCGTTTTGCCAATGCGGTCGCAAGCCTTGGATGCCATCCTGGGGATATTTCCTGGCGCGTAGGGGTGGACGCGCTTTCCTTTGGCGGGACAAAAAACGGCGCCATGTTGGCCGAGGCCGTTGTCTTTTTTAATCCAGCCCTCGCTCAAGATTTTGAGTATATCCGCAAACGCCAGGGGCAGCTTGCCTCAAAACAGCGCTTTATTTCGGCGCAGCTTATGTGTCTTTTAGAAGACGATCTGTGGCTTCGTAACGCGGCCCACGCGAATGCTGCTGCCCAAAGGCTTGCCTTTGGTCTTGCGGGCGTGCCCGAGGTGAAGCTTATTTACCCCACAGAAGCCAACGCCGTCTTTGTGAAAATGCCGAATGTGCTCGCAGCTCATCTGACCGAGCGTGGACACTTTTTCTATGGGTGGCCCCTGCTGGGACCCGATGTTTACCGATTCGTGACAAGTTTTGAGACGACGGCAGAAGACATCGACGCGTTTCTCAATGATTGTCACGCCCACACGAAAAAGCGCGCGTCATGAGTCTTGTCATTCTTTACGACAGTGGGGCAGGGCACACAAAGCGTTTGGCGCTGTGTGTTGAAGAAGGCGTGCGCGTCCATCTTCAAGACTGCAAAGTCTTGTGTGTTTCAGACCTTGAAGCTACTGGCTGGCAAATTCTTCATGGGGCAGAGGGGCTTATTTTTGGATCGCCGACCTATATGGGCGGGGTGAGCGCCCGGTTTAAGGCTTTTATGGATGCAAGCAGCCTGTTCTGGCTTGATCAGCCTTGGTCAGATAAAATAGCGGCGGGCTTTACGGTTGGATCAAGCCCCAGCGGTGATAAGCTTGCGACCCTGACCAGTTTGTCCCTTTTTGCCCTGCAGCACGGCATGGTGTGGGTGGGACAAAACAAGCTTGGCAGCCTTTATGAGAAAAACGAACAAGAGATCAATCAAGCGGGATCTTGGTTGGGGCTTATGGCGACGGCAAGTCGTGATAAAGCGCTTTTGATTGATGAAGGGGACGCGCGTACTGCAAGACTTTTTGGTGCGCGCGTGGCCGCAGCCGTGTTGAGGTGGCGTTTGCGGTGAAGGAGAATATGCTTATGCCCTCTTTGACGCTTGAGCGCGTGATATCACCCGCTGACTGGGCGCGCTACCACGAGATTAGGCGGCGCGTGCTATTTGAGGCGCGAGGCTATACCCACTACGATCCCCACCATCCCGATGAATCAAAAGAAGGCGCGTATCCTCTTCTTCTTAAAAAGGAGGGGCGTCCCATAGGCACTGTTAGGCTCGATCATATCTCTCCTTACGTCGCCATTGTGAGGATGCTCGCTATTCACGAGGACGATCAAGGTCAAGGGTATGGGAGCGTTCTTGAGGCGCTTACCCGTGAAATGGCGCGCTCCCTCGGCGTAAAGACGCTGTATGTGAACGCGGCAAAAGAGGCCATCACTTACTATGAACATTTAGGATGGCAGTTTTTTGTGTGGGACACAAAGGAAAATGAGGCGATCTCTTCCTCGGGTAATAAGCAACTAAAGAAAAAGTTATAAGCCTTTCTCTTCCCTTTGATATTCTGTAACATGTTGACGTCTCATGATTTTCAAGACAGGAGTTTTGATGCTAAGGCCTGTGTTTCTCTGCGTGGTGACCTTGCTTTGGCAAGTAACGGTGTGGGCGCTTCCCGTTGATTGGCCACAAAGCGGTGTGATTGTCTTACCCGATGCGGGAAGGACGCCGCTTTTAAAGGCGATTCAAGATGCAAAAGATAGCCTTCAAGTGGCGGCATACAAACTGACCGATGATACGGTGGTGGGCGCTCTTGTAGAGGCCGCGCAGAGGGGTGTGCACATAGAGATTTTGTTAACAAAAAACATGTATCGTCATGAGCGTCAGGTAGACCAATCACAAACGCGCACAGCGCAGTTCGAGCGGGTCGGGATCAAAGTATATGAAGCTCCTGAATATTTTGAGCAGCTTCACTACAAAATGCTGGTCGTTGATAAAAACTACGCCCTTGTCAGCACTGGAAACTGGGACGCTGAATCCTTTGATGGGCATACCACCGAAAAACCTGCCCGGGATTTCATGGTGACGCTGACGGAAGAGAACGCTATCAAAGAGCTTCTTGATTTTTTCTATAAGGATGTGCGCCGTGAGCCAACTTCGTCAACGCGCACACACTTTATATGGAGTCCCGATGCAGGCCGAAAACCCTTTGTGACGTTGATCGCGTCAGCCAAGAAAAGCCTGTGGATTTACCAGCAAGATATCCAAGATAGCACGCTTGTAAACGCCATGGCAGACGCGGCGCGCAGGGGCATAGAGGTGCGTCTTTTGATGATGCCCTACCCCTTTGATAAATCAAAGGATGATAATCTTCCCCATCAACGTTATTTAAAAGAGAGGGGAGCACAAGTGCGGCTCATGACACATTTATATGGTCACGCGAAAGTGATGATCCTTGATGCGGGTGAAGAAAGTGAAAAAATATACGTGGGGTCCGCAAATTTTTACCCGCAATCATTGGAAAAAAACCGAGAGCTAGGAGTGGTGTTAGAAAATGCGGACGCAGTGGAGTGCCTCAAAACGGTTTTTTTAAGGGATTGGCACATGGCACGGTGAAAAGGAGAAAAAACTGATGAAGGCACGCTTTAATATTGCGCTGTGCCCCGATGAAAAAATCCAAGAGGCGTATTTTAGGACAGCGTCAGTTTTTCAAGACAGACAAATGAATTATTGTCTTGCACCGGGGCGGGCGTTGGCGCATGTGACTTTGAGTCAATTCTATGCACGTGATACAGCCGAGGCCCTTGCGTGCGCTGCCCCGTTTCTGGAGCGTTGTATCAGTGTCATGCCCGTGCATTTCTATGCACATTTGGATGAGGTGTCTGGAGGGTCAGGTTTGTGGGTGGGGCACGGGGTGCGCCGAGAGGAATCTCTTCTTAGTTTGCAAGAAGAGATAGTTAGTTTTCTTAAGGATAGGCAAGTTTCTCCTTTGCAAAAAACAGGGAACGATTATTTCCCCCACTTTACCTTGGCACGCATTACACTCGAAGACGTGACGCTTCCTGCCGGCGTTTTTGAAGCGCCTCCCATGAAGGAAGTGATCCCATGTGCAGTGCGCCTGGGGCGAAGTGACGAATGGGGGCAGTTTTTAGAGGTTATAGGGTAGAGTCCTTTTGCGCGACAGGGCCTTCTGACAGAGCTACGTAGGCACCTTGATCCTTTTGGAAGGTAAAGACTTTTCCTGATTTGATATCAAAATACCACTCGTGGATAACCAGGGTGCCTGCGTTCACGCGCTCTTTGATCCACGGAAATGTCAGGGCGTTTTTATGGGACTGACGAAGGGATTCCTTGGCATAATCATCGAGGCTCATATGCGGCAAGGGGTCAGTGGTGACAGCCGACATCCAGCTGGAGATAAAGTCATTTTCTTTCATCGTTTTGTGCGCCATACGGGCGCTGACGCCACCACACTGGCTATGCCCAAGCAGGATCAAATGATCTATCTTCAGGACGCAAATACCAAATTCAAGGGCGGCGCTTGTGCCATGTCGGGCGCCATCACGTTCATAGGGAGGCACCAAGTTTGCCACGTTCCTTGCAACAAATAAATCGCCTGGATCGCATTGGAGAATGAGTGCCGGATCCACACGAGAGTCGCAACAGGAGACCACCATAATTTTGGGCTTTTGGCCGTCTTTAGACAGAGCGCGCATGATGGATTTATTGCCAAGAGCGTACTTTTTGCGAAAAGCTTGATACCCCGACATCATTTTTTTAAAGCTCTTTTCCATAAGCATCCTTATTACACGACCGGCCCAAAAGGCACATCTACCGGACATGAAATTACCTTTCTTGTAAGGATCTGTCAAAACCAAGAAAAGAAAAAAAGATTGCCCATTTCTCTTAAAGAAACAGGTTAAGATGGCAACGTCTTACTTTTGGATGTCTCCCATGCTGACTTTTGTCTGTGATATTTTTGCATCGAGAGTTTTTAAAAAAGAGTGTAGGGACATGATTTTGAAAACAGAAATTTAAAAGATCAAGCGGGTGAGACTCTTTAGAAAAACCGTAAAAGAAGAGCCGTTCAGTATGTATATATTTATCATATATTTGTACGATATGTCATCGTCAAAAATTATGTGTATAAAGCAAGTCAGAATAAGTATTTCATTACCTTGTCGTTCAGGCAAATATTACAATGAAAAGAATTTATTAGTTGTTAATCAAAAATATAGAAAGTGAATATTAAGTATTTTCCGAGTCGGCATTTGTTGTGGTGTGTGCTGTGTCAAAAAAGAAGGTGCAAAAAGAAATAAAATAGGTTAAAAGGAGACATCTTTCTTCTTTCGAGAAGAGCAAGGCTCCAGAGATAATGAGACTCAGGAGAAACTTACGAGGTTTGAAAATGCGCCGCTGGACAATGCTTGTTTCAGTGGGTCTTTTCTATTTTTTGAAATAAACAAAAAGGTTGTCGCGATGTCCGCAAACAATAGCTCAGCGCCAGCGCCGGAATTTGGAAAACTCCGCGCAGCAATTTGGCCGATTCATGGTTATGAGATGAAAAAGTTTCTTCCCATGTGCATGGTCATGTTTTTCATCCTGTTTAACTACACAATTTTACGTAACACGAAGGATGCTTTGGTCTTAACGGCTCCCGGATCTGGCGCCGAAATCCTCAGCTCTCTCAAGTTCTACGTTGTGATGCCGGCGGCGGTATTGTTTGTGGTGTTGTACGCAAAACTGGCGAACTTGTTTTCCCGTGATACGCTTTTCGTAGGTATTATTGGAGTGTTTGTGGCCTTCTTTTTAGCTTTTGGATATGTGATTTACCCCAACATTGAACACTTCCATCCAAGCCTTGAAGCCGTTAATGCCATGAAAGAAGCATACCCCCGTCTGCAGGCGATTATTCCTGTATGGGGCGTGTGGACGTATTCGACGTTTTATGTGTTGTCCGAGCTTTGGGGGAGCGTAATGCTTTCTCTTTTGTTCTGGCAGTTTGCCAACGACATTGTTAAAACCGAAGAAGCCAAGCGCTTTTATTCTTTGTTTGGTATGATGGCAAACATCTCTTTGATCTTTGCTGGTACATTGAACAAAGAGCTTTCTAATGTAACGAAAAACCTTCCTGTGGAAATTCGTTGGGGTGTATCCCTTGAGTACATCACCTTGGCGGTAGCCGTTGCCGGTCTTGTTTGTGTCGGCTTTTACCTATACCTGACGCGTGTGGTTTTAAAAGATCCGCGATACCAAAAAAGTACAGAAGCAGACGGCGCTAAAAAAGGAAAGTCCAAGCCAAAGCTTGGTGTGGCGGAAAGCTTCAAATACATTTTCACAAACCCTTACATCGGGTTGATCGCCCTTCTTGTCATTGGATACGGTATCTCCATCAACGTGATCGAAGTCGTGTGGAAGCATAACATCCGCATCGCATTCCCAAGTCCTAACGATTATAACGCGTTTATGGGTGATTTCTCGAAATATACAGGGATCGCTACGATTCTTTTGATCATGTTTACAAAGGGAATCGTGCGCAGATTTGGTTGGTTTGTGGGCGCCATTGTGACGCCTCTTGTGACCATTGTCACTGGGGGGCTCTTTTTCATGTGCATCTTTGGTGAAGATGTCTTTGGACCGATTGCCGCTGGAATGGGACTTGCCCTTCCTGTGCTCTTGGTTTACATCGGCGCGGTGCAAAACATTGCGACCAAGGGCACGAAGTACGCCCACTTTGATCCAACCAAGGAAATGGCGTACATTCCTTTGGACGCCGAGCTCAAGAGTAAGGGTAAAGCGGCCGTAGACGTGATTGGTGGCCGTCTTGGTAAGGCCGGTGGTAGCGCCATTCAGCAGATCCTGTTCTTTGCCCTCGGGACTAAAGAAATCATGGTGATTGCGCCTTATCTGACCGGTGTTGTGGGCCTTGTTGTGGGGGCGTGGGCGTTGTCCGTCATGGCCCTGAGCAAAAAATACAACGCGCTTATTGCAAAAACAAAAAGCTAAGCGCTTCTCGCGTTTGCAACAAAAAAAGCCCTGGCAAGGACCAGGGCTTTTTTTGTGGGACACTTTTAAAAATTGCGATTAATTTTTTGGGCAAGGCGGATCATGTGCCGCATATTGTCACCTAGACGTGCGCTGCTCGCCAAAAGAGGCATCCTTTCGAGGCTAAGCCCTTCCACAGCGCATTTATCATGATATCTTTCCATGAGCTTTGCCATGCGCTCTTTTCGTTCAGAGGACAGATAGGGGGCACGAAGATGCCTCTTCTTTTCAAGTTCACTGCCCACTTGTTTGCAAACTAAGTGACGTGTCCGAAAAAAATCCTGTTTCCAGTTGTGGATCATTACTTCACTGGGAAGAGCGGCGCCTCCTCTCACAGATCGGCGGACGTCTCGGAGTTGATCTTTAAGGCGTCGGATGTCATCGGCGCGCTTTGTGCGCTCAGTGAGGCTGTCCACGTGGGCGTTGAGGTCCGTGAGCTCGATGGTCATAGAGAGGAGAAGCTCAACCCGGTCAAGGGAGGAGTCAGCTTGTTCATAAGTTCTTGTGTGTCCAGGATTGGCCAAAAGTACGGCTAAGGTGAGGGGGAGGTATTTTTTCATGGGGCAGGCTCCTTAATTTGTGGCGCTAGATCATGCAGCAATTTCATTAAGAATTTATTAAAAATAGATTTTCTTTTGCTCATAGAGATGGTTAGACAAAAACATGCCGTCCAGAAAGTGCTGGCATTTTTAGGTCAATCGTCTTAGAATGCCCCAAGTTTTAAAAGCGTGTAGAAAGACGATGCAAACAGCGTTACTCATTATTCATATCGTATTGGCAGTTCTGATGATTGGCCTTGTGCTTTTGCAAAAAAGCGAAGGCGGGGCTCTTGGAATGGGCGGCGGTCCTGGTGGTTTTATGTCAACCCGGGGGACGGCGAACCTTTTGACCAGAACAACCGCCATTTTGGCAGCTCTTTTCTTCGCCTCGACGTTGGGTCTTGCCGTTGTGTTTAAAGGTGGACAAGCGCCTAAGTCTCTTTTGGATAACTTAAAAGCAGAGCCCACCAAAGAAGCTCCGTTGGTCCCTGGTCAAATTCACCAAGCGCCAGCTCCTCAACCTCAAGAAACGCCCGTAGTTGATCAAAAAGCTGCAGATAAAAAAGAAACGCAGGTGCCGGCCCCTGCCAAGAAGTAAAGAGCCCTGGATGGGCGTGGAGAAAGTGTCTTAATGACTCACTATGTTTTTGTTACGGGCGGTGTGTCGTCATCCTTGGGTAAAGGACTGGCGGCCGCTTCCCTAGGTGCTTTGCTGCAAGCGCGTGGCTTCAAAGTGCGTCTTCGTAAGTTCGAGCCCTATATCAATGTTGATCCTGGGACCATGAGCCCCTTTCAGCACGGCGAGGTCTTTGTGACCGATGACGGCGCTGAGACCGATCTTGATCTAGGGCACTATGAGCGCTTTACAGGGGTAGCCGCCAGAGCCACAGACGCCGTCTCCACAGGTCAGATTTATTCCCACGTCATCGCTAAAGAACGGCGTGGGGACTATCTAGGGGCGACTGTGCAAGTGATTCCCCACATCACAGATGCCATCCAAGAATTCATTATTCGGGACGTAGAAGAAAACGTTGACTTTGTGATTGTTGAAATTGGCGGCACCATTGGTGACATTGAAGGGTTGCCCTTTGTGGAAGCCATTCGTCAGTTCGCCCACGGCAAAGGATACAAGCGCACTCTTTTTATGCACCTGACGTTGGTGCCTTATATTGCTAGCGCTGGTGAGCTTAAAACAAAGCCAGCCCAACACTCGGTCAAAGAGCTACAGCGCATGGGGATTCAGCCTGATATTCTTTTGTGCCGCACAGAGAAGCCTTTGCCGGAAAGTGCGAGGCAAAAACTTGCGCTTTTTTGCAATATGCGCCCTGAATGTGTGATTGAAGCACGTGACGTCACGAGCACCTATCAAGTACCGCTCACCTATTCTCAAGCAGGACTTGATCAAGAGGTTTTACGACATTTTGGCCTTGAGGAATCAAGCCATGCGGACCTGACCCGTTGGAAGGCCATCGTGTCTCACATCGAGGCTCCTCAAAAGAAGGTTGCCATGGCTGTTGTGGGTAAATACACAGGCCTGAAGGATGCCTACAAATCATTAGGCGAAGCCCTCGCCCACGGAGCTCTGGTCCAAGACACCTCCCTTGAGCTTGACTGGATTGACGCCCAAGAGCTAGAGCGCGGCGGGATGTCCCTTCCTGCCGAGGAAATCGACGCGCGGCTTTCTAAGTATCATGGTATTCTGGTGCCGGGCGGACACGGCGAGCGCGGCTCCCACGGAAAAATGGCGGCCATCCGTTATGCCCGTGAAAACGGCGTGCCTTACTTAGGCATTTGCCTTGGCCTTCAACTGGCTGTTTTGGAGTTCGCCAGGAACGTCCTTGGTATTAGTAATGCTGTCTCCAGCGAATTTTCCCAAACAGGTGAGGCTATTATAGGCCTTTTGACCGAGTGGGAGAAGGACGGCGCCTTGGAGAAACGCGACAGCGACACGCCCCTTGGTGGCACCATGCGTCTTGGAGCGTATGAGTGTGTGCTGTCGCCTAACTCCAAAGCGTTTGAAGCTTACGGCACTGAAAGTGTGTGGGAGCGCCACCGTCACCGTTATGAGGTAGATATCCGCTGGCAAGAACGATTGAAGAACGCAGGCATGCAGATTACAGGTCTGTCGCCCGACGGCAAGTTGCCCGAGATGGTTGAATTAAAAGACCATCCCTGGTTTGTCGCAACACAGGCCCACCCCGAATTTAAATCAAGACCCTTCGAGGCCCATCCCTTGTTTGTGGCCTTTGTGGCAGCCGCCTTGACCCACAAAAAAAATAGTTAGACGAAAGGATACATGATGACATCTAAGCCCCGTGCCCTTTGTGTTGGCGAAGACACCAAGAATCCTGTTTCCTTTGGTCAAGACGCGCCGTTCTCCATCATGGCGGGTCCTTGTGTCATTGAAAGCAAAGCGCACGCCCTTGAAATGGCCCACGCCTTGCAAGAAATCGCGCACCGTGTGGGGATAGGACTTGTCTATAAAAGCTCTTTCGATAAAGCCAACCGCAGCAGCATTAAATCCTTTCGGGGTGTGACACTGAAGGAAGGCATGGAGATCCTCGGGCACGTGCGCGAGACCTATAGTCTTCCTGTGGTCACCGATATTCATGGTCCTGATCAGTGTGCGCCCGTGGCAGAAGTCGTTGACGTTCTTCAAATTCCTGCTTTCCTTTGTCGTCAAACGGATCTCCTTGAGGCAGCCGCCAAGACAGGCAAAGCCTTGAACATTAAGAAGGGTCAATTCTTGGCCCCTTGGGACATGGTGAATGTCGTGCGTAAGGTTGAATCCTTTGGCAATGACCGCGTCATGGTGTGCGAGCGGGGTGTTTCCTTTGGATACAATACCCTTGTGTCCGATATGCGCGCCTTGCCGATCCTGGCAAAAACAGGGTGCCCTGTTATTTTTGATGCCACGCACTCGGTTCAGCAACCGGGCGGGGCTGGCGAAACATCGGGTGGACAGCGCGAGTTTGTTTCAACCCTGGCCAAAGCGGCCGTGGCCGTTGGCGTTGCCGGTGTCTTTTTTGAGGTGCACCAGGATCCTGATCACGCGCCAAGCGATGGTCCCAACATGCTGCGCCTCCACGAGTTTGAACCACTCCTGGCACTTCTTAAAAGCTATGATGACCTGGCCAAGTCCGCGCTTGCCAAGGCCGTTTAAAGGCGTCACCCCTAAACCCAACAGAAGGAGGCCGTCATGGGCGCTATTACAGATATTCTTGCCAGAGAGATTCTTGATTCAAGAGGGTATCCAACCTTAGAGGTGGATGTCCATTTAGACAGCGGCGTGTGGGGCAGGGCGGCCGTGCCGTCGGGGGCGTCCACCGGCATACACGAAGCTGTAGAGCTGCGTGATCACGAACCGCGCTATCTTGGGAAAGGCGTCATGAAAGCCGTGCGTCACGTGCGCGGTGATCTTTTTTCTTTGCTTTCAGGGCGTGAGTCATCCGAGCAAGACCTCCTTGACCGGACCATGATTACCCTCGACGGTACGGCAAACAAGGGCCGCCTTGGGGCCAACGCGCTCTTAGGCGTAAGCCTTGCTCTTGCCAAAGCGTCCGCTGCCGAATTTGGGCTTCCCCTCTACCGGTATGTGGGCGGGATTACAGCCAAGCGTCTTCCTATGCCTCTTATGAACATTCTTAATGGCGGCGCGCACGCAGACAATCCCATAGATATTCAAGAGTTTATGGTGGTCCCTGTGGGCGCGGGCTCATTTTCTGAGGCGCTTCAAATGGGCGCCGAAGTGTTTCACAGCCTAAAAAGCATCCTTAAGCAAAAAGGCCTTGGATGCGGGGTGGGTGACGAGGGGGGCTTTGCCCCGAACCTTGCGGATACTAAGGCTGCTCTTGATTTAATCTTAGAGGCCATTCACACAGCTGGCTACACGCCGGGTATTCAGGTGTGCCTTGCCTTAGACGTGGCCGCGTCCGAGCTTTACAAAGATAACGCATACTATTTTGAGGGTGAAAAGCGTCGTCTATCTCCCCATGAACTGACGCGTTTTTATGAAGAGCTTGTGGCGGGCTATCCCATTGTTTCCATCGAAGACGGCATGGCCGAGGACGATTTTGAAGGGTGGGCGGATCTGACCAGCGCTTTGGGCGACAAGATTCAGCTTGTGGGCGATGACTTGTTCGTCACCAATAAAGAGCGGCTCATGTTGGGGTTCGAGCAAGACATGGCCAACGCCATTTTAATTAAACCCAACCAAATCGGGACCTTGACGGAAACTCTTGAAACTGTGTCCCTGGCCCAAAGCCAAGGATTTGCCTGCGTCATGTCCCACAGATCCGGGGAAAGCGAAGACACAACCATTGCAGATTTGGCCGTTGCCACAGGATGTGGTCAAATCAAAACGGGAGCCCCTTCACGGGGCGAGCGGGTAGCTAAATACAACCGCTTGCTGCGCATCGAGGAAGAGCTTGGCGAAAGCGCTGTCTTTTACACGCCTTTCCCATAAAGGATGATCCATGGAGTTGCGGCGCGTCCCAAGCCCCAATTTCTCGCCGCGCGCCTCCGGCTCGTGGCCGGTTTTTTTGATTCTTCATTATACGGCCTGCGACCTTGATCTTTCCCTCAAGATTTTAACCAACGGACAAAGCGATAATCCTGTGAGCGCTCACTACCTCATTGCCGAGGATGGGACTATTTTTTTGTTGGTTGATGAGGAAATGAGTGCGTGGCACGCAGGGCGCAGCAGTTGGGGGGCGTACCATGACGGCAGCCTAAATACGTGGTCCATTGGTATTGAGCTAGTGAATCTGGGAAGCCACCCCTACACCGAGGCGCAATATCAAAGTTTGCTCACCCTTTGTCCGGCCATCCAAAAGCGTCACCAAATTTCCCCCTTTCACGTGCTAGGGCACGCTGATATTGCACCTCTTCGTAAAAGCGATCCAGGTCACCACCTTGATTGGAGACGACTTGCCGAGCATGGCATTGGGGTGCAGCCCCAAGCTCGCGCTCCTTGGCAAGGTCCCCTTGAGATTCGGCGGCTTCAAACACTTCTGGCGCGTATTGGGTATAACGTCACCCCTTCTGGTACCATGGATCTTGAAACGTCTTCGAGTCTTCGGGCGTTTTGTCAGCGGTGCGCGCCCATGCACCTTCATAACGCTGTTTGCCCTGAGGTGATGGCGCTTCTAGACGCGTACGCGCGCTCTCTTTCTTAAGGGAGGCGCTCTTACTGAATTTTCAGCGCGGTCCCTGGTCGGGTGAGCAGGCCCAAAGTGCTTGCGGCGGGTGTTGCAAGCGTTTGCAACGCCGCAAGAGTTTGCAAAGACGCGCGGATGTCTGTTAGGCCCCCCATGAGTAAAGCTGGCCAAGGGGCCACGCGCGGATAAATGACCGCGCGGTGTGGGGTTTCTGGAGTGAGGCCCGCGAGCTTTTTTGCGAGGTCAATGGCGGTATTAAGGTCGCCCAGCGCGTCCACAAGTCCTGCTTCAAGGGCTTGCTCGCCGCTCCACACGCGTCCCTTGGCAAGGGTGTGGGCCTTTTCCAAGGACATGCGTCTGCCGTCAGCCACATGCTTGATGAAATAGCCATAGGTAAAATCTAGGCTTTCTTGAAAGCGTGCCCACTGTTCTGGGGTGAAGTCGTGATGGGGACTTGTGTTGGTGGCATTGGGCCCTGTGGTGACGCTCTCCCATTTGACGCCAATCTTCTCCCACAATTTTTCAAGGACAATTTTACCGCCGGCAACACCGATGGAGCCTGTAATGGTGCCGGGCTCTGCAATGATTTTGTCAGCAGCAGACGCAATCCAGTATCCGCCTGAGGCGCAGGTGTTGCCCATGGAGACAACCACCGGAATTTTCTTTTCTTTCGCCACGTGAATCAATCGCCAGATGGCCTCTGAAGGGGAGGGTGCTCCTCCTGGACTGTCAATGCGCAGCACTATGGCCACAGGCTTTTTGTCGGCTGGTGCTTCCATGATTTCATCAAAAATCTCTTGAAACAAGTCTGATGTGATGCCGCGCTCGTCAAATAGTCCCTGGGGGCCAGCGCCGCCCGAGGTAATTTCACCTTCTGCAAAGATGAGGGCAATCCTTTTCGCGTCTTTCTCACGGGGCGCTTTGCGTTTGATGTGGGCGTACTCTTGAAAGTTCAAAAAGCTCGCGCTTGCGCCTGCTTTTTTCAAAGCGTATTCTGCAAATTGATCGAGATACGTTACATGATCCACAAGACCAATTTCCTGTACGCGTGCAGCGTTGAAAATGGGGCATTCTTGGATCAACCTGCGTACGTCTTGTTCTTTAAGTTCACGCTCGAGCGCAACGTCTTTTACGATTTGGCCCATCATGTTGTCCAGCATACTTTGAAGGGCAAGACGGCTTGGGTCAGATAACTCTTCGCGGGTAAAGGTTTCAAGGACGCCTTTGAATTCTTCACGCTGAGCAAAACGGGGAATAATGTCAAAGGTATCAAGGAGTTTTCGCGCAAATGGAAGCTCCATGCCAAGGCCTACAAAAGCAAGCCCCCCCATGGGTTGCAGGCCGATTTCATCAAAGGCACTTGCAAGATAATAGGGAAGCGTACCACCCGAAAGATCTCCAAATTCGGCGGCGTGGACAAAGGCGAATTTGCCAGTCGCTCTAAAGCGGTGAAGGGCTTTTCGAATGTCCTGCACTTGAGATGTCCCAAGAGACGCGTGACCCAAACGCACAAGGAGCCCTTTTATTTTTGGGTCTTTTGCGGCGTGATCCAAGGTATGGACAATATCATAGGTGGAGAGCTGCCTTGAAAGGAAGGAAAACGGCAGGCGCTTGGGGCCGTCGGTTATGGCCCCTTGAAGGTCAAGACTAAGGACCGTGTGGTCGAGCACCTTAGGTTCTTGGTACTGTCGGTAGATAATACTACCGGTGATGAGAAGGAGAGAGAGAAAACTAAAAAAACCCAGTACGTAGATCAAGCGCTTGAGCGCTCTGCCAATGAATCCCACTTAATATTCTCTCTTTTTTATACTCCCAATAATGACCTATTTTGACGTGTTGAGGTCTGGTGCGTCAATGGCCTTCATGCCCACGATATGATATCCGCAATCCACGTGGTGGGTTTCGCCTGTGACGCCTGCGGAAAGGGGGCTGAGTAAATAAAGGCCCGCACCGCCTACATCCTCTAGCGTCACGTTGCGACGAAGGGGGGCGTTGTCTTGATTCCACTTAAGGATATAACGAAAGTCTCCGATGCCCGACGCCGCCAACGTGCGGACTGGGCCTGCCGAAAGCGCGTTTACACGAATGTTCTGAGGTCCAAGGTCGGCGGCAAGGTACCGAACGCTGGCCTCTAGGGCGGCCTTGGCCACACCCATAACGTTATAGTGGGGCATGACGCGCTCTGATCCTTGATAGGTCAAGGTCAGAAGGCTACCCCCCTCTTTCATAAGGGGGGCTGCAAATTGACACACGCGGGTGAATGAATAACATGACACATCGAGGGTGTGTAAAAAGTTTTTGTGAGAGGTATTTAGATACAACCCTTTAAGTTCTTCCTTATCGGAAAAACCAACGGCGTGGAGGACAAAATCAAGGACGCCCCATTCTTTTTCGAGACGCATGAAAACGGCTTTTACTTGTGCCTCATCACTGACATCACAGGGCAAGAAAAGCGTTGACCCAAGGGTAGTGCCAAGGGGGATAACGCGCCGCTCGAGGGATTCGTTTTGAAAAGTAAAAGCAAGTTCTGCGCCTTGGGCATGAAGCGCTTGGGCAATCCCCCAAGCCAGCGAATGATCATTGGCAAGACCGATAATTAGACCGCGTTTGCCCCCCATAAGACCTTGAGTGCTCATAAAAAAATGTTCCTTGTTAAACCATAGTGACCTCACTTTTATCATAAAAGTGAGCAAAAATGAACCACTCAAGCGTCAAAGAAGGTGAAGATTTTTTGTGATCAGTTCTCTCTGTGACATTTTAGTTTGTGCGCAAAATACCTTGAAAATTTTATGTTTTTTTACCATTCCTTCAAATTAAGTTAACGTTTAGTCATTAATCTTTACAGGCTGGAATGTTTTTCTGGCGATGGTCGGGACTGAAAGGGAGGACAAAATGAAAAATAATTTTAAAATTGTCGTGAGTATTGTGGCTTCCATGGCGTCTACGTGGGCGTCCGACGAGCAGGAAGCTGAAGCTCAAAACAAAGCAAGAAAAATTATCCAAATGTTGCCCACGCAACTAGATCTTAACGCTTTGTCCACCGTTCCTTCACAAAAAGGGGCTCCTACACCTCTTTTACGTGCGGGCCAAGATGCCCTTGCCTTACCTCCCATAACCTATGAAGAGGTTTTCCACAGGTGGCAGGAAAGTTACGAAAAATTCGAGCGTCAACTCATCGGGGAAATGGTCGAGGTTGCGGCAGAAGTGGCGCCAAAACATCTTGAAAAATTTAACGATAAAATGGAAACACCTAACCCCCACATCATGCGAAACCTAGGGGTGTTTATCAACGAACCAGTGGTCTCTTTCATGGAGAAGACAATTTTTGTGCCCCGTTCCAATGGAAAAGGCGAAGTAGGATTTGAGGGCGTGTCCATGACCCGGTTCTTCAATCAGATCGGAATGTTAACGGGCAAGGAAAGCGCCTTTGAGCTCAGCGCGTATTTTGACCGCGTTGGTTTTGGTTTTAAAGACGCAATGATTGAAGGATCTGACAGCACCCAAGCAAAGAATTTAGCGTCTTCATTTTACGCACTTGCCGCCGCCCAGAGCACAAAAATCTTTCAAACTTACCAAGCGCCGTATTACGCGATTTATGGCGCTGAGCGGTATTACTGGGCAGCTGCACTTTCTTCTGTGTCCTCGTCCCAGGACTTTTATCTTACAAGGGCAGAGCATCTGCGCAGATCAGCACTCAGCCTAATGGGGAATATCTTTGTGGGTGAAGATCCAGCCCTTGTGAAAGTTGCGCAGGATCTTGAGAAAAAACTTGCGTGGGCTCGCGCATATTTGGAGGTGCGCAAAGCAAAAAAGACTCTCGAGTCCCTTTATGATATGAACAAAGCGATCTCGCACGTGGGCAGAGCACTCAAGGCGTCTAGTGATGCGGTTTCTTTGCCTAGTTCTTGTGGAGAGGTACCGTCTCTTTGTCCCTCACCTCGTGTTCATCCCGCACGACACTAACACAAAGGGGGTGGCCCCTGTGCCGCCCCCGACTATGATTTTGGATGGATCAAAACCTTACGTGTTCTTTCCACGGTTCTTTGGTTTTTTGCATAAAGATCCACTCTTCCAAGGGCAAAGGGGTGGGGTCGGTCAACGTAAAAGAAACAAGGGGCCCCCTGATACGCTGCTCCAGGTGTCTTCTGAGTGTATTTGTTTGCCAACGAGAGGTCGTGATCTCGGCATTGAGACGCGCGAAATAATCTTCATCCTTAGGCACAAAGGTATTGGCTTGAAGATTGGCGCAAGTTTGCACTTCGCGTAGCATTTGGCGAACGGTTATGATGGGGAGACGCTTTGGGTTAACAGGATTCTCTTTCGTATTAAGACTTTGAAAAAAATCCTCCTTTTGATCGTAGATTTTCTTTGTGAGCAGATAAAATCTGACGCAACCCGCGCCTGCATCAGGGGCTTGAAAGGGGTTTTGAAAAAGGGGCGCATTGGAGCGTTGCTGATGGGATTGTTCGTGGTTGTCTTCTTTAGACCAAAGACGAAGGGGGCACAGGAAAGGCCCTAAGTCGACATCTTCAAAAAAGAGAAGGTCCCTCCAAAGGATCTCAGCCTTATCTAAAAGCGCTAGTTTGTCATGGGCAGAGAGGAGAGGGTTTATTTTTGCCTCCCTTAAATACGTGGCGGCTTCGTATCTTTTTTCTTCCATGAGATGCCAGGCGGTAATCCCCAGCTGCACTCCCTCTAAGGCAACTCCAACAGCGTACGCTCTATGGGCGCGGGTTTTTGGTTTTGAGAAAACTTGCTGCGATCTGGCGACGGCCTCTTTTTCTGCCAATCCATTTTGGAGACTCTGTTTCTCAAACACGTTTTGTAGGGAGCGCTGATGTTTCAAAGGAGGTAAGAGTGGCGGCACTGGACGTTCTTTGTGGCGTGCCGCGCGTAATAGGTCTTGCAGTGTTGCCACGACCTCTTCACGGGGCAAAAGAGGAATCGTTTTTCTTGGGCGAGGGCAAAAGACGGGATCTTGGTAGCGTGTGAAAACGCCAGTGTTAAAAAGATGGGTGATGCGTTTTTCACGCTCTTCTGCTTCAAGGCGGAGTTTCTTTAAGGAGGTGAAAGTAATTGGTTTTGGGGCACAGCGCAGTGGGTCAGCATCTTCGATGCGCCCATGGAATGCCTTACCTGAATACACCGTACGCCATAACAAGTAGGGATAGGGTAGGCGGTTTTGAAAGAGAGCCTGTTCTGTTGCAAAACGCTCCTCCCACCACTCTCGTCGAAGATCGGCTTCTTGTGAGGCAGCGGCGTATTTATGGGCAGTGTCAAGGCGTTCCCAAATAGCTTTTAAATCAGCATCAAGGGAAGGCGCATAGGCTCTGGGTTTGTTATCAGCACTTTGAAGAAAGTTTAGTGTTTCATGGCTGAGCCTTTGGGGCGCCTCTTTTCCTTTGAGAATCCAATCATCATCGCGTTTATCAGGAAGTTTCATGGGGCCACAACGTCTTACCGAGAAACAAGATTTAGTATCAGGTTCGGCAGTGGGAGAGCTTGCGTTTACAAAGGCAATCAAAAAACATGAAAAAACGCCAAACGCAAAACAGGTTCCGTTCATGGTGATCTCCCGATGGCCTCCCTCTGCGCACGCATTCCTCTCAATAAAAGCAACACGCCGTGGTGTCAAGGTATTGAAATAGCTTTACTCATGCGCCCTGTAGTCTAGAGTTTGGTCATCTGCACCGATGGCGCCTTAAACTTTGTAAAGATTTGACCTTTACCTTTTTGTGACGCCAAGGAGTTTTGCCTATGGATTTTATGCACTAGCCATAGCTTGTGCTTTGCCTTGGGGGGGGCGTATTTTGTGCCAAACGTATCTTTTTAATAAATATCAACTTATTAAGGCGATTCAATAAATTCTCTAGGGCGCCAAAGACGCTTTAATAGATAGCAAAATATAAAAACGTTCATACAACATAAATTCTTCAATTATTCTGCATTCATCTTTAAAGTAAATGAAAATTTTTCTTGATATTGAGGACTTGTAATTATTAATGAGCTGTGTACAATATTACCATGCCGTCATGTGTCAGAGTAAAGAGGTTTTTCCATGAACTTGGAAGCTGCAATACGTGAACATACAGAATGGAAAGTCAGGCTTGTCCTTTATATTAACGGCTCTGGGAGGTTTGACGAACGCTCATTGGGTAAGTCAGCGACCTGTGCCCTTGGATCTTGGCTTAAGCAATCACACGCAAGACTTTTCAAATACCAAGAATTCCAATCAGTTGCCCAGTGTCATGAAAAGTTTCATGGCATTGCCGATGATGTTGTTCAACTGGTGAAACAACAAAGACTTCATGAAGCAAGGCAACTCGTTTCCGCTGAAGGGGCCTTTACTAGGGTCGCCGCAGAATTAGGGCGAGAGTTGCTATATTTAAAAAGGCGCATTGCTAAAGTAGCATAATTTTTTTGCCTTATGGGCTTTTTAACGTCTTTGACACTGACCCGTCGTTTTGCTATAATCTTTTTCTATTAGCCATGCTGTGCGATCATGATACGTGCTTTTTTTTCTTTATGGATCTTCCTTGGGAACTTAGGGTGTACCGTGGCCATATCCTATGATTATCAAAAATTCATTCCCAAAGAATACCGTGCCCTCACCGAAGATGACTTAGATTTTGATGACGAAGATCCAGGCCATAAAGATAGGGTGGATTTCGGTCCTACCTCTTATGAAGATCGTCGTTTCAAGAAAATAGATGCGTATGGGCCCACTGATTTAAAAGGGGTCACTGTGGAGAAAAGCACAAGGGTCCATGGGCCCTTGTCGGCGAACAGCCTTAAAACAGAATCTTTGACGGTCATGGGACCAGTGAATGCAAAAAAGCTAACGGTAGAGGTGATTAATGTTCAAGGCCCAACCCATCTCGAGCGCGCTAAGGTGCGCGGAAAAACACATGTAGAAGGGCCTTTGGACGCGCGAAACTCAACATTTATGGGGCCGATACACGTGTCCTCTACAAAAGTGACACTCACAGATTCAGACACAACGTCTATTCGTATTAAAAATGAAGTGTACGGCCAAGAAAAACGGCGTGTGCCACGCTTGGAGCTTCATAACACGCGCGTAGTGGGGGATATCGAGTTTGTTGGGGCCAAAGGTCACGGGATTATGAAAGACAACAGCCGCATTAAAGGTCGGATAAAGCATGGAACAGTCATACCGGCAGGACGCTAAAAGCACACGCAAAGTCAAGCAAGATGCAAAGAGATCCTTATGACTAGATCTTTTTTTTGTTTATGGTATGAAAGATAAGTGATAAATGAAACGAGTGTGTCCATGAGCCTTGTCAACACAAAGAAAAAAGCTATCATCATTAGGTCTTTGATGCTTCTTAGTCTTTTGAGCATCCCCCCTGTGTTGCAGGCCCAAATGGATGATGACACTGATCGGATGTCTTATCTTGAAGAGCAAGTCAAGCAACTTACGGGTGATCTTGAAGAGGCCCGACATGATTTAAAACTCATGAAAGAAACGCTTAAGGTCATGCAAGAAAATGCTGTCGCAGCGACGTCTTCTTCCTCTCCTCATGGCCGCGATCAAAACACGCCTGCGTCTTCGGACTCAAATGATCAGGATGAAAGCCATGACGCCGCCTCTGCGGACGATGCGTCTGTGCACGAGCTTCCCACGGGCAGCGCCCAAGAAGCTTATGACCATGCTGTCTCGTTAATCCATAAACAGCGCGAGTACCAGAAGGCAGAAGCAGCCCTCACACAATTTATAAAAAAGTATCCCAAGCATCGGTTGGTTGTAAACGCCCAATACTGGATTGGAGAAACACATCTTTTGCGCCGAGAGTACAAAAAAGCAGCCTTGTATTTCGCCAGGGCTTACAAGACCTACAAGGCAGATGTCGAGTCAGGCAAAAAAAACGATGGCAAGCAGCAAGGCTTTGCTAAGGCCCCTGAGGCTCTCATCAAGCTCGCCATGTCACTTAAAGGTCTTGGGAAGAGAGAAGAAGCCAGTGCGACGTTGCGCCAGCTGCATAAAGAATTTCCTCACCTTCCTGCAAACCTCAAACATCTTGCAGAACGTGCCCAAAATGGTTTGTGAAAGAGCCAAGATTTATAAGCTTAACCAACCCCGGACTCGGGCAGCGCCTGATTGTTTTTGGGGCCATTGGGGTTTGTCTTTTTCAGCTATAAGTTTTTGACAAAGTAGGTCCCTTGTGTTGACCGTGGGTCCCCGTGTTTTTACACGTTTAATGTCGCCCTTTGTCCCCTTTATACAAGGTGATACCATTGCGGTCGCAGTCTCGGGGGGCATGGATAGTCTGGCGCTTACTTTGCTTCTCCAAGAGTGGTGCGAGGCAAATCGGGTGCGTCTTGTTGCACTTACTGTTGATCACAGACTAAGAAGGGAGTCACGTCAAGAAGCTGACACCCTAGGGTCGCACCTAAAATCATGGGGGGTGTCCCATGAAATTCTTACATGGCATCATACACTTTTGCCGGTCACACGCATCCAAGAGCGCGCGCGGACGGCCAGATATGACCTTTTGACGTCGTATTGTCATGGCAACGCCATTTCCGCACTTTTTTTAGCGCATCATAAAGATGATCAAAAGGAAACGCGTTTACTCAGATTACTTCGCGGGTCGACCCTGCAGGGGTTAGCCGGCATGGCTAGCATTAGACAGGAAAAAGAAGTTTTCCTTATGCGTCCTCTTTTGAGCGTTCCCAAAGCGTCTTTACGCAACTATTTGGTAAAGAAAAATCTCACGTGGGTTGATGATCCTTCCAACAATAATCAGCAATATCACCGGGTGCGCATAAGAAAGGTTATGGACCATGCTGCCTTTGATTGGCTCGACCAGTCAAGCGCCCTTCTGATGAGTGTACGCCATCACACCGATCGTCTGGTGATGAACCTTATGAGCGAGGTGTCTTTTAAACAGACCCTGGCGTTTGACGTCAGCGGCGTCCTTTGTTGGGATTTAAAACCCTTTAAAAAGCTTCCGGCGCTCTGGCAAAAAATGATGTTGGAAAAGGCCATAGCCCAAGTGAACCCGGCGCCCCATGGCCCTCGCCAGGAAAAAGTTTGGCGACTTGTCCATCACCTGTCTCAAGAAAAATGTCGCCCTGCAACGCTAGGCGGATGCCTTTTTCTTTGTCGTAACGGAAGACTTTGGATTCAACCCGAAATCCTTCCTGCGGCAGAAAAGCGGCTAGAAAAGACCAATGAACCCTTCTGGGTTGGAGTTTTGGGGCAAGGGGGCTTGCAGTTCCTCAAAAAAGAAACAACGCTTCTTAACATGACAAATATCCCCCACGAAACACTTTTAAGAATTCCTGCTCTTTATGGGAAAAGTGAAAAGGATGAAGCGTATACCCTGATCAGTGTCCCCGCCTTGGGATACGTCGCGCAGCCAGCATATGACAAGATTGTTCAAAGAGAACTTAGCAGCAGGACTGATTTTACCCCCCAAACCGTTTATCTTTTTTGAAATGGGCGGCGTGTTTCCAATGTTAATAAATGCTTAAATCAAGGCGACGTGAAAGCTCTTGAAACACTCGAATTCCTCTGACAGAGGTACCCGTTTCATCTAGAAGGGGGGAGTAGACTGAGATTCCCATACGTCCAGGAACAACACCAATAATTCCGCCACTGACACCACTTTTGGCGGGAATTCCTACGGTATACGACCACTGTCCCGCAAAATCATACATCCCGCATGTCATCATAACGCATACGATGTTTTTAATCGTGCGTGGCTGCATGACTTCTTTCTGCGTTAAAGGATTAACGCCCTTGTTGGCAAGGGTTGCAGCCATAGCAGCTAAGTCTTTTGTGGTAACCATGAACGAGCAAGCCTGAAAATAGGACTCTAAAATTTCTTCAACATGGCCCGTGAGGATGCCAAAATTCAGCATCAAGTAGGCCATGGCACGGTTGTGGTGCCCCATAGCCTTTTCGGAAGTATAAACTCGGATATCAAAACCAAGATCGCTTGCAGAGAAATCTTCTAGGGTTTTTTTGATGGTGACGATTTTTTCTCGGTGATTATCTCCTTGGATAAGATTAGCCAGCACGATCGCTCCGGCATTTACCATGGGATTGTAAGGGCGGTGAGTTTTTGGTTGGAGTTTAATCGTGTTGAAAGCATCACCTGTGGGCTCCACGCCGATTCGCTCAAGTACCGCTTCTTCCCCGAGTTGCTCCATGGCAATGCCGTAAAGGAAGGGTTTAACCATGGACTGTATGGTAAAGGTCCGTTGACTATGGCCAACGTGGAAAGATCGGCCATCTAACAAAGTAAGAGAGATGCCAAAGTCTTGGGGGTTTACAAGACTGAGTTCAGGGATATATGTAGGCAAGGTTCCTTCATCAAAGGATTTGTAGGTTTCGTGTAGTTCTTCAAGCAGGGCTTGGTAATCCTCGTCTAACATCTTGGCCCCATCCTGATGACGCACACAGCTCATTATAGCCATAATAAGGTTAATAAAGTACAAAACGTGGGGATTCTTCTAAGTCATGGGATCGTCTAAGAGGTGTTTCTCTGTTCTTCTGTCCAAAAACGGCGAAGCTCGCAACTGGGAAGCGTGTCCACACCGTGTCCATCAATAAATGCCACAACGGCCCATCTAGAAAAAGGTTGGTCAATGCACGTGTGATCTAATTGGATGACGTCGTGCCAGCCCGACGAAAGTTCATGACTGTCCATGACTTTTTCAACATTACCCGACAGCATAAAAAGGGCATGTCCTTCCTGGTACGTGACAAGACGCAGGGTATCGGGATCTTTGCCAATCCGAAGTCCCGGCGAACTTTCGCTAATCCCTAAAGTGAAAGATCCTGCATCAAAATGAGGTTTGGCGAGGTATCGTCCCGCCTTACTCCAGTCATATTTTAAAAACCTCAGCACAATATGGGGGGTCGGGCTTCCAAAGACCTTTTGATGAATTCCTTGGCTATGTGCTTCAAATCTCTTCAAAATTTGAGACATTACCTCAAAAGTGCCACGCCAAACGGGTAAAGCTTTCTTCATAAAATCAAGTACAACAGGGTGGTCATTTAAAAAGGATGCGTAGGTATCAAAGAGGGCCGGATGAAAGTGAAAAAACTCTTTATTATCATTATAAAGATGATCACAGGCTTGTCTTTTTGTATACCCCACATCTCCGCGCCGATGTTCCGGGGCAATGGACATCTGCATATGTTCCTTAATGCTCTTTGGCTCCTTAAGAAACTCAAAAAAAGAGGTAACCGCTTCTTGGATGTGTGATGTTGCAAGGGGAAAGGGAACGGATGCGTAGTGGTTTTTTTGTATTTGACGACGCAACTCTTCAAAGGTAGGGAAAGAAGTCATTTGTATCTCCGATATTTAACGAGACTTTTTCTGCCAAGAGGCTAACGTAACGGACGTGCTTATCCCCTCAAAAATGGGGACGGAAACGCCCCATCAAGCCAGGAAGTTCCCTTGAAAAGACTCGGGGGTTCACCCCTAGGTCCGCCAAAAGACGTTGGCGTCCCTCTATGTGTGGGTCATCTTTTTTGAGGCGATGTAAGTCATAGGTCGGCTCTATGAAGGGCATCATATGGTTCAAGCAGGCAAAAGTACTGCGAAGGGTATAGGGAACCGAAAAAATATGACGATTTTTGCGACCAGCTGCGGCAAGGGCACGCGCGGCCATTTCTTTTGCGCTAAACCCTTCTGGCCCTAGAAATTCGAAAGTACGGCCCTTTATGTCATTGCGGCCCAAAAGACGTGTCACCGCCTCAGAAAAATCACCAACATGCAAAGGAAAAAAAGTATTTTTCCTGTCTTGAAAAAGAGCCACAAAAAATGAAAGCGACGCGTTCGTGCCAAGGCTCTCCAAGAAGGGATCCCCGTGACCAAAGAGATAGCTCGTGCGTAAAAGGGTGGCTGTGGGAAGTGTTTTTGTGAGCACCTGCTCGGCCTTTTGCCGTGATCTGGCGTATTTGGAGGTTGCGCGGTCGAAATCAATCATCTCTGATAGGTGTAGGAAATAGGTTACTTGTGTGCGTTTAGCACTTTTAGCAAGATGTTGGGTCGCCTCAACGTGCATGCGCTCAAATGTTCTATTGCCGCGTTCCCTCGTGATACGTAAAAGGTTAATGACCGCGTAGGCATCTTTGAAAAGTGCGTCAAGCTGTGCTTCATGAAAAATATCACAAAAGGTGCTGTTGATTTGACCCACATGACCGCTGACACAGTGGGCAAGCGCGGGTGCTGGCCTTGAGGTCGCCATAAGGACACGGTAGCCTTCTTTTGAAAGGGCCTGCACAAGAGGGCCTCGCAAAAAGGGATCTTCGCCGATGATAACAACTTTTTTAGGTTCCATGGGGCACCTCATTTCGCCTGCTTTGTGTTACTATACAACATCTACTCTGATGGAGTGAGAAGATTTATCACTAACCCTCACTACGCTCTTTCATGCCACGATAATCGGAAAAAACCCCTTTAGAGAGCGAGGCTCCCCGCGAGGATTTAAAAGCAAACTTTGTCGTTTTCTTAAATACTTAAAGCTACCGCGTGACACGCCGTATTTAAAATGGTCGCGCGTAGGGTGAATGGTTTTTTTTCATTTTTGGTGGGGGCTTGCGTGTTTACTTTGCAAGTGATCACAAAGTGTTATCTAGTAAGGGGGGCCTAGTCTTTTTGTGATGAAAGTGTCGCGGGAGTAAAAGTGGGGACTTCTTCAAAAAATGATTATCCTTGAGGGGACATACGGGGTAACGGCAAATCAAAAGACGGCGCCCGTTAAACATTAACAGGGGCCACGATACCCTCGAGTATCACCCTAAAGATCCCCTAATAAAGAGCCAAAAGTACGTCTGTCATGCACCCTAAGCGTGCACAGAGGCGCCTTGACGCCAGAGGATTCAAGGGGCCCCTGGGTCAAGTTAAGAAAAACGCTTGCACAAGGTGGCAACACGCTCTCCAAATAGGCGTGCTGTTTCAAGATCACCTTGAGGTGGAACAATCTCAGCTGACTCATTGTTAGATTGTGTCATTAAACCCGTGAAGCTTCCGATACGGTTGATATCAGAGATGGTCGGCATCTCAGTGCCCTTGGGTTGTGGAATGCTCTCTCCCAGGCCAACCCAAATCATACTATGCTGCATGGCAAGAACGCTTAGCTGTTGAAGGGTGGCAAGCTTGTCACCACTCAGCGAGCCGGAGTTTGTGAACCCTGCCGCCACTTTATCGCGCCACATCCCTTTTAACCACCGCACGGAGGATGCATCGGCAAAACGCTTGAATTGCCAGGAGGGCCCCCCCATATAAGTAGGTGTCCCCATAATAATGGCATCCGCCGCGTCCAAAAGTGCCCATGCAGCGTCACTTAGTTGCCCGTTTTCATCAATACTCAGTTGGTCAACGTGCGCGCCTCCTTTTTTGACGCCCTCGACCACCGCGTCTGCAACTTTTGCAGTATGGCCATACCCACTATGATAAACGACGACAATTTTTTTTGACATATTTTCTGTCCTTCCCTTTTATTTTTGAACGCTGACATCATATCACACTTTGAAAAAAAATCTTATCTTTTCCCAGGAGATGAAAAGCAATGGGTCAATCTCAAAAAAAACGCTATTCTATGTCCTATGAGCAATATAGGGTCTGGAAGCAATGTCGCTCTGTCCCATAAAGGTTATACCCCACGATCTTAGGTGGTCGACGCTTTTTGAAGAAGAAGCGCGCCGTGTGAGAATCGCTTTAGGTGAGGGGTGCTTGGACATCCACCATTTTGGCTCAACGGCAGTACCAGGGCTTGTATCGAAACCCACAATCGACCTTTTACCTGTGGTCCACCACATCGACCGTGTGGATATTCATAATGCGCAGATGGAGCGTTTGGGCTATGAGTGCCTTGGCGAAAAAGGGATCCCCTTTAGGAGATTTTTTAAAAAGAGAAATGACGTCTGCGCCTACCACGTCCATGTCTATGAAGCGGGTTCGCCAGAAATTGATAGACATCTGCTGTTTCGAGATTGGTTGAGAGAGCATCCCCAAGACCGCAAACTATACGGGGATCTTAAACAGACCTTGGCAGGATTATACGCCGATGATCCCATGGGTTACTGTCTTGAAAAAGAACCCTTGATCCGTGCAATCGAAATGAAAGCTGGCTGGAAGGGTCTCCGCCTTGTGGAGGCCCTTCTAGAGAGCGAATGGCAAAGCTATCACCGCTTGTGTAAAGAGCAGCTCTATGATCCGTACCAACGGGCATATGATGGGCTCCTTCAGGTCCCCGCCTACGCCCATGCTTATTGTTTTGTCCTTTATCTTGGACAGACCCATGTGGGGGCCGCGCGCGTAGAGATGCCAGGGGCCAGGCACGGTGTCATTCGCGCGCTCGTCATAGATCCCCTTTTTCAAGGCAAGGGCCTTGGAGCCTATTTTATCGGTCAACTAGAAAGATGGATGCATTTAAGCGGTGTTGAACTCATAAGGCTTCATGCGCCCATAAATGTTAAAGGATTTTATCTGCATCAAGGATATGCCGAAACCAGCTTTAATGAAGTGGCCCCGCCTGAAATGATTGGTCTTACCGTTGATTTAGGTAAGGTGCTTCATCATCACTTATAAGGAGATAAAGGGTGTCTGAGGATATTTGGGATGGACGCACGTATATGCAGTATTTAGCGTTGCGCACAAGACCAGTGCAAGATTTAGTGGCCGCTATTCCTGAAGAGTTTTCTCCTAAAATCGTCTACGATTTAGGGTGCGGAACAGGTAACAGTACAGCGCTTCTAGAGGCAAGATTTCCCGGAAGTCGCGTCATGGGCCTTGATACGTCCCATAAGATGCTAGAAATCGCGCGCCAAACATATCCTGAAGTGTTATTCGTGATGCAGGACATGATGGATTTGTCCGCCTTCCCAAAAGCTGATCTTTTAATGGCTAACGCCTCTCTCCAATGGATTCAAGATCATACGCGTCTTATTCCGATCCTAAAAGCGTCCTTAAAACCGGGTGGAATGCTGGCCATTCAAATGCCGAATAACTTCCATGCCCCCACCCATCAAACGATTATTCACATCCTCAAAAATAAAGTGGAATGGATGTATATTCTCTCCCATCTAAAGTTTGGGCTTCTAAGTAAACCCCTTTATGACCCGCGAACTTACTATGACTATTTTGCCAGCGCTGGTTTTTCACAGATCACATGCTGGCAAACCACATACTTTCATGAAATGCCATCGACACGTGACATTTTTCAGTGGGTGAAAGGGACAGCGTTGAGGCCTGTTTTTGCCCGTCTTGACGAAAAAGACCAAGCCACGTTTGAAGCATTATACCTTGAGGCAATCAAAAGCCAGTACGAGAGTCAAGCAAATGGTAACCTGATTGTGCCCTTTCAGCGGCTTTTCATTTTGGGCTATCAGGCCGAAGAGGACTTAGCTAAGGGGTGAAACATCAAGGGCGGGATAGCGCGCATTTTTCTTCCACCCGATCACAGAAATAACATCAAAAATTACATGGGTCGTTAGGTCAGTTAGTGCCTTTAAATGACGGTATAGTCTTTTGGAAGTGGGTGGCATCTCTTGCAATGGCGCCTGAAGGCCAAGGGTTTTTAGAAAATGACGAAAGTCATCAAGGCTCTTAAAAGAAAAAGAAAGAGCGTCACGATCTGCGATGCATCCTGTAAAGCCTGCTTGTTGTAAAAGACTTAAAGCGGTGCTCAGGTCAATCATGGGAATCACACGTTGGTGGGCGCCGGTGTCTAAAGACAACTCAAGAGAGAGAAGCCCCTGATGGAGGTGCTGCAAAGTTTGTCCGCCAAGAAAAGACGCGATGAAAACCCCTCCCGGTGATAACAAGCGATAATAATTTTCTAAAACCGAGAGCGGGTCGTTGAGCGTTTGTAAAGAGAGACACGACAGGGCCAAGTCCAAAGAGTTTTCTTCAAAGGAGATCTCTTTTTCATGGGGAAAGGGATATCCTTCGAATGAGCGATTTTCCAAAAGAGAGGGCGCAACATCGCCAAGGACAATGGTTGCTTTGGGAAAAAGCATTCCTAAGGTTTGAGGTAACTGATCGAGGCGAGAACCCCAAATGAGAAGACGGCAAAGATCTGGACACAGCCTAAGATTTTTGACCTTTATGGCAAGATCTTCCTCAATGTAACGCTGAAGAATCAGGCCTGTGGGGTTTTTGATGGATGAGCTAAGTGCCCGGTGTCTTCGAAGGCGCGCCTCATCAAACAGAGGCGCGCCGGCGGGTTTAGAGGCCATGGGGAACGTCGACGAGGGGTTTGTGCTCCTTTCGGCTGAGGAAGGTATAAACCGCCGGGACGACGAAGAGGGTAAACAGGGTACCAAGGGTCATCCCTCCCACGATCACAAGCCCAATGGGCTGGCGGCTCTCAGCTCCGGCCCCTTCAGCAAAGGCAAGTGGAATGGCGCCAAGCACCATGGCAAAGGTGGTCATCAAAATGGGACGAAGGCGCAGCTGCGCGGCGTCAATGACAGCGTCTAGACGCTCAAGCCCTTCTTCTTTTCTTTTGTTCGCAAAGTCCACAATCAAAATACCGTGCTTGGTAATGAGACCAATAAGGGTCACAAGACCAATCTGGCTGTAAAGATTCATGGACTGATCAAACATCTTCAAAAGGAACACGCCGCCCGCCAAAGAAAGAGGCACGCTGAGCATAATGATCCAGGGATCGCGCCAGCTTTCGTACTGGGCGGCCAGCACCAAGAAGATGAAGGCAAGCGCAAGGCCAAAGATCAGGTAAACGTTGCTGCTTTCTTGAAGGAATCGACGACTTTCACCCGAGAACTGAATAAGGGTTCCCTCAGGCAAAACGTCATAAGCTTGGCGCTTGATCTCATCAAGGGTATTGCCAAGGCTATAACCAGAATCAAGTTTGGCCGTAATGTTCACAGACCGGAAGCCCATAAAGTGCCCGATTTCCGTAGGGGCCGTCCGCTTTTCAATGGTGACGATCTCCGACAATGGAATGAGGACATCACGCCTGTTGTCTTTGCTTGCGGCTTTGATAAAGAGACCCGTCACATCTTCGGGTGATTTGCGATATTTTTCGTTGATTTCTACGCGCACACCGTATTGCTTGTTATCCTTGATGAATTTACTTGAAGGGCGTCCACTGATCAGGGTGTCCAAGGTCTCGGCAATGGCGGAGACCTCAACTCCAAGGGCGGCCGCCTTATCACGGTCCACGGTCACAATGTATTCCTGACCAAGGTTGCCAACATCAGAAAGCACGTTGCTGACACCAGGCAGGCGCTGCAAAAGCTTTTCAACTTTTTTGGCGGACTCTGTCAGCTCTTTATGGGTCTTGTTACTCATGACCACAACCTCGATGGGCGTGTCAGAGTCGCCGCTATCCACAATGGTTTTACCGCCCATGCTGGGATAGACGGTCAGACCTGTGATATCGGCTAAAGGTTCACGTAAGCTATCAACAATGTCCTTACTGCCCCGTTTACGCTTTTCCCAGCTCACAAGGTTGCCAGCTGAGTTGGATTCTCCCGGCGCACTGATCATGGTCAGGCGTGAGGCGACTTCGGGGACCGTTGCTAAAATCGCGTCAACCTTGGCCATATAACGGTCTGTATAATCAAGGTTCGCACCAAAGGGCGGAATCGCGCGCGCACTGATAAAGCCTTGGTCTTCGCGGGGTACGAGCTCTGTGGGCAAATGAACACCGACGTAATAACCACCGACCGCAAGGGCGCCTCCCATGAGGAGCACAATCCAGCGGCGCCCAAGAACGCGGCGCAGGAGGTTCGCGTATCCCTGATCCATGGCTGATAGAAAGCGCCCTACCTTGTGACCAAGCTTTGCCCAAAAGCCCGTAGCAGCCTCTTCTTCTTCATGGGTTTTAAGAATACGTCCACACATCATGGGGGTGAGGGTTAGGGCAATAAAGCCCGATAAAATTACGGCGCCCGCCAGGGTAATGGCGAACTCGGTAAAGAGCTTACCTGTCATGCCAGGAGAAAGGGCGATCGGCGCGTAGACGGCCGCCAAAGTAATGGTCATGGCGATGACAGCGAAGCTGATTTCTTTGGCGCCCTTAAAGGCGGCCGTAAGAGGTTTATCCCCCATTTCAATATACCGGTGAACGTTCTCAAGCATCACAATGGCGTCGTCCACCACAAGCCCAATGGCGAGCACCAATGCTAGAAGCGTGAGGATGTTGATGGTAAACCCGCACGCATACATGAGCGCAAAAGCCCCGATAAGCGAAAGCGGGATCGTCACAAGAGGAATGAGGACCGCGCGCATGGATCTAAGGAAGGCAAAGATCACCAAAATCACAAGGATCGTGGCAATCGCAATGGTTTCATACACTTCGTCAATGGAGCGTTCCACAAAGAGGGTTCTGTCACGAGCGATCTCCAAATGCATGCCGGTGGGGAGCTTGATATCAGGCATGATTTTTTTGATGTCGCGGGCAATGGTCAGGGCGTTGGCAACGGACTGCTTTGTGACACCAATGGCGACGGCGTTTTTACCGTTAAACAGTACGCGGTTACGGCGATCAATGGCGTTAAGATCCGCGCGCCCAACGTCGCTAAGACGAATGAGATAGCCCTCTTTTTCGCCAATGACAAGACGGTCAAAGTCAGCCTCAGTCATGAGGCGTGCCTTGGTCGTGACCACAATTTCACGGTCTTGGGTGATGATGTTACCGGCAGGTTTTTCAACGTTTTGGTCCCGGATTGCTTTGACCACATCTTCGGACGTGAGGTTATATCCTGTGAGTTTAACGGGATCGAGAATGAGCTTCATCTCGTACTCGCCGCCACCAAAGATTTCAACGCTGGACACACCAGGAACAGCTTCAAGACGGCTTTCTAGGTAGCGGTACGCATAGTCAGCAAGGTCACGCACGTCATGGCGGTCGCTGTAAAGGGCCAGATGCATGAAGGGGAACGCGTCAGCGTCGGCTTTTTTAATGCGGGGGGCCACGACGTCTTTGGGAAGCTTATCAAGGACGCGTCCGATTTTATCACGCACGTCGTTGGCGGCGGCTTCAATGTCACGGTTAATGCTGAAGGTCAGGGTAATGCGGCTTTCCCCGATTTCGGAGCGCGAGGTCATGGTTTCAAGACCTTCGATACCCGAGAAGACGTTTTCAAGGACTTTGGTGATTTGGGTTTCAACGATTTCGGGACCCGCGCCCTCGAGCTGCGTGAACACGCTGATCTTTGGTTGATCAACGTTGGGGTATTGGCGGACCTGTAGGCGTGACCATGACACAATTCCCAAGAGAATAATGACCAATGACATCACGGTCGAAAGAACGGGGCGGCGGATACATACGTCTGTAAACTTCATAGACTTCTCTCCCGAGTGGCGCTTATGCTTGCGGTGTCATGGTTAGGGTTTTGCGGCTTGGGGGGCAGCGGGTGCTGGCGCCGCTGGAGCTCCTGCTCCGGCGGGCTTTGCCTTAGCGGCTGGGGCTGCTGGTTTTGTGGGCGCCGTAGGTGTTGGTACAGCCTCTTTGCCAGCAGTGTCCTCACCTTTTCCCAGAAGCTTTTGTAGGCGCTCCATGGATTTTTCATCAAAGGTGTACTGTTTGCCGTTCAGGGTATAGCGTACGGGAACACCGTCGCGGATCTTCATTTGACCCACGGTGATGATGTGATCTCCAGGGTTCAGGCCGCGTACAATTTCGACGTTATCCCCTTCTTGAATGCCAAGAATGACCGGAACGTGGAAGGCGATCCCTTCGACAACTTTATAAACCATGTCTTGGTCTCCTTCTTTTTCCACAGCCACCGCCGGAACAATGAGGGCATTAGACTTGGTGCCAACCACAACGTCCACACGCGCAAAAAGTCCTGGGCGCAGAATATGCTTTTGATTAGGCATAATGGCGCGCGCGCTGATGCTGTGGGTCACGGGATCCACCTTGGAGTCAATGACTTCGATGATGCCAGGGAAGGGGGTTGTTTCAAACCCGTCAACGGTGACTTCTATCTTTTGACCAACGCTGACATAAGGCAGGTATTCGGCAGGAATTTTAAAATCAGCCTTCATGAGGCTAAGATCCACCAAGGTGACAAGATCTTTATTGCTGTCAAGGTGCATGCCAAGGCTGACGCTGTGCAGACCCACAAGTCCTTCAAAGGGGGCAATAATCTTTGTCCTGGCAAGGTTCGCCTGTGCTTTTTCCACAGCGGCTTCGGCGATTTTAAAGGTTGCCTCGGCCTCATCGTACTTTTTGCCAGAGGTCACATTTTGGGACAAAAGCTTTTTAGAGCGGTCAAAGTCAACTTTTGCGTGGGCAAGGCGTGCTTCAGCGTCCTGGAGTTCGGCCTTATAGGTGCGCTCGTCAATCTCAAAGAGGGGGGCGCCTGCTTGTACGTACTCGCCGCCGCGTACAAAAATTTTCGAAATGAGACCTGAAAGCTCCGAGCGTATTTCGACGGTTTGGTTGGCGCGAAGGGTACCTACAGCCGTAATGGTACGGGTCAAGGATCCCACGCGGGCTTCTTCTACCTCAACGGCAACACTTGGCGATGTTTTTGGCCCCCCAGCTACCTCTTTGAAATAAGTATATAGGCCGAAACCACCCCCGATGATGACCACCAACAGGGCAATGGTAAAAATGGGGGAACGTTTAACCAGGTCTGTTACTCTTGACATAGGCGTCCTCGTTTTTTCTTGGGTGGCAGTGCGACCCACTGTGCCTCATACAATCAGTCTAACACCAATTGCGTTAATTTTTTACAAAATAGCAGCTTAATGATAGACAAGATAGTAAGGAAGTATTTTTTTTTGACAAGCGACCTTTTCGCTAAACGTAAGGATTACAAGGTGTTTAAGAGATCAGTTCTGCAAGTTTTACCCGCTCTGAATGCCGGCGGGGTTGAGCAGGGAACCATTGATTTGTCAGGATATTTGGTCAAACACCAGTGGGAAAGCTGGGTTGCGAGTGCAGGTGGTTTTCGGGATCAAGAGGTGACCTCTCTTGGCGCGCACCATTACACCCTGCCACTAACCACAAAAAATCCCTTTATGATTGCGGGGTCGAATGCGCGTGCGCTTAGGGACTTGATCGGAGAACAAAAAATCTCCCTGGTTCATGCTCGCTCAAGAGCTCCCGCTTGGAGCGCTTATTTGGCGGCCCAAAAAGCCCATATCCCTTTTGTGACGACCTTTCACGGGACTTATAATTTTTCAAGAGAGATCAAAAAGCTCTATAATTCGGTCATGGTGCGGGGAGTCCAAGTCATTGCAATCTCTCATTTTATCAAAGAGCATATTCTCGCCCATTACAGTCGGTGGGTGCGAGAGGATCACATTAGGGTCATTCACCGGGGTATTAACACAGACTTTTTTGACCCGGCGCGCATCAATACGCCAGAGATTCATGCCTTTTTGCAAAAAGAAAAGATTGCGCTTGATGCCAGGGTGTGGCTTGTGCCGGGGCGCGTGACACGATGGAAGGGACACGAGGCGGTCCTGCGTGCTTTTGCGGGGATAGTTTCAGAAAAGGACATTCTTGTCATTGTGGGAGACGAATCCAAAGAAGCGTATGCCAGCGAGCTGAAAAACCTGGCTTATACGCTAGGAATGGCCCCCTTTGTACGATTTTTAGGACACCGCCAGGATATGCCTCTTTTGTATGGCGCAGCTTTTGGCGTGATCCATGCTGCGACGGATCCCGAAGCCTTTGGGCGCGTAGTGGCCGAAGCGCAAGCCATGGGAAAGCCTTGCCTTGTGTCAGATTTGGGCGCACCCCAGGAAATCATCGCAAATGGCAAAACAGGTTGGACATGGCGTGCCGGAGACGGGGGCGATCTTATAGAAAAGATACACCTTCTTGAAGTACTACCGCCTGAGGCGCGGCAGACCCTGGCCAGGCAGGCGCGCCGACGCGTAGTTGACCTGTTTTCCCTAGAGCGCATGTGTCAAAGTACCTTGGCGCTCTATGAAGAGGTTTTAGCCAGATTCCCAAAGTCTTCTTGAGCTTTTGGTTTTAAATGGGCTACAACCAGGATATAGCTGTAGGAGGATTGAACACGTTGCCGTCTAGAACTAGGAAAAAAATTTTGGTGATTCGCCATGGGGCACTAGGGGACCTCATCAATGCAACGGGCGCCTTTGCCGCCATTCGAGAGGCCCACCCACACGCGCATGTGACTCTTTTAACAGCGCCAAGCTACGCAACCCTTGCCACTAAAATGGGCTTTTTTGATGACATTTGGCATGACGCGCGCGCTAAAAATCCTTTGAAAACGTGGCAAGTGATCGCGCGTATAGGCCGCGCCCACTTTGATTTCGTCTATGACCTTCAAAACTCTGGCAGGACGTCTAGGTACTTTAGACTTTTATCTTTTTTTGGCCGCCCCTTGTGGTCAGGTGTAGCAAAAGGTGCCTCCCACACTCAAACGCGTCCGGATCGCACAAGGATGCATGCGGCTTATCGTTATTTAGATCAGTTAACCGTTGCGGGACTTGATTTGGGCGCTGCGCCGTTGCTGCCTGACCTAAAGTGGATGGCAGAAGATGTGAGCGCGCTTTCTTTGCCAAAAAGGTACGTGCTTTTGATGCCAGGGAGCTCTCTTTCAGGATCCTATAAAAGATGGCCCCATGAAAGCTACGCTGAAATGGCCGGGTGGCTTGCCTCGCAAGGGATCACAAGTATTCTTATTGCAGGGCCAGAGGATGAAACACCCGCATCCTATTTACGGGTTCATGTTGACGGCCTTGTGGATCTTAGCCAAAAAGTCAGCCTTTTTCAGATTGCGACCCTGGCACGGGGGGCGGTCGCTGTTATTGGTAACGACACAGGGCCTACCCATATTGCAAGTGGGGTCGGGGCAAAGACCATTGTCCCTTGGTCGAGGGCCGCTTCTGACCCAGATATTTACGCGCCTCTTGGGGATCACGTGCGGGTTGTGGCCGCCTCAGACATGGCAAATCTTTCCCTAGAAGCGGTAAAACAGGCATTTTTAAGCCTCGTGCCTCAGAATGAGCTTGATTCCAAGGGGGACTCTTTGGCATCTTCAACTCGGTAGAAAAGAATGATGGTCTTGTAAGAAGTGAGGAAAAGGTGATTGCACTGTCACTGCCCGATGGGTCAGTAAGGGAATTTGAGGGCGCCGTAACAGGTCTTGAGCTTGCGCGCAGCATTAGCCCTCGCTTGGCTAAAGAAGCTGTTTTTATTAAGGTAAATAACGAGGAGTGGGATTTAACGCGTCCCATTACCGAGAATGCCCGTGTGCAAATCATCACCCGTGATACCCCTGAAGGGCTTGAGTTGCTGCGCCACGACGCCGCCCATGTGTTTGCCCAAGCCGTCAAAGAACTTTATCCTGAAACACAAATTTCCATTGGCCCTGCCATTGAGAACGGGTTTTATTATGACCTGCAACGCGACGAGTCCTTCACACCAGAAGATCTTGTAAAACTTGAAAAAAGAATGGCCGAAATCGTAGACCGTGACGAGCCCATCGTGCGCGAAATTTGGGACCGTGAAAAAGCCATTGCCTATTTTAAATCCATCGGCGAACACCTCAAGGTAGAAATTATCGAAAGCATCCCAGGGGACGAACCCCTTAGTTTTTATCGTCAGGGTCCTTTCATTGATTTGTGCCGTGGGCCGCACTTGCCTTCCACAAAGCCTCTTGGGAAAGCCTTTAAGCTGATGAAGCTTGCGGGTGCCTATTGGCGCGGGGATTCCAACAATATCATGCTCCAGCGCGTTTACGGGACCGCCTGGTCCAATGAAAAGCAGCTGGCCCAGTATTTGACCATGCTGGAAGAAGCCGAGAAAAGGGATCACAGGCGTCTTGGCAAGGCCCTTGATCTGTTTCATCTGCAAGAAGAAGCCCCAGGGTGTGTGTTTTGGCACCCCAACGGCTGGACCATTTACGTCGCCCTTCAGCAGTACATGCGCGAGCGTCAACGCCTGGAAGGATACCAGGAGGTCAACACGCCCATGCTTGTGGACCGCGCTCTGTGGGAGGCGTCCGGGCACTGGGAGAAATTCCGTGAAGCCATGTTCGGTACCGAAGAAGCTGAGGATAAGCATCTCTTGGTCAAGCCCATGAACTGCCCTTGTCACGTGCAGATTTTCAAGCAAGGCCTAAAAAGCTACCGTGATTTGCCCCTGCGTCTGGCAGAGTTTGGCGCGTGTCACCGAAACGAACCTTCTGGGTCCCTTCACGGCATCATGCGGGTGCGCGGTTTTACCCAGGATGACGCCCATATTTTCTGTACTATGGAGCAGATCAAAGACGAGACCATTGCCTTTGTAGGATTTCTAAGAAGCGTTTACAAAGATCTAGGCTTTGAAGATATTCGCGTTAAATTTTCGGACAGGCCTGAGGTGCGTGCAGGCAGTGATGACGTATGGGACAAAGCAGAAGGCGCCCTTCGTGAGGCCACAGAGGCAGCCGGCCTTGAGTACACCTTAAACCCAGGGGAGGGGGCGTTTTACGGTCCTAAGCTTGAGTTCGTGATTAAAGACGCCGTTGGCCGTGATTGGCAGTGCGGGACCCTTCAGGTGGATATGGTACTGCCTGAGCGGCTGGGCGCCCAGTACATTGCGGAAACTGGTGAAAAAAGAACGGCTGTCATGGTACACCGGGCGATCTTAGGCTCGTTTGAGCGCTTTATCGGCATCCTGATCGAGCACCATGCGGGCAAGTTCCCCTTATGGCTCGCCCCTGTTCAAGCGGTCGTGTGTCCCATCACAAGCGACTGGGATGCCTACGCCGAAGAAGTATGCGCGCTTTTAAAAAACAAAGGGATTCGCGTAAAAAGTGATACACGTAACGAAAAGATCAGCTATAAGATTCGTGAGTGGAGTCATCAAAAGGTTCCTTATATCCTGGTCGTGGGTAAAAAAGAGGCCGAGGAACGCCAAGTGACCCTAAGGCAATTGGGGAGTGAGGTTCAAGAAATGCTTGCGCTTCAACAGACCCTTGATAAACTAGTGCAAGAAAGTCAAAATCCCGCTCAGCAAAGGAAAGCTGAACAAACGAACGGAGAAACGGTTTGAGAGAACAAGACGAAAACGTCGGAAAACAACCCCAAGGACGTGGTCCTGTCCAAGAGGGGCCAAGAGTCAATGAACAGATCAGATCCCCAAAGATTAGGTTGATCGATGAAAACGGCGACATGGTGGGCGTCATCACACCCCGGGAAGGCATCGAGCGTGCGCGCATGGTGGGCCTTGATCTTGTAGAGATCTCGCCGGGTGCTGAGCCGCCTGTGTGCAAGCTTCTTGATTACGGCAAGTACAAGTATGACGCCCAAAAGAAGAAGGCTGCGGCAAAGAAAAACCAAAAAGTCATCGAAATTAAAGAAGTCAAGTTGCGCCCTGGTATTGGTGAGCATGACTATCAGGTGAAGCTGAAAAGTATCCACCGCTTTATCGAAGAAGGCGACCGGGTGAAAATCACCATGCGCTTTAGAGGGCGCGAGATTACCCACCAAGAGCTTGGCATGAAAGTGCTGGATCGTATTTGTGTGGACGTACAAGAAACCGCCAAGGTTGAACAAACGCCGCGCCTGGAAGGAAAGCAGATTCTCATGCTGCTTGCACCCAAGGCGTAAGAAAAAGGTGGGTTTGGGCTTGAAATTTTGCCCATAAGTTGATACAAGACCCAAGAGGTGGCTGGCTTATATGGTCTGCCTGACCGCCGAAAAGTGAAGACCAACTTAGGTTTAAGGAAATTTATTATGTCAAAGTTAAAGACCAAGAGCAGCGTGAAAAAGCGCTTTAAGCTCTCTGCAACAGGTAAGGTCATCATGGGCCAAGCCGGTAAGCGCCATGGGATGATCAAGCGCACAAACAAACAAATTCGTAATCAACGCGGCACCACAGTGATGTCTGAGTCTGACGCTAAGCGCGTTCGTCGTCATTTTGCCCCCTACGGTCTGTAAGGAGAGTTAGCACATGGCACGCGTTAAAAGAGGTGTAACAACTCACGCTCGTCAGCGTAAAGTTATCGGTATGGCAAAGGGATATCGTGGCCGTTCAAAGAACTGCTTCAGAGTAGCCCTTCAACGTGTTGAAAAAGCATTACAATATGCTTACCGCGATCGTCGCACACGTAAGCGTGATATGAGGGCTCTTTGGATCCAACGTATCAACGCCGCCGCACGCCTTCATGGGTTGACCTATTCACAATTTATGAATGGCATCCATAAGGCCGGTATTGACGTGGATCGTAAGGTCATGGCGGATCTCGCTGTGAGAGAACCTTCTGCATTCAAAGCCTTGGTAGACGGCGCACGCGCGGCTCTCCAAGTAGCATAAGTCACTCTGTCTTAGACAGATTAAAAGGGCCGCCCTTGTTTTGGCGGCTCTTTTTTTTAAAAATAGTTTTTAAAGGGAGCGTCCCATGCGACCCTCCCAAGGTATCAGGCGACACGACAAAAGACATAAGGAATCGTTCATGACCTCTTCTTCAGGTGCTCCCGCTCTTTTATTGACCGCGCAAGGTCAGCCTCTCGAGCCTTATTATTTGTCGCAAATCGCAGACGCCTTGACCCTTGAAGATCTTGAGAAGGTGCGTCTTGCCCTTCTTGGTAAGCAAGGCGAGATAACAACGCTTATGAAAAGCCTCGGCAAAATGTCGCCGGACGAGCGCAAGGAAAAGGCTGATCTTTTCAATAAGGTGCGCGCGGCGCTCACGGACGCCCTGGAAGCCAAGCGCTTAGCCCTAGAGGACGCAGCCCTTGACGCGACTTTGGCGGCTGAGCGGGAAGATTTGACACTGCCCATCCAAAGCGGGGCAAGTGGGCGCATTCACCCCCTGTCCCAAGCCCTTTTCGAAGCCCTTGAGATTCTGCGCGATATGGGGTTTGCCGTCGCAGAAGGTCCTGATATCGAAGATGATTTCCATAATTTCTCCGCCCTGAATATCCACGCAGAGCATCCTGCGCGCCAAGACCAGGATACATTTTACCTGAAACCAGACGCGGCTGGAACGCGCCTTCTTCTGCGCACCCATACCTCGCCCGTTCAAATTCGGGCCATGCTGCAACAAAAACCGCCCCTGCGCATTGTGGCGCCTGGACGCGTGTATCGCAGCGACTATGACCAAACCCACACGCCCGTTTTCCACCAAATCGAAGGCCTTTTTATCGATAAGGATATTCATATGGGACATCTTAAGGGATGTCTTGAAGCGTTTTGTCGCCGCTTTTTTGGCGTTGCTGACCTGCCTGTGCGTTTTAGGCCTGGGTACTTTCCGTTTACCGAGCCGTCTGCTGAAATCGACATTGGATGCCGACGTGAAAAGGGTCGCCTTGTCATTGGCGGCGGGGATGATTGGCTCGAGATTTTGGGCGCTGGCATGGTGCACCGAAATGTCCTGACCAGTGTGGGCGTTGATCCCGATGTTTATCAAGGCTTTGCCTTTGGCATGGGGATCGAGCGTCTTGCCATGCTGAAGTACGGTATTACAGATTTACGGGCCTTCTATGAGGGAGATCTTAGGTGGCTTAACCATTACGGGGTCGGGGCTTTTTCCGGTCTATTAGGAGGAGACGTCTAATGAAAGTTCCTTTAAATTGGCTGACAAAGCACCTTCAAACTGACGCGCGTGATGAGGACATTATCACGCGCCTCACGTCCCTGGGGCTTGTGGTGGACGGTGTGACGGCGCCTGGCAAAGCCTTTGACGGCTTTATCGTCGCGCGCATTACAAGTGCAGCACCCCATCCCCAGGCTGACCGTCTGCAAGTGTGTCAGGTGGAAACAGGTACCGAGACCCTTCAAATTGTTTGCGGTGCGCCCAACGCCCGGGCGGGCCTGACCGTAGTGCTTGCCACCGAAGGGGCCGTGGTCCCTTCGAATCAGATGGTTATTGGCAAAGCCGTCATGCGCGGCGTTGAAAGTCGGGGCATGCTTTGCTCGGCTGCCGAGCTTGGTCTTGAAGGTGATACCCAAGGCATTATAGAGCTTGAAGAAGGCATCCCCCTTGGCACGCCCTTTGCCCAGTACATGGGTCTTGATACCTTGATCCTGGATGTGGATGTGACCCCTAATCGCGGGGACTGTTTGTCCCTGCGCGGGATGGCGCGTGATCTTGCGGCGTCTGGTGTGGGCGCGCTTGCCATGCTTCAGATCAAAGTGATCCCGGCAACGACCACAGAAACCCTTCCTGTAACCTTGTCTTCAGTCGCCGAAAATGAAGCGTGTCCTTTGTTCATGGGGCGCGTGATTAAAGGCGTGAAAAACGGCCCCAGTCCCCAGTGGCTTCAAAACGCCCTTCGCACCGTGGGGATTCGCTCGATCTCAGCCCTTGTGGACGTCACAAACTATATGGCCTTTGATCTGGGACGCCCCATGCATGTGTTTGATACGGCGCGCCTTAAAGGCGGCCTTAACGTACGTCTGTCCGAGGACGGCGAGCAGCTTGAGGCTCTTGATGATAAAACCTATACCCTTCCCAAAGGGCTTCCGGTCATTGCGGACGACGCAGGCCTTGTGTCATTGGCAGGAATCATGGGCGGCAAAACGTCTGGGTGCAGCCTCGAGACAACCGATGTTTTTTTGGAATCTGCGTATTTTATGCCGCGCGCCATTGCAAGGGCAGGGCAAGCTACAGGTATTTTTAGCGAATCACGCGCCCGGTTCGAGCGCGGCGTGGATAAAGGTCTTGTGCAAACGGGACTTGAACGCGCCACACAGCTGATCCTAGAGCTTTGTGGCGGTGACGCCGGTCCTGTTATCCATGTGGGAGACACAAAAACGAGCCCCCATATGATCAAGTTTGCGCCGTCCAGCGTTGAAAAACGCACAGGCCTTTGTGTGGACTTGCCTGAAATGATTGAACTTCTTGAGCGGCTTGGGTGTATGGTCACCCCCCTAGAGGACGATCTTTTGGCCGTCCTGTGCCCGACCTGGCGCCATGACTTTGTGATCCAAGATGATTTGATTGAGGAAATTGTGCGCCTAAAAGGCTATGACATGATTCCCGCGACGCCTTTGCCAAAGGGGGAGCGCGTACGTGATTTCTTTGAAAGTGCGCCGGGATCACATCTGCGTATGCGGCGCGAGTGGATTGCAAGGCGCGTCCTTGCCGCACGCGGCATGGCTGAAACCCTTGGCTGGTCCTTTGTGGCCGAAGAAGAAGCCACTCTTTTTGCCGAAGGCGCCCCCCTTTATTCCCTTGATAATCCCATCAGCCAGGACTTAAGCGTCATGCGTCCGCGTGTGCTGCCATCCCTTATTTTGACGGCTGCGCGTAACGTCGCCAAAGGTCTTTTGAATCCAGCCCTTTTTGAGGTCGCAAGTCACTATGAAGGCGTACTCGGTAAGGACCAAAAACGCATGGTGGCCGGTGTGCGCCTGGGGCAAACGGGGGTGCGTCATTGGCGGAAAAAACCTCAGAACGTGTCGTGGACAGAGGTCAAGGCGGACGTGTGGACTCTTCTTGAGGCGTGCGGCGTTGAGATGGATCATCTGCAACTCGAAAGCAAGGGGCCAAGCTTCTACCATCCAGGACGGGTGGCAAGTGTTTTTGTGAGCGGGCAGCTTGTGGCCGTCTTTGGAGCTTTGCATCCCAAGATTTTAAAGGCCTTTAACGTGAAAGGCTCGTTGGTCGCGTTTGAGGTATTTTTGGATCACCTGCCAGGAGAGTCCGCCTCAAAAGACGCGCTTGCGCTATCGCCTTTTCAAACGGTTGCAAGGGATCTTGCCTTTGTGTTGGATCAAAAAGTCCCGGCAGATGCCGTGATTCGCCTTGTGAAAGAAACAGATCCCTTGATTCATCACGTGACAATTTTTGATGTGTATGAAGGTGTGGGCATTCCCGATGGCAAAAAGTCGTTGGCCCTGACCTATGAAATGGCGCCGTTTCAGGCAACTCTGACGGACGCCGACCTTCACGATATTATGGACCGGGTCATTGCCCGCGTCGAAACAGCAACAGGCGGAGTTTTGCGCGCATGAGTGAGTCTACAAGTCTAATTCGTAACTTTGCGATTATTGCCCATATTGACCACGGAAAGTCGACCTTGGCTGACCGGTTGATTCAGTATTGCGGCGGCGTGGAAATGCGCGAATTAAAAGAGCAAATGCTGGATAACATGGATATCGAGCGCGAGCGCGGCATTACCATTAAAGCACAAACCGTTCGTCTTCGTTACAAGGCTAAGGACGGCAAAACCTATCAATTAAACTTGATGGACACGCCGGGTCACGTGGACTTTGCCTACGAGGTTAGCCGGTCTTTGGCGGCCTGTGAAGGGTCGATTTTGGTGGTGGATGCAAGCCAGGGCGTTGAGGCGCAAACCCTTGCCAACGTTTACCAAGCTATTGACCATAATCACGAAATTATTGTGGCACTCAATAAGATCGACTTGCCAGCGGCCGAACCCGAACGGGTGCGGACCCAAATCGAGGACGTCATTGGCATTGACGCCAGTGAAGCCGCCCTTGTGTCGGCCAAAAGTGGGATTGGTATTGAAGACTTGCTAGAGCAAATCGTGGCCAGGATTCCAGCGCCCACAGGTGCCGAAAACGTGCCTCTCAAGGCCATGCTGATTGACAGCTGGTACGATCCGTACCTGGGGGTGATTATTTTGGTGCGCGTCATGGAAGGTGTTCTCTCCCAGGGTGCAAAAATCCAGATGATGGCCACAGGTGCAAATTACCAAGTTGATAACGTTGGTTATTTCTCGCCGAAAAAGCAAATGGTGAAATCCCTTCATCCCGGTGAAGTGGGCTTTATGACGGCCAGCATCAAACATGTGGCAGATTGTAAGGTGGGTGATACCATTACCCTTGAGAAAAACCCAACCCCCACACCTCTTCCTGGCTTTAAGCCAAGTGTGCCCGTAGTCTTTTGCGGTCTTTTCCCAACGGACGCCGCAAACTTTGAAGAGCTCCGTGACAGCCTTGCCAAGCTCCGTCTTAATGATGCGAGCTTTAGCTTTGAGGCTGAAACGTCGGCCGCCCTTGGGTTCGGGTTTCGCTGCGGTTTCCTAGGGCTTTTGCACCTTGAGATTATTCAAGAACGTCTTGAGCGTGAGTTTAATCTTGATCTTGTGACCACTGCGCCCAGTGTGATTTATCACCTCCACATGAAGACGGGATCCATGATTGAGCTCCATAACCCCGCGGACTTTCCTGACGTGATGAAGATCGAGCGCATTGAAGAGCCCTGGATCAAAGCGACCATCATGGTACCTGACGAATTCTTGGGAAGCGTTTTATCCCTTTGTACAGAGCGGCGCGGCGAGCAGATGGACATGACCTATGTGGGGGGGCGCGCCATGCTGGTTTACCGCTTGCCCCTTAACGAAATCGTCTTTGATTTTTATGACCGTCTCAAGTCTGTCTCCCGCGGGTACGCCAGCTTTGACTATGAGATGGATGGTTACCGCGAGGGGGACTTGGTCAAGATGAGCATCCTTGTGAACAGCGAGCCTGTGGACGCTCTGTCTTGCATGGTGCACCGCTCCCACGCAGAAGCGCGAGGGCGCGCCCTTTGTGCGCGTCTCAAAGACCTGATCCCTAAACAACTTTTCAAAATTGCGATTCAGGCTGCCATTGGCGCCAAGGTCATTGCGCGTGAAACCGTGTCAGCCATGCGTAAGGACGTCACGGCTAAATGTTACGGCGGTGACGTTTCCCGTAAGCGTAAACTTCTTGATAAACAAAAAGAAGGTAAGAAAAGGATGCGTCAATTCGGCAAGGTTGAGATTCCGCAAAGTGCCTTCCTTGCGGCCCTTCGCACTGGAAAAGAATAAGGCCAAATGCTTGTTCAAAGAAAGCTTACGCCCCATGACGCACCCGCTTGTGCGGCGCTTCATGGGCCGTGCTTTCCCAAAGCCTGGCGTCAAGATGAATTTATTTCATTACTTTCATCCCCCCAAATATGGGCAGAAGGATTATTTTGCCAAGAGGACTTGGTGGCGGCCCTGATGGTGAACCGCGTGCAAGAAAATGCGGATATCATTACTTTGATGACACATGCTGATTATCGTAGGAAACGCCTAGCGTATGGGCTTTTAGAAACCTTTCTAGAAGGCTTTTTTGCCACAAAAGGAGAATCCTGTTTCTTAGAAGTGTCCACAAACAACAAAAAAGCAATCTCATTATACAAATCATTAAATTTTAGTAAATGTGGACTTAGGAAAGAATATTACACTAAATTAGGCAAAAACGAGGATGCCCTTGTGATGCGTGCGACCTCTTTTCAAAAAAAGCAAAAAATGTAAAAAATAGTCTTGATTATTGTCTCAGCTTACTCTAAGACAATGAAAGTGATAATAATCAGAGGTTAGATTTGAATGCAAACAAGTGAGGATTGGATTATGGATTATCAAGATACAGAAGCTTATGCTTTGACGTCTGCTGAACTTCTCAGCATGGCGGCCGACATTGCGGCGGCGTATGTCTCTGGAAATCAGGTAGAGCTCTCAGCGCTTCCTGAGGTTTTGAAGACAATTTACGCAACGCTTTCTGAGTTTAATGGCGGGCGGGCTTCGACTCTTGGTCGTCCAGATCCCGTCGTCTCCATCGAGGATTCTGTCCACGAGGACTACATCGTCTGTCTTGAAGATGGTAAGCAACTGAAAATGTTAAAGCGTCACCTCAAGACCGCCTATAATATGACACCAGAGCAATACCGCGAGCGTTGGGGCCTTTCTGCTGACTATCCTATGGTCGCCCCAAGCTATGCAAGACAACGTAGTGATCTTGCCATGAAGATTGGCCTTGGCCGTCGTCGTAAGAAGTTAGAGCAAAAGGCTGCTTAAGCGTTTCTTGCTTTTTCTTTAAAATAAGCGCGGAAGACTTGTTCTTCTGCGCTTTTTGCGTTAAACGAGGGGGTGTTTCCCCTTAAAACTATAAATGTGAGAATCAGCGTTGGATCCCAAGAAGCTCTTTATTAAAACCTATGGCTGTCAAATGAACGAGTATGACTCGACAAGGATGGCAGACCTTTTAGCTCCCCTGGGATACGCCGCGACACAAGACCCGGCGCAGGCTGATCTTGTCATTTTGAATACGTGTCATATTCGTGAAAAAGCCACAGAAAAAGTTTACTCTGATCTCGGGCGCCTTCGCCCTTTTAAAGAAGAGCGGCTTGCCCAAGGAAAGACCCAGATTTTGGCCGTGGCAGGGTGTACAGCCCAGGCGGAAGGGGCTGAGATCATGCGGCGTATGCCCATTGTGGACGCGGTCTTTGGGCCGCAGTCCTATCACAAACTGCCTGAGATTATAGCACGCGCCGTTAGGTCTGCCGAAACCGGTATTCGCGAAGGGCGAGGGGTCCTAGAGGTCGATTTTCCCCCCGAGTCAAAGTTTGATAGCTTGCCACAGGCGCGTCCCACCGGTTATACAGCGTTTCTTGCGATTCAAGAAGGATGCGATAAATTCTGTCACTTTTGTGTGGTGCCTTATACAAGGGGCGCTGAATACTCGCGCCCAGCCAAGGACGTCATCAAAGAAGCCAAAGAATTGGTGACAGGCGGCGTGCAAGAAATTACGCTTCTTGGGCAAAACGTCAATGCCTACCACGGCGACGCGCCGGGTAAAGGCACATGGTCACTGGGGCGCCTTTGTCACGAACTTGCTGATCAAATTCCAAGCCTCAAGCGCCTGCGCTATATGACGTCACACCCAAGGGACGTTAATGACGAACTGATCCTCGCTCACAAAAATGTGGGTATTCTCATGCCCTATTTGCATTTGCCCCTTCAGTCAGGCTCTGACCGTATTTTGCAAGCCATGAACCGTCAACACACCTTTGACGTTTATAAAAGGACCCTTGATAAATTTAGGCAGGCACGTTCTGATATTGCCTTTACGTCGGATTTTATTGTGGGATATCCCGGTGAAACAGAATCAGACTTTACCGAGACATTACGTGCTGTAGAAGAGGTTGGCTACGCAGCCGCTTACTCCTTTGCGTACAGCAAGCGCCCAGGTACGCCAGCCTCAGCCCTTGATCACCAAGTGCCGGAAGACGTGAAAAAAGAACGTCTTGCGCGTCTGCAAGACCTCTTGCAAACCCAGCAAAAAATCTTTAACCAAAACTGTATTGGACAAGAAATGCCTGTTTTGTTTGAGAAAAAAGGTCGCCGCGAAGGCCAGCTTGCTGGGCGCAGCCCTTATTTGCAGTCAGTGTATGCAACAGCACCAGAAAGGCTGTTGGGACAGATTATTTCTGTTAAGATAACGGGAGCAACCTTAAGCAGCTTGACGGGTGAGGTGGTCTTGAGCCAGTCTGTTTTGCAGGGACGGTTTTAAGCATAACATAATAAATTAAAAGGGGATATTGTGGCGCACGGGCAAACGATTACACAGCAACTAGATTTTGAAGACCACCGCTTAATCCCCCTTTTACTAGGTGAAAAAGAGCGCTACACAAGACAAGTCGCTCAAGTGTTGGATGTAAACATTGAGCACAAAGCTGGACGTTTGTCTGTGACAGGGGCGAGGGAACAGGTGGCTGCCGCCCATGTTATTCTAACCCGTCTTTACGACCGCCTGAGCCACGGGATGGTTGTCAGCCAAGCAGAAGTTGAAGCGACCATTCGCCTGGTCCTGGCTGAAATCAATAAGGCGCAAACAACGACGCCTGGCGGGCGCGCCTTTGAGCTTTCCATTCCCACAAGACGCTATGTCGTTTTGCCGCGTACGTCGGGCCAAGAGCAGTATATGGACGCCCTTAAAAAGCACGAGATGGTTTTTGCCGAAGGGCCTGCTGGAACGGGCAAAACCTACCTGGCCGTCGCCATGGGTGTCTCTCTTTTGCTCTCGGGAGTAGTGGACCGCATTATTTTGTCACGGCCCGTGGTGGAGGCAGGAGAGCATTTGGGGTTTCTTCCCGGTGACATCAAAGAAAAAGTAGATCCGTATTTGCGCCCCCTTTATGACGCCCTGTATGATATGCTGCCTGGGGATAAGCTCACCAAGCGGGTGGAGCGGGGAGATATTGAAATCGCGCCCTTGGCTTTTATGCGCGGGCGCACCCTTGCCCGGGCTTACGTCATTTTGGACGAAGCTCAAAACACGACCCAAGCCCAGATGAAGATGTTCCTCACAAGACTCGGAGAAGGCTCTCGTATGGTCATCACAGGGGACTTAAGCCAGATTGACTTGCCCCAAGGTGTCAAGTCAGGGCTTGCCCAAGCGCTGACCCTTCTTCCCCGCGTAGACGGCGTTCAGATTTGCAGGCTTACAAGATCCGATGTGGTGCGCCATCCTTTGGTTGCACGGATTGTGGAGGCTTATGAAGCGGCTACCACTAGTCGCGATTCAGGAGGGTTTTAAGATGTCACCCTTGGACGTGCAGGTAACCTTTGACGATGACGGATGGCGCGACTTGGAATTTAATCCCGAAAATGTAACCCAAGAGCTTTGCAAGCTTGTCTGTGAAAAAATGGCGCCGTTTATTGAAAGTGTCTGTGAAATCAGTGTTCTTTTGACCAATGACAAAGGAATTCGCCCCATGAACGCGGTCTATCGCGGAAAAGACGTCGCCACCAACGTGTTGTCCTTTGGGGTATTTAACGCGCCCCTGACACAAGAGGAATGGACGCGTCTTCAAGATCCTGAAAGACCGTTTCTGATTGGGGATCTTGTGTTTTCCCTTGACACCCTGAAGCGTGAAAGCGCGTTGGAGGAAAAATCTGTCCTAGATCACTTTTCTCACTTGGTTGTCCATGGAACCCTTCATCTTTTGGGGCACGATCATATGGAGGACGAAGAAGCAGCCTTGATGGAGGGGCTAGAATGTGAGATTTTGGCTGGTGTTGGGATTTCAAACCCTTATATAATCGCTGAAGGTAAAATATAGAAGGAGTGTCGTATCGTCCGCCCATGATAAAGTTTTTAAAGAAGGTTCTTTTTCGTAATAAAGCGACCCTCTCTCGTCGCCATAAGATCACGGCGTTGTTAGCGCAAAATGAACCAGAACCAGCTTCCCTCGACCGCGAAGAGTGTTATTTACTCAGCAATATCTTAAAACTGCATTATGTCACGGCCGATGACGTGAAAGTGCCCCGGGTGGAGATTAAAGCCGTGAGCCGGGATGTGACCTTGGAAGAGCTTGCAGCCGCCGTTGCCAAAACGCCTTACACGAGGTTCATTGTTTATGGGCAAGACATTGATGATATCAGAGGCTTTATTCGTGTTAAAGATATTTATCAGTTTTTGGATAAGGCAAAGCCCTTTTCCCTGAAAACCATTACCCGAAAAATTTTGTTTATTTCCCCGTCACGTTCGGTCTTGCATCTTTTGATGCAAATGAAGGCAAGCCAGATTCCTTTGGCCGTGGTGGTGGACGAGCTTGGCGGCGTTGACGGTCTTGTCACGTACGGCGATATTGTGCGTGCCATTGTGGGGGATATTGATGATGTCTCTTTGGAAGACACGCTTCCGGCCCTTGTGAAAACTGAGGAAAAAGTGTTTGAGGCAGACGCCCGGCTTCCCATCGAAACCTTGATGGAAACCTTTTCCTTGACCCTGAGCGCTGAACAAGAAGATGATGACATTGAAACCCTTGGCGGTCTGATTGTGTCGCTTTTGGGGCGCGTGCCGGACCGGTTTGAAATCGTGACCCACCCCCAGGGCCTGACCTTTGAAATTTTAGAGGTAAACCCCAGGCGCGTTCTTAAAGTGCGTATCCGTGACACAAGATGACGGATCAGATAAAGTCGTTTTTTGAAAAGGGGCAGCACTGGCTTGCGGCCCTTTCCCTTAAAAAAAAGACCTTATTGTGCCTTATCTTGGGCGGGATTCTTGCCCTGACCCAGGCGCCTTTTATGGTGCGTGCCTTTTTGTGGGTGTCGTTTCCGCTTTTCTTTCTCCTTATCACAGGGCGTTCGCTCAAAGGGAAAATGATCCTAACCTTTTCCTTTACCATGGGGTACTTTGTCCCGGTTCTTTATTGGATTGCGTTTGCCTTTCATGTGGATATGGCTAAATTTTGGTGGATGATTCCTTTTTCTGTTCTGGGTCTTCCGGCCATTTTGACCCTCTTTGTCATGGCGGCCATGGCGGTGTATCACGGGATTGTGACACAACTTTTTAAGGGGCGAGAAAGTTATCTTCTTTTTGCCGTGTGTTGGATGCTTGCCGAGTGGTGTCGGGGGCATTGGTTTACGGGCTTTCCGTGGGGTCTTGTGGGATATGCGTGGGTGACACCCCTTGAAATTTCTCAGATTGCCAGCTTTGGGGGCATTTATTTTTTAAGTCTTCTTACCGTGCTTGTAGCAGGCCTTCCCCTGGCGTGCCGGACTCTTCGGCCCATGGTCTATGTAGGGCAGGGGGCGCTTGCGGTGGTGATCATTGGCCTTTGGGGATGGTACCGTCTTTTAACCCCCACAACCTACGTGCCAGAGGTCGAATTACGTCTTGTCCAGCCCTGTATTACCCAATCCCTCAAATGGGATCCCAAAATGAGGCGCGAAATCTTTGAAGAGATGATGAGGCTTAGCCGTTTGCCCTCAGGGCGTGAGGTTACGCACATTTTGTGGCCAGAAGCAGCCCTGCCTTTTTTCGCAGAAGAAATCCCGGTGGTCATGTCGCGCCTATCAAGCCTTGTTGAACATGATAGGGGCGCTGTAATTTTAGGGGTGCCTCGTCAAAAAGTAGAAGGCCCTGAACACCTTGTTTGGAACGGGATGATTGCTGTTGGCAAAGACGCCCATGTCCTTGCGACCTATAACAAGCATCACTTAGTGCCCTTTGGGGAATACGTACCGCTTAGATTCTTGTTGCCCGGCTTTGTTCAGAAAGTCACGGCGGGTGCCCTTGATTATTCGCCTGGATCAGGGCCTAAAACCGTGTCTCTCATGGGTCTTCCTCCCTTTAGTCCCCTTATTTGTTATGAGGTCATTTTTCCAGGTACTCTGACACCTAAAAAGCACAGACCTCAATGGCTTTTAAACCTGACCAATGATGGGTGGTATGGCCGCACGTCGGGACCTTATCAGCATTTTGAGATATCCCGCATGCGCGCCATCGAAGAAGGACTTCCGCTGGTGCGCGTTGCCAACAACGGCATCTCGGCCGTCATCGATGCTTATGGTCGGATCGTGGCACGGCTTAATCTTGATGAAAAAGGTGTCCTTGACACACGCCTTCCCACAGAGCTTGGGCATCCAACCCTTTACAGCCTTTGGAAAGATAGAATTTTTTGGCTGGTGATGCTGTTTTTGACAGGACTTTCCTATGTCAGTTCCCGCTATCGTCATCTGTTTGCTTTTTAGAAGAAAGGATACCTGTCCATGACCCAAGCCCCTCTTATTCCGCGTCGCACGTTTTTCAGCAACCCTGATCACTTGAATGTCCAGGTAAGCCCCGACGGCAAGTGGCTTGTTTATGTTGCTCCCTTGGACGGCGTCTTGAACCTGTGGCTTGCGCCCTGGGAAAAGCCCCTTGAGAAAACGCCTTTGACCCAGGACAAGGGGCGCGGGATACGCAGCTATATGTGGTCCTATACGGGTGAACATCTTGTCTACTTACAAGACCAGGACGGCGATGAAAATTGGGCGGTGTATTCCTTGAATGTACGCACCAAAGAGGTTGTGGCGTTATCCCCCACAAAAGGGGTGCACGCGTCCATTACGGCAGCGTCCCCCCGGTGTGAAGGGGAGATTCTGATTTCGTTAAACGACCGAGATCCGTCCCACCACGATGTTTACCGGGTGGACGTACGCACCGGAAAGCGCACCCTTATCTTTCAAAATGACCAAGGATACGCGGGCTTTTTGTGTGATAGGGATCTTCGGTGCCGCTATGCCTTTGAAGCGCTTCCTGATGGAGGAGGGCGCTACCTGGATGTCAGCGCTCCTGAAGCGCCCCAAGAGTTTTTGACCCTCTCACCCGATGATGTGATGACAACCTCCCTTGTGGGATTTGACGGCAACGAAACACATCTTTATATCGTGGATAGCAGGGGCCGAGACACAGCTGCCCTCATGAAGTATTGCCTTGCCACAAAAAAGCTGACCCTTTTGGCCGAAGACGCGCGCGCCGATATGGAAGATATCTTGCTTCATCCTGAAACAAAGGCCCTTTGGGGGGCGGCCGCTAACTATGACCGCAAAGCGTGGCAGTTTTTTGATCCTAAGATCGAAGAAGAAATCGCCTTTCTTAAAACCCAGGCCGAAGGGGATTTAGAGATCACGAGCCTAAGCTATGATGCGCGCCGCTGGATCGTGGTTTTTGCCCAGGACCGGGCAGCGCACCTTTATTACACCTATGACCGTGACGCCAAAAAAGTGTCATTCTTGTTCTCAAGTAGAAAGTCTCTAGACGGGCTAACCCTTGCCCGGATGCATCCGTGTTTGATTAAGGCACGGGACGGCTTGACCCTTGTAAGCTATTTGACTTTGCCGGTTGGAAGCTCAAAGGATGATGGCATCACGCCTGGGCGACCACTTCCCCTGATCCTTGAAATTCACGGGGGGCCGCGGGCGCGTGAACGGTGGGGCTATAATCCCCTTCACCAGTGGCTGTCTAACCGGGGTTATGCGGTCCTAAGCGTCAACTACCGGGCCTCTACGGGGTTTGGCAAACGCTTTATCCATGCAGGTAACGGCGAGTGGGCCGGTAAAATGCACGAAGACCTGCTCGATGCGGTTAAGTGGGCTGTGGACCACAGGATCACAACCGCTGACCAGATCTGCATCATGGGCGGAAGCTATGGCGGATACGCAGCCCTTGTGGGGCTTTCCATGACACCCAACGTTTTTGTGTGCGGGGTCGATATTGTAGGACCGTCCAATCTTTTGACCTTGATCGAGTCCATTCCGCCTTACTGGAAACCGGTCCTTGATATCATGCGCGTGATGCTGGGGGCAGACCCAGCAACCCCAGAGGGGCAAGCCTTCCTCAAAGAACGCTCGCCCTTAACCCACTGTGACAAGATTTGTAAGCCCCTTCTTATTGCCCAGGGTGCCAACGACCCCCGGGTCAAGCAAGCCGAATCGGACCAAATCGTGGCCGCCCTTCAAGAAAAAAAGATTCCCGTCACCTACGCGCTTTATCCCGATGAAGGGCACGGGTTTGTGAGGCCCGAAAATAAACTTTCTTTCTATGCCATCACAGAAGCGTTTTTAGCCCAGGTGCTAAAAGGGCGCTGTGAAGAGGTGGGCAACGACTTTGAAGGCTCGTCAGTGCAACTTCTTGCGGGACGCGAACACATTGAAGAAGTGAACAACCACTTGAATGTGGCCAGCCAAGGATAAAAAAAATAAATTATGATTAATGTGCTCTTGGCAAAGGCCAGGCACTGTAATAGATTGCACGTGGGCGCGCTCGTAGCTCAGCAGGATAGAGCACAGGATTCCTAATCCTGGGGTCGGAGGTTCGAATCCTCTCGAGCGCACCACGGAATTTTCAGGTAAACCTCTCCTGGAAGCATTGACAAAATGCTTTAAAAAGGTGTATGTGGAGTGGATGAAGTTTTTGCTTTAGAGCATTACAAGGAAAGAAGAGTCGTTTATGACAAAGCGTTTAGAGTCAAAATACAAGATTGATCGCCGCCTTGGCGTGAACCTTTGGGGTCGTGCCAGCAGCCCACTGAATGCAAGAAATTACAAGCCTGGTCAGCATGGCCAAAGCCGACAAGGTAAAATTTCTGACTATGGGATTCAGTTGCGCGCAAAGCAACAGCTCAAGGGATACTACGGAAATATTGGAGAGCGTCAGTTCCGTCGCCTTTATCAAGAGGCTGCACGCCGTCGTGGGGATACAGGTGAAAACTTGATCTCTCTTCTTGAGCGTCGTTTGGACGCTGTTGTTTACCGCTTGAAGTTTGTCTCAACGGTTTTTGCGGCGCGTCAGTTCATTAACCATGGTCATGTCATGGTCAATGGCCGTCGTGTAAACATTGCCTCTTACCAAGTAAAGGACGGTGATGTGGTTGAAGTGCGTCAACGCGCCCGTGAGTTTACGGTGGTGCTCGAGGCCCAACAATCACAAGAGCGCGAAGTGCCAGATTACTTTGAGGTAGACCCCAAGGGTCTTAAGGGGACGCTCCTTCGTGGTCCAGCGTTGGCCGACGTGCCGTATCCTGTTCAAATGGAACCACACCTTGTGGTGGAATACTATTCTAGGTAATAAAAGAGACCTTGGATTTGAAAGCGGCGTTTTCGAACGTCGCTTTTTTTATGCGCAAAAAATGAAAGAGAAATCAGAGTATGTCCACCTTTGATCAAATCCATGTGACGGTGCGCGGTGTGGTCATTGACCAGGGGCATGTGCTGTTGTGTCAAACCTTGGATCTTCCTCAAAGTTTTTATTTTCTGCCGGGTGGACACGTCGAGGGCGGAGAAGGGGCAAGAGACGCCCTATGCCGTGAGGTCAAAGAAGAAACGGGAGCGCCGTGCGTCGCTACCAGGTTCCTTGGGTGTTTGGAATACCGCTTTGCGCCAGGTCACAGCAGTCGGTGTCATGCGCACGAATATATGCTGACTTTTGAAGTGACCTCACCCCACCTTAAAAAAGATCTGCCGGTTCAACCCCAGGAGGCTCATTTGGCCCTTGTATGGGTGCCCCTTGACGATCTTTATTCTTTGGATATCAGGCCAGAATCCCTTGCGGTGCTTCTCCCAACATGGCTTTCAGCGCAAGGGGACGCCCTTTTTGCTGCATATCTAAAATAGGTGCTTCCGACAAAGTTCTTGCACGACTTTGACGATCTGACTATTATTAAAGTGAAATTCATAAATAAAGTACTTTTTGAAAATGACTGTTATCAAAACATCCTAGCGACCGGCATTGATTTTCCCTCAATGCCGCATGATCATCACCAATACCTATCTTTTAATCGTGCGGTCAGTTGAAGCGTCATGGCTTCAAAAAATATTTTACGTTTAAAGGATATGGATCATGCACCGCACTTCTACTGTTGTTGTTCCCTTTTTGCTTGTTCTTGTAATTGCCATTTCCGAGATGGCCACAGCCATTTATACCCCCTCGCTGTCCCTTGTGGCCCAGCATTTTTTAGTCACAGAGGCAGATGTCCAGTGGACTGTAAGTATTAATCTTTTGGGTCTTGCGTTGTCTGGGCCTCTTTATGGGCCATGCTCTGACGCGTATGGTCGGCGGGCGACGTTACGCGTGGGGATGGGACTTTTCTTTGTGGGGTCGGTTTTCTCCCTGGTGGCACCGTCCATGACCCTGCTTCTGGGGGCGAGGTTTATTCAAGGGCTTGGGGCAGGGGTTGCGGTGGTCGTGTCGTTTGCGGCTGTGCGTGATCTTTTTGATGAAAAGAAAAGCGCTGAAATCTTGTCCTACATGGGCATGGCCATCGCCCTTTCACCGGGCCTTGCTCCTGTTCTTGGCGGGTATTTGACTTATCATTACGGATGGCAAATGTGCTTTGGTGTTGTGAGTGTGGCAGCCTTTGTCCTCTTGCTATTGCTTTTCCTTTGGATGCCTGAGACCCTTCGGGAAGAAAACCGGACGGCCTTTTCTCTAAAAGCCATGGGGCAGGGATACAAGGGGGTCTTTCAAAATCCACGCTTTCTTAAAATGGCTTGCATTCCAAGCCTGATGATTGGCGGGCTTTGGGGGCTGCTCTCTGGTATTCCCGTGCTTTTTACGGGCTATCTTAACGTCCCTGTCCAAGATTACGGCTACTACGGGTTTTCTGGCGTGGCGCTTTATGTGCTGGGCACCCTTGTTAACAGCAAGCTTGTTCACCGCGTTTGTCTGAGGACACTTTTGCTTGTAGGGCTTGGTCTATGCATGATAAGTGCGCTTCTTTTGGGCGTCTTCAGCTATGGCAGCCTTACAAGTCCTTTAATCATCCAGGGGCTCCTCTTTCCTTTCAGCTTTGGGCTTGCGTTTATCCTTCCTAACGGTACTGCTCTTGCCTTTGGAGAAGTCCAAGCAGGCGTTGGTACAAGTGCCGCCTTTTTGGGATCCCTTGAAATGGCGCTTGGTGCCGTTGGAGTCTTTTTGGTGGGCACCTTTTTTGAAGGGACAGCCCTTCCCATTGCAGGGCTTATGTTTGGGAGTTCGTTTTTAAGTATTCTCCTCTACGGCCATTTGATCAAAAAAGACGAAAGAAGGGACATGAAGATACAGTAATTATATAAAATGACGCTCTAAAAAAGGGAAAGATTTTGACAAAAAAGAAAAGATCTTTCTCTTCAAGCAATGGGCCCCCCTCTAAAAGATATAGGGGTATAAGCCTTCTTCTTGTGGTGATGATAGAAAAAGAAAAAATGACCTGTTCATACAGCATTTATTTAAAAAGAGAGCGATTCATTCTTAGGGATATTTCTAAAGATCCTCCCTTTTAGTAGCCTAAAATGTGTCTTTTTTGTCACGAAATAAAAGAAACTAGTTGCCAGTGACCTAAAAAGTGCTTATCTGAAGAAAAAAGATACCAATTTGATAGGATTTGATGATAGTCAAGTTGTGTATCGTGTTGATGAACATAGAGATGAATTTCTAACCCATGACCTTTAATAACTTTGCTCTCCATGAGAGCATTCTCAAAAGCGTTGCCGAGGCAGGCTACAACGAGCCGACTCCCATTCAACAAGCCGCCATACCGGTTGTCCTTGACGGGCGAGACGTATTTGGATGTGCCCAAACAGGAACGGGAAAGACCGCGTCCTTTATGCTACCGCTTTTAAGCAAGCTTCAAGAAGGTCGCGTGCGCGCCCGCATGCCGAGAGCGCTGGTGCTGACCCCCACGAGGGAACTTGCTCAACAAGTCCAAGAGACGGCCGAAAAGTACGGCAAGAATACCAAGCTTGGTGTTGTGACCCTGATCGGAGGCGAGTCCATGGCCCAGCAAGAAAAAGAGCTGAAAAAGCGCGTGGATATTTTAATTGCAACCCCAGGCCGCATGCTTGATATCTTAGAGCGTGGCTCTATTATGCTGGGTGCTCTTGAATTTTTGGTTATTGACGAAGCAGATCGTCTTCTTGACATGGGTTTTGTGCCGGATGTTGAAAAAATCGTTTCGAAAACACCCACAAGTCGTCAAACGCTTCTTTTTTCCGCAACGGTGTCAGCACCCATTCGCAAACTCGCCGAGCGCTTTCTCAAGGATCCGGCTGAAATCACCATCACGCCAAAAGAAGTGTCCGCTGAAACCATCGAGCAGCTGATTGTCGAGACAACGTCAACCCTAAAGCCCAAGGCGATGCTTCACTACCTTGCCCTGGAAAAACCGACCTCTGCCATTATTTTTTGTAATCGAAAACTCGAAGTATCAAAGCTTTGTCGTGATTTAAAAAAGCAAGGATTCAGTGTGGGAGAGCTTCACGGCGATCTTAGCCAATCCCAACGAAAAGAAACCTTAGATGCCTTTAAAGAAGGAAAACTCAGCCTTTTGGTCGCAAGTGACGTCGCGGCGCGCGGAATCGATGTTGCCGACCTTCCCATGGTGTTTAACCTTGGGCTTCCCTTGAACCCCGAGGAGTACGTGCACCGTATTGGTCGCACGGGTCGTGCTGGGAACTCTGGCAAGGCCATCACCTTTGTGGACACCAAAGAGCAAAGAAATTTAAAAGCCCTCGAAAAAATGTTGGGTAAGGCTTTGCCAAGGCAAGCCTTTAAGGTGGATGAAGAAAAGCCAGCCGCAAAAGAGAAAGAGGCAAAACACGTGAAAGAGGACATCCAAGAGATCAAAGTGGTGCACGTCAAAGAGAGACGCCCTAAAGGGCCTCCTTTGCCTAAGGGGCCTGTCCTTGGTTTCGGTGATAGTGTGCCTGCGTTCTTTTTGGTAAATTTTTCTTTGGAACGCACGGGCTAAGACGGCTGTCAATGGTGAAGTGGGCCAAGTTGCCCCACGTCCATCACGGTAGGCAAAGCCGTCTGGGATTGAAAAACGCCGACGCCCTTTGTTTTTGAGGAACCATTTATGTGCCTTGATTCCAACAAGATATGATAACCATGCTTACTCTAAGGAGACTCTGTCATGGACATACCCCAGGTTAAGACATTCTTCGATCAAGCCACAGCCACGTGGACCTATGTGGTATGGTGCGGGCAAACAAAGGCCTGTGCGGTCATTGACAGTGTGTTGGACTATGATATTTTTTCGGGGCGCACCTCGACAGACAGCGCTGACGCGCTAATTTCTTTTATTGACACGCAAGACCTGACCCTTGAATGGATTTTAGAAACCCATATTCATGCAGATCACTTGACAGCGGCCGCTTATTTAAAGAAAAAGCTGGGCGCCCGCACGGGGATCGGCGTGCGCATCAAAGAGGTCCTCAAAACCTGGCAGCCCCTTTTTCAAAACGATACTGACACCCCCTTGACCGGTGAGCAGTTTGATATGCTTTTTGAAGACGGCGCGCGTTTTTCCATAGGAAATCTTGATGCCATGTTTCTTTCAGTACCAGGGCACACACCCGTTGACGGTGCCTACGTGATTGGCGAGAGCGTCTTTGTGGGGGATGCCATGTTTTTGCCTGATGTGGGAACAGGGCGATGCGATTTTCCTGGGGGTAGTGCTGATGATTCTTACGTGTCGTGTCAAAAGCTCTTGGAGTTTCCTGACCATTACCGGATGTATGTAGGCCATGATTATCCCCCAGATGGATCACGTCCCATTATGGCGGCCACAACTATCGGGGTACAAAAAGAAAAGAATATTCGCGTGCGCGCTGGCATCACCCAAGAAGATTACGTGTTAACACGTCAAAAAGACGATGAGGGAAAAGCAGTACCTAAAATGCTTATTCCCGCTCTTCAAGTGAATCTAAGGGCAGGAAGCTTTGGGAATCCTCAAAATGGTGTTTATTACCTCAAGGTGCCTTTGAATAGACTTTAACCCTCCAATAGGGAGCTAAGAGCCCCTTCGCACTCCTTGCAAATAGACGTTGACATTTGAGGTAGAGCCCCTAAAGTGCGAACATAATGTAAGTGATCGTTTCCATGTCGTTTAACCGATTTTTTCTACAGCGTTTTGTGCTGGTCATGGCGTTTTTAGGGATTCTTTTTGCCTTCATGATAGGCACGAGACCCCTTTCTGCGCCTGACGAAGGACGCTACACGGAAATCGCGCGTGAAATGGTTGAGACTGGCGACTATGTCACGCCTCGTCTAAACGGCGTGAAGTACTTTGAAAAGCCACCCTTGATGTACTGGATGACCAGCCTTTCTTTGAAAGTTTGGGGTGTCAATGAGGCCGCCATGCGCTTTTGGCCAGCAGCTTTGGGGTTTCTTGGTTGTATGGGACTTTTTTTTGTTTCTAACCATCTGTACGGCGTAAGCGCCGCAACATGGTCAACCCTTGCCCTTGGGACCAATATTCTCTACTACGCCCATACCCGGCTTTTGATTTTAGATATGGCCGTCTCCACTTGGATTAGCCTTGGACTTTTCAGCTTTTTTATGGCGTACGGTGAAATCAACCGACTGCGACAGCGATGGTACTTAGGAAGCTTTTTTGTGATGATGGCCCTTGCTGTCCTAACAAAAGGTCTCATAGGTGCTGTGTTACCGGGATGCGTGATTTTGTTATGGGCGCTTATCATCAAAGAAGTCGCACCGATCAAGCTTGCTTTTACGCCCTGGGGTGTGGCGCTCTTTTTTGCGATTGCGGCCCCCTGGCACATCCTTGCGGCGCACAGAAACCCTGAGTTTTTGCATTTCTATTTCATCCACGAGCATTTTGAGAGATATCTGACAACCGCCCATAGTCGATACCAGCCAATTTGGTTTTTTATCCCCATCATTGCGGTGGGATGGATGCCGTGGAGCGCCTTTTTGCTCACGCCTTTGAAAGACGCACTTGTTCAACTAGGGAGGGCAATTAAAGGCAGGGCAGAAAAGGGAGCAAAGAACGAGCTGTTCTTTACCCTTTGGTTTGTGTTTGTCTTCCTTTTCTTTTCTTTTTCAAAGTCAAAACTCATTCCTTATATTCTGTGTGTTTTTCCACCCATGGCGCTTCTGGTGGGTCCTTTTCTGGCTACTTCCCATCCGCGACTCTCTCTTTTAAAGCGCCAGGCCCTTGCCCTTTCAGTCACCTGTTTTTTGATTGCCGTGGCGGTGCCTATCGCGCTTTTTACCCAGGATCTTTTGAGTTCAAAAGAGCTCAGACCCTTTTGGCTTGGCGTTGTGTTGGTGATGGCATTGGCAGGGTCAGGGGCTTTGATTCTGCGGGCATATTGGCAAGGACTTCGTGTTCTGATTGTGGTGTTAAGTAGCTTTTTACTTCCTCTCTTAAATGCATCATGGTCCCTTTTGGAGGGGCGCTCTATTAAGCCACTTGCCCAGATGATTAACGCCCAGATTAGGCCACAAGACCATGTTGTGTCGCACAATCGCTACTATCAAGATTTACCCCCTTATATCGGAAGGCGTGTGATTGTCACAAACTGGAAGGGCGAGCTGAGTTTTGGTATGGGCGTCGAAAACACCAGTGCATGGATGATGCCTCAAGAAGATTTTGTCAAGCTTTACCAGAAAGGCGGTCGTTTTTTCATCGTCACGCGCAAATCATCCCTTGATTATCTTAAAGATCTTGGCATCAATGACCTTAAGATTGTGGGAGAAACAGAACAAGATCTCTTACTTGTGGGAGAACGCTAAATGATAAACGCCAAGATGCTGACACTTCCCCTTATTGGCCTTTGTATTCTTTTAAACACGGGCGCACAAATCCTTTTAAAGATGGGGGCACGTACGTTTGGTGATGTACAAGTTTCATGGCAAAACCTTTTGGAGTTGTCGTTGCGTCTTGCGTTAAATCCTGCCATTTTTTTTGGGCTTGTGTTATACGTGCTAAGCGTTGCCTTGTGGATTTTTGTTTTGGCGAGGGTTGAGGTAAGTTATGCATACCCTCTGTCGAGCCTTGGGTACGTCCTCACGGCCCTTGTGGGGGCCTATTATTTAGGGGAGAGCCTATCTTTGACACGGTGGTGCGGTATTTTTGTTATTTTAGTGGGAGTGTATCTTGTCACACGCAGCTAAACTTTCAGGTGTTTCAGACGATTCAAGCGTTTTTATTCCCTTTGCTAAGCCAGATATTGGGCCAGAAGAAATCGCAGAAGTTGTTGCCTGCCTTCAATCAGGATGGATTGCTACGGGGCCCCGTGTCCAGGCCTTTGAAGAGAAGTTGCGCACCTATCTCAGAGCGCCGTACGCACATGTGGTCAATTCTGCAACATCTGGTCTTCATATTGCGTTGAAAGCAGTGGGAGTAGGGGTAGGAGATGAGGTGATCACGACGCCCATGACGTTTGTTGCGACCTTGAATACCATTGTCCACTCGGGGGCTACACCTGTTCTTGTGGATATAGACCCCCAGACGTTTAACATGGATATGCGGCTTTTAGAAAAAGCCCTGACACCCCGCACCAAGGCCATTATGCCGGTGCACTTTGCGGGCCTTCCTGTAGACTGTGCCCCGCTCTATGCCTTTGCCAAAGAAAAAGGGCTTCGTGTAATCGAGGATGCTGCCCACGCGGTGGGGGCTGAGTACGATCAAAAACGTATTGGGGAATTTGGTGATATCCAAGTATTTAGCTTTCATCCCTGCAAAAATATGACAACAGCTGAGGGTGGGTGTGTTGTGACGCGCGACCCCGAAATCGCAAAAAAAGTGGCTCACTTACGCTTTTACGGCATCGACCGGGACGCCTGGAATAGGTATAGCAAAGAAGGAAGTCATACCATAGATGTGGTCGTCGCTGGCTTTAAGGCCAATATGTCGGATCTTCAAGCGGCTGTGGGGCTTCATCAAATTGACAAACTTGATCGTTTTACGGCTTATCGTCACGGACTTGTAGCACGGTATAACGAGGCGTTTCGGGGGTGGGACGAGCTCATTCTGCCCACAGCGCCCTCATACCCGCACCTGCACGCGTGGCATATTTATACACCCCTTTTAAACCTTGAAAAGACGTTTCTTACAAGGGACGCTTTCGTTGCCAAAATGAAAGAAAAGAATGTGGGGCTTGGGGTGCATTATTCGCCGGCTCATTTGTTTTCTTTTTACCGGGAAACCTACGGGTTCAAAGAAGGTGATTTTCCCCACGCAGAAAAAGTGGGGGCGACCATCATGAGCTTGCCTCTTTATACCAGCTTGACCCATGCACAACAGGACCGCGTCATTAGGGATATGCGCACAATTTTTGATGAGGCTCGTTAACACATGCTGCTAGAAAAACAAAGTGTCTACTTATCTGTTGTGGTGCCTGTTTATAACGAAGAGGCGTGCCTTGAGGATCTTTACACGCGCCTGACAGCCGTGTGTGACGGTATAGGTAAACCATACGAAATTATTTTTACCAATGATGGCAGTAAGGATAAGTCGGCAGAAATTCTGGACGCCTTTCATAAAAGACGTCCCCAGCAGATTCGGGTTATTCACTTCAATGGTAACTTTGGCCAGCATATGGCCATTATGGCCGCGTTCGAGCGCGTGCGGGGTGAAATTATCGTCAATATGGACGCGGATATGCAAAACCCGCCCGAGGAAATTCCAAAGCTCCTTGCTGAATATGAAAAGGGCTATGATTATGTGGGAAGCTACCGCAAAGAGCGCGACGATTCCTTTATCTTGCGAAGCCTACCGTCCTTGATTATGAACAAAATCCGTGGCGCTGTGACAGATATTCACATCAAAGACCAAGGATGCATGTTTCGGGCCTACAGCCGGCGTGTAGTGGACCTGATTACCCAGTGCGACGAGTCATCAACTTTTGTGACAGCCCTTGGGTATAAGTTTGCGGCTAACCCCACCGAAATTGGGGTCGAGCACCAAGCGCGCCTTCAAGGGGACTCAAAGTACGATGTGTATAAGCTTGTGCGGGTGACCTTTGACCTGTTTACAGGCTTTTCCATGGCGCCTCTTCAAGTGTTTACCTTGTTTGGCTTTATTGTCTCGGCCTTAAGCGGTTGCCTTGTGGCGTACTTGCTCTTTCGTCGTTTTATTTTTGGGCCAGAGGCGGAAGGTCTCTTTACGCTCTTTGCTATCTCATTCTTTCTTATCAGTGTGGCGATTACAGGAATCGGGATCGTGGGTGAGTATGTTGGTCGCATTTACGAAGTGGTGCGCCACAGGCCGCGTTTTCTTATTCGACAGGTGGTGGAACTCTCTCAAGAGGAAGTAATGGCCGCCTCATCCCCTTTGAAGGAGCAACAGCATGTCTCTTAAGATTCTGATTTTAGGTGTTAACGGCTTTATCGGTAACAGCCTGACCGAGCGTATTTTGAAGGATACAAAGTGGGAAGTGTATGGGATGGATATGTCCCAGGACAATCTTGCCTCTTGCCTCGGTCACGAGCGCTTTCGCTTTGTGGAAGGCGACATCACCATCAACAAAGAGTGGGTTGCCTATCATGTGAAAAAGTGTGATGTTGTGCTGCCCCTTGTGGCCATTGCTAATCCTGCGCTTTATGTGAAGACACCTCTTAAGGTCTTCGAACTTGATTTTGAAGCAAACCTTGAGATCGTGCGTCAATGTGTGCGCTTTCAAAAGCGCGTTATATTCCCGTCGACTTCCGAAGTTTACGGCATGAGCCAAGAAGAAGAGTTTGATGAAGAATCAACGTCTCTTGTGCTGGGTCCCATTCACAAACAACGCTGGATTTATTCCTGCGCCAAGCAAATGATTGACCGCGTGATTTATGCTTACGGCGAGGAGGGGCTTGATTATACACTTTTCCGCCCCTTTAACTGGTTGGGTCCTAAGCTTGACCGTTTGAACGCTGAAAAAGAAGGAAGCTCCCGCGTTGTGACCCAATTCATCAGCAACATTCTGTATCATCGAGAAATTCGTCTTGTGGATGGAGGCAAGCAGCGCCGCTCGTTTACGTACATTGATGACGGTATTGAGGCGTTAATGCGAATTATTGAAAACAAAGACGGCCTTGCCAGCAGGCGTATTTTCAACGTCGGTAACCCCAAAAATGATCTTTCCATTGAAGAGCTGGCTCATAAACTTGTTGACCTTGTGAAAACCTATCCGCAGTACAAGGAAATCGCCAACACCGTAAAGATCATCAAGGTGGACGCTAACACGCACTACGGGGCGGGCTACCAAGATCTTGGGTTTCGGGTTCCGTCCATCAAAAACGCCAAGAAGTATCTGGGGTGGGAGCCGCATGTGGACATCGAAGAGGCCCTTCGGCGTACCCTTGATTACCACTTGATTGGCCAAGGGCGTGACAAGCGACTTGATACCCAAGCGGCTTGAGCTTCTGTAAGGTAAAAAGAAAAAGGGGAGAAAATGAATTCTTGCCCTTTTTTCTGCGGTCAACTCTACTTTTTAATCAGCTCTAGGTGAGTTTTAAAGCGCGTGGTATCTCCGCCGTTTGTCACCCACTCTTCTAGTTTTTCCCTATCAATCACAGTAAGGGTGGCCCCCTTTTCCACAAGATACGCTGTCATCTCAAGAGAGCCGTAGCGCATGCTATAGGCAAGGGGTGTGAACCCTAGGACAAACTGAAACTCGTAGTAAGGCTCTACATTCATGAGGCGCAGGGGTGTGTTTATGTTGGCGCCTGCCTCCACAAGGGCTTTGACGCTGTCTAAATTGTTGAACTGGACGGCGTAGAAAAGGGCGGTTTTGCCAAAGTCGTTGTGGGCGTCCACTGGTGCCTTTTGGCTGAGAAGAAATAAAAGAACATCAGCCCTGTCCGCAGCCTTCATAAGCGGCGTTTCCCCATCGATGGCGGCGTCGACTTTCGCCCCCTTTTCCACAAGACGTTTGAGGTCTTGAACAGGACGTCCTGAAAGAAGTCCGTACGAAAGCGCGGCGTTCCAATCCGTTTGATCAAAATTCTTGGCGCGCGCAAGAAGTCGGTCCAGATCTTTCTCGGGGTCCATCACAAACAGCGCGTACGCTTTATCGCTGGCAAGGGGAACCGTGGATTCAAAGTTTGCGTAAACATAACCATTTAAATATTGCGTTGCGTGGGCAGAAAAGACGGCAAGCGGTGGTAGTGACTTATAAAACGCCCGCAGATCAGACACCATGAGAGGAAAAACTTTTTCAAGGGCTTGATACTTCTTGCGGTTCCAGGGCCCGAGATAGGACCATTTCAAAAGCTCGGGATGATGAAGGGCGTCGTCTTCTAGGGACGGCGCATGCTTGGTCGCGTCAAGATTTGTCGGCGCGAAGGAGATAAAATCACGGGCGCGTGCCAGACCTGAATAAAACGTGCGATAAAGGGTTCCGCTAAGCCACTGTCCCACAAATAGATCGTCAACGGCGCGGTTAAAGGCCTCGTAATGGGGAAGGGTGCCCATGCTGGCCTTTGTAAGAATTTCTAAGCCGTACGGTCGGTAACATGCGCCAGTGTCATAATTCATCAGGTCAGGCGCTTGAATGACAAGCCACAAAGGCGCCACAAGAGCCAAAGCATGACGCTCTCCCTCCATAAAAAAGCCATGCTGAGCCATAAAAAGAATGTCTTCCATATTGGCACCGTTGGAAAAGGGCCAAGTAATTTTTGAAAGCGAGGTGCTGGTTTTTTGCTCATTTTCATAGAGCGTATTGGCAGCACGCCCTAAAAAAGAGTGACGGTCATTTTGAGGGATTTCAAGAGATTGTATAATAAGTTCGTAAAGACGGCATGAAAATGTGGGGCACTTTTTGAGATCATTCAACACGAGCTCTTTGTTGAGGGTGGCTTCTGGGGTAAAGAAGGACGCTGTGTAGGCGGCTTCCTTTTCTGCTTTAAGTCCTTGCAGTTGATAAAGGCGCTTTCGGTAGTGCTCTTTGATGGTGTCAAGGGCACTTAAGCTTCTTCTATCTTTTAACCACTGACGCTGAGTTTTTTTGAAGTCTTCCCGGTCATTGGATGACACCAAAAGCAAAACCTCTTGGTAAAGAACATTAAGGGCTAGATCATTTTGTGCAAGCTCTTCATCCGCTTGCCTGTGTGTTTCAAAAGCTTGGTCCGTGGTGGCTAACGCGGGAAACGTTAAAAAAAGAAGTAAAAAAAGATAGGACATGGCGCTAGTCTCTTGTTTTTTATGGTGCTCTAGTCATACCAAAAAGAGTCATTTGGTACCACAGGTATTTCGCGAATGCACTGATTGGCATCGTCCTCGGACTTTAGCGCGCTTGTTGTTCAAGGCGTGTGGCAAACGTGAGCCACCAAGACTTGTGAGGGTGATTTTTTGTATAGTGGGTCAAATAAGAAACAAGAAGGGCTCGTTGTTCAGGGTCAGGCGTCATGCCAAAATAGAAGGTTCCTAAAAACGGGGGGAGGTCAGATGAAGGAACAAGACTGTCCGCTGTTTGAAGCCAGCCAATGACTTTTTCGTAGGAGTAGAGGCGTAAGGGTAACCTTGCGTTCCCCATGTCGCCTGCGTGGTGCAAGTATAAAAGTGCCACGTATCCAAAAAATGAGGAATTTAGTCCTTTTAAAAACTCGCGCTGGATGAGACTGGGCGGGTCATAGGGGATGCTTTGCCTCGGACGCCGCTCTGCTGGAGGGGTAAAAGGAGCGCTGACGACCCAAAAAGCTGTCAGACTAAAAACGCCTACTTTGTACCAAGACCGTGTAAAGGTCAAAAGGGTAAAAGCGCCCAAGAGTGCGCCTGTCTGTAAGGCGTCTTTCCAAGAGAAGGCCAAAAGGTCAAGAGTAAAAGGGGGGAGTAAAAGACTGAGTTTTTGCAGCACACTCCAAAAGCTTTCCTGCCACTTTGAAGAGGTGATCCACGCGCTTGTACCTGTGGTTAAAAGACCTTGTTTAAGAAAACTCATCATCAATACAAGACCCAGGCATAACGTTCCTTGCGCCTGGTATCTGCTGGAAAACCCTAAAAGAACGGCAAGCCAGAGGACACCGACTGCCTGGAGGAAAAGGGATGCTCCCCCTTGAAGGGCGGTGAGCATAGGCGCGTTGAAAAGCATGAGGTGGGGAAGGAAAACCACAGCGCACAAAAGAAACAGGATCGATGCATATCCTGCAAAGATTCCCACCCCATAGGAAAATGGCAGAAGGCCATGCCCCACAAAAAAGTCCTCCTCCTGTGTGTCACGCATTCGGAATAAAAGGGAGATGACGCTTTGACCTAAGGTGAAAAATAAACAGGGGATGAGGATAAAGTCGTAGAAATGTTGGCTGGCTTCCTCTCCTTCCAATAACAGGGTTGATCCAAAGAAGAAGGAAACGGCGCAAAGAAAAAGAATCATTCCCAAAAGCCCTTTGAAAAAGCGGCTCTTCATAAGACTGAGGGCTGTGTAGAGGGCTAGGTTTTTGACCATGTGGGTGTCAAAGTGGTGGCGTATTCGTAAATTTCTCTTAAAAGAGACGGGGTAAGAGGTGGGGGCGCTGTTTCGGGCGCATCAAGCCACGCAAAAATCTCGGGATCATCGTGGGTGAGCAAAAACGCAAACTGTTCAAGGGCGTTCTCGCTAAGCTTCGGCGCTTTCTCCCGGGCAAAGCCCCCAAGGATATAGTCGGCCTCTTGAGACGAGCGGTATTTTGCTCTAAATAACACGGCTTTGAGCGCGTTACGCAGGGGTTCTTGTGACATGGATCGGCTCGTAAAGTTCTAGGGGAAGGGGGGACTCATCGGGTGTAGAGGCTTTTTTAGGGGTAGAAGGTCCGTCACACGGCGTGACCTCTTCCTTTGGCAGGGCGGGCGCTTCTTGACCCACGCGGAGATGATCTTTTCCCTTTTGGGGGGCTTTGAAGCAATCCACCTGGCCCAAACTCTTATAACAATACAGATTTTTGGAGGTGGGGTATTTCGCGACAGGTGAAATAGGCTCGCCTGTCTTTTCTGGGGCGCTTGCCCAGCCGCGGCTGGCCAAATAATCGGCCGAGTGCCACCGGTCATCGACACACCCTTGAAGCGCCAGCATCACTAGTCCCCATACCCAAAATGTTCTGTTCATCACGTTCATCTGTTTTCTTAACGCCTCCAGCATACAAAGAATGCCATTGCAAGAAAAGGGCCAACTGTACAGGTTTGAAACAGGATGGGCTCAACCTAGCTTCTCGCACACATTCATGACGTTGATGAGCTGGTACTCAGGGTTTCCTTCTAAGGGCGTTGAGACGGCCGTACCGTACTGATGGAGAAAGTTAAAGAGCATATCAGTTGTGAAATGATGACATCCCTTTTCATGGCAGTGATCGCGCAGCAGCGCAAGGGCACCCGCGACAAAGGCTGCTGACAGCCGCGTGTCCTCCGCCAAATGATCAGCGCTATTCATGGTATGGAATTCAAGCTCTTCCCCAGGAGCTACGAGAAAATAGGGTGCCATGGATGTGGGAGGAACCTGAGTGAAGTAAGAAAGTTGAGGCGCCTTTGATGGCTTTGGCATGCTGACAGAGCCACAAAAACCGATATGTTTGGGTAGCAGCTCTTGAAACAACAACGCCTGTTCGGATTGGGTGGGCGTGTATCCCAAAGCACCTTTCAAAGTAAGAGGGCGAGTCATGGCAGGATTGCACGCACCGTTCCCCGACGGCAAGAGGAGTAAGGTGCCTTGGTTTGTTAGACGTGAGGCATACCTTCGACACTCTTCACGCATGAGGATTGAGGTGTCTGAGAACAGCACAACGGGAGATTGTAACCTAAGGATCATTTCGAACAGAGGAGAAAAATTTTGCTCTCGTGTGCTTTGAACATAAAGCCTAATATCTACAGGAAAAAGAACGGCGTCCGGGGCTGCAAGGTGTACCGCCTCTATAATGCCGGTGCCTTTGTTATAGGCGTTTTTACCGTTTAAGGCGTCTGCGTAAAGACGCCGGCTTCGTGCCGTGTGGTTGGTTAGAAGAGACATGGAAACGCCCTCTTGGCGCAAATAACGATCATAGTGGTCATCGGTATATGCGAGATCTTGAAGGGTGAGCATATAAGGGTTTTCGGGAAGAAGTGCGGCGTCATGAATCGCGCCTTTGTCCATAAGAGGTTTAAGCCAGGTGGGATTGATTTCTTGGTCAATCAGGGCAATTAAGGTGCCTTTTCCTGTGATGCCGCGTGCGTGCAAAGTATCCATCCCCATGAGCTGAAGGGCCTGGTTGTGGGTGGCTGGGATTGAGAGATTGTCCTCTGTGGCGACCGCAGAAGACAGATAAGTAAAGGCACAAAGAAAGATAAAAAAAATGCGGAAGTGGTGGGACATGGCGGCTCACAGTGGGGTTGTGTCAAAAATAATTTTAGATAAAGCCAGTCTTTTTGTTAGAAAGCAATGGGATTCGCTGGCAAAAAGGTGCTCTTGAGACAGTTAGCGGACACAGGGCGTGACTTAAAGGGGTCCGTTTCAAAAGAATTAAGGGAAAAGAACGCAGTGATTCTTTTCCCTTATCAAAGGTTAGGTGTAGTAGTTTTTGAGGGTGTGGATGGGGTTATCAAGGGCTTTTGGATCGACATCCAAGGCTATGTGTCCCTCTTTTAAAAGCACAATCCTGTCGGCGATTTTTGTTAGAAAATCCAAATCATGGGACGCAATGATCATGGTGACGCCCCGGTCTTTAACGGATTGAAGAAGGCTGACGACGTCTTCAATCGTTGCCACATCAAGACCAGAGGTCGGTTCATCACACATGAGGTAATCAGGGTGCATCATAAGACTTCTGGCTAGGGCCACACGCTGCTTTTGTCCCCCCGAAAGCTCGTGGGGATAACTTGCACTCTTATGGGCAATCCCAAGACTGGCTAGGAGAGCTGTAGCTTCCTGAATCACGCTTTCTTTTCCATGAATCAAAGGGGCGTAGGTCAGATTTTCAAGTACCGTCATATGGGGAAAGAGTTGGAAATCTTGGAACATGAATCCCCGTTTTCCTTCCGCATGAAGCGTCCCAGAAGTGAGCGTCTCAAGTCCTTGAAGGGCGCGAAGAAGGGTTGACTTACCCCCACCGGACGGCCCCGCGAGTCCCACAATCATTCCAGGGGTAATGGTCAAATCAATGTCCTTTAACACACTGGTCGCGCCAAAAACCTTAGATCCTTTTTCAAGCCGCAGCATAGGTACCTCTTTTCTCGATTTGTTTGCCAATGTATTCAATAAGAAGGACAAGACCGTAGTAATACACGGCCGCAAGACACAGGGGCATAAAGTATGTGAATTTCTCGGCCGCCACCGCCTGAGCGCGTCTCATAATATCCATCCCGCCAATGGTGGAAATGAGGGCCGTTTCTTTGAGAAGGGCAATGGCCTCGTTGGTAAGGGACGGTAAAATTGCCCGAATCACTTGGGGTAGAATAATGTCCTTCCACAGAGGATAGGGCGGAATTTGCAAGGTCTTGGCTGCTTCAAACTGACCCTTGGGAAGGCTTTCAAGGCCAGAACGCAAGATCTCTGAAAGATACGCACCGCTGTTTAGGCCAAAGGTTAGGATGCCAGCGCCCAGGATATCAAGTTTAATGCCCACAAGGGTGGGGGCCGCAAAGTAAACAAAGCTCAGCTGAAGGATCAAGGGTGTTCCCCTTAAAAAGGAGACCAGCCCCTTGATGACGGGCGTGCCCATATTCCGGTAACGCATAATCGACCAGATAACGGCGAGCACAAGGCCGAGGAAAAGACCACCCAGCAGTAGAGTGAGGGTCATCAAAACGCCTTGACCAATGAAGGTCAAGGCGGGGATGAGGGTGTCCAATAATGAAAAGTCCATGATACGAGTCCTTGTTACCCGACCCACTTTTGGGTCAGGGCTTGGAGTGTCCCGTTGTCCTTTAGCTTTTTAAGGGCGGCGTTTAGCATGTCCTTTAGGGGAGAGCCTTTGGCGACGGCAATACAGTACCCCGTATCAGAGGTTGCAATTACTTTTGATGCCAGTCCCTTGTTCATTTTGGAAAAAAGAACGCCCTGGGCGCCGTCCAGAACGGCCACATCAATGTGTCCAGCCTTCAAAGCCTCGATGACTTGATTGTTGGTGTCCATGACTGTGAGGGGCAGTCCTGGCAGGTGATCCTTGAGCCAGATCTCGGTGGTGGTGCCGATTTGACAGCCAATTTTCTTACCTTTAAGCTCGTCTGCGGTGTTAACGGGGTGTTCCTCTTTATAAACAGCCGTGAGTGTTTCCAAAAAGTAGGAATCTGTAAAATCGAATGTTCTTTTTCTTTCCTCAGTCACGGTCAAAGTGGAGATGGCCGCGTGGGCTGATCCTGTTTGGACAGACGCAAGGAGCGAGGCGAAGGGCAAATTCTCAAAATGCGCGCCTTTTCCCATCTCTTTGGCAAGGGCTGTGGCCAGGTCCACATCAAGGCCCACAAGCTTGTCGTTTTCTAAATATTCAAAAGGTGGATAATCTGCACACACCGCAAAGGTGAGTGTATTATCGTCTTTTTCCTGTGAACATCCGCTTAAAATAAGGGCTGAAGCCAAAAGAAGGCTTGAAATCATCTTTTTCATGTCGAATTCCTATCCATTTTATATTCGATATATTCATATGTAAGAGAAGATTATTGCCAGGTCAAGGAAAAAATGAATATAATTCCAAAAGAGTGAATATCAGTGAATAGGAGAGCAGCCTTGGCCCATGACCAAGTGGTGGACGGACATATTGTTCATATCGTGCAGCAGCAAGAGGTTAGAGAGCAGTCGCACCTAGCGCGTGAGCTGCAAAAAAGGGGGTTCGAGCTTCCCCAAGCGACTCTTTCCAGGCGGCTTAAGAAACTGAATGTGGTCAAGGTGGGAGGCGCTTACAAGGTTTTGGCACAACCAACGGCGGTGCTGCCCCAGGTTCTAAGTATCAAAAAATCTGATTTTGGCTTTTTGGTGCTTCATACCCATCCCGGTAATGCCAATAGCCTGGCCTACTACTTTGATCAGAAATACGTGGCTTATCACGAGAACGAAAACGCGGACTCTCATCTTCTGGGGACCATTGCGGGGGATGACACGGTTCTGATGCTGCTTAAGAATGCCGAGAGCGCAGACAAGGTCCTGGCGCTTCTTCGCGCGGACTTTCCCTATTTACAAGGCGACGTTACATGAGTGTAGGTCGCCGTGGGTGAGCGCGTGAGGTGCCATGGGAGCGCGCCCTACGGTCTTGCCTTGGTACATGGCGGTCCAGGCGCGGCAGGGGACTTAGCGCCGCTGGCGCACGCGCTTGCAAAAGATCAAGGTGTCCTAGAGCCCCTTCAAAGGGCCATTAGTTTTGAAGGACAAGTTGAAGAGCTTGCCGTGGTGCTGACGTCTATACCACAGCCCCTATGGTTCTTTTGGGACATTCTTATGGCGCCTTTCTTAGTTACGCCCTTGCAGGTCTATTTCCTCATCTTGTGATAAAAGTGATTTTGGTGGGAAGCGCGGTTTTTGATGATCAATGCGCCGCCATGATCCAACACGCGCGCCTGGCCCGCATGTCGGACGCTCAAAAACGCGAGGCTGCGTTTCTGGAAGGGCAGCTTACACGCGCGCGGGGAAAAGAAAAAGACGCGGTCCTTTTGCAGCTTGCAAACTTGGACAGGGTTGTGGACGGGTATGATCCCTTGCCCCTTGAGAATCCTTTCCTCCACGTTTCCTATGAGATTTATGACAAGGTGTGGCGCGACGTGCGTACGCGACGGCAATCAGGAGCGCTTCTTGCATACGGCAAAAAGATTCAGTGTCCTGTGGTGGCGCTCCACGGAACCTATGATCCTCATCCTGTTGAGGGCGTAGTGAAGCCTCTTGCCTGTGTTCTTAGGAATTTTCGTTTCATCGCAATGGAACGGTGTGGGCATTATCCTGCGTGTGAGCGTCGGGCTAGAGACACTTTTTTCAAGCGATTAAAAAGTGAACTTGTGTAAAAAGATTTCGCCAATGTGAGGCGTCCAGAAAGTGATCTTCGATTAAGACGGCGCAAATGGTCGCGCGAAAGTAGCCTTTTAACATTAGAGCGCAACTAAACCCTCTACGCGCTTACTGCCTCTTGTGCTGTGTCAATCTCCACGGATTTCGCGGCAGTGGAGACCTCAAAAGACCGTGCGATCAAAGCTTTGCTGGATTTTTGAAGTTCTGTTACCTTTGAAAGAACATCACTGCTTTTACGCTCAAATGTGTTCAAAGAATTGTAAAGCATTGATGTAGAATCAGTAATTTCTTGAATGTCTTTGGCCACATAGCGGGCGCAATCAGAAGATTCTTGGGCGCTTGCCTGCATATCAAGGGTGCTGGAGACTTGTTCTGTCAAGCAAGACATGAGCTCTGTGAAAGCCGCCTGAACCTGTTGCATGCGTGTGACCACTTGCTCTGTCGCGCTGGAAGAAAGGGAAACGGACGCCTGAATGGCCTGGATTTGCGCCGCAATTTCTCCAGTTGATTCAGTTGTTTGATTGGCAAGGCCCTTGACCTCGCTGGCAACCACCGCAAATCCTTTTCCAGCCTCTCCGGCTCTGGCGGATTCAATGGTCGCATTGAGGGCAAGAAGATTTGTTTGGCCTGCCACATTGGAGATGAGATCAACGATAGCTTCGATCTTTTTTGTTGTTTTTGTAAGCTCACTTACATGCTGGCTGACAATGCCGATTTCTCCAGTCATTTCTGTGACCAGGGAAAGACCGCGGTCCATCCCCTGGCAGACCTCGCTGAGTGTTTGGTGTAAGCCCGTGCTTGTTTTTCTTGTGGTATCGGCGTTGGAGGCAGCTTTTCGCGTGTTGTCTTCGGCTTGTTTTGCTCTTTCTCCCAAGGATTTAATCAAAGCTTGTAAGCTTCCCACCGTGGAGGCCACTTCGGACGAATCCTCTTCCAAGGCCTTCATGGAGGCGCCCATCTCTTGCTCTAAATTAAGAATGAGGTTTTCGACTTTTTCTGACAATTCTTTTCGTTGATTGGAAAGGAGGGTTAGTTTTTCTTTTGATTGTCGGCTGACTTCTAAGGCGTTATTTTTAAAAACTTGCAAAGATCTACCGATATCACCCACTTCGTCTTGTCGCTCTGTAAAGGGGATGTCGACTTCTGTATTATTATGTGAAAGCTCGATCATGGATTTGACAAGAGCGTTGAGGGGGGTGATCATCTTGTAGAGCACAATGTATCCCACATAGAGCGCCAAAAATATTGACAATGCTTTGACAAGAAGAAAAATTTTCTGTTTACTCTGATTGAAAGACTCATTATCAACAGCCACCTCTTTTTGAAAAGCCTCAAGTTTGTCACCCGCTCCTGCCATGATTTTTTCAAGGTCTTCAAAGACACTTTGAAACTCTGGGAAGAAGGAGTCGGCCATATTGGCCTGTGCGGGAGACTTAAGCACCTTTTCCGCTGCAGTAAAATAGCCCGCTATGACATTAAGGATATTGCCATATTCATTGCGTATCGCGGGGTCCGTGGCCTGATTGTGGACAGCTGAAACATTATCAAAAAATGACTTTTTATGTTCGGCGTAGTCATTGAGGGCGTCTTTTTCCCCTTTTGCATCGTGCATATAACGCGCTTTTAAAAACGCCAGAACATCCGAGCGGATGGCATCGTGCATCATGTCAGCGTCCATACTTTTGCGTAAAAGGCTAGAGGTTTTAACTTGTTGCTCCATTTTTTCTTGGGAAGCCGTATCTACATAAAAGTGCACGAACCCCTCTAAAAGCATGAAGACGAATAAACAGCCAATGGAAAGCGCAATTTTGTCTTTTAATCTAAGGGTCATGTCTTTTTCCTCTAGATGATGTGAACACAAAATAAACCAAAATTCTTAATAAAATATGAATCAACCGAGGGCACGAAGCGTGCAAGCATTCATGAATGTTCTCAGGGAAAATGGGGCTGCTTCAAAAGTCTAACGTGCTCATTATGAATTGCCCCTCTGTGCCAAAAAATATTGCTGTTTGCGCGGAACCTGCTATAAAGTTGCAAAACTGTGTTGATGTGTACTTTCAAAATGCTAAGCGTCTATCGTGAAAAGGATCTTGTTGCAATCCTGCTGTGCACGTTTAACGGGGAAAAGTTTCTTCAACTACAACTCGATTCTTTGAGTCAGCAAACCCATACGCGGTGGGTCTTGCACGCCAGTGACGATGGATCCACAGATCAAACATGGCAAATCCTGGAAGCGTATCAACGTGCTCGACCTAATGGACAAGTTTATCTTTATCGTGGGCCACAAAAAGGATTTGCTCATCATTTTCTTAGTCTTGCAAAGCGTGCAAACGCCGAAGCACCCTTTTATGCCTTTTGTGATCAAGATGATCTGTGGGACCCCAAAAAGCTTGAAACGGCCTTGTGTTTTCTTAACGCTGCTCTAGAAGACAAGCCAGCACTTTACTGTGGGCGCACATCCCTTATTGATGGGCAAGGTAAACGCCTGGGCCTCTCTCCCTTATTCACGAAGCCACCTACCTTCTCCAATGCTCTCGTTCAAAGCCTGGCAGGTGGTAATACCATGGTTTTTAACGAAAAAGCTTGCTCCTTGCTTTGCCTTGTCGAAACTCATATCCCCATTGTCAGTCACGACTGGTTGCTTTATCAATTAGTTACAGGGTGCGAGGGCCATGTTTTTTATGATGAAATACCTTTGATATTATACCGACAACACCCCAAAAATACTGTGGGGGCAAATAATAATATGATAGCGCGAATAAAAAGGATTCGCCTATTAATAAAGGGGAGTTTTTATCAGTGGAATACTAATAACATAAAGGTCTTGCAATTTGTGTCACTTTTGTTTACACCAAAGAATCGTGAGATCTTAAAGAATTTTGATAAGGCACGACAGGTTGGACTATTAAAAAGGCTGTATCTTTTTAATAAAACAGGTGTTTATCGTCAGACCTTTCTTGGGAATATAGCGTTGGTAGTTGCGGCAATTTTGGGAAAACTATAAAAATGACTCTTGTGTTAGGTAGCTTGAATGGTCCTGTGCTTGTCACAGGCGGATGTGGCTTCATTGGTTCTAACTTTGTCCGGGATTGGCTTTCCATCGGCCTTGGACCACTTGTCAATGTTGACGCTTTGACTTATGCAGGTAATCCGGAAAATTTATCAGAATATCAAACGCACCCAGACTATCACTTTGTACAAGCAGATATTTGTGATGCTGAAAAAATGCAAGCCGTCTTCACAGAGTTTAAGCCTTCCTTAGTAGTGAACTTTGCTGCGGAAAGCCATGTGGACCGTTCCATTCACGGGGCAGGGGACTTTATTCGCACCAACATTAACGGTGTGTTTAATTTGCTAGAGACTGCCAAAAACTATTGGAGTGCCCTTGATGAAAGTGCAAAAGACGCGTTTAGATTTCTACATGTGAGTACCGATGAGGTTTATGGGTCACTGTCCCCCGAGGCGGCTCCGTTTACAGAGACGCATCCCTATGAGCCCAATAGTCCTTATTCAGCCAGCAAGGCTGCGTCTGATCATTTGGTTCGGGCCTGGTATCACACATACGGCTTGCCTGTGTTGACAACTAACTGCTCGAATAACTATGGTCCCTATCATTTTCCAGAAAAATTGATCCCCCTTATGATCGTCAATGCTCTTGCCGGCAAAAAACTACCTATCTACGGCGATGGGCAAAATGTGCGTGATTGGCTTTATGTTGCGGATCACACGACCGCTATTCGTCGTGTCCTAGAAAAAGGGACCGTCGGTGAAACCTACAATATCGGTGGGTGGAACGAAAAAACAAACCTCGAGATTGTGGAAACTATTTGTGCGGCTTTGGATGAAAAAACACCTCCTGCATCACGCGGTTTGAAGCATCCTGATACAAACGTACCTTTGAAAAGCTACAAAGAGCTTATTACTTACGTGAAAGATAGGCCCGGACACGACAGGCGTTATGCTATTGATGCGAGGAAAATCGAGCGTGAGCTTGGATGGCGTCCGGCAGAAACCTTCGAGACCGGGATTGTCAAAACCATTGCATGGTACCTTGAGAATACGAAATGGATAGAAAATGTCTTGAGTGGCTCTTATCGTCAATGGATTGAGAAGCAATACTCATGAAAATTCTCCTTTTAGGAAAAAATGGACAAGTAGGCTATGAGCTTGCTCGGTCTTTGGCGCCCGTGGCAGAAGTAGTTAGCTTAGGGCGTGAGGACGCTAACTTCATGGATGAGGGCGGTCTTGTGGACCTTGTCAAAGATCACAATCCGCATATCGTCGTTAATGCTGTCGCTTATACTGCCGTGGATAAAGCCGAGACGGATGAAGCGACCGCTTATCAAGTGAATGCCACAGCAGTGAAAGCTCTTGCTGAAGAGGCGGCAGGGTCAAAGCGTCTTTTTGTTCATTACTCAACAGATTATGTCTATGATGGTCTGAAAGACACGCCTTACCTCGAGAGCGATGCTTGCGGCGCCCTCGGCGTCTATGGCAAAAGTAAGGTTGCCGGCGAAGAGGCCATTGTTGCTGCGGGCGGGCTGCATCTTATTTTTAGAACAAGTTGGGTCTATGGAAGCCATGGCCATAACTTTGCCAAAACGATTTTGCGTCTTGCCCGCGACCGAGAGCAACTGCGCGTGGTGGGTGATCAATTCGGTGCGCCTACAAACGCGTCCTTGATCGCAGATGTGACAAGCCTTATTTTGCATCAATACGCCCTTAACCCAGATGCAATCAACGGCAAAACAGGGGTCTATCACTTGGTGGGTGGCGGTAAAACATCATGGCACGGCTTTGCAACCACTGTGGTAGAGGAGGCAACGAAGGTTGGTATTGCCTTGAAATGTGAAACCTCAGCCATTACATCTATTGCATCACACGAATACCCGCTTCCTGCGCCAAGACCCATGAATTCATGTCTTAATTCACAAAAAATTTACACATTGTTTGGTATAAAAATACCAGATTGGACGTATTATATACCGCGCTTTGTGCGTGATCTAAAGGAAGGAGAATTCCGTGAATCGTAAGGGAATCATTTTAGCGGGTGGTTCGGGCACAAGGCTTCATCCTGCTACTTTTTCCGTTTCAAAGCAGCTACTTCCTGTCTTTGATAAGCCGATGATTTATTATCCCTTATCTACACTCATGTTGGCCGATATCAAAGACGTATTGATCATCTCAACGCCCCATGATATGCCGCTTTTCAAGCATCTTTTGGGAGACGGGAACCAATGGGGGATGCGCTTTTCATTTGAGGTACAGCCAAAGCCAGAAGGGCTTGCCCAGGCATTCCTTATCGGGGAAGAGTTTATTGGTAACTCTCCTAGCGCACTTGTCCTTGGTGATAATATTTTTCACGGCCATAACTTTGATGACTTACTGCAAAGTGCGTCAAAACGTGATGATGGTGCTACCGTATTCGCGTATCGTGTCAGGGAACCTCAACATTACGGTGTCGCGGAATTCGATGCCCAAGGCCGCGTTCTCTCCATTGAAGAAAAACCCCTTCATCCTAAGTCTTCGTATGCAGTCACAGGTCTTTATTTTTATGACAAGGACGTTGTTTCCCTTGCAAAACAAGTAAAGCCCTCACCCCGTGGTGAGCTTGAAATCACAGATTTGAATAAACTTTATCTTGAAAAGGGCAAGCTTTCCGTTGAAAAAATGGGTCGCGGCTACGCATGGCTTGATACAGGGACCCATGAATCTCTTTTAGAGGCCGCCAACTTCATTGCAACCATAGAACACCGTCAAGGGCTTCGCGTTTGTTGTCCGGAAGAAATCGCTTGGCATAAGGGATGGATTTCAGATGCAGACTTAGAGGCGCTGGGCCGTGCAATTGCCAAGAATGGTTATGGACAGTATCTCTTATCTCTTTTAAAGGACCGAGGCTAAACAATGCAGATTACAAAGCTTGCAATCCCTGAAGTGCTTCTTCTCGAGCCTAAAGTTTTCAAGGATGATCGTGGCCACTTTTTTGAATCGTTCAACCAACGACTTTTTGAAGACGCCGTGGGCCACCCCGTTACGTTCGTCCAAGACAACCAATCTTTCTCAAAAATGGGTGTCTTAAGAGGCCTACACTATCAGATAAACCCGTCAGCACAGGGAAAACTTGTTCGGGTCTTGCAAGGGGAAGTCTTTGATGTGGCGGTTGATATTCGAAAAGGGTCTCCTACGTTTGGTCAGTGGGTTGGTGCCCTCCTTTCAGCAGAGAATAAACATCAGTTATGGATTCCCGAAGGGTTTGCGCATGGGTTTGTGACCCTTTCAAACACTGCAGAGTTTTACTATAAAGTGACAAACTATTATTCTCCAGCCCATGAAAGAAGCTTGAAGTGGAACGATCCTTCCCTGAGTATTAATTGGTGTTATGACGGTGTTCCTCTCCTTGCTCCTAAGGATGCGGCTGCCCCTCTTCTGAGTGATGCGGAGCTTTTTTCCTATGATTAAATTTAGTGCCTCACCTTTGGAAATAGTCAAGAGTTTTTCTTTGAACTGGCCACTTTTATACTCTTTGACCAAAAGAGATGTTGAAAGTAAATACCGCGAATCTTTCTTAGGGTTTTTGTGGTCTTTTGTCACGCCTCTGCTTTTTCTTGCCATTTACACCTTTGTTTTTGGCGTTGTGTTTAAAGCCAGGTGGCCTGTGGGCGAGGTTGATTCTAAAATGGAGTTCGCCTTCATTATTTTTACTGGATTTATGCTCTTTAATATTTTTTCAGAAACAATTTCCCGTGCACCTACAATCATCCTTTCACACCAGAACTTCGTCAAAAAGGTTGTTTTTCCTCTTGAGATTCTTCCTGCCGTTGCCCTTGGTGGAAGCCTTTTCAACGCGCTTGTGAGTTTTATTGTTTGGCTTATATTTTATATATTTAACTTCGGACTTCCCCACCCGACGCTTCTTCTTTTGCCGCTGATCATGTTTCCTCTCATATGCCTGACACTTGGTGTTTCATGGTTTTTTGCAGCTCTTGGCGTTTTTGTTCGAGATATTACCCATATTGTTGGTTTGCTGACCACGGCTTTGTTGTTTCTGTCAGGGATTTTCTTTTCTGCAGAGACTCTTCCGCCTGAGTATCAAGAAGTTTTAAGCCTTAATCCCTTTTTATTCATCATTTCCCAAGCAAGACAAGTGATGATATGGGGCAAACTTCCTGATTTTGCTCAACTGGCGATTTATACAGGATTTAGTCTAGTTCTTGCATGGCTTGGCTTTGTCTTCTTCCAGAAAACACGCAAAGGGTTTGCCGATGTGCTCTGATATTGCAATTAAAGTAAGAAATCTTGGCAAATGTTACCACGTCTATGAAGAGCCTTCTCACCGGCTTTTGCAATTTTTTCAAAGACGTACGCAACTCTATAAAGAGTTTTGGGCTTTGAAGGACGTGTCCTTTGATGTCAAAGCTGGAGAAACGGTTGGTATTCTAGGTCGTAATGGAGGAGGAAAATCCACGCTTCTTCAACTCGTGTGCGGTACTTTGAATCCTACAGAAGGGACCATTGATACGTTTGGTTCTATCGCGGCACTCCTTGAGCTTGGCTCAGGGATGAACCCAACCTTCACGGGACTTGAGAATATTGCTATTCTGTCGGGAGTTTTGGGCATTACCAAAGAACATCTCCAAGAAATTCTGCCCAAGATTATTGAGTTTGCTGACATTGGTGATTTTATTCATCAACCAGTGAAAACCTACTCAAGCGGCATGGCTGTACGCCTTGCGTTTGCCGTTTCGGTGGCAAGAGAGCCAAATATTTTAGTCGTCGATGAAGCTCTTTCAGTTGGAGATGAGGCGTTTAGGCGAAAATGCTTTGCAAGGATAGAAAGACTTCGAGAAAACGGAACAACCCTTCTCTTTGTTTCCCATGCAGATAGCCTCGTAACACAAATTTGTGATAGGGCCCTCCTTCTTGATGCAGGAGAGCTTCTCAAAGACGGCCTACCTTCTGATGTGGTGCGTGCCTACCATAGAGTTCTTTTTTCTATGCCATCACAAAGACAAGAAGTTCGACACTCCATTAAAAGTGGCGACTTTCCTCCTAGTGCCCCACAATCTTTACAGCAAGATAAAGAAGAGATAAAAAAACAAGAAGCGCTGGAACTAGAGGCCTATTTTGATGACTTTGTGTCCAAAAGTGTTACGCCTTACCCCATGCGAGGTGCCCAAATTATTGACCCGCATCTTCGCAATAAAATCGGAAAACGTGTTAACCATCTTGTGGCCTTTGAAAACTATGAATACACTTATAGGGTTAAGTTTACAAAAGATGTTACGGGTGTACAGTTTGGTATGTTGATCAAGGATATTACTGGTGCACAAATCGGCGGCAGTGTCACGCCGGCTTTTGGGGATGAGCGCCTCACGGTAAAAGCGGGGGATGAGTTCGATGTTGTGTTTAATTTCAACTGCCTTTTAAACCCAGAAACGTATTTTCTTAATGCAGGTGTCCAAGGGATAGCGGATGATGATACAGAAAATCCGTATCTCCATAGAATTTTAGATGCAGTTATGTTTAAAGTGCACTCTGACGGTAAGGATAATGGCACAGGTTTTGTAAACCTATGTAAAACTTCTACCGTGAAGAGGCCGTGAATCCACAGACAAATGGTGAGTATATTTTTATGCAAGAAAACGGACAAAAAAAACCATTAATCGTCGTTTTAGGAATGCATAGAAGCGGCACAAGCGTAATCACACGCGGGTTGGAAGTCCTCGGCGTGGCCCTTGGAGACAAGCTCATGCCTGAGCATGAACCAACGAACCCTAAGGGCTTTTTTGAAGACATCGACGTAAATGAACTTAATGAAGAATTGCTGCGGCTCATGGGACTAAGATGGGACTCTCTTTGTGACGTCGCGCCATTTGATATCAAATGTCTTGATCTGCAAGAATTTTCCCTAAGGGCCAAAAACCTTCTAATGGATAAAATCAAAGATGTTTCTGGTTTCTTTGCAGTTAAGAATCCTAGACTGTGCATCCTCCTACCCTTCTGGATGCCTTTGTTTGAGGCACTAAATTTGGATGTATCCTATATTATTGCCCATAGACATCCTACGAGTGTTGCGCACTCATTACAAAAACGCGATGGTTTTACCTTAGCAAAAGGGTACATGCTTTGGTATAGACACATGTTGTCAGGACTAAGAGAGACGGAACATCAAAAAAGAATCGTTGTAAGTTATGATTGTCTACTAGCAAACCCTGAAAATGAACTGAATAGAATTGGGTCTTTTTTAAAGGTCAATGGTGATTTAAATCCTCATTTGCTTAATGAGTATAAAGAAGAGTTTTTAGATTTGTCTTTAAGGCATCATCTCCAACAGGATGACCTAAACGGTCTTGCTCCCCACTTATCTCCATCCATTCTAGAGTTGCACGAAGAACTTATGTTATTGGGACGTAGCTTTCCGAATTCGGCGAGTGTGAGCAACCTTATTTTTTATGATGAGGCAGCGAAAAAAAAAATGACTAACCTGTCTGGCTATTAAAGAGAATGAATATAAAATTTACCTTTCTCAGGCAAGATGCTCATCATTTGAACCCCAAAAGCGGCGGATCCCGTATCATCACAAACAAATTAATCCTAGGTTAAGATATAATCAAAATATGAAAAACAACAGCATGTATAGATAGCTTTCTTTTGCTACTTGTGATAATAATAGGCATATTTTGACAATAAAAGCATTTTCTATTAAGAGGTTTGATAAATGTCTTCTTTTCTAAAAAAGCTCTATATACATATTGGGCTTGGAAAAACAGGGACGACAAGTATACAAGCAAGCCTGTCTCAAAGCAGACCGCTATTGAAAAATAAGGGCATCCTTTATCCCAAGGCTGGAACGATGGGTATAGGAAATGGACTTGCGCATCATGGACTTGCATCATGCAAAGACTCGCTCAAGGAAACAGAGATCTACTGGGAGATTCTGGCAGAGCAGAAAGAATATGAATGTCATTCTGTTGTGTTAAGTTCGGAGCTCTTTTCAATCCCTTCGGACGCTATGAAAGCATTTTGTCAAGAATTCCATGAGGTGATTGTGCTTTCTTATGTCAGAGAACAAGTATCTTTGATTGAAAGTGTTTATCATACGCATCAGGCGATGAACATGACATTTGATAGCATGCCTTTAACGGGAGAAGTAAACTATCTTGCAGGCGTTGATTGCTTTTTTGAAAACACGCGCATCCTCTATGACTTTACGACGATCCTTAAACCGTGGAGAGAAACTTTTGGAAAAGAGAAAATCAAGGCACGGTTATATCATCCTCGTGACGATACATTTGATGTACTTGATGATTTCTATCACCTCATTGATATCAATGCAATGGAGATGTTGAAACCTACAACAAAGTTAAACGTTAGCCTGAGCCCTGATTTTTCTTCCTTATTACTCTCCATGGATCGTGCGGGACTTTTTAAGGAGGCAGTTTTTGGTACACGAGAAATGATCGTTGAGCAACTTATATTATTATCCGACAAGTTTAGGTCTTACGGTACATCGTCTCTCATCTCTGCGGAGCTAAGAAAAGAAATTGTCGAGTACTATAAGGAATCAAACAAAGTTTTTGCACAGGAATACTTGACGCCAGAAGAAGCTTATATTTTGCTCTCATCCAACTAGAAAAAAGATAAATCACGGTACTGATCCTGGATAGACTTCAAAACATGCAGACGCACAATTGCCCGAGTGTTGACTTTTGGGAAAGGGATCCGTATCTTAAGAAAGCCTTTAGGCTTATTGACGTATCATTTAAGGAGACAGCCATGCGACACCATTATCATCCTCATCATCGACTAAGTGAACAAATAAAAAGTCAAAATTTCAGTATGATTAGGAGTTATTATAATGCGTTACGTTCTTTCTACAGCCCTTGCAAGTCTTATTAGTCTTACCACCCTGACGCCTTCTTTTGCCGATTCCCCTCTAATTTGTGTGACCCAAATTGTGGCGCACCCCGCCCTTGATAAGACCCAGCGTGGCATCATCGACGAACTTGCCGCCCAAGGGTTTCAAGATCCAGATACCGCAACAATCCAAATTGATATTGCACAAGGTCAGCCTGCCCTTGCCACGCAAATTGCGCAAAAATGCGTGGGACAAAAGGCCTCGATCATTGTGGCTCTTGGCACCTCTATGGCCCAAGCTTGTACCAAAGCAACGGTGGAAGAGAAAATTCCTGTGGTATTTTCCAGCGTGACAGACCCAGAAGGCGCAAAACTTGTCAAAGACTTAAAGACGCCTGAGGGGAATATCACTGGTGCCTCTAATTTTACCCCCCTTGAGGATCAGCTATCCCTTTTTTTGGAGCTGGTGCCAAACTTGAAAACCCTTGGGGTTGTTTTGAATCCTGGAGAAGCGAATTCCCTTGAGATCTACAAGCGTCTTGAGAAAATCGCCGACGAAAAAGGCGTGACACTTCTTCAAGGGGCGGCCTTTAAGTCCAGTGACGTGGGGCAAGCTGCCAAAAGCTTAGTGGGCAAAGTGGACGCCCTTTTTGTGAGTAACGATAATACTGCTCTTTCTGCCTTTGAGGCCATCGTGAGCGTGTCGCAGCAATACAAGGTGCCCTTGTTTGTCAGTGATGCGGATATTGTGGAAAAAGGGGCCCTGGCTGCCCTTGGCCCCGATCAGTATGTCCTTGGTAGACAGACGGGTGCCATGGTCGCGCGCCTTTTAAAAGGTGCGCCTGTCAGCGCAAACCCTGTGGAATACCCTAAAAATAAAGAGCTGATTTTGAATCAAAAAGCAGCTAATTTTCTGGGTATTACCATTTCACAAGAACTCTTAAAGAAAGCAACGAAAGTGATCAAATAAAATACTTTTCTTTAGATGGGATAATCTCTAAAAAAAAGACATACTCCCCCAAGTATAAGGGTCTCGTTTTAAACGGGGCCCTTTTTTATTGGCCTTTATTAGGAGTCTTTTATGAAGAAGTTAAAAGCGTTATGGAAGAAACAGACAAAAACTGAAGATCCTCCCATCCAAAAAGCAAGTGCGGCCGCCCCCCTTATGGCCTATCAAAGTGTGGGGCAACCCGTGTGGACCCCAAGACGTTATGACCGGTTGTCTGAAGAGGGATACAAACGCAACGTGATTGTGTACCGGGCAGTAAATTTGATTGCACGTGGGGTTGCAAGCGTGCCGTGGCGTCTTTATGCAGATCACCACGAGCTTGTAACGCATCCGTTGCTAGATCTACTGCACGCGCCGAATGATTTGCAAGCGGGAGCCGCCTTTATGGAGAATGTGGCCTCCTATTTGCTCCTTTCTGGTAATAGTTACATTGAAGCCATGCGTCTTGTAGACGGGAGGATTGGTGAGCTATACGCGCTGCGACCCGATAGGGTACGTGTGGTGCCAGGGCGCTCTGGCACGCCCCAAGGGTATGAGTATAGCGTCAATGGTCAAACGGTGATTCTAAAGTCGACAGAGGGAAGCACCAACGTCATGCATTTGAAGCTTTTTCATCCGCTCAATGACTGGTATGGAATGAGCCCCTTAGAAGCAGCTGCCTGCGCCATTGATCAACACAACACCGTGGCCAGCCACAACTTGGCGTTGTTGCAAAACGGCGGGCGTCCGTCGGGCGCTTTGATTGTTGGCGCAAGCACCCCCCATGAAAGGGCCTTGTCTGAAGACGAGCGTCATGAGCTTAAAAACACACTGCGAACATTTTATGAAGGAGAGCATAATGCTGGACGCGTCATGGTCTTGGAGGGCGATTTCCAGTGGAAGGAAATGGGCCTGTCCCCACGAGATCTGGATTTTATTGAAGGAAAAAAGCTGTCAGCGCGTGAAATCGCTCAAGCGTATGGTGTGCCGCCGATGCTTGTGGGTGTGCCGGGCGATGCAACCTTTTCTAACTACCGCGAAGCGCGCTACCACCTGTGGGAGGATACAATCCTTCCCCTGTTGGATCACATCATTGATGAATTTAATGCCTGGCTTTGCCCTGCCTTTGGTCCGGGATTACGCCTTGGATACAACCTTGACGCAATCCCAGCCTTGGCACCACGTCGAGAAGAAATCTGGTCCAAGTACGCAGGCGCCACGTTCCTAACCCTCAACGAAAAAAGAAAAGCCATGGGATATCCGCCCCTTGAGGGAGGCGATGTCCTAGAAAGCTAATAAAAAATAAAAAATCGAGCATAGAAAAGATAAACAGGAGGTTGACATGTCTCAACATCATCTCATTTTGAAAAGTAATCTTGCCCTTGACCGGTTGGAAGAAGAGGGATCATTCTCAGGATATGCCAGCGTATTCGACCACGTGGATCAACAAAAAGACCGCGTCATACACGGGGCGTTTCGTGACACTCTTGCAAGGGACGCGCTGCCCAAAATGTTGTGGCAACATAATCCCCAAGAGCCCATTGGTGTGTGGCAGATTGTTGAAGAAGACCACAAGGGCCTGTATGTCCAAGGGCAGCTGCTTTTAGATCTGCAAAAAGCCAAGGAGGCGCACACCCTTATGAAGCGTGGGGTCGTGACAGGACTTTCCATCGGGTGTCAAGTCGTGAAAGCGTCCTATAACGCCGAAGAAAAAGTGAGGCACCTGGAAGAAGTGTCGTTGATGGAAATCTCTCTTGTCACCTTTGCCGCCAATACGCAGGCGAAAATCACCGCTGTGAAAGGACTTGCAAAGAAAACCTATGATCATTATACCCAGGAACTTTTCGCCAGCATCCAAAATGCCATTCGCGTTTTAAGCTGCGAATAATAGTTGTACAAAAAAGGGATAATGATCATTAATAAAATCAGGATCAAAAAAAATTGATTCATATAAAAGTATATAAAACAGGAGGTTTGTATGGATAAAGTAGTATCGTCGGTTCAAGAACTGACAAAATCTTTTGAGTCTTTTAAACAGGCTCAGCAAGCGCGGGTGACGCAGCTTGAAAAGAGATTTTTGTCAAGCGCTCGTCCCGGTCTGTCTTGGGAAGCGCAGACTGACACCTCGGAGGAATCCCTTGCCCACAAGCAGGCCTTTCAATCGTACCTTAGGAAAGGTGATGACAAAGCACTTTTGAGCCTTTCTTGTACTAAAAGCCTAAGTACGGGCTCTGATGTGGACGGCGGCTATCTCGTGCCCCAGGTTTTGTCTGAAAACCTGCGCCGTGATCTGCAAGGGCTTTCCTCCATTAGGCAACTTGCCAGTGTCATGACGGTGTCCGCGAGCGCTGTCGAAATTCTTCTGAGTCAAAGTGGTGAAGAAGCGGGTTGGGTTGCGGAAACCGGGGAGCGCGCCGAAACCGGGACACCAAAGCTTGTGAAAAAGCGTATTGCCGTTAACGAGTTGTATGCAAGGCCTCGCGCGACGCAAAAGCTTTTAGAGGATTCTTTGATTGACGTGGAAGCTTGGCTTTCCCAGAAAATCGCAAGACGCATGGCCCAGCTTGAGAACGCTGCCTTTATTGCGGGTGATGGTCAACAAAAGCCCAAAGGATTCCTTTCTTATGCAAGTACTTTAAAAGCAGATTTGGCAGCAGATACATTTGAGCACGTGAAGACGGGTGTAGACGGTGCCTTTACAGATGAAAATGGCGCAGACGTTTTGATGCGTACCATGGAAGCCCTTGATCCCCAATATGCAAAAGAAGCCGTTTGGGTCATGTCAGCCTCAGCGCACGGGGCAATCCGTCGTTTGAAGGATCAAAATGGTCAGTTTTTGTGGAATCCAGCCCTTTCCCAAGGGGCCCCCGAAACCCTGCTTGGATATCCTGTTGTGATTGTTGAAGGCATGCCAGAACTTGTTTCTGGAACCGCCAGTACGTCCATCGTTTTTGGTAACTTCAAAGAAGCTTATCAAATTGTTGACCGGGCAGGGACCTATGTTTTGAGAGATCCTTACAGTGCCAAGCCTTACGTGGAGTTCTACACTGTCAGACGTGTGGGCGGAGACGTGTTGAATTTTAACGCGCTCAAGATGGTACGCTTCCAAGCGTAATGTATCTTGAGGAAGGCGGCGATCCATGAAGACTTGAGTCGCCGCCTTTGCTCGTTCATAGTAAGAAAGGAACAGAAGAATGAGTAGGCTCATGGGTCTGAGACAACAACAAGCGCCAGAGCGTGAACCAATTAGTCTTTTGCAGGCAAAAATCTTCCTGCACGTGGACAGCGATATAGAAGACGAGTTGATTGGGCGTTTAATTAAAACAGCACGGCAAGGAATCGAATCATACACAGGAAGGTCTCTTATCAAGCAAGCCTGGACTTTTACGTTTAACGCAGGATTTGCCGCCGCTAGAAGTGATGGCAGCTATCTGAATCAAAGCCATAGCCGGGCAGTTGGAGGGATTGAACTGCCAAGATCACCGTTTCTAGAGCTAATTGGGAAACCTCAGCTGAAAACAGGAGCGGGTGACAAGGAAATTACCCAGTACCGCCTTGATACAGCGGGTAGGGTTGCGCGTCTTCACGTGTCTGACATGAGTGATCCTCAAGAAAACGTCGAGGTCAAGTTTTGGGCAGGATACGGCGCAGACCCCGAAGAGGTGCCTGAACCCCTGCGGCAAGGAGTCTTGATGACAGCGGCCAACCTTTATGAGGCGAGGGGGGCTGCCAACGATGCAGGGCTTATTCCCATGCCGCTAAGCGGGCCTGTGATACAGCTGATCAAACCCTACCGGATGCAACGGTTTCTGGCGTAGCTACTCTCAAAACGTTAAAAGGACAAACTCATGGCTTTGAAAAAGTCACTGCACGTGCGCGTGCGCCTTGTGCGGCGTACCTTGGTGCCCGATGAATACGGAGGCTTTCAAGAAACTTGGCATCCCCACGAAGAACGGTGGGGAGTGCTTCATCACATGGACCGTTTTTTGCCGTCGCTCACGTCCATGCAAGGTATTGAAGACGGGGTGTTGCCTAAAAAACGCGCCCTATACGGTTTGAAATTAAAGAGCGATCCCAAAAGAAAACCCTTTGAGCGATTTAGTTGGAAGAAAGCCATTTTTTCAGTCCTCAGTGAAGATGTGACCATCGCCGACAAAGGATATGACTTTTTCTGGGCTTGTCGTCATCTCGAGGAGGAACAATATGAAGAGTCTTCTCTTTGAAAAATATTTATTGGAAAAGATGCGGGCTTTGGCAGGCTCAAAATTGACGGGTGTATTTACCCATATACCCGCAGGCACCCCTTACCCTTATGGCCTTTTATCGGTGGGAGAGGTCAAAGGCATGGTAGGAGAGCCCTTTGTGAGTATCCCGTTTTCGGTCATGCTGGTGACGCAGTACCGGGGAAGTCAGCAAACGACAGAACTTATAGATCATCTAAAGCAAGGACTTGAGATGCCAAGCGCAAGGCTTGAAAGCTACAGGCTTTTGGAGATTAAAACCCAGATGGTCAAAGATCAACTTTTAAAACAAACAACCATGGATTGGCTTGTACGCCTGTCTCAAATACTTGTGGAGGGATGAAAATGTCATCTACGAAAATCACAGATAAACCAAAAGAAAAACCTTTGAAAATTGCACCAAGAACGGGCATTACTTTGGAAGAGGAAAATGCACAAGTCACAGAAGATGGCGTCGTCAGAGCTCTTGAGGGGTATCTGCGTCAACAAGCCTTGACAACGCCCCTTACCATGCCCCGGTGGGTGAAGTGGTAGCAACCCCATGGAAACACAACTGGTCTTAAGTAGGGGAGGATTTCCCCCATATTCAGCAAGGGGATGCCAGCAAACACTTACCCCCCTCAAAACAGGCGAATTTAGGCGTACTGTCAACGGCAGTCTTGTTTTTACAGGAAGTCAAAAGCACCGAAAATATCAATCGGTCCTGAGGTGCCGGGACGCAGCGCCTCCTTCTTTTGAAGGGCTTTGGCAGGGGGAAACAGTGGAAGTGTCATGCCTGCAACGCCTTGTACAAGAGGTTACACTTACATCCGAGACGCCGCAAGTCATGCTCGATCGACCTGCCGTGAAGGGGTCGGTGATGCTTCAGGTGGTAGGCGAGCCTTTCATGCCGCTCTTGGAAGCTCAAGGAAATGAGGTGAGTCTACCAGAGGGCTTACAAGAAGGACAAAAAGGATACCTAAGCTATCGCCCCATCCTGACCATGCGGGTCATTTCCTTTCATTTGGAAACTGAGGAATGGGGCGCAGAAGTGGGTTGGACCCTGACCATGGAAGAGATTTAAGGGCGTTCCTCTTGAGTGCACAAATCAATCTCTACGGGTTTAGGGGTCTCGGGGACAATCTCTTTTCTTTTGTGATGGGTTTCATAGTATGCAATGGCAAAGGTGCTCGGCACGATGATGGCCGCGCCTGCCAAGGTCCACTGACAGGGAATTTCCCCGAAAATAAGAAATCCAAAGATACCAGCAAGGATCATCTCGAGATATCTAAAAGGCGCCAGGGCAGAGACGTCAGTTGCGGCAAAAGCTTTGAGCAAAAAGAACAAGATTAAGTTCCCGCCAGCCCCGAGTACCAAGAGAATGCCAAGGTCTGACATCTCGGGTGTTTGCCAGACGGTGTAGGCCGGGTAAGCCCCAAAAAGCGTGGTGCCAAGGGCAATGTAAAACATCATGGAAAGGGTTGATTCCTCGACCACAAAGCGTTTGTTCAGGATGTCACTGAGGGCAAACATCATGGCGGCCGAAATCAAAAAAAGAGTCCCGTTATTCATGGATAAAAGTGAGTCAATAAACCCGTCGTTGCCAGAGTGACCCACAACGATCAGAAGAATACCCCCAAAGCCTGCAAGGGTGGCAAGACTTCTTTGCCATCCAACTTTTTCTTTGAGAAAGACGGCAGCCATGGGTAAGACAAACAGCTGGGTTGTTTGGGCAAAGGTGCTAACGACTGTCAAGGGAACCATGGTCAGGCCTGTGGTCCAACAGGCAATAGCCCCGAAGAGAAGAGCGGACCTTAAGATGTGAAGGGAGGGACGCTTTGTGTAAAATGATCCGTCCCGACGGAAATAAAGCATCACCGGTAAAAGGGTGAGTGTTGCAAAGAAAAACCGAAAAAAAGCAATTTCCATGGAGGGGAGCCTAGAGCCCGCAAGACGCATCAAAATATCATTGGTGTTGCTAGTGAGGGCCACCATGAAAATCCAAAAAATTCCTTGGGCATACCCTTGGCGCTTAAACCATGAAGAAGAACCTTGGGATGTTGAGAGAAATCGAGACATTTTCTACCTAAAATAAAAACATAACAGTTGATCTGAATCAGTGGGTTTTATGCACTATAAATATCTTTTTGTCTAGAGTTAAATTCTAAATAAATAAAATGTAAATGGAAAAACAAAATGTCATTCTATTTCTATTTTTTAAATGATGATGAAAAAGAAACGATTCATCGAAAAGAGCCAGATCCTGTCAATATTTTTAATATTGAAATTGAAGGAAAAGAAGGACAGCTTCCTCACTTGCGTCTGCGTGTTCAAAATATGGGGGTGGGGCTTAACACCCTTGCCAAGAAAAGAGGATGTTTATTTTATGAACGTCAAGAGCGAGAGAAAGAATTGCTCTTCTATGGTCGACTTGTAAGTGTGGCTGAAAATCCGGAAGGAGAGACGGTCGAGCTTTTGCTTGTGGCCGAATCACCCACCCATGATCAAGACTTACAGGAACTTACACAGTCCTTACAAAAGTCTCCACTCTGGGATCCTTTGTTTGTTGCAAAAGAACATTTAAATGATCCGAGTGAAGTGCTGGAAACGCGCCCCGAGCATTTTTACTGGTGTCGCACAACTAATAAAGTCTCTCTTTCTTCTCTATTTTGGGGACGGACGTCTTTAAAAGTCGGCAACAATTTTTACGGGGATAGTCTTAATATCAAACTCTGTGCTGCCCCCCTAGAGGGAGTCAAAGTTATTTTAAAAGCCTCATGGGTGCAAAAATATCAAGGGGTGAGCGATGTGACATCCCTTATAAGGTCACGTTTTCCAGGAGGTCTTGTGAATTCTTTGACGGGCGAAGATTTGGAGGCCAAGTGGTGGCGGACGGGCGAGAGGCTGGGACGGTCGGGCTATTGGATTGATCACAGTGAACTGAACGAAATTAACCCACCTCGAACGGGGATGCTGAACCTTTACCCTGCTTACTCTGTAAGGGTCTGGGCCTCTCCGTATGATCCCTATGCAAAAGATCTTAAAGCCCCTAAGGAGATCAGGTTTAAAAGAAAATGGTTTCACGCAAAGCTGATCCTTGGATGGAAATACCGGCAAAAGCGCTCGGAGTATGTAGAGCTTTATTTGCGTCATGACGTTCAAGATTTGGGAATGCCCTTATCGACGGTCAGGACTTTGAAAATTCCTCTTCAGGGGGCTGATTTTATGGATGAGTCGACGCCTTGGCGCTCGCGAATCTACTACACCGCCGGGTTTCACGTTGTCTATGAAGAAAAAATCTATCGCTGTGTTGAAGGACATCTCTCTGCCCCTTTTTTTGACAGTGCAGAAAGGGAATTTTGGGAAGAGATAGGAGACTTACCTGATCTTGAACCCCTAAGATCCAGAGCAAGTTTTTTTACAACAAATCGGGGACACAAAGCCATTGGTCACGCTCTTGAAATTGCCAAAACGCATTTGGCTGCCTCTGCGCGCGCCGTAGAAATTAGTTTTTCCGGTTCCTTTGAGATGCTTTATGGGATTACATGCGATCATGACGTCAGCCTCACAGACCCACGTTTACCGGGTGGAGAAGTGCGAGGAAAAGTTATTTCCTACCGATTAGTTGCGGACGGACGAAAAGGGATTTTTCGAGGTGATGTGGTTTTAGGGTGTGCCGTAGGAAAAAGTGTCCAAGAAGCTATAAGTAATCCAGTCGAAGAAGACGAGAAAAACAACACAAGGTATGTGGGGTTTGCGCCTGTAAAAGAAATACGTAGTCCTTCTGGACTTATTTTCGAATCTGTTTTCGATCAAGGACCCAAAAGAGGCTTACTTAATCCCCAAGGGATGAGCGCCATTGACCTTGTTGAGGAAATACGCGTGAGTGGTGATCCGGATGCGCAAAACAACTACCTTTTGGATCAGCAGTATCCCAAGCGTCACCATTTGCTTTCTTGCTTGAAAGAAAAAAAAACAGAGATCTTTATACGTTTGAAGGATTTGCGAACAAAAGGCAGTCTTAAACACCGCATATACGCAAAAGTTCTAAATGGGTGGACAGCCCCTGCGCAGGTCGACTTAGGGTAGTACCAATCTCAAGGAAAAAATCATGTTTTTTACAAAAGAAGTACGATCCCATGGGGAGCGTCCCTATGGGCGTAAGGAGTATCTTGCCCCAACCGACGATGAGAACACTGATCTTGGGGTTTTGGATACGAAAAATCGAACCGGACGTTTTATGGCTTTGGCCTTACAAGAAAGCCTTTTGCCTGAAATTCTTGTGCTTAAATGTAAGATTCAGGGCGTGCCTCTTCACTGCACATCGACAATGATATCGCTTCGCATTGATGACCAAATGCTACCCATGATTCCCTTTTACGGCACGCAAATTCTTGAAAGAAATCAACGGGGTCATAGTCAGCATAGTGTGCACGAGGCCGTCAACCTTGTGTTTACCGGAAACGGATACTGCTATTTTGATGGAAAAGAGCGCCCCCTTGAGCAGGGTGACTTTAAACTCAATGTTGCAGCGCAAGATCCCCTTTTAACAAAACCCTTTAAGGTGCAAACAGCGGGTCACCTTATTCAAAGACAAACACGTCTGCCAAGTGGTGAGTGGAGCGTCACGCCGCCTAGAGGAGGGCAGAGTTTGATCAAGACCTTGCCACTTATGGCTTACGGGGGGTACGTAAAACCTGGCCTTTCTCTTGATCAGATCACGCAGATATTTGGAAGCCTTGAAAAATCAGATATGGGAAAAGGGTATAAACTGCGGTTAAGAAGTCAAAAAGAGCTAGAGGTATTGAGAGTTTCTATCCCCCATGGAGGGGTGATTCAAGAGACCGCTTACGCATTTAACGAGTCTTTTCTGGCGGATGAAAAACTCTCCCTAGTGGGCTTGATTGATGCTGGAAAAGCGTGTGTGGAAATAATCATAGATGGCGGCAAACCATCTGTAGAGCGTTTTACCTACCAATCTTTTAAGTACGTTCAAGAAGATCCCTCGACAGATACACTTGATCTTTACTTTAAAAGTCAAAAAATACACGAGCATGATGGAAGGTGATGATGAGCATTATTTTATCTAAAAACAAAGGATTTCCTCTTACCCATGAAGAGTTGGATCAAAATTTAGAAGAATTAGACACAAAAGTAAAACATCTTGAGCAAATGTCGCTCCCTGGTGAAGGGATTAAGGAAATAACCCAAGAAGGCGATGAGATTATTTTTGAAAGTACTTTTGGAAGAAGGCTTGGCAGGGTGAGACTGCCTATGCCACTTTTCCACCATATGGGCTTGTGGAAAGGCCATACTTCTTACGTTTATGGAAGTCTTGTCACCTGGGAGAACAAAGTCTACTTCTGTCATACATCCCACGTTAGCGAGAGTATTTTTAACGAATTGATGTGGAGTCTTCTTCTATACGTGCCAGAACCCGAGCGCGCAGAGCCTTCAGGCGTGAACAGTGCACCACAGCCTTTCCCTTCGCTTCCTCTTTACCATAAGGACACTCTGCCAGAGCCTGCCATGGGTCGATTATGCTTAATGACAGAAAGCACAGGCCTTTTCATGCTCATGGGCTGCGGGGATAAGTGGCACACTGTGCAAAAAGTTGCCTAATTACAAGGGAGACCCTCATGTCACACTCAAAAAATGTTGATATCCTTGCAAGAACGCTGTACGGAGAGGCCCGGGGAGAATATCTTCGTCGGGATGGTGGGATTAGTGCTCTTATTAGCGTTGCTAACGTCATTATAAACCGCGTAAAATATCAAGCCTGGTTTGGAAAAACAATTGAAGAAGTCTGTCTAAAACCCTACCAGTTCTCTTGTTGGAATGAAAATGATCCTAATAGGCCTGTTCTGCAGCAGGTTCAAGATGGAAAGGATAAAGTATTTGATGTGTGTTTAGAAGTTGCCTCCTGTGTCGGGACAGGCGTATGGCCTGACATCACACACGGAAGCGATCATTATTACGCTGTGTGGCTTCCACGAGCACCCCAATGGGCCGTTGGTAAAACGCCTACCTTCAAAATTGGACAACACGTTTTCTTTAAACTGCACCAGCCCAAAGGATGCTCGAAATGAGCGGCCCTTTTTTAGGAGCAGCACTGGCTTTGTCAGAGATGGTGCCGTCGCTCGCTAAATGGTTTTCATCAGAAAAAGGAAATGAATCTACGGGCCAAATGATTGCAGCCAAAGTTGTGGACGCTGCAAAGCGCATTACGGGCCAAAAAGATGCCCTTGGTGCTGTGGAGATTCTTAGGCATGATCCAAAGCTCTTTGTCGACTTTCAAAACGCCATGGCCAAACTTGATCACGATTTAGAAAGAGCGTTTATTGGCGACCGTCAAAGCGCGAGAGCTAGAGATATTGCCATAGCGCAGTCAGGTAAAAGAAATGTGCGCGCCGACATCATGGTGGTTTGTGCAGCCGTTGGCCTTATATTTTGCTTGGTAGCTCTTGCCATGTATAAAGACTATTTAACAGGAGAAGCCGTAGGCATTATCTCAACCATTTCTGGTATTTTTGGGTCTTGTCTAAAAGATGCTTATTCTTTTGAGTTCGGGTCCTCCCGAGAGAGAAAAGATAAGGAAATTTTGGGTCTTTTTAAATAAAAAGAGGTGCCAGACTGTCGCTTGCTTTCTGGCACCTTGAGGTATTTCAAAAACTCTTAATGCTTGTTTAGCCAATCGTCATACATGACACGGACGCCGAGGGGCGACTGATGCGTATATTGATAGAAATTCGTAATGGCTTGGGCTCGTTCGAAAGCTCTGGGCATTTTCCAATCATCAATGGGATCGGCTATTAAGACCCCAAACGTGTTTGTGCCGCCAATTAAATATTGCCTTAATACAAACTCGGTTAAGGATAATCCCTTATCATGGTTGCGCATCATGTCCCGCGTGGTGAGGCCTGTTTGCGTGCGTCCTTTTCCTCCACGGCAATGATGAATGACATAACTTTTTGTGCTTTGTCCGTCGTAAGCAAGGCGCAAGAAATTGCCATCTTCCCCTTCCATAGCGCAGTGATCTGTGATGGGAATGCGTCCGTAACCAACACCTAGGCGATGGGCAAGATCTCTTTCACTGTAAGCTTCCTCAACCGCTAAAGAGGTTGCTTTGCCAGATTGGATCATGCCATAGTTTTTGTCACCAATAGATATGAGGGTTATCACCTTGTGGGTTTGTATGCCACGAATAAGTGTGGTTTCTGTTTTTTCTGCACCCAAATTGGACTTACCTTTACTAAATGCATCTCCTGGCGCATAAAGACTCATGGGAAGCCCTACGTTTGAGTCCCGATAAACAATCCCAGAGACACTATATCCCGTGGCAGGAATGCCTTTGATGTGCAAGTGTGGCTCTTCACGGTGATCTATAACGGTGATGGCTGTATGAAGCGCGTCAGCTTCTCGCATGCTTTTGACTGTGTCAAGAGCCTCTTCATAAGTTATGCTTGTCTTTTCTGATAGTTTTTTAGCGCGCACCTCGGTATCGTGGTCAACAATGAATTGGATGACGCCCGCCAGTTGACTTTCGCTAAACTGAGAACAGCCAACAGCCTTACATTCAGAAAGACCAATGCGGGAGGGGATCAGCTCTGTTACTGGAAGTCGTGACTTTGTTTCAGCAGGTAAATCATCCCACGCAGTGCCAAACTCCGCATCATTAATAATGTTGCGGCTATACCAATCAAGTTTTTTTTGACGGTACATCACAGAAATCGCAGAAACTCCTTGCTTTTCTTCAAGGGTTAAATCATCCCAATGCTTTTTTTGCTCGAAAATGACAGGGTCAACAATTTTAAGGTCACCCGTTAAAAAACTTGTCACGCGATCCTGTTGATAATCTTGCCAAGTGGCGCGTAGAGTGCGAGGCAGGGGACCAGGCTCAAAACTCTCGGAATCAATGACAGGGATAGCCGAAAGCAAATTAGGAAGAGCATTATCATCCTCTTCACTGGAAAGAAAAGAAGCGCTTGTTATGGTTGAAAATGATAAAGACACAAGGCCATATAAGGCGGAAGTCGTCATAAGTTTGTAGAATGATTTCATGCGGAGATCTCCTTTATTGCTTTTACAAAGAAGACAATATGGCAAAAAAATAAATAAAAAGAAAATATAGTATTTTAAAATAGTAAAAATACTACGGAATTTATGTCAAATATAAATATATTTTTACTTTATTATTTAGTGTATTTTGTTTCCATTGGGGACGTTATGCATGAGTAGGGGTAAGCAGATGGCGCCATCTGCGTCAGAAAAGCCGAGTAAAAGAAATTGCGACAGGAATCCTGCGATATTTTTTTCCCCTAGATTCACGCAGCCAAGAATTTTCTTTCCCACAAGGTCACGAGGCGTATAGTGAACGGTGATTTGCGCAGATGTCTGCAAAACACCAAGCTTATCACCAAAGTCGACCCAAACTTTGTAGCAAGGTTTTCTTGCCCGATCAAAGGGCTCTGCGCGCACAACAGTACCCGCACGGATATCCACAGACTCAAAAGTTTCATAAGGAATCTTCATAGGTAACTCCTTGTTATCGTGCCACAAAACCAAAAATGTTTTGTGCGTTTCGCAGGGTAGGGGATGCAAGTTCTTCGGCGCGTTCTGCGCCCTTTTTCAAGTGACGGGCAAGTTCACCCTTATCGGACAAAAGCTCGTTTATACGATGAGAGATGGGTTCTAATTTTTCAATTACAAGCTCGGTAAGAGCAGGTTTAAAGATAGAAAAAAGCTGTCCTGAGAACGTTTCGCACACCTTCTGGGGAGTTTGGCCCTGAAGGGATGCGTAAATCGTGATCAAATTGCGTGCTTCGGGACGATCTGCTAGTTGGTCAAAATTATCAGGGAGGGGCTCAGCGTCCGTGCGCGCTTTTTTAATTTTTTGAACAATTAAATCAGTGTCATCGCGTAGATTAATGCGTGAAAAATCAGAAGGATCAGATTTGGACATTTTCTTGTTTCCGTCCCTCAAGCTCATAATCCGTGCTCCAATTTCAGAGATCAGTGGCTCTGGGAGTGTGAAAAGAGAAGCGTTGTACGCACTGTTCACACTCTGAGCAATGTCGCGTGTGAGTTCAATGTGCTGTTTTTGGTCTTCCCCTACAGGCACCAAATGGGTTTGGTATAAGAGAATATCCGCCGCTTGTAAGCAAGGATAGCCATAAAGCCCTAATGACGCTTTTTCTTTATCTTTTCCCGCTTTATCCTTGAACTGTGTCATGCGATTCAGCCATCCCATGGGTGTTTTACATCCAAGCATCCATCCAAGCTCTGCATGCGCCGCGACGTGGGATTGAATAAAAAGTGTGCTTTTAGAAGGATCAAGGCCGCAGGCCATGTAAGTGGCAGCTACTTCATAAATATTTTCTCGCAAGGCTGTTGGTTCGAGGGGCATTGTGATGGCGTGCATGTCGACAATGCAATAGAGGCAATCGTAGCTTTCTTGCAACTCAACCCAGCGACGAAGCGCCCCCAAATAGTTTCCAAGCGTCAGAACACCACTTGGTTGAAGACCAGAAAAAATACGTTTCATTGAGCTTACTCCTGGGGTGAAAGTTTGCTTCGTAACTGACGACGAAGATCCGAGGTATCGAGGGCGCCCGTGATGATTGCATAAGCGACAAAAATAACAATGCCGACAATCACAATGCCTGACATGGTTACGATTTGTGCAGCTTTAGCGGTGTTCACAAGATTTTGAACTGTCGAACGCGCGAGCCAAAACGTAAAAGTTGTTAGCAAAATTGTCAACAAGGCCCTTGGTAAAAAGACTCGAAATCGGGGAGTCATGGCAAGCAACCCTTGTCGTTTGAGAATCACAGCTAAGGTGAATGCATTGAGCCAAGCAGCAATACTGGTCGAAAGAGCAAGACCCACGTGAGCAAGTGGCTTGATCAAGAGTAAATTTAGGGTCAAATTTATTCCAACGGAACCCACTGCAATCATCACAGGTGTGCGGGTATTCTCGCGGGCAAAAAAACTCGTCGAAAAGATTTTTACCATGATATAGGCCGGCAGGCCAGAGACAAGCGCCATGAGGGTGTAAGCCGTCTCCCTTGTATCATGAATCGTAAACTTTCCATGCTCGTACAGAACCTTGACAAGAGGCTCAGCATAAATGAGTAAGGCCACAAGGGCTGGTGCTGAAAAGAGGAAGGCGTACTCAAGGGCAAGGTTTTGGCTTTCCATGGCCTCCTTATTTTGACCGAGGCGCCACTGTTTTGATAAAAGAGGCAGAAGTGCCGTTCCAACGGCCGTACCGAGCATGCTTAAAGGAAGTTGATTGAGCCGCTCGGCATAATTTAAAAATGAAATGCCTCCTGTTGGCAAATAAGACGCAATAAACATATCAAGAAAAATGTTGATTTGAACCACTCCTGACCCAGCTGCTGCAGGCCCCACTAGGAGAAAAAATCTTTTCACCCCTGGCGTTAATCTCGGTCGGCGAAGACGCAACGCCATACCTTCTCTGTGAGTAGGGACAAGGACCCAAAACCATTGAACCACGCCGCATCCCAAAATACCGTACGCAAACGCGTGACCGGCAGAAGGTGAGATAGGCAGGAGTATAAATGCAACAACCAAAATGGCAATATTCCCCATCATTGGCGATGCCGCGACAGCTGCAAACTTTTCCAACGAGTTTAGAACGCCTCCATAAAGTGCTGTCAAAGAAATAAGCAGGATAAAGGGGAAGGTTAGTCTAGTAAAAATTATTGTATATTCAAGACGTTCAGGAGTACTTTTAAACCCTGGTAAAAACAGGGTCAAAAAGCTAGGCATAAATAACTCTGCCAAAATTATGACGACGCTGAGAATCATCACAAGGATAGAAAGTACT
>JAJTHL010000009.1 GCA_021298595.1 Alphaproteobacteria bacterium | reverse complement strand
TGCTTCCGCAGCTCAGTAGCCTTTTTCCTGTTTTTTCAGAAGATTGGGAAGAGGCCCAGCTTCAAAAAATGCGCCGCCAACAAAGCACTAAGACCCAAGAAAATAACACGATTATTCTGCCGGCGGAACTGCCAGAAAAGCCTGCCCCCAAGCGCCAGCAAAAGAACGATGAAAGCAAATCAGCCTAAGGGGTTCAAACATAAGCGAGCGCGCCTTTGGGCGCCTCCAAATCTGTATTGTGAAATGACTTAAATGGTCGGAGCGGCGGGATTCGAACCCACGACCCTCACACCCCCAGCGTGATGCGCTACCAGGCTGCGCTACGCTCCGACGAGTTGGTACTATAAGCGCTCCGAGAAGAGAACGCAAGGGGTAAGGACAGGTAATTTAAGATCCTTAAGCCCCCTGAATGAGGCGTCAAGCCCCAAGAAGCCCTTCATCGACGAGAAGGGTTTTGAGCTCTCCCGTTTGATACATGTCCCGGACGATATCAGCGCCGCCAATAAAAGACCCCTTGATGTAAAGCTGAGGAATCGTTGGCCACTGGGTATAATCCTTGATAGCCTGGCGCAGATCTTGACGTGCAAGAATATTGATGCCCATAAAGGGAACCTCTAAACGCTCAAGAATTTGGCAGACAACCCCAGAAAAACCACACTGTGGCATGTCTGGTGTGCCCTTCATAAACAGGACGATATCATTGTTATGAATGAGAGTCTTAATTTCATCAAAGAGAGCGTCTTGAGAGGACATGACATTACTCCTGCGTTAAAGGGGTTGTTTTAAGGGAGAGGGCGTGAAGTTGACCGCCCACAAGCCCTTGAAGGGCCCCGTACACCATTTGATGCTGGGCGACCCGTGTCTTACCACAAAACGAGGCACAGGTGATGGAGAGGTGGTAATGATCTTGGTCTCCCAGGGTATCCACAAGGGTAAACGTTGCCTTGGGAAAGGCCGCGCGGATCAGTAATTCTAAGTCTGAAGAAGAGATAGCCATAACAGTAAGGAGAGATCAGTATGATTGAATCCTATGGATATTCTATGGCACACTTAAAGGGTCAAGAGCAACAAAAAAGGCCCTGCTTTTGACAACAGGGAGAAAAAATGGATAATTTCGTGAACCGCGAACGCGCCTTGGAAAGCAAATTTCAACATGATCAGCTTTTGGCATTTAAGGTTCTTGCAAGACGCAACCGACTATTTGGCCTTTGGGCGGCGGAGTTGATGGGCTTGAAAGACCTCGAGGCGGAAGCCTATGCAAGGAGCCTTGTATCGGGCAAATACTGCGTTCCCGACGGTCAGGAATTGGTTGAAAAAATCTCCCAAGATTTTGAAGAAGCGCGTTTAGAAATTTCCGACCACATCATCAGAAAACAACTAGACTATTGCCACAAAGATGCAAACAAACAAATATACATCGAATAAGGGGTCAGGATTTTTCTATGAACATTTTATGTCTTATGCACGCTGATTTTGAAGGCGTGGGTGTGATCGGGCCTTGGGCAAAGAAGAATGGCTACCGCCTTACTTGTGTCAAGCCCTATGTTCGAGAGGTGCTTCCCGCCGCGGATGGGTTCGATTTTCTTGTGGTCATGGGTGGGCCTCAAAGTCCCCTGGAAAAAGACCGCTTTCCTTATCTTGGGGATGAAATCACGTTGATACGAAGTTTTCTAGACCAGGACAAGGGTGTTGTGGGGTTTTGCCTTGGGGCACAGCTCTTAGGAGAGGCGTTGGGGGCCCCAGCCGAAAAAAGTCCAGAAAAAGAAGTGGGCATTTATCCCATAACCCTAACAGAGCGTGGTCGGCAGGACGCCTTATTCCTAGATTTTCCCCACTCGTTTGCGGTAATCCATTGGCATTATGACATGCCAGGATCGACGTCGCAAAGCGTGGTCCTCGCCGCGAGCGCCGGGTGCCCAAGACAAATCGTGCGATACGGCCCAAAGGCGTATGGTTTTCAGTGTCACTTAGAGATCACCCAAGAAGGTCTTGCCTTGCTGGCCGACAAAGCTGCTCGCGACTTAACGCCGTCCCTTTACACGCAAAGCAAGGACATTCTTCTTTCTCACCCACTTACAGAAATTCATCACAAGATGGACCTGATCTTGGACCGCTTTGTGGCTTTGTTAAAGGACGCCTCCTCTCATCAATACGACAACCAAAGGCCTCAGGGATGAGGATCAAAAAAGTACCGTTCTATTTCATTAGGCACGGACAAACGGACTGGAACAGGCAAGGAATCTGTATGGGATCACAGGATATTCCTTTGAACGAAACAGGTCGCCGTCAAGCACAAGAGGCGGTCTCTTTTTTGCAGAATGAAGGCATTGTTCATATTGTGGCGAGCCCCCTTGTCCGAGCCGAAGAAACGGCCGAAATCTTGGCGGCCTCCATGGACGTGCCCCTTTCACTGGATGATGATTTAAAAGAATGTACGTGGGGGGTTCTAGAGGGAAAACCCACAGACGTGGATGGCCTTCTTGGACCTTGGTTAAAAGGTGAAACTCCTAAAGGGGCTGAATCTGCGGCGTCCTTTGGCAAGCGTGTGCTGCGGGGATTAAACCGCGCCCTTGAAAAAACAGGGCCCGTGCTGATTGTGTCCTACGGCGGCGTGGGGATGGCGGTGAAGCGATTCATGGGTGTTCCCCTAGAAAAGCTTGCCAACGCTGCGTCCTATGTCTGTGTGCCGCCCCAGCAAGACGATCATCCGTGGACAGTCAGCCTTTTGGAGGTCTAAGTGAGCATGCCAATCTCTGTGTTCTTTCGGCGCGCAAGCGCTCAGGATCTTTCACCTATTGTGGCACTTTATCTTGAGGATACGCGGGGGCGCACGCGGGAAAGCTTGGACGCGCTTTTGTGGGACAGATATACAAAAGCCTTTAAGGCGATCGATCAAGATCCCCGGCAACTCCTTGTGGTCGGGATGGTGGAGGACCTCCTTGTGGCGACTTGTCAGCTTACTCTTATTCCGTCCCTGACCCATCAAGGGGGGCTTCGCCTTCAAATAGAAGGTGTTCACGTTAAAAACGAGTACCAAGGCCGAACCATTGGTCGCCAAATGCTGGCGTGGGCGTTTGAGTATGGTCAAGAAAAGGGTGCGGTAATGGCGCAGCTTACAACCCACAAAAGTCGCAAGGATGCACAGCGTTTTTATCATCAATTAGGATTTGAAGCGAGCCACATCGGTATGAAACGATTTCTCAAAGAAAGCATTCCCCTTGATATGAAAGAATTTACCTAACATTAAACTAATTTTGATATAGTTTAACAGTTGCCCTATGCAGGAGAAGAAATGTGGACCACAGTTTGGGTGTCGTCTTTACAGGCTCTCCTGGGGTAGTCCCTGGTTATCTGGTAGAAGAGTTAAAAAATCTGTTTCAAGGGGTCGGCGTGCAAAGTCACGTTGTGTCACAGAAGGTCTTTGGCGATAATGTGCGCTGTGCAGATGCCCATGCCTACATTTGCGATCAAGTTCTACCCAAAGAGGCGGTCAAAGCACTCAAGGAGGTTTATGAACGTCGTCTTTTAGTAGTTGCCCTTACATACCAAGATTCTCCCATGCACAATGCATGCGATTTTCTTTCAGCGGATTTGCTACTTGATGATCAAAAAACCTTGGCGGCAAAACGACACTTGCAGCGGTTTGTTTGGCTTCTTTTTGGCCATCCCTTCGTGACCCCTGATCCCCAGGAAAGTGCCATGATGTATGCGCACGTCGCCCGCCTGAGATCTGGAGATCTTTCACGACAAGTAGGAGCCTGTATTGTAGACACCATGGAGCAAGTTTTAGCTGTGGGGTTTAATGAGGTTCCCAAAGCTGGAGGTGGTTTTTATGACAATACTTTACCTGCCGAGAAAGATTTTCGTGATTGGCCCTGGCGTCTCAACTCAAGTATGGACGCTAAAAAAAGAATCTTTAAAGAGATTCTTACATTTTTAAAAGATAACAAAAAAATCGACATCCCTGAAAACTATTTTGAAGAGGGGCCCGTAGAAGAGCTTCTTCTTGGCCTAAAAGAAGAAACGACATTCATGGACATTTTAGAGTATTCGCGTAACATCCACGCAGAAATGAGCGCGCTCATTGGTGCTTTGAATACTGGCAGAAGCGTCAAATCAGCGACCCTTTATACAACGACCTTTCCCTGTCATACCTGCACGCGGCACCTGGTCGCGGCCGGCATTAGGCGCGTTTGCTATTTAGATCCATTTTCAAAAAGCCAAGCCTTGAGCCTTTTTAGTGATTCTGTGACCTATCAGCAAGTTAATGCTCAAGATCAAAGGGTTCTTTTTGAACAATTTACGGGGATTACACCCAGAAAGTATGCTCTATTCGAGGCGCCCTCCCGCGAAGATGCCTTTGGCCATCAACGCCCTTGGATACCCACACTGAGACTTTAAACGTTATGTGGGCCTTTTAAGTAACGACATCGTTTTTCAATTATTTTCTTTTTCCTTCTTTTTTATTGTTACTGTTTTTTTTGTCAAAAACGTGTATGGGTGATGAATTCTTGTTCGAAGGCGTGGTTGTCACGCCTTTTGATTATGGTCTTCATGTGTATAAGAGTTTATAAATGAATAGAATTTTCACGTATCTTTTTATGGCTGGTCTGCTATGGGCTGGTTCTGGGTTTGCTTCTTCATCGGATGATGAGACGTTTTTTGATGATGATGGATCCGATTGGCTTTGGAGTGTTGAGGCCGCTTCTGAAATAGAAAAGTCACGTACGGGCTCATCTGGACGCTTTGAGGGCGTATTTCCTGACTCCTTGTACTGCAAACTTGTGGTGCCGCAACAAGAGCCAGAAGAAAAAGTTGTAGCAGCTCATCTGACGCCCTCGTCAGTTGTAAAGCCCCCTAAGGGGATTTTGAAGATACAGACCGAATCAACTAAACCTATAAAAAAGGTTTCATTCGATGAAACAGTCCAAAAAATCAACATAGCCCCTCTCTATAATGAGACGGATTTTTATACAAAAGAGGATGAACGTCGCAACAGACTCTTGATTGAGCTTGGGGCGTTTTCAGATGACGAAGACTCTGAAGACGAAAATGGTGAGTTGGATATGCCGGTCCTTGGCGGGACACCCACAAGTTATACGTGGGATTGGCAAGCTGAAAAAAGACCTGTTATTGTGGCAAGTCCTCAGCCTAAAAAGCCTGCAGTACCATTCCTTCGCATTCCCCAAGCTAGGAAAACAAAGACAGTGAAAGAAGAGACTTGGGTAGGGCCCACTTTCAAAGACCTATCGGCAGGCCGCTCAAAACCGCGTGCCCCTCTTGCCACAATCACAGAAGAAGAGGGTGAGTTTTAATTGCCATTTTTCTAGCAAGGGGCCTGCCTTCAGACGCCCTTGCTAGACGGCGATTTTCTTTTTAAGCGAGATATGATCCAAAACTTGTGTGACGCCTTGGAAAAGATGGGGGGAGAATTTCTTTGGCTTGCGCATGATGCGCTGTAAAAGGGCATCATGATTAATCCATAGAGCTTCGGTTGACGCGAGGGGTCCGTAATGTGGCGTGGTGGGGAGAGTGACAAAATAAATGTTTAGGGTCCTATCTGCTTGTTCAACCGTCCCTGCAAATCGAAGTTTGTCTGCCCCCCCTGTCTTCAGATCGTAATGGCACTGGGCCTGATCTAAGGTCCAACTGGTTGATTTTATAGCGCTTAAATAGTTACGCCAAGTAAGCTGACGTTTTACGAGAATTTCAGTCGATGGGCCTTCCGCTCGGATGGCAATTACCTCTAAGAAATACATAGCCTTTCTCCTGAGTCTACGGTTTTTTTGAAGCATACTAGTGATGCCCAAAAAAACTTTAAGAATTCTTAATAAGGATTCTATGTTTTCCAAAAGCGAGGGCTCAACAGGACAAAGACGGTGACAAATTCCAGACGCCCTAAAAGCATTCCGGCCATCAAAAGCCATTTCGCACCGTCTGGTAATTCTGAGAAATTTTCAAGAGGCCCTACGAGATGTCCAAAGCCTGGACCGACGTTATTTAAGGTCGCCACAGCTGCTGATACACATGTGACGAAATCAAGATTGTAAAGGGCAAGTCCAAGAGTCAGGGCGCCAAGGCTTAAAAGGTAAAGGCCCAAAAAAGTAAAAACAGACGCAAAAACACCTTCGGGAATGGGTTTTGCATTATATCGAGGAATGAAAATACCGTGGGGTCTGCGTATTTGTGCAAGTTGGGCTTTAATCATGGCCGTTACGATCTGATATCGCAGGACTTTGATGCCACCAGAGGTCGAGCCCGTACAGCCGCCAATTTGCATCAAAACAAAAATGGTCATAAGCGGAAAGCTGCCCCAAAGCGTGTAATCAGTCGTGCTGAATCCCGTGCTCGTGATGATGGAAATCAGGTTGAAGGACACCTCTCGTAGAGATTTGAGAAAAGGAATGCCGTTAAAATATCGCCAAAGGGTAATGGCGATAATACTAATGAGTGTGATAAAAAGAAAGGTCCGTACTTGGGTATCTTTGACAAGGGCTTTTGGGTCCCCCTTTGCCACACGGACAAATAAAAGTAGGGTAATACTTCCAAAGATCATGAAAATCATAAGAATAAGTTCAACGGCCACATTGTTAAAGTAGGCAATTGAAGCGTGCGAAGTTGAGTAACCTCCTGTAGAAACAGTAGAAAAAGCATGACAAATGGCTTCAAGGGGTGAAATGTCACATAACATCAAAAGAATGGCACATAAGACTGTCAGGCCCGCGTAAACCGTGAAAAGGCTTGCAGCTATCTGAGATACTTTGGGCAAGACCTTTTCAGAGCGATCAGAAAATTCACTACGAAAAAGTTGCATGCCACCAATGCGTAACATGGGCATGATGGTAAGCGCCATCACAACGATTCCGATACCCCCTAACCACTGCAAAACAGCGCGCCACAAGACCACACCTGGGGAGGCGTAATCTATGCCTGTCATGACGGTGGCGCCCGTCGTTGTCAGACCTGAAATTGCTTCAAAAAACGAATCCGTATGGCTTGAGGTGCTGTTGGAAAAAATAAAGGGAAGAGCCGCATAAAAAGAAATAAAAACCCAGCTAGACACCGTTAAAAGAAAAGTATCTTTTAAAGAGAGGGGCTCCGCTTGCCGGGCCGGACGGTAGGCAAAGACCAAAAGAAGCCCTGAAAAGGCAGTAATGGGCATGGCTGTTGCGAAGGCTGTCCAGTTGATGTCGTCATAAAACCAATCCAGAAGAGCCGGGGCGATCATGGCAAGGGAGAGAGTTGTGATGAAAAGGCCTACCACAAATAGCAGCGTTTGAATGGAAGAGGTCGCTTTGCGTTCACGCATGGGGCGGGTGATGCTTTTTTGTAAAAGAGAGTGAAATAAAAACCATAACTTAAGGCCGCTTAGCTGACCACGATACAATGATTATAAGGACTTTTTAAAGGAATAGCCAGAATCATACAGCCCCTTTTTGCACGAGAGTGAAGAAAAAAAATTTTCCAATGAAAGATCATAAGTGATAATTTTATGACTAATCTTGAGGGGGCTTAACGTCAACTCAAAATTTCAAGGAAAGAGGAAAATAAATTGTAAAAAGTAAACGATGAGTGCGCCTTAGCCTTATTTGTTGCCGAGTGCGTGCGTTTGGGCTTGTAGGAGCCACACTGCTGATATGGGTACTCAATCGTCGGGTTCAAAACGATATCTCAGAAAATTAGGCCGTGTCTTCGGTTAGTGCTTCATGTCATTCCCCAAAAGATTTCTGTCAAGGAGTCGCCTTTAGTTACAGGCCTTAAATCACAAATATAAGAAGTAACTCTTTACGCACAAGGTGGGGGAAATGCAGAAAACCCCTCCTTTAGACGACAGCGTATTTGATTTGGTCTTTTCACTTAACAGGCTCGTAATGATAGGAAAAGATAGGGTGATGGGGCTGAGTAATCTAGGGGACGCCTTAGTATATTTTTTCGATTTTGTTTTTTAGAACAATAGCAGCAGATAAAAGAGTAAAGGCTTTTTCTTTAAAAGGTGTCAGGCTTTTAGCGGCGTCAACGAGGAGTGCCACTCCTTTTTCTTGCGCTTTTTTGGGACCAAGAACAGACACAAACGTCGGTTTATGGGCGTCAAGTCCTGTGGTTTTTCCGGTTTGTGTGGGGGCCAGGAGTAAATCTTGAAGATCATCGTAAATTTGAAAAGCAATCCCCAAATGATGGGCATAGGTCATAAGAGGGTGAGGGGGAGAGGTGTTACATAAAATGAGGGCGCTTTCGACACAGGCTTCAAAAATGGCCCCCGTTTTAAGGTGTTGTGTTTCATAGATATGTGTCTCATGGGAGGGATTGGACGCGTGACCGAAAAGATCGTAAAATTGACCTCCCATCATTCCACCCGCCCCCGATGCCTTTGCCAGCAAGGCGGTGATGCGACGTTTTTTTCGACAAGATATCTTTGCCTCCAAGAGCACCTCAATAGCCGTCGTGAAAAGCGCATTGCCCGCAAGAAGGGCTGTTGCCTCACCATACGTGCGGTGAATGGTGGGTTTGCCTCGCCTAAGATCTGCATTATCCATACAAGGCATATCATCATGAACGAGCGAATAGGCATGAATGAGTTCAAGGGACGCCGCAATCGAAAGCGCTTCTTGGCGTTTTCCGCCTAAAAGAGCCACAGCCTCCAGATGCAAAAAGGGACGCAGTCGCTTGCCTCCTCCCAAGACGGCATCTTTCATAGCTTGGATAAGGATCTTAGGTCCCTCAAGACGAAAGAAGAGGTTTTCTAGAAAGGGCTCAATCTCCTTTTGTGTGTTCAAGAGTGCTGTCTCAAAAAGGGTTTGAGAGCCCGGCTCACTCGTCATCATGGTGAAAAGTCTCAAGGGTAGAAGCACCTTCCGCCGATTGCACAATGGCGTCTACTTTCAGGCGAGCTTGGGCAAGAAGGGCTTCACAGCGCTCTTTGAGTAGCGCCCCTCGCTCGTAAGACCCGATGGCTTCTTCTAAGGGTAGACGCCCCTCTTCTAAGCGGCGCACAACAGCCTCGAGTTCTTTGAGTGCTTCTTCAAAGGATAAAGAGGTCACATCTGGCAGAAGAGTAGATGGCTCCATGGACGCCTCGTGAATGATCAAAAACTATTTTTTCTTTAGCAGATGGCGGCCTCCTTCACAAGAGTAGGGACATGCGTGCCGGCCATCAAAGGGGGCTGACGAAGACATGCGTGCTGAAGACTCCTGAAAGATGGATTTTCTTGAAGAGCTCCATCGTTGCCCGCAGGGCCGTCAAAGCGCCTTTCGGATGGATGATTTCTTGTTAAAAAAAGGGCTCTTGGTTGAGCGTTTGAAAAGAAAATCGCAAATAGGAGAGATTGTTGCTGCACCGCTATGCCCCTGGACAAGAGTTTTGCGGTCGCCGACAACACCTAGGAACAGCGCCTTTAACGTCACGAAACATAGAAGTGGCCTCAGGGTGCTCAAAGCTAGGGGTTCAGCATCAAGGGACGAGGCCCCTTCCATCCACCGGCACACTCTTCAACGAATTCTTCGCGCTTTGGGATTTTCTCCTTGGAAGCTTCCGTTATTTCTCTTATCACAATTCGCTGTTTGGATTGATGATATTGAAGGCTGTGGACACGAAATGGAAGGTCTATGCGGGGAAAATAAGTCGTCTTTTTTGAAGAAAAACATTAAGAACCAGCCGCTTAGTTTGTGCATTGAGTGCTGTGGTGTCAAACATTAAAGCCCGATTTGTGGAAGTTCCTTTAGGGTGCGCAATGTCTCTGACCAAATCGCTTTGAGTTCTTGAAAGGCAGTATCTGCCTCAGACACGCTTTCGGCCAAGGTTTGTTCGTCCACTGTCCCGACCACCGCTTGCAGGGACACGGCTTCAGCAACGCGAGACGTCTGGAGAGCCTTTTGAACGGGCTCTTTAAAAAGAACATCGGCAAAGGAGGTTGTGGCAACAGATGTCGCTTCATTTTGAGGCTTGGTCATGGTCCCAATTTTAGCATAGGTGCCTGTAATACTAGGGGTGGACATGGGGGTTCCTTTCTATCTGGCCATCATGCCGATCAGTTTATGCTTCGTGTCAGTGGTCGCTTCATGGATTTTTAAAAATCTCTCACTGCTGTGGCGACTTTCTTGCATATTCATGAGCTCGATCATGGGGTTAACTTCAGGCAAGGCGACATATCCATTGGCGTCTGCTTGAGGGTGTTCTGGCTCGTAACTCATGACAACGCGCGTGGCGTCTTTGCTGATGCGCTTTACGGCCACGGTTTCAGGACCCTTGCCGAATTTCTTTTTTTCAGCGCGTAGCTGAATGTTCTTCGGGTGATATCCAGGAGATTTGGCATTGGCCATATTCTCAGCCGCGACGCGGGATCTGATTTCGTTAACACGCAGGGCGTCACTGGCGATTTTTTGTGTATTTGAAAGTTCCCCCGCATAAAGACAAGGACTCAGCACGATTGCCAAAGAAAAACTCACCGCAAAGAAGAGCCGCCCTCTCATTTCGTAACCGTCATCCAGTTGCGGTACATTTGAACGAACTTTTTTTGAAGGCTTGTGGTTTCGTAAACCTTAGTCGTAGAATTGTTAAATTCCATCATTTCGTGGTGAGTGGAGATAGTGTTACCTGTGATGGTCACATCTTTTTTTTTGTCTTTGGTCGATAACATTTCCGTGACACCGCCATTAGGGGAGCTTAGGTGCTGGGGATTTGTGCGCATCAGCTCACCGCTAAGGGCGCTTTTGAAGCTAAAGGGTTTAAGTCTTTTTTCCTTTGCCCCGGACATGTCTGCCCTGGCCAGGTTATCGGAGGCAACCTCCATATTCTTCATATCCCATGAAAGGCGCTGACTGAGTGCCATAAAGACTTTTGTTTGACCTAGCGACATGTGACGGGTTCTCTATACTTTTGCAAAATGATTCTCAATCAAAATAATTAATAAATGGTAAAAATAAGAGTTTAATCAGATTTTATTCATTATAAGTCGAGGAGAGTCATGATATTTCAATGACTCAATGGTGAAAGATCTTATTTCAAAATAAGAATCCGAATAACTTTTTAAAAGGTTGACTTTTTGACGATCAGGATACATATAAGCGTTACTTATAAACTCATAGAGTATTATTCATGGGACGTTCTAAAAAATACTTTCTCCTTACGGCCTCAATCGTATCTTTGACGACTTGTGTGACTGTCAAAGCAACGAGCCTTCTTGATCGCGATGACGCAGTAAGAGCGTGGTCCATTTCCCAGGTCAAAACCAAAGTGCCTGCCGTGAAGTTAAGTCACAGGCCTCCTCTTTGCGCTGCGTCCGTTCAAGTGGATTATTGGGGCCAGCCCCACCTAAGGGTTCAGCATGAGCGCTTTACGGAGTTTTATATGTTGGGTGACGGGAATTGCTTTTATTCGGCCATGGGAACGACCCATGAGGCCGTGCGAAGGTTGCTTTTAGATAACGCTCACATGCCTTTTATAAGACACCTGGGGCACGCAGAAATTGTAGACGAGTTTGATCATCTCCCCCAGGCGTTCCATCGCATGAAAAGCTACAGGAACCTTGTTGAGGAGAAAAAAGTAATTGCGGCGGTTCTTGCCATCGCCGATTTAGAGCCAGAAGTAAGGCGAGAAAATCTTGATCGACAAAATCAACTTTTTCAAAGGATTGCTACATGGGCCGTCAAAGAAAAAGTTTTTAAGGCCTATGTGACGCACGTCCTCAAAGATGGTCACTGGATGATGTTCCATGAAGATAGGACGACTCTTCCCAAGCGTACGTATTTTGTGGATGTGGTGGCACGCCTTCTTAACAAGGAACTGACGATTTGGGGTCAGGTGGATCATAGGCTTAACCGTATGGCACAAAGGCCTGCCGAGGCGCAGGGGGAATACGTCATTCCTCTCCACAGGTATGATCCAGGAACACGGGATGCGTCAAAGGCCCACCTGATTCATAGAGAAAATCACTATAACCGACTGGTAGGAACCTACCAGGGGCGTCATGATTTTGACACGGCGGATGCAGACGAACAAGCACAGCTCGCAAGATATATCGAGCGCGAGAGCATGATTCTCTCGGGAGAAGGGTTTTTCTGCCGATACCAAAAATTGTTGCAAGGAAGCCTTGACGCACTCATGGCGGGGGATTCTCTAACAGCCACAATGCGCGAAAAAGTAACTGCCTGGCGTCAAGCTCTTGTCCCAACTCATGTCACGCAAGGTCAAGTGGACTCTATGATCGTGTCTTTGGAGGACGAGCAAGCATTCCGCATGGTGTTGCTGCGGGCGTATGCGTTATTTGTTGAAAAGTTAGAAAATGAAGAAAAGCTCTCAGAGGAGAAGGAAAGAACTCTTTTAAGTAGCCGAGCCATCCTACAGGCCCTGAAGGTGAGTTTGGCTGACGTGGCTGAAATACCCGAAGAAAGAATCGTACGGGAAACATCGCGTCTGCACCAAAGCCTCACAGCGGAACTTAGCGAACTTCAACAGGTGCCACCTCGTGGCGCGGGTTCTCAAGGTTTTCAAAATCAAGAAAAAGAGTCACTTTTAAAAGAGCTTATGGTTGCTGTGGGACTACTGAACGATACCATGGTCAAAGAGATTGGCCATGACCTGAAGTGGTCATACTTAAAAAAGTGCCAAAACTCTGAAAAGCGTCATCAAGAGAAAATCACTCATGACACGTATATAAATGAGTTTTCCCAATTACAAGACCACTCTTTTGTGCGGCAGGTTTTTGATGATTATGAAAAGGTCAGAAAAAGAAAAAAGAGGCTTAATACAGACCTCCTTTTGGCGGACCCTTACCTTTGTTTTTACAATAACGATATTAGTTTAGATCCAGCTTACCGAGCGCCTTTTCCCCAAGACAGATGGGCTGCTTTTGTGGATGAAGTAACGGGCAGGCTTGTGGCCCTTTGCGGATACGAAGGGGCCGGAACAAGAGAGCTTTTGTGGAGCACCTTGGACAAGGCAGACGTCACAACGCCTCTTGGCGAAAGAACCAGAAAGCGCTACCAACGTATTCTTGACACGTGTCTTTCCGAAGCAGCCACTCAAACAGATTCGGCTGAAGTGGCAAATCGCAACGGATATGAAGCTTTTTTCTTGTTTGTCTCCCAAAACCGAGATCGTTGCATTGATGGCCTGAACATTGCAGCGACAGACTTTGAACTCAAACATTTGGCCCATGTGGACAGTCTAAGCGAAGCAGAGAAGCTGGGTCTTGCCATTAGCAGCCTCTTGGAAAAAGATCGTCAACGATTCATTGACCAATTTGGGGAGCTAGGCTTTGAGGTAGAAGAAATGCTCTATATTCCCGCCATGCTTCGTAACCGACTGATGCCGTCGTTTAGTTTGACGGGGGCCGCGTTCGACCTTGATAACCCCATTGTGGCAAGGGGGTGGGACCCACTATTCGCGCCAGAAAATGCGGCGCGTCTTTATCTTGAAGGCGGGCGTTTGCGCCGAGAAGCCGTTGTGGAGATACAAGGCGCCGGGCGCCACGTGGCAAGGGAAGTAGATATTGTGGCAAGAACGCCCGACTTTCTTGAAACCCTTTTATACAATGCGTACTTGAGAGGAGAGTCCATTAGAGGCCTAAGGGACCGATCCTTTAACAGTTTGACGGCGGAAGAGCAAGATCGTCTTCGAACGGCAGAGAGACTGGGTTATTTAGAGACAATGCCTCTGTCTGATTTTGCCCAAACCCAAGAGGATATGCGAAACGAATTGGAGAGTTGCATTTATATTTTAGATGAATCCGATCCCGAGTTTGTGCCAAAAGGGCAAAGGCGCTTCTTTAATGAAACGGCTCCTTTGTTTAAAAAAGCTTTTTTTGGGCACATCTTGCGAAAATTCGGATGGATTATCGATCCACAACTCCAGCAGGATGTTTTCTGGATGCCTTCAGGACAAGACCGTGAAGAATTTTTTGTTCAGAAGCTGACAAAAGCAAGAAAAAAGCTAAATGACTTAATCATGGCCGAGTTTCAACTGCCAAAAGACTTTGATCCTTGGCACTATCTCTACCTTCATGATGATGTCATGAAAGCTGCGAAAGAAAGTGGTGATCTTGTGCGGTTTGCCTGTTGGCATTACCAAGAGTTTGGTGGCCCAAGAGGAGAAAGGCTCCACAGGGCAAAAATGCCTGTGGGTTTTTCAGTAAAGGGGTACCGTCTTTTAAACCCAGATATCGATGAATTTGTGGATAAAATGCCCCAAGAAACCATCAAGGGTTTTCTTGAAGCGCACTTTGCTAAGAATGCTGAGCGCGAGGCACGTCTTTATGATTTACCCGCCGAGTACGATCCCATGGCTTACTTATTACAACACCCTGATCTACAAAGCGTTGTTTATCGCAGTAACCTCACCCTTGCGAAGACCCTGTCATGGCTTGCCCAGCACTATGTCAATCATGGGCGTGCAGAGAATAGACCCATGTCCTTGCCAGCCGGCTTCGAAAGTAAAAGATATCAAGGAAACAGGGATAATTTTGTTATGCCAATTGATTTCTTTCCCATCAGATATCTTTTGTTGAATCCAGATTTGCAAACAGTGTTTCGATCTTTACCTTACAAAGAGACGCTAAGTCATGCGCGCTCACATTTTGAGACTTTTGGTTGGAGGGAAAATCGTCCTTACTGATGGGATTGAGCACCGGGCAAATAAGTAAGATTTTTCTTGTTTGACTCAATAGCCGTGGTAGGCGTCTTTGAACTGATTGGGCTGTTTTTGGAGAGATAAAGGATATGAAGCTTTTTATCACCCTCGTTTTCATTTTTTCTTATTTTCATACGCAGGGATGGACCAGTCTTTCTGAAGAAGGCTTTTTTTACCAAGGTGATCCAGCTCGACCTGTAAAGCACGCGGGGGCAATTCTTTTAAAACAATACCCCCATGACGCGCCCGACGGTGTTGGTGAGCAGCTTTGTATGCTCGTTGTCTTTGACAAAAACCTCCACCACTGGACGGTGCCAGCTGGAGGTGTAGACGCGGCACTAGACTATGTAAAACAAGGAGATAAAAAACTCTTTTCTCCCCTAAAAACCGTACGCCGTGAAGTTTTGGAAGAAACCGCAGGTGCTTTATATCTGCGTGAAAAATACCTTGAGTCATGTCCGACTCTTTATTCAAGCAAATTCCATGATCTGTTGGCTGTGACAAGGGACGATAGTTTGTCATGCGCAGCGCTCTCTGCTTGTACAAAAAGGGCGTCAGAAAATGTCGATTTATCGAAATGTTGGCGTGAGTCCAAAGGGGCTAACGTTGTGCCAGTGTCAGAGTTGCTGAGGGTCGGCGGCATTATGCAAGCACATTTTAGAGCAGGGGGAGATATCAAAAATCTTCCCTCAGAGATTGTGTCTCCTAATGTCAGCCGAATCTTTAAAAATCCTCTTGTGCATCTTAAAACGCGTCTTGGCCAAAAAGTAGAATTTTGTGCTTATTACATGGGCGCTATTGCGGATGCGTTGGATGATTTTAATGTGCTTTTAACCCAAAACGTCCAAGGGCTTATTTTTCAAGAAAGCCATGATCAGATTTTTCAAGAAGAGGACAGGCCTGAGCAAGATATGCATTTTGATCCTGCGGCTTACCTAGAGCTTCATCAAGATGTAAGAAATGAATTTTCTAAAGGGGATCCGCCGTTAAAAGACGTGTTGGCACGCGCTCTTCATCATTACGAAACCCTTGGCAAACGAGAAAACCGCTCCTATCGCATGAGTTTTCTGCAAGAGCCTCTCAAAATGGATCCCTCAACGACATCAAGACCTCTTGTGTATATGGCGTTGAATCCAGATTTGCAAAAACATTTTGAAAATCTTTCTTTTTCTGACGCACTGGAAAAAGCCAAAAGAGCATTACAAGGTGTGCGCTCTTCAAGAAGGACGCAACCTTTATATTGCATCGTCAAGCCCCCATGACGCGCGTGCTCAAGAGCTAGCCGCGTGCGCACTTCCTGATGGGTTTGATTTAGAACTTTATTTAGTTCAAAATCCCGAAGTCACTGCTTACGCAAAAGCCCACCTCTATGACCTGAGCGCCTTTGCTCAGCTACATGCAAAGACGCGAGGCGGAAATTTAAACTATCATGTATTCGTTGCAGATGATTACTTACTGTTGAATCCTGACTTGGGGCCCAGCGTGTCTGAACTTTGTGATAAAAAGAAATACTCTTTTCTAAAATACCACTATGTAAATCACGGGTTTTACGAAGGAAGACTTGCCCACTTGCCTCAAGGGTTTAATCCTCTCATTTATCTAATGATGAATCCAGATATTGAAAACCATTTTTTGCAAAATGATGAACCTTTGGAGAATCTCCTTTCACGAGCTGCTCATCATTACCTGAAACATGGCATGATCGAGCAAAGACTTTATCAAAAAAATGTGCCCGAGCGTTATGGGCATGCTCAGATAATTTCTACCCCAGATGACTTTGATATCCGCTTATACTTAGCATTCAATCCCGATCTTATGAGGGCGTACAGCCAAGAACCCTGGAGTACATGCCGTAAACTAGCCACGGCGCACTTTTTGGATTTTGGAAAGCAAGAAAAACGGCGCTATTAGCTAAGAATTTTTTTAAACAATGAGTTAAGCTAGCATGCCTTGATTTAGATATACCCGTGGCATCACCAAGACCTGCTACGTGAAGTGCCACGCTGAGTAATGCCCCCTATGGAAGCAAGCACACGAAAAGGTCCTAAGTATGTCAGCAAAAAGATGGCCAACCACGCTGTTTCAACGTTCATCTGTGGTGCGAATACAAAACTATCTCTAAGAGAGGGGCCTCATGGCAACGCCCAAGGATCATGGCAACGACCCCGCTTTATTCCTGATTATAACGCCCGGTATCGATCCATCAAATCCGTGACAGCGTTTTCCACGCGTGTTACCTCGTTTTCGTTTGTGCCCTTGATGACAATGCGCACGCCGTGGTTTGTTTCGCTGATCCAGTAAGGATAACTGCCGATCTCCACATGGGGGTACGCTTTGTCAAGATCCTCAAGGCCTTGGGCGATAACGCCCTCAACAACGGCGCCCACGACTTCGCGGCTATGAAGGCGGGGGCCCTTGCGAAGGGTGGGCATAAGATTTTTGAACATCGCCTGCATAATGGCGGGAATACCGGCCATCACGTAAACATTTTCAATTTGAAAGCCTGGGGCAGCGCTTACGGTGTTATCAATGAGGGTGGCACCCGCCGGCATCACGGTCATTCGGGTAAGGGCTTCAGGGGCGCGAGGTGACGGATAGCGTTCGTAAAGTCGGCGCAGTGCCTCAAGGGAGCACACCAGGGGGCGATCGAACGCTTTAGCCATGCACGCGGCCGTGATGTCATCGTGGGTAGGGCCAATGCCGCCTGTGGTAAACACATAATCCATTTGAGACGAAAGGGCGCGCACGGCCGTCACAATTCCATCCTCGACGTCGGCCACAACGCGCGCCTCTTTTAACCGGATGCCCATTTCTTGCAGGTGCGTGGCCATGAATGACAGATTCACGTCTTGGACTTGCCCTGATAAAATTTCATTCCCAATGATTAAAATGCCGGCGTTGATGGTCTCTTTTGGCCACACTTGGATTTTCTCCCCACATGATTCATGCTACATAGCCTTAGCGAGTATCGTACGAGAGTCAATATGCTTTTTTCTGCCCCCCTTATCAGTGGTCGTCTGATTCAGCGTTACAAACGGTTTTTGGCCGATGTTATTTTGGATAGCGGCGAGCCCATCACGGCCCATTGCCCCAATTCAGGCTCTATGCTGGGGGTTAAAGAGCCAGGTTCGCGCGTATGGCTGTCAAAAAGTCTTGAGGGGACCAAAAGAAAGTATCCCCATACGTGGGAGATGATCGAAGTGGATGGTACCCTTGTGGGTATTCACACGACCTTGGCCAATAAGCTTGTGGAAGAAGCGCTTCTTACGGGGGTGATTGAGGAATTTCAAGCGTATAAGTCGATTCGCCGGGAAGTGGCCTATGGTCAAAACTCGCGCGTTGATTTTCTGTTGCAACAAGAAGGCTTGCCGGATGTGTACCTTGAGGTAAAAAGTGTGCACTTAAGCCAAGGCACCCAGGCCCGCTTTCCCGACGCCGTAACGGCCCGCGGGACAAAACACTTGAAAGAGCTTGCCGCCATGTGCGTGGCAGGGGCACGCGCTGTCGTTCTTTATGTGGTACAGCGCGAAGATGTGACATCTTTTGATCTAGCAAGGGAGATTGATCCCGTGTACGCAAAAACCTCCCGCGAGGTATTGATGACAGGGGTCGAGGCACTGTGTTATGCTTGTGCGGTTTCTTTAGAAGGGATTAAGGTCGCAAGGCCGATTCCCCTCGCATTTTAGCGGATCCAAAAGGATAACATTTATGAATCGTCGACGTATCCAGACTGGTGGAGAAGAGATAACCCTGCATAATCCCCAAGATTTTGATGGCATGCGGGCGGCGGGAAAACTCGCGGCCAGGACCTTGGATCTGGTGGAGGGGCTTGTGGGTGAAGGCGTCTCAACCCTTGCCTTGAACGAGGCGTGCCACGCCTTTATTGTGGACAAGGGCGCGATTCCCGCCCCCCTTAACTATAAAGGCTTTCCAAAATCCATTTGTACGTCCGTCAATCATGTGGTGTGCCACGGGATTCCCAGTGCCGAAAAGATCCTTAAAAAAGGGGATATTATCAACATCGATGTGACCGTCATTGTGGATGGTTGGTACGGTGACAGCAGCCGCATGTTTGTTGTGGGCAAAGCCAGTAAGCAGGCGCAAAAATTAGTGGACGTGACCTATGAGGCCATGATGCGTGGTATTGAGACTGTGAAGCCTGGGGCGACTTTTGGCGATATCGGTTATACCATTCAAACCTACGCCGAGGGGATGCGCTTTTCCGTGGTGCGTGATTTTTGTGGCCACGGCATTGGACGAGAGTTCCACGCGGCTCCCAATGTGCTGCACTTTGGACGACCAGGCGAAGGCCCCGTTCTTCACGAAGGAATGTTTTTTACCATCGAGCCCATGTTGAATGTGGGGCGACCCGAGGTGCGGATCTTGCCCGATGGATGGACGGCCGTGACCAAAGATCATTCGCTGTCGGCCCAGTGGGAGCATACCCTAGGGGTGACCGCGAGCGGCTTCGAAATCTTTACGGTTTCTTGACGTGAATGTGCCCACAAGGTAGCGTGTCAAGAGACTGATGTAACAAAGAAAAATCTCTTAAAATTAGGTGAGATCATGCAAAATAACCCCATGTCGTTTCAGGATATCATTTTAACACTCCAGGCTTTTTGGGCAAAGCAGGGCTGTGTGGTGCTCCAACCCTATGACATGGAAATGGGCGCAGGAACTTTTCACCCGGCGACCACTTTGAAATGCCTGGGAGAGACGCCGTGGTCTGTGGCCTACGTTCAGCCCTCACGCCGTCCCACGGACGGTCGGTACGGGGACAACCCCAACCGTGTTCAGCATTTTTACCAGTTTCAGGTGATCCTCAAGCCGTCCCCTGCCAACATCCAAGAGCTTTACCTCAAAAGTTTAAAAGAGATTGGCCTCGATGCAAGCCTTCATGATATTCGGTTTGTGGAGGACAACTGGGAGAGCCCAACCCTTGGGGCGTCTGGCCTTGGGTGGGAGGTATGGTGTGATGGACAAGAAGTGACCCAGTTTACCTATTTCCAACAAATGGGCGGGATCGAGTGCGCGCCTGTGAGCGGGGAAATCACGTATGGTCTTGAGCGCATTGCCTGCGTCCTTCAAGGCCTTGAGAATATTTTCGAGATCAAATGGAATGATCCCAAAAGCCCCACGCCCATGACTTACGGCGACGTCTTTTTACAAAATGAACGAGAATCATCCGCCTATAACTTCGAGCACGCCGATGTCACAAAACTGCACCGACAGTTTGAGGACGCCGAAGAAGTCTGCCAGAATCTCCTGGCCAAAGGGTTGTCCCTTCCGGCGTACGAGCAGTGCGTGAAAGCAAGCCATCTTTTTAATCTTTTGGACGCGAGAGGCGTCATCAGCGTCCTAGAACGCGCCAGCTTCATTGCCCGTGTGCGTGCCCTTGCCAAGGGATGCTGCGAAGTCTTTTTAGGAGAGTCCCGATGAGTGAGTTACTGCTTGAGGTTTTGTGCGAAGAGATTCCCGCACGGTTTCAAAAAAAGGCGGCTCTAGATTTTGAACGTCTGGCGGGGGACACCCTGTCAAAAATGGGCCTCACGTTCACGGCGTGTACGGCGTACATTAGCCCTAGGCGTCTGGCGCTTGTGGTCACGGGACTGCCTGCGGCGACTCCGGCTGTGACCCAAGAACGCAAAGGCCCTAAAGTGGACGCCCCTGACCATGTCATTCAGGGCTTTTTAAAGTCGGTAGGATTGACCCTGGAGGACTGTACGCGTCAAGAGACCCCCAAAGGAACGTTTTTGATGGCGCTCAAAGAGATCCCTAGCCAAAAAACCCAGGACGTGTTGGGACCCATCTTCGAAGAGCTTTTGGTGAATTTTCCTTGGCCTCAAACCATGCGGTGGGGGTGTGGCACAAAAGGATGGGTACGCCCTGTTCACAGTCTTTTGGCCATTTTTGAAGGGGCAGTCATCCCCATGACTCTCCGCTTTGGTGAGAAAGAAGGCGCGCCAACCATTGTGTCTGGTAATACCACTTGCGGACACCGCTTTTTAGAACCCCGCGCGATTAAGGTTACAAACGCTTCAGACTATCTGACCCAGCTCAAAGACGCCTACGTCATGGTGGACGCCCAGGCCCGCAAGGAGATGATTACAACCCAGCTCAGCCACCTTGTTCAAGAAAAAGGGCTCGTGGTGAAAGATGATCCAGGTTTGCTTGAGGAAGTGGCAGGGCTTGTGGAGTGGCCGGTCGTTCACTTAGGCACCATCGCCTCGTCCTATATGGTGCTGCCGCCAGAGGTGCTTATTACTACCATGCGGGTACATCAACGTTACTTTGCCCTTGAGAATGCCAAAGGCGCCCTTGCACCCTTTTTTGGATTTGCGGCCAACACTGTGACCAGCGATGAAGGCCACAAAGTGGTGCAAGGAAATGAGCGTGTGCTAAAGGCGCGACTTTCGGATGCGCTTTTCTTTTACACTCAAGATCAAAAGGTGCTTTTAGAAGAGCATGCCGATGCCCTCTCTAAGATCACGTTCCATGCTAAGCTTGGGACCCTTGCTCAAAAACGTGATCGTCTTGAGGTGCTTGCCAAAAAAGTGGCCGGCGTCCTAGGATTTGATCAAACTCAAGCAGCCCTCGCGGCGCGTCTTTGCAAGGCCGATCTTGTGACGGGCATGGTTTACGAGTTTCCAGAGCTACAAGGAATTATGGGTGGATACTATGCAAGATCCAGTGGATACGGTGAAGAGGTGGCGGCTGCCATCGCCCAGCAGTATCAACCAAAAGGTCCCGAAGACGCGCTTCCTGGATCGCTTTTGGGTCTTATTGTGGCCCTTGTTGACCGCCTGGATACGCTCACAGGGTTTTGTGCTGTTGGGATTATGCCCACAGGGTCGGGTGATCCCTTTGCCCTGCGGCGCGCGGCCCTTGGCATCATTAGAATTCTTGAAAATGAAATGTTTAAGGTGTCTTTGCCCACGCTTCTTGGTTGGGCCTATGATCTTTACGCGCCGTTACTTCAAGCGTCGGGTGAAAAGATTCTCACAAAAGAAGCAACCCTCGACACCCTTCTTTCCTTTATGAAAGACCGCATTAAGGTGCTTTGGCGGGATCAAGGGATTCGCCATGATTATGTGGAGGCGCTTTTGAATGTGGTGGAAACACCACTTTCACAGTTCTATTCAAAGCTCACAGCCTTTCAAAATTTTGTGCAAAGTTCTCGCACAAAGGCTCAAGAGTTGCTAGAGGCTTACCGGCGAGGGGCCAACATCGTGCGCATCGAAGAAGAAAAAGACGGGCGCTCGTACGCTGATGTGTCTCTTCAAGAAAGCCTGATGGGGGAGGTGGCCGAGAAAAATCTCTTTAACGCCCTGAAGCGTCTTGATCAAACCTTGACGCCGCTTTTAGAAACAAGTCGATATGCAGAGACTTTTGACGCGCTTCTTTCTTTATGTGAGCCTTTGGATGAATTTTTTACCCATGTTACCGTTAACGCGCCTCAAGCGGAGGTAAGACAAAACAGGCTAGCCCTTTTGGCACGCCTTAAAGTGCGTCTAGAGAAAGTCGCAGCATTTTCAACATTGGAGGATTTATAAGATGTCAGGATTAGCAGAACACGTGAGGGAAGAACTGATTGCAGCGGCAAGAGAAGCGTGCGCCAAGGCCTATGCCCCCTATTCAAAATTCAGGGTGGGTGCGGCTGTGTTGACCCAGCAAGGACACATCTATCAGGGGTGTAACGTCGAAAATGGGGCCTATCCTTTGTGCGTTTGCGCTGAGCGTAATGCCATTGCGAGAGCTGTCATAGAAGAGGGGCCTACCATGAGTTTGAAGGCCATCGCCATCATTAATATGAACGAGCAAGAATGCACTCCGTGTGGCGGATGTCGCCAAGTAATATCTGAATTCGGTAAAAGCACGACGGTCCTCTATGTAGGCGGACAAGGCTGGACAGAGACACCTCTTTACACCCTTTTGCCCGGCGTTTTTGACTTCATGCCGGAGGTTTAAGATCCTTTTTTTGGAGGGCAAATTTCTTGCCTTCCAAGGGATTTCTTTTGGGGCAACAGCCCTTCAGGAATAAAAATACGCTTCCCAATGGGCGGGGTCGCTTCTTTGATGTTGGCGGCCACACGCTTGTGGGCTTGGATCATGACAAGTCCCCCAATTTTTTTTAGCCACTTATGTCCGAAATCCTCAAGTCCCTCTTGCAGGTTATGGGACAAAAAGGGATCCATGGGTGGGTGAAACAGGCAGTAGGTAGGTTTGGTGGGGCTAAAACAGGACTCGTCCGCCAGGGTAAAGAGTTGTCTTCCTGAATAGGGGGTGCCAACGCCAAAGGGGGTCAAGGGGGCTCGTGCCCAAAGACCTCGGCGATTGGGCACAAAAATCAACAGCTCACCGCCCGAAACAAGCACACGCCACGCCTCACGCAGGATGGTTTTGGGGTCGGCGGCAAACTCCAGCGAATGAATAATCAAAAGCTTGTTGAGGGAACAGTCGGGCAAAGGAATCCTATCCACGGGGCACAGACATGCAAAATTTGAGCCTTCTAAAGGAAAAGGGCACACACCCATGGGGGCCGGCATGAGCATCAGCGCGCGCGTGCACCTGCCTAAAAAGAGTTCCATAAAGGGATGACCATAACCAAAACAAGCAAGGGTTTGACCCCATGAATCGTGCCATAGGGATCTCAGCTGACGATTGATGGCACTTTTTACCATGTCCCCCTGGGGGCTTTGGTAAAAGTCATAGAGTGTTGCAACATCAATCCACATAGACAGGGCTCGTGCGTCATATATGACCAGTATAACAAGAAAAGCGCCGGCATCCTATAAAGAGAATGAAGGGGTGCAAGTCATGAGAATGCCTTTCCGCCCTTGGAAGTAACCGTTCTCTTGCTCAAACGTACAGACTTTTTGAAAGCCTGCTTTTTCATAGACATGAACGGCGCGTGGGTTGCTAAGAAACGGATCAATGAGAAACGTTTTTGTGGTAGGGGCAACGTCCTTCACATAAAAAGTCATAAAAGCTTTGAGGGTGGACGCAGCCATTTTTTTGCCGATAAAGGCGGGCGCCCCAATACAGAAATCAAGGCCGATGGTCAGGCCCTCTTTGGCAAGGTAAGGCCTAAAATAAGGGGGCGGGTCGGTTGTGTCGTTTTCTTCGTGGGTGATGATAAAAGAAAACGGCGTGAGATTATGAAGTCCCAACCAATAATGATTCATGCCGTTAAAATAGGATGACGCTGACGGGCGCCCTTTTGTGAAATGGGCGATGTCATCCCGGTGTGCTTGACTGTTATCCCAAAATTCTTGGATGTGAGGGGTGTCAAGCCAGTCAAAGACAAGGGAAAGATCTGCAGGTGTGACAGGGCGAAATGAGTACATCATCAAACGTTTTTGTCAAGAAAGTAAGAGTAATACATAAGTACAGAGTATAAAAAAAGCCTCCTTTGGGAGGCTTTTTTTATACATCAAAGAAATGCTTATTTCTTTTCTGCTGCCGCTGCTTCGTGACCAGCTGCCGCTGCTTCGTGACCAGCCGCAGAGTCTTTAGCTGCTTCGGCTGTGCTGTTGGCAACTTCTTCTACTTTTTTGCCAGCAGCTGCGGCGGCGTCATGGGCTGCTGCCGCTGCTTCGTGGCCAGCTGCTTCAACGCTTTGCGTGGCTGCAGGAGCAGCTTCGTGTCCAGCTTCTGGCGCTGCTGCAGGAGCAGCGGCATCATGGCCAGCTGCAGGAGCGGCTTCTGGTGCTGCAGGAGCTGCAGTCTCAGCGGGAGCTGCTGCGTTCTCTTCTTTTTTCTTGTCGCCACAACCAACCAAAGCAAGAGCAGCGATCGCGCCGCTAACTGCTAAAAGTGACTTGATTTTCATTATATTATCTCCTTAACCACTACTCTAAAAAAACAAACTTTTTAGAACTACTACACCCATTAGACTAACATGTGTTGGAAATCAAGGCAATGCGGTCTTTTTTTGGGAGAAAAGTCGACTAACACTTTGAAAAAAATAGTTCAATGAAAGAGGCCTTTGTTCTAAAAATTTTTTTTATCAGAGGCCAGAAGGTCTTTGATTCCTAAAACGGGGGCCTTAAAATAGTTTTCCACGAGTTCCCTCGGGACATCGCGCCAAGAAGAATGTTGCCAAGCGGGCCTTCTGTCTTTGTCAATGACTGCCGCCCTGATACCCTCTTGAAAGTCTTTTGTTCTGACAAAGTGTTGGCTTAGTTGAAATTCAAGGGTCATGGCCTCGGGAAAAGAAAGATCACGGGCGCGTGATAAGTACTCAAAGGTAGTGTGAAGGCTCAAGGGGCAGCGTTTGTTAAGGACCTCTAGGGTTTCCTTGGCAAAGGAACCAGCTTCCCGTTCAAGGGATGAAAAAATCTCTTCTAAAGAGTTTTTTGCAAAATGCGCATCGATGAGCGGCTGTTGTTGTTGGAGCATAGATACAGGTGAGGGGTGTACAAATGGCTGCAAAAGGGCGTCAACCTCACTGTGTGTACGGGGTGTCTTTTTAAGAAATGCGTTTTCGATCTCTGAGTAGGCGCTCTTTGCACAAAAGTGTGTTGCAAGACCAATATACAGGGCGTCAGACCCTGTAATACAAAGGCCTGTCAGGCCAAGATAGAGACCGATGGCGCCTGGGCATTCATTCAAAAAAGCCTGAGCGCCCACATCGGGAAAATAACCGATATTGGTTTCAGGCATGGCAAGGACACTGTTTTCACAAACCACTCGGTGAGATCCGTGCACGCTTGCACCCACACCGCCCCCCATGGTGAAGCCGTGAAGTAAGCTTACATAAGGTTTCGAAAAAGCCCGAAGACGTACGTTAAAAGTGTATTCGCGGCGAAAAAGTTCTTCAAGGAAAGCGTAGTCGTTGGCGCGCTGGGCGCCATGCACGGACCGTAAGTCACCTCCCGCACAAAAAGCGCGTGCGCCTTGCCCCGTGACAAGGACGCATGAAATGCTCGGATCATGTTCCCAGGCAAGGGTCAGCTGATCCAGGGTCTTCATCATGGGGTAGCTCAGTGCATTCAGGGTTTCCTCACGCGTAAAATGCATGCGACCAAGGGGGCCCGTTTGTGTGTAAGAAATATGGGCATGAGGATCAGGAAGCGAAAAGGTCATAAAGGGTACTTTTTTTATTTTAGGCTCATGCTTCTATGACACCTTGTCTTGAGGTTCAAGTCAACCCTCACGGTGCTTAGGCGCGCGCCACAGCAAAGGTTTGAAGGCGCCTGAAAAGGAAGCAAGAAGGAAAAAGCAAGGCAGGCACGCAAAAGCACTCAAAAGATAAAACTCTTCCCAAGTCACATGGTCCGCCGTCCACCCTGCAAGGAAAGAAAGGCAAACCCGGCACAAAGAGCCAAAAGAGCAAAGTAGGGCGAAGTGACTGGCCGTAAAGTTGCGAGCACAGCGCGAGGACAAGTAGACGAGATACGCAGTCGTCCCCATACCGCACGCGACGTTTTCAATGCCGATGCTGATGAACAGGCACACAAGGTCATGCCCCATGGAGGCTTGGACAAAGAACATGAGGCTTGCGAAAATCTGAAGGGCGCTACACAGCATCAGGTTGAAAACAAGAGACCACCGGGTGAGAAGAAGGCCGCCCAGAAGACTGCCGAAGACAGCGGCGGCGATCCCAAAGGATTTGGCGACGTGGGCAATCTCGATCTTGCTAAAGCCGATTTCCAAAAGAAACGGTATGGTCATGGTGTTGAGAACCGTATCCCCGATCTTGTAGGAAAAGATAAATAAAAGGGTGAGGGAAAGCTCGGGACGCTTTATAAGCGCCATAAAGGGTTTCAAGATAAAAGGCGTGTTTGTTTCATCGTTGAATTTGAGAGAGGGCGTTGAAGGGGGGGTGTCTGGTTCGGGGGTCAAAAGGGTTGTAATGATGCCCACAATCACACAGCCCGCCATAATGGCATAGACACAAAACCAAGAAAAATATGAGGCAAGATATAAAGCGCCGGCCCCAGAGACCCACATGCCAAGGCGGTACCCAAAACTAGAGGCACCCGCCCCCGCGCCCGCTCTTTTTGTCTCAAGGGCTTCGATGCGGTAGGCCTCAACAACGATATCTTGGGTGGCAGAACACACAGACACAAAAAAAGCGGCGCAAGCAGTCCAAAGGGGCGCGTCGCTGGGCGAGGAGGCACCAAGCGTGAGAAGACTGATGATCAGACAAAGCTGACTTGCAAGCATCCATCCTTTGCGCTTGCCAAAGACAGTTCCAAAAAAGGGGAGGGTGATTTTATCAAGGAAAGGGGCCCATAAAAATTTTAGGGTATAAGGGATGGTTGCAAAGGCAAAAAGGCCTAAGGTAGTTTTTGTCAGGCCTACTTCCAAAAGCCACACATGAAGGGTGGCCAGGGTCAAAAGAAAGGGCAACCCACTGGAAAAACCCAAAAATAAGACAGCCAGAACCCGGGGATCTTGATAGGCTCTGGCGGCAACACGCCAGCTGTGCACGCTACTCAACTCTGCACGGAACTTTAGCCATTTTAACCAATTGTCAGAAAAACTCAAGAAAAACAAGAAAAGTGGTGGAGCCGAGGGGGATCGAACCCCTGACCTCTACAATGCCATTGTAGCGCTCTCCCAGCTGAGCTACGGCCCCAATGCCCACAACCTACGAGGAGTTGGAGCAAAATGCAAGGGGAAAGATCGGGATGTTTTTTCTTTTTCAAGGGAAAAAGAGGACGCCTCAAGGGACAACACTGGAGGCGACAAAAAAGAAGAAAAGGGGCGAGAAACACTGCTTGAGGCTTCTCTTTTTTTAGACTACTTCAGATTTTGTGAGGTAGTTTTTGCACCTCTCGATCAAGAAAAGCCTTCATTTTTTTGATAATGAAAGGACTGTCTTCTTCAAGGGCGAAGTGACCAGTCTCAAGAAGATGATAGTCAATATTCTTCACGTCGCGTTTGTAGGCCTGTGCGCCGCCTTCGGGAAAGAAGGCATCGTTCTTGCCCCAAATAATCAAGATGGGAGGCTGATTTTGTCGCAGATATTCCTGCCATACCGGATATCGGTTGAGGTTGTTTTGGTAATCATAGAAAAGATCGAGCTGCACACGGTGCTGACCAGGGCGCGAGAGTTTCATAAAATCGAGGTTCCAGTTTTCTGGCAGAATGGCGTCTGGTTGGCGCGTGCCATGTGTGTACTGCCACTTTATGGCTTCTAAGCTGAAAACGTTTTCTGGGATCGTCTCTTCCAGCTCTGACGTTTTGTGTTTCCAGTAATCGAGCACGGGGCCCCATCCTTTGGCACTAATCCCTTCTTCGGAGGCATTGGTGCTGTGGATCACGGGTCCTGTGACGCGCTCAGGATGCTTTGTGGCAATCCCAAAACCTGTGGGCGCGCCGCAATCTTTGATCATGAGCGTGTCCTGTGTGATCGCGCTGCTTGAGAAAAGATTTTCTTATGGGAATATCCTTCACTCACAGCGGGGGACGATGTTTGATAACGGGGAAGTCGATATCCGTTTTAAGGGCGCTGTTAAGATAGTTTGTCCAGACGTTAAGCGCGACGTGTTGAATGATCTCGATGACTTGCGCGTCGCTGTAGCCAGCGTCTTTGACGACGCGGACATCATCGTCACTCACATGACCCCGGGTATTGGCCACTTTTACGGCAAAGCGCACGGCAACGTTTGCCATAAGATCGTTTGAGGCGCCTTGACGGTTGGCAGTGATTTCGGCGTCATCAAGTTTTGCCAGATGTTTACCAAGGTACGTATGGGCTGAAAGGCAGTAATCGCACCCGTTAAGTTCGGCCACCGCCAGGGCGATACGCTCGCGTGTTGGTGCCGGCAACTCTCCCTTGCCAAGAGCGCCGAACATACTAAGGTAACCTTCGAGGGCGGCTGGGCTATGGGAAACCAGACGGAACAGGTTGGGAACAGTGCCCAGCATGTGTTTGACATCCTCAAGCATAAGCTGTGAGGCGTTAGGGGCTTGCTCGATCGAAGCAGGGGTGTGAATCCGTGACATGAAAACTCTCCTTGGTTAAGGTGTTGTGACACTTCTTTTTGGTGATATTTTTATGGTATCAAGTTTCATTTCACGGCATAATAAGGAAATACTGAGAAATACTATTTCATAATTTGAGATAATAATGGATCGCCTCGCCTCAATGTCTCTCTTTGTTACCGTCGCTGAAACGGGTGGTTTTTCTGCCGCCTCGCGCAAACTTGGCATGCCGCTGCCCACAGTCAGTCGCAAAATCAGCGAACTAGAAACGTATTTAAAGGTTCGATTGCTGAATCGCTCAACACGAAGGTTGGAGCTTACTGAGAGTGGAAAATCCTACCTGGCTGCTTGCAAACGTATCATAGACGAAGTCCATGAGGCCGAGCGCGTTGCTGCAAACGAATATACCGCGCCGAAAGGAGAGCTGATGATTACGGCCCCCATTTGGTTTGGCAGATTACACCTTTTGCCGGTGGTCATTGACTTTCTCAAGGCTTACCCCGATATCGACGTGGGCTTGATGCTGACGGACCGCGTGGTGAGCTTGCTTGAAGAGCATGTGGATTTGGCCCTTCGTATTGGTGCGTTACCTGATAGTAGTATGATGGCAATACGCCTTGGCGCTATTCGTCAGGTTGTCTGTGCAAGTCCTGCCTATCTTGAAGCGCACGGGACGCCTAAAACGCCCATGGATTTATTGCAGCATCATTGCATCATGATGCAGGTCTATAATTCAACACCATGGACCTTTACCACTGGTTCAAAAACAATCACTGTTCCCGTGCGAGCACGTTTGACGGTCTCCACTGCCGAAGCCGCCATTGACGCGGCCGTTGGAGGGATTGGGATTACGCGTGTTCTTTCCTATCAGATGGCAGCGATGCAAAAGGCTGGAAAGCTTGTCACCCTTTTGGATGCGTTCGAACCTGCTGTCTTACCTGTGAGCATGCTTTACATGAGTGGTCGGATTTTACCCTTAAAACTGAGGGCTTTTCTTGATTTTGCAATTCCGCGATTAAGAGCGCAGGTGGCGCCTTTCTAAGGTTTTCGGATTAAGATTTTTTACCGCAAAAAAAAGGAGGGATTCAAAACCCCTCCTTTTTGATGAGTTTATTCTTAAGATTAAAAGAACTTGGACACTGTGGCGAGCAAGAGAAGCGCCACAATGTTAATAATTTTAATCATGGGGTTGACGGCAGGACCCGCCGTGTCCTTATAAGGATCACCGACGGTGTCTCCTGTGACGGACGCTTTGTGTGCGTCAGATCCTTTACCTCCAAAGTGCCCATCTTCGATATATTTCTTGGCATTGTCCCACGCACCGCCACCAGAAGTCATGGAAATGGCCACAAAAAGCCCTGTGACGATGGCGCCAAGGAGCATGGCGCCCAGCGTCGTAAAGGCGGCCTCTGGGCCTGCCACAAAGCGGATGAGCGCCCAGCAAAGCACAGGGGCTAAAACCGGCAGCAAAGACGGGAGAATCATTTCTTTGATGGCAGAGCGCGTCAAAAGATCAACAGCCCGTGTATAGTCAGGCTTGTCTTTGCCTGTCATGATGCCCGTCAGTTCCTTGAATTGGCGCCTGACTTCGACAACGACAGCGCCTCCCGCACGGCCCACGGCCATCATGCCCATGGCTCCAAAGAGGTACGGCAAAAGGCCGCCCAAGAAAAGACCAATGACCACATAGGGATCTTGAAGCTCAAAGGAAACGTGAAGGTTAGGAAAGTAATGGTGCAGGTCATGGGTATAGGCTGCAAACAGAACCAATGCTGCCAGAGCCGCAGATCCAATGGCGTATCCCTTGGTCACGGCTTTGGTTGTGTTGCCAACAGCGTCAAGGGCGTCGGTGACGTCACGCACAGAGGCTGGAAGCTCTGCCATTTCCGCGATCCCCCCAGCGTTATCGGTGATGGGACCATACGCGTCAAGGGCGACGATCACGCCGGCCAAAGACAGCATGGACGTGGCCGCCAAAGATACACCCATAATGCCAGCGAGATCAAAGGCTGCCCAAATACCAAGGCAGATAATGATCACGGGAAGGGCGCACGCCTCCATAGAGATGGCAAGGCCTTGGATGATGTTGGTGGCGTGACCCGTGACAGAAGCAGACGCCACACTTTTGACGGGTCTGAACTTTGTGGATGTGTAGTATTCTGTTGCCACAACCATGAGACCTGTGACGGCAAAGCCCACAAGCACACACAAAATCAGCGTATTACTTGTGAGAGTATATCCAGCGACATCAAATGACACACCGTCTGGGACTAAATACCTTGTTACCCCGTAAATCAGTGCAAAAGAAGCAATTCCCGAGGCAAAAAGGCCTTTGTAAAGCGCCTTCATGACGTCTTTACTGCTGCCAAGCTTGACAAAGAAGGTCCCCAGGACCGACCCGATAATACACACAGCGCCAACAGCCAAGGGGTACATCATGAGGGTATCGCGGGCAATGCCTGTGGCAAAAATGGAGGCAAGAAGCATGGTCGCGACCAAGGTCACCACATAGGTCTCGAAAAGGTCAGCGGCCATCCCCGCGCAGTCACCCACGTTATCGCCGACGTTGTCGGCAATAACGGCAGGGTTGCGAGGGTCATCTTCGGGAATGCCGGCCTCGATCTTGCCCACAAGGTCCGCGCCCACGTCAGCACCCTTTGTAAAGATGCCGCCACCAAGACGTGCAAAAATGGAAATGAGGGACGCTCCAAAACCAAGGGAGATAAGAGCTTCTAGCATCACGCGCTCTTCAATGCCTTGACGGTGAAGATAGAAGTAATAAAGAGCGACTCCGAGAAGGCCAAGCCCAACCACCAAAAGACCTGTGATGGCACCGCCCTTAAAGGCGATATCCAGGGCCTGGGTCATGCCAGTTCGGGCAGCCTCTGCGGTACGCACGTTAGCGCGAACTGAAACGGTCATGCCGATATAGCCCGTCAGACCCGACAAAACAGCGCCAATGATAAAGCCAACAGTTGCATAGCCACCGAGTAAGAAGAACAAAAGCGCTGCCACCAAAATTCCCACAATCGTAATGGTTTTATATTGGCGGTCGAGATACGCCTTAGCGCCTTCTTGGATGGCGGCTGCGATTTCTTTCATGCGCTCGTTGCCGTCGGGCGCCTTGAGTACTTGGTTGGACGCCACAAACCCGTAAACAAGGGCCAGAAGCGCACAGCCGATTATGAGAGTGTATTCGATCATGTCATCCTCTTTGGGTTAAGCCCAGCCCTACCGTGTTAGAAAAGAGTCTTTCTCAGGCATGCTGGGACTTTTCTTCAGTTTCAAAGGCTGCCAGATCATTAACGGGTATGCAACAATTTAATTAAAAGTTAAAAGATTATTAGTAGTTTGAAAATGAATGATAAAGTTAATGGTCATGCCGTTTGGAGACTTTTTGTCTATGGGGAAATGCCATCTTTTCCTGGTGACGTGCTTTTTATGCAACAAAGAATAATGCCCTGTTGTCTTTCTTTCTAAAGCCGACATCGAATAAAAGAAGCTTTAGAAAAAAAGGATTTCCTTTATAGTGAGGGATGTGTACGTAAAAGGATCGGTAAAACAAAGGAGCCATCCCATGACTTCACACCATCAAGATCACGCCCTTAAAGGGGCTTTTTATATGATCCTTTCCATGTTGACGTTCTGTGTGGTGAATGTGGTCGTGAAAGACACGGCCGGACATTACCCCATTTTGCAGCTTGTCTTCTTTCGAAATGTATTTGCGCTACTGCCGTGTTATCTGATCTTGCGCACTGCAGGCGGGGTCAATCTTCTAAGGACTCCTCAAGTGCCATCACATGTGTTGTGTGGGACCATGGGTGTTTTGGCCCTTTTTTGCTTGTTTACGTCCTTTAGAGAGCTGCCCTTGGCCGATGCGACGGTTTACTGTTACACCTCCATTTTCTTTGTGACCCTCTTTTCAATCCTTATTTTGAAGGAAAAGGTCAGTCTTCCCATTTGGGGCGCGATTTTGGTGGGCTTTGGGGGTGTGGTCTATATGGCAAAACCTTCGGGCGACGTGTTTCAATCGGGTATTTTCTACAGCTTGACGTTCTCCTGTATTGACGCCTTTGTGCTGGTGAGCGCGAGGCGCCTCACGAAAAAAGATCATCCGGCGGCGGTTGTGTTTTACTTCTCTCTTGTGGCAAGTGTGGTTAGCGCTTGCTTTCTGCCCTTTGGGTTTTGGAAGACACCGTCCATGCAGGATTTCGCAAAGCTGGTGTTCCTTGGGCTTGGTGGGGGGCTTGGTCAATTCCTGTTAGCCAGGGCCTGTACCCACGCGCCCGCCGTGGTGGTGGCGCCTTTGACCTATACGTCCTTGGTTTGGAGCGTGCTTTTTGGGTGGCTTTTTTGGTCCGATTTCCCCGCACCCCATTTGTGGATTGGGTGCGCTGTCGTCATGGGATGCGGTCTTTTCATTATCATGCGCGAGCACGCCCAGCAAAAAAAGGCGGCCTCTTTGACTGACCAGGAGCCAGCTAGACCATTGTCTCGCAGGGCGGCCTAGAAATCACGGACAGGCACGCCCTCATGGATGGCCTCCATGTAGGCCTTCCACAAAAGACCAGGATATTTACCCCCGGTAACGTCCTTAGTGGGCGTGCTGTTATCATTGCCCATCCACACGCCCGTAATGATGTCGGGGGTAAGGCCCACAAACCAGGCATCCCTGTGATCTTGGCTAGTTCCTGATTTGCCAGCACACGGCCTTGAAAGCGCTGCGCGCTTGCCCGTTCCGTAGGACATCACCGCTTTTAACAGATCAAGGCATCCCTTAGCGCCGCGCTCGCTAATCACCCGGCTGTTGGTTTTGTGAGTCCGCGTAAATAAGACAGCGCCCGTATGAGCGTCTTTTACGTCGAGAACACCGTAAGGCCATACGCTATAACCTCTGTTGGAAAAGGTTGCGTACGCACCGATAAGTTCAAGAAGAGAGGCCTCGCCTGAGCCCAAGGAAAGGGTCAAGTCGTGGGGTTGGGGACTTGTAAGACCCAAGCGCTGGGCCGTATCGTGAAGGGCTGGGATTCCCATTTGCCGTGCAAGACGCACGGCGCACGCATTCACGGAATACGCAAAACTGTCTTGAAGGGAAAGCTCGCCGCGCGCGCGCCATAAATAGTTTTTGGGCTGCCACTTGCCAATACGAACGGGTTCATCGGAAATCATGGTTTGCGGGGTCATGCCTGATTCAAGGGCACTCAGATAGACAAAGATCTTAAAGGTGGATCCCATTTGCCGCTTGGCTTGAGAGGCACGGTTGAATTGGCTTTTACCGTAATCGATGCCGCCGATCATGGCGCGCACGGCTCCGGAGGGCGTCATGGACACCATGGCAAGTTGGGAAAAACCTGCCTCTTGGGCGTAATCTTCGTAACTTTTGCGTGCGTGCGTTTCGGCTTCGCGCTGAAGTCTTGGATCAAGGGTTGTTTGCACCACCAGGTCCCGGTCAAGAGGGCCTACGAGGGTGGGCAAAAGATCAAACACCCAGTCCGCAAAATAACGCCCGAAGTAAGCTTCTTTTTTTGTAATCCCAAGGGGTGTTTTCATCATAAGAGCGAGCTCTTTTTGGTCTTTTGTAATGAACTCTGCTTGCACCATGGTGTCAAGGACGATGGCCGCGCGCGCGTCACACTGCTCTGGCGAAGAGGTGGGGGCATATTTCGAGGGTGCCTTCAATAGGCCCGCCAGCACGGCGGCCTCATAGAGAGACAGATCCTTGGCGTGCTTGCCAAAGTATTTAAGGGCCGCACTATCCACACCGTACACACCCGCCCCAAGGTAGGCGCGGTTTAGATAAAGACACAGGATTTGATCCTTGGAAAAGCGCCGCTCGAGAGAGAAGGCAAGAATAAGCTCTTGTATCTTGCGGCGCAGCGACTTGTCTTGATAGGTATAAAGCCCTTCTTGCATAAGAAAGTCTTTGGCAAGCTGCTGGGTAAGGGAGCTTCCCCCCTGCACCACGCGGCCCGCTTGATGGTTGGCCCAAAGCGCGCGCGCCAGTCCCAAGAGATCAAGGCCAAAATGGTGGTAAAAGCGCCGGTCTTCAATGGCGATGACGGCTTGTGGAACGTAGGCGGGCACGTCCTTGAGGGTAATGAACTTTCCGTAAAGGTCGCCGTAAGTCGCAAGAAGGGAGCCGTCTTTGGCCAAAAGCGTAATCCCGGGCTTTCTGGTAGAGCGCTCTAAATGGTCAAGGCTTGGTAGGTCATAGCCAAACCACGCAACGCCGATGGCCCCCACCACAAGTCCCCACACCCCAAGGTTTAGAAAAACAAGCATGAGTTTGCCAAAAAAACCTCTTTTTTTTTCAGGTTTTTTTGTCTTTTTTTGTTTTTTTGGGGAGGATTTTAGAGAAGTGCGTGTCATGGAAGAAGTGCTTGGGGAGGGCTGTTAAAGACACGGTCGTAGTATTTCAAAAGGTACAACCGAAACCATCTGGCATAAAGGTGCGGGTTTTTACGGGCGTCACGTCGAATATCTTCGGGCGGGCACCAGGCCGTTTCCAGAATTTCTTGGGGATTGGGATTAATGAAGGTGCTTTCTGGTAAAAACCCTTCGAAAAGATAAGTAAACTCACGCTCATAAAGAGTAGGCGTCAGGGTCAGGGCGTATCGCACATGCCCTTTGGGCTGAAGGCGTACGTCGACGCATAGCTCTTCTTTCACACGCCTCACGGCGGCGTCCCTATTGGATTCGTCCACATAGGGATGGCCACAGCACGTATTGGCCCACAGGCCCGGCGAGTGATACTTCCCAAGGGCACGGCGCTGAATAAGCAGTTGTCCCTTTTCATTGTATAAAAAAACGGAAAAGGCCCGGTGCAAAAAACCCTTTTGGTGGGCATATAATTTTTCAGCGGTGCCAAGGGGCTGGTCTTTTTCGTCCACAAGCACCACATCAATATGCTCAGAACCCGGCAGGGACGAAGAAATCATCGCTTGCGCCTCCGGCTTTTTTTGAGATCTTGGGTCTCTACGCGCGTACTGAATCCGACACCAATATCAAGGGAAGGAGAAGGCGTTTTGGGTGTTGCGCGGATGGCCGCACCCGCCATGGTTTCACGGGAGGGCTGCCAGGGCTTATCACGGTGACGCCTAGGGCCAGTGGCGGCGTCCCACTGATCATTGGGATCCCAGGATTTCTTAAAGGTGAGGGCGTCAGGGGAAGTAGTGCCGTTGGGGGTTTTTGTGGCTGGTGGGCGCAAAGAGGGGGGAAGCCAGGCTTTAGCGTCAGGGCTTGCCAAATGCTTTTGATCGATATCCAAGGAAAGCGGACGTTTATAAGGCTTGATCTTAGGGGTCGGCGTCTTGGCGCACGTCGTTTCTGAGGGGCAAGCAAAGAGTCCTATTAAGACAAGAAAAATATAACGCATACTCTTTCCTTATCTCGTCCACCTATTTGTTGATCCATAACCAGATGATCTTGCAGCTGCCCCCGCCATGGTATCAGCAGGTGCTTTAGAGTAGTAACTGCCTCTGCTGAATGCAGTGGCTGGCAGACGGCGATCCTCATAGGATCCATAGCGTTCAGGTGGAAGGCCTCTGTGATCATTGAGGTGACTGTCGGCTTTTTTAAGGCCTCGCCCGGGCGTCGCGTAGACTTTTGGCGGGGGAGATGTTTCCTTGGGCCCTTGATAGCTCAAGTCTAACGGCCTTTTATAACAAGGTACCACGGCCATAAGGGGACTGGCGGTGCCCGCGCCTCCTATCATCATCAAAGCAAGAAATAAAGCCTTACGCATCGAGGTTTGACACCTTCAACGCATTTTCTTGAATAAAGTCACGACGCGGTTCAACGATATCGCCCATGAGGGTCGAAAAAACTTCTTCTGCCGAATCGGCATGGGAAATTTGAACTTTTAGAAGCGTTCTTGCCTCAGGATCAAGGGTCGTCTCCCACAGTTGATCTGCATTCATTTCACCAAGACCTTTATAGCGTTGGATGCTGATTCCTTTGCGGCCTTCGCCCACAATCTGATCCACAAGGTCAGTGGGACCCGTGACGCGCACGGCGTCCTTGCCAAAGGAAAGGCGGGAGGTTTCTGTAAAGAATTCTTTTAGTTCGTCCTTAAGAAGGTTCAAGCGGTGCGCGTCTCCCGTTTCAAGGGCGGCGCGCGTAAAGTGGATTTTTTCCTGTACGCTTCGAATAAGACGCGTGACTCCAAAAGCATCTTCGTTAAAGGCTTCTGGATCCGCGCGCCAAGCTTCTCCCTCTTCTTGGGAGAGATCAACTTTATTAAGGCGAGTGGCAAGGGCCTCACAGGCTTCAAGACGATTTTCATCTTCCAAAGTGTTGGGAGTTAATAGGCCTAAAATTGCGGCTTGCTCGACGGCGGCTTGATGGGGAATGCGCTGGCTCAAACCCAAGATGTGAGTGCGCGCGTTTTGTGCCTTCAAAACCAAATGTTTCAAGTCCTCTCCCATAAGGCGGGTGCCACTTTCAAGCTCGAGGAGGGCGTTATGGGTGCCAGAATTCACCAAATAATCATCAAGGGCTTTTTGGTTTTTCATGTAGGTCACGCTTTGCCCGCGCTTAACCCCAAAAAGGGGAGGCTGGGCGATATAAAGATATCCGCGCTCGATAAGTTCAGGCATTTGGCGGTAGAAAAACGTAAGAAGCAGCGTGCGAATATGACTGCCATCCACGTCCGCGTCGGTCATGATAATGATCTTGTGATAACGCACCTTGTCAGGATTAAAATCCTCGGATCCAATGCTGGTCCCAAGGGCCGTGACAAGGGTTCCAATTTCAGCAGAGCCCAGCATCTTGTCAAAGCGCGCGCGCTCGACGTTCAAAATTTTACCCTTCAGGGGAAGGATTGCTTGGTTGCGCCTGTTACGCCCACTTTTGGCAGAGCCACCAGCCGAGTCACCCTCGACCAGGAACAATTCGCTTAAGGACGGGTCACGTTCTTGGCAGTCTGCAAGCTTGCCGGGCAGGGATGCAAGGTCAAGGGCGCCTTTACGACGTGTCAGGTCTCGGGCCTTACGCGCCGCTTCTCTTGCCGTTGCGGCCTCGACTGCTTTCATCACAATCTTGCGGCCGTCAGCAGGATGCTCTTCAAACCACTGACCGAGCCGATCAGCCACGAGTCCTTCAACGGCAGGGCGAACTTCGGATGACACAAGTTTGTCTTTTGTTTGAGACGAGAATTTAGGATCTGGCACTTTGACGGAGACAACGCAGGTGAGACCCTCGCGGATGTCTTCACCGGTCAGGGCGACTTTTTCTTTTTTAGCGATACCCGTTGCCGTAATATAGGTGTTCACAACGCGGGTCAGTGCCCCTCTAAAGGCGGCAAGGTGCGTTCCGCCATCGCGCTGTGGGATGTTGTTGGTAAAGCATAGGACCGTTTCGTGATAGCTGTCCGTCCACTCCATGGCGACGTCCACGGTAATGCCATCACGTTCACCATTAATTTCGATGGCTGGCTTGTGAAGGGGGGTCTTGCTGCGATCCAGATATTCCACAAAGGCGCGCGTCCCGCCCTCATAATGAAGCAGGGACACTTTTTCTTCGCTTCCCCGTTTGTCCGTCAACCGCAGGCGCACGCCCGAGTTCAAAAACGCAAGTTCCCTAAAACGGTGCTCAAGCTTGTTAAAATCGAACTCAAGAGAGGTAAAGGTGTCAGGTGAGGGGGTAAAGGTCACGCGCGTCCCGGTTTTATCACCGCACGGCTTGACAACAGCAAGGGGCGCCTCGGCGACCCCGTGGCGAAAGCGCATGGCATACTCTTGTCCGTCCTGCCAGACGGTCAGATCCAAAATAGTCGAAAGGGCGTTCACAACGGACACGCCCACGCCGTGCAAACCGCCGCTGACCTTGTAGGAATTTTGGTCAAACTTACCCCCCGCATGGAGCTGGGTCATGATGACTTCGGCGGCGGACACGCCTTCTTCTTTGTGGATGCCCACAGGAATGCCGCGACCATTGTCCGACACACTGACAGAGCCGTCAGCGTTCAAGCTGATATCGATCATGTCACAGTACCCAGCAAGGGATTCGTCAACGGCGTTATCTACCACTTCGTACACCATGTGGTGAAGACCTGAGCCGTCATCGGTGTCACCGATATACATGCCGGGCCGCTTACGAACGGCATCCAGGCCGCGCAGAACTTTAATCGAGTCGGCGCCGTATTCAGCGGCGGATGACGAGGTGATGGTTTCACCGTTTTGTGACATGCTGATCCCCTAACATCTAAGTACGTTCCCTTTATAGCGGGGTTAGGCCCCCTTTTTCTAGATGAAAATGTTGCATCCGCCCTTTAACGGCAGAAAAAGCGTCCCGGTCTGTGCCGGTCATCCATGTTTGCATGCCAAGATAAAGAATTTCTTCTAAAAGAGCCTCGCGCCGACCGGGGTCCAGGTGGGCCACCACTTCGTCCAAAAGAAGAAGCGGCACCCCCTCGCGGGTTTGGCTCCGAAGCCTTGCCGTTGCCATGATCAGCGATAATAGGAGCGCTTTTTGCTCACCCGTCGAGGACTGGGCCGCCGGCATATTCTTATGGGTGTATAGCACTACAAGGTCTGTTTTATGGGGTCCCAGGGTGGTGCGCCCCGATTCCTGATCAAGCGCTCGGTTCTGGCGAAGCCGTTCTTGAAAGAAGCCTTCAACGTCGAGCGCTTTATGGGTTTTTAAAAGGGATTCTAAAAATCCGTCCACCTCCAGATGGGGAAGGGGAAGACACCCCAACGCGTCGTACTTGACGCGGTTCAGGCGCTCGATGAAAAAAAGCCTTGCGGCTGCAAGAGAAACACCCACTTGGGCGGCTTTTTCCTCAAGGGTATCAAGCCACTGGGCGTTTGTTGTTCGGGTTTTGAGAAGACGAAGCCGCTCGCGGATCAGATAATCATATTTTGCCACGTGACTTGCGTGGCTTGCGTCAAATAAATACACGAGGCGGTCAAGGAAACGACGTCTTGAGGACGCGGCCTCTACAAAAAGGCGGTCCATGGCAGGCGTCAGCCACAGAATGCCAAGGATGCGTGTGAGATCGCTTTGGGAAAGGGGCGTTCTGCCATCCATTTGAATAAGACGCCTTTCTTTGCCTTCACGCAGGTCAAGGCCTGTTCCAAGGGAGAGAGGCGTGAGGCCGTCTTCACTAACGTGCAAAAAGGCAGACCACAAGGGCGGGGTCGGCGTATCCACGCGCCGCGTTAGGTCCCCGAGCTTTGCGTGACGAAGGCCCGTGCCTGGAGAAAAAAGAGATAAGGCCTCTAAGATATTCGTTTTTCCCGCACCGTTTTCGCCGGTAAGGATCACACACGACGGATCGCAGGTAAAATGAAGAGAATCATAGGATCGGTATTGAGTCAAAACAAGGCGCGTGACGCCGGCGTTTTCAGGTTGCCCAGAAGGGGCGCTACGTGCAGTGGCCCCCGCTGGCGTCATGGTGAGGTTCTCCGATTACACGCGAAGGGGCATCAGCACATAAAGGGTGCGATCGTCCTTGCTGTCACGGATAAGGGTTGCTGACAGTGAGTCCGAGAATTCAAAAAGCATTTCGCCGTCACCGGTTTGACGGGCCACATCCATGAGGTAGGACACATTAAAGCCCACCTCGAGGGGGGCGCCAGTGTACTCGACTTCCATCTCTTCGTCGGCAGCTCCCGTATCACGGCCTGAGGCAAAAAGGGTCAGCTTATCTTGTTGCAAGGATAGACGCACCCCGCGATTTTTTTCCTCACAAAGAATGGCGACGCGGTCAAGGGCGCGCAGGAACGGCGTGGCGTCGATGGCAAGCTTGTGTTGGTTTTCTTGAGGAATCGCGGCTTTGTAATCAGGAAACGCCCCGTCCACAAGGCGAGAAATCAACTGCACGTCATCAAAACGGCAAGCGATTTGCGTATCGGAAAGAGAGATCTCGATGTCGGCGCTGGCGTCAGACAATAGCTTTTGAAGCTCGGCAACGGTCTTGCGCGAGAGGATGATCCCCGGTGTGTCGTTGCCTTCCGCGCCTACAGGGGTCGAAGAGTGGGCAAGACGGTGGGTGTCGGTGGCAGCCGCGGTTAGGGCGCCCGCCTCTGTATCAAAGGACAAATAAATGCCGTTCAGGGTATAGTGCGCTTCATCGGTGGACATGGCAAAACGCGTGCGTTCCAAAAGACGATGGAGCTGCTTTGCAGGAAGCGTTATTTTGTGAGGAAGCTCGGCCACACTCACACGCGGAAACTCATCGGCAGGCAGGCATGAAAGCTCGAATTTCGAGCGACCCGCCTCGAGAAATAGGCGTCCTTTTTCCCCATCAAAGCGCAGCAAAATTTGAGCACCCTCGGGCAGTTTTCGTACGATGTCATAAAGGGTGGCAGCCGGGACCGTGACCCGTCCGCCTGCATGAATTTCGGCTGGAATCTTCTCGATGACGGCTAGCTCAAGGTCCGTTGCCGTAATCATCAAATGATCTTGTCCTGTTTCCAAAAGGACGTGGGACAAGATGGGGACAGTTGTACGTTTTTCCACCACACCCTGGGCATGGGAAAGGGCCTTCAAAAAGTCAGCGTGTTCAAGAATAAGATTCATGGTTGGTCCCCCGTGAGTAAAAAACTATTCCTAGCAGGTTTGCAACATCCGCTGTAAAAGATCAAGATCTTCGGCAAGGGATCTGTCGGCGATCTTGAGGGATTCGACTTTCTTAATGGCGTGCATGACGGTGGTGTGATCGCGTCCACCGAATTTGCGACCGATCTCAGGGAGCGACAGAGGCGTTAACGTTTTGGCCAAGTACATGGCGATCTGGCGGGGTCTTGCAAGAGATCTTAGGCGCTTAGGGGAATGCATGTCCGACAGGCGAATGTTATAGTGCTCTGCCACTTTTTTTTGAATCTCTTCGACGGAGACGCGGCGGTCGCTGGCGCGTAGCAAATCGCGAAGCACTTCTTGAACAGAGTCAATGGTGATTTCCCGTCCCACAAGCATGGTGTGGGCGACGATGCGGTTGAGGGCCCCTTCAAGTTCACGGATATTTGAGGCAATTTTATGGGCCAAAAACTCGAGAACTTTTTCGGGGATGTGGACGTCAAGGGACGAGGCCTTTGATTGCAAGATGCCAAGGCGTAATTCGTATGTGGTGGGGTGAATATCAGCCACCAGTCCCCATCCGAGGCGTGAGCGCATGCGTTCTTCGAGCCCCTCAAGATCAGAGGGAGATTTGTCGGCGGAAATGATCACTTGGTGATTTTGATCCACAAGGGCATTAAAGGTGTGAAAAAACTCTTCTTGGGTTGAGTCTTTGCCGCCAATAAACTGAAAATCGTCAATCATGAGGACGTCCACGGAGCGAAACTTTTCCTTGAACGACACAGTATCTCGAAAACGCAGCGCCTTGATAAATTGGTACATAAACTTCTCGGCCGAGAGATAGACCACCTTGCGTCTCGAGTGGCGTGATTGAATATGCCACGCAATGGCATGCATCAGGTGCGTTTTGCCAAGACCCACACCGCCGTAAAGAAAAAGCGGGTTAAAGGTGACAGACTCTGCCTCCGCGACGCGTCTTGCAGCAGCGTAGGCAAGTTCATTGGACCGGCCTACGACAAAGTTGTCGAAGGTATAACGAGGATCCAGGCGTGATCCTACAACGTCTTGTAAATCCTCATCGAGGTCGAGAGAAGGGGTGGTATCTTGGGACGTGCTTGTGATCAGTTGAGGTTTTAAAGAAGAGGAGGGACGGGGGGCGTTATCGACAACGAAATCCAAAGCAAGAATGCACGGGTCACACGCCTGTAAAAGAGAAAGTATTTTCTCAGCGCATTGATCCTCTACCCAATCTCGCATGAAGCGGGACGGGGCGGCAAGAACCAGGCGCCCTGAGAAGAATTCCTTAAAAAAAAGTGGCTCCAGCCAACTTTGAAAAGTGACGGCTCCGAACGTCTCTTCCAAGAGACCATAAACCTGATCCCAGGCCCTTTGCGCGGAACTTGCCAGAGTGTGAGGCTCAGACTGAGGGCCACTTGCAACGGCGTGAGATGAAGAAACCATACCCGAAATCCATCAAATTTTTTAAATAAAAAAGGCCCTTAGATGTTTGGGTTTTACAGCATTTGCAAAGCCCAAACATCATACGGGCACTCTAGACGACCTTCCATCATCCCCGCAAGGGGGAGAAAAGGAGCTAGAGACTTTTGACGCGTGTGGCCAAACGAGAGATCTTGCGAGATGCTCTTTTCATATGGTAAAGGCCTTTTTTTGCGCCGCGCACAATTTCAGGTTGTGCGGCTCGCAAAGCATCTTGTGCAAGCTTGGCGTCACCACTGGCCAAAGCCTCTTCGACTTTGCGAATCGCTGTACGCACGCGGCTACGACGCGCGGCGTTACGTTGTGTGCGTACAATAGACTGACGTGCTCTTTTTTGAGCGGAACGAATATTTGCCATTTTTTTCCTTTCTAACCTCATCCCATGGGGACGCGAATCTATCCGCTGTATACCCCAGCTCTCCTGTGCGGGTCAATAGAATTGCACTTTTGGGGTGTGAGAAAGCGTTTGAAATCTCTTTTGTCCATGCTATTGTCAAAATAACGCCAAAGAATTTTTCATTTTCAAATCTTTGGTATGGATTGCAAAGAGCCAATTGATAAGGAATTTATTGTTTTTGATGACTCCGAAAAGCTACAGTCGCATCGCTAAGGTCCTTTTAAAGGGCCTTTTTTTATTGAGTGCTACTTTTTTTGTGATGGTGGCTGCCTTTATGTTACGCCTATATCATGAGCCCCTGGATTTAACTTTTTCACAAAAACATATCCAGGATGCCCTTAAACCGCTCATGGGGGATGTGCGTTTTTCCTTTGTTAAGCCTGTTTTAATTTGGCAAGGGGTCGGTTACCCCTTGGAAGTTGAAACCCAAGACTTAAAAATTTCGGACAATGCAACCGGTCGTATTCTGGCCGATGTCCCTGTCCTTCGGTTTACATGCCGCTTCAGAAGTCTTTTGCGGGCAGAGTTAATACCTTCTCGTCTTTCCTTACTGAGGCCAAAACTCTCTTTTGTGCTTCCACCAAAGGACAAGCAAGAGCCGTCAAAGGACTACACGCGTCTCAAGCAGTTCGCCGCAGACACTTTTTTGACTCCTGAATCTTCCACAAAAGCTCTCAAAGATATCCAGGTAAAAGACGCACACCTGACCTTAGTTCAAGACGGAAGGACATGGGATTTGCCCATGGTCAGTTTGACGTTTTCAAGAAAAAGAGGACGACTTGAAGGGCACGTAAATGTTGGGCTCGCAGATGGTCAGCATGTTGAGGCGGGTCTCGTCTACGATCCAGAAAAAGGCTCTTGGCAGGCAGATAGCAATTTGCACTCTTTGGCTCTTATGTCTTTCCTCGAGGACGTGTGTTGTTTTGGAGGCGTCGGCGAAGATCTTTTAGCAAAACTCGAGGGTTCCAAAATAGTCCTTACGGGAAAGGGCGCCCTTAGGTGGCACCCCAAAGAGGGACTGCAAGCGCTATCCTTAACCGCTGATATCCCGGCAGGAGTGATCACCTTGCCGCCTGGGTGGCTTCCAGCGCCGTTGCATCACAAGGGTCTACAACTTAATGTTTCCTTAATGGATAAAAAGTTGACCTTAGAAAAAACACGGGTTGCATTAGCTGAAGGGGACCTCACGCTGACGGGTGAGGGAGAAATGCCCTCCCCTCAAACACCTCAAACAACATTTACCCTCCATGCGGTGCTTGAGCATTTTCCCATGAAGGCCTTAGGCCAAATATGGAGCAAAACCTTTGCTGCGCCTGCTCAGGATTGGGTGATCGCTCATATTTCCTCAGGGCATGTGCCCCGCGCCACTTCGCATCTAACCCTTAGCCTCACGCACCAGATGAACCAGATAAGTCCCGCCTTTTCCTTTGAACGGGTTGAAGGGATTATCGATCTTGAGAAAGCCACTTTGAGCTACCTTCCAACGATGCCTGAAATTAAAGGAATTACGGCGCGTGCGCGGTATGATCAAGATCACTTTGACATCAGTGTAGAAAAGGGTGAGTCTAACGGCCTTTTGTTATCTCAAGGGCGTGTGTTGATCCAAGGGCTAACTAAAGACCTCCCAACGCTGTCTTTAAAAGTTCGTGCCAAGGGGCCTTTGATGAAAGCCCTAGAGATCATTAACCGTAAGCCATTGGAGGCCATAAAAGATGTTCCTGTCTCTCTCAAGGAAGGGAGTGGACAACTTGACACGGCCTTTGAGCTTTCCTTTCCTTTGAAGGATCCTCTGGAGGCTCAGGACTTTGAGTACGCAGTGAACGGGATGGCGAGCAACGTGTCCTTTAAAAATCTCCTGACAAAGCTGCCTGTCAACATTGAAAAAGCTCAACAAAAGGTAGTATTGAAAGACCGCTATTTGACCATTATAGGGCCAGCCCTTGTCAACGGAGATCAGGCAGACCTCCAGGTGCAAAAAGAGCTTATAGAAGGAGGGAAGCGGCCAACGCTTATCACGCTTAAAGGAAAGGCTAGCCCCCAAGGGATCAAACGTTTGGGCCTTGATGTGACTCATTATGTTTCAGGGGTTTTACCCTACACGCTTGTGGTGGCGCCTGGGATGAAAAACAAAACAGGCCTTCACCTAAAGATGGATTTGATGCCCGCCTCTCTTTCCTACGGTGTCTGGCATAAAGAAAAGAACCAACCTGGAACCCTTGAAGCCAAAGCAACCCTTGCCGGCAGTCATCTTGAGGAAATATCACACTTGCACGCGCGTGCCAAAGATCTGGATCTGGATGCATCTTTACATTTTTCGCCCAAGACAAATAGCCCGACCAAAGGCACCTTAAAGCGTCTTCATTTGGGCAAAACAGATATTTCGGGTACCCTAGAACCTGGGCGGTATAAAGATTATATGATTCGTTTGCATGGCAAGGCGCTGGATGTGGGGCCCTATATTGAGACGCTCAAGGATGCAAAAAAAACTGATGTGGATCTTGGGAAGACTTTTGATTTGAGGCTTTCTCTTCATGAGCTCTATCTGAGTGAAGCACAGACGCTCTATGAAAACACCCTATCATTGGGATACGAACGCGAGCGTATTCATACCATGGCCTTCAAGGGGCACTTTGACCCTAGCGCGAAAAAGTTCTTTTTTGCGGATATGATCCCCCGACCCCAAGAGGGGAGAAAATTCAGGCTGCGCTGCGAAAATGGCGGGGCTCTGCTAAAATCTTTTGATTTGACAAGAAAAATATCCCAGGGCCATCTTAAAGTGCTGGCTTATCAAACGGGCCCCAAAAAGACAGACCTTTGGGAAGGAAAGCTAGAGCTGGATGAGTTCTGGGTCAAAGACGCCCCCCTTCTTGGGCGAGTGCTGTCCCTTGCCTTCCCCACAGGATTCGTAAACGCATTTTCTGGAAAAGGTCTTAAATTTGAGCGTTTAAAGGTAGATTTCAAGCTTAATTCTCACAGACTTGTGATTCCAAAAGGAAAAGCCTATGGTCCCTCTTTTGGCTTTTCGTTAAAGGGGTCCCTTGATAAGGATTTCAAAGAGCTGAATTTTAGCGGAACCATCTACCCTGCTTATTTTGTGAATATGGCGATCTCGAAAATTCCCCTTATTGGGCAGCTTATTACGGGCGGAAAAGGTGAGGGGCTTTGGGGGGTGTCCTACACAATTACGGGGCCCAAAGAAAATGCAAACATTGGCGTGAACCCTCTCACGGCTTTCACTCCTGGTATCTTGCGAAAACTCTTTATGCCAGAAACCAACGAGGATATGGACTTTGACGAGCCTGAAGTTGACGAGAGAAAAGTCCTAGAATAGCGTTTATAGGGAAAAAGCCGCGGGGATTACCCGCCGCTTTTTCCCAAAGAGGCCTATCGCTCTAATCACATTTGACGGGTGAGTCGCCCAGATAAATCCCCATGCCGCGCGCTGTTTTAACGAGGGCGTCACAAGGATCAACGGCGCGGTATTGCTCGATGGCGTCCATGATGGGGACGTCCACCACGGCGCGGTTACGCCACACAACCATACGATCAAAGCTGCCAGCTTCAACCAAATCAACGGCATGCACGCCAAAAGCCGTTGCAAGGACGCGGTCCTGGGCTCCGGGTTGGCCGCCGCGCTGTACATGCCCCAAAACCATAAAGCGTGTCTCAGCACCCGTAAGCTCGGTGATCTTGTCTGACAAATAATGACCAATGCCGCCGTAGCGCTCGCGCCCTGAAATATCACAAATGGCCGCGTGCTCTCCCGTGGCTTTTTTGACGGCCTCAGCTACCACCACCAAAGAAAAGTTACGCCCGCTGTGGGTGACTTGACGTATTTTTTCGGCGACCCCCTCCACGGTGTAGGGAATCTCCGGGAGCAAAATAATGTCAGCGCCCCCCGCAATCCCAGAGGTCAGAGCAATGTGGCCCGCATCACGCCCCATGACCTCGAGGATCATGACGCGGTCGTGGCTGGCGGCTGTGGGCTGAAGTCGGTCAAGGGCTTCGGTGGCCACGTCGACGGCTGTTGCAAATCCGATGGCGTTTTCTGTCGCCCCCACGTCGTTGTCGATGGTTTTGGGAATGGCAACATAAGGAATACTTCCTTGTTGGGCAATGCGGCGAATGATGCGGTGGCTACCGTCGCCTCCGACACCGATAAGGGCTTCGACTCCCAAAAAGCGAAGGGCTTCGACGATTTCTTGGGATCGGTCTTTTTTCGTGCCATCCTCCATGGGAAAGGCAAAGGGATCGCCGTGGTTCGTCGTGCCAAGGAACGTGCCGCCTTGACGCAGTAAAGGACCTTCCACGTCTTTTGGTGCCAGGATGCGGTAATCAAGGGGACGGCGCAGGAGTCCCATGGTGCCGTGCTGGATGCCAAGAACTTCCCAGCCAAGGGCTGTTGCGTGAATGACAACGGCACGAAGCACCGCGTTCAGACCTGCGCAGTCACCGCCACTGGTTAAAATTGCAAGACGTTTTGACATAAGACTACCTTTCAAATGTGCGTGGAGCGGGATCAATGACTTGGAACACCTCGGGTGTGACTTCCAAGATAGAAAGATGACGCTCTGTGGTGCCGTTTTCCCTTAAACGAAAGGCGCCGTCAATCCCTGAAAAACCTTGAGTGCGCTCAAGCACCTCTTTTGTGAAGGGCTTTTTGGGAAAGTGCTTCAAAAGGGTTACAACAAGAGTGACGGCGTCATAAGAAAGTGTGGCAAGTCGGGGCGGGGTATAGCCATAAGTCTCAAGGAAGGTTTTCTCGAAACCCGCGCGCGCGCCAGGGTTGGGCGCGGCAAACCAGGCGCCTTTGAGGGTTTCTTCGGCCCTGGTTGCCGGATTATCCCACTGACCTGAGCCGAGGAACTGATATTTCCCTACGTGCTCGTCATGGTATATGAGGGCTGAGATCACCCGGGAAAGGGCTTGACCGCCTTCTGTGATCAACAATGCTTCGGTCCCTGGCGTCGTTTTATAAGACAGAGTACCTGGGCTTTTGGGATCATAGAATACAGTGTTTGCTCCTTTTAAAAGGCCATCACGTTGAAGGGACGTGAGAACGTCTCTTGCAAGCTCGCCGTCTGCATTTTTTGGAACATAAGCGGTGATATGGGTCAGACCCTTGGTCGCAGCAAACCGAACGACGCGCTCGAGCTGTTGGGCAGGATCAAAGCCCAAAACATACACGCCGTTTTTGGCAACTGCCCTATTATTGGAAAAAGCAAGGACCGGGACTTTGTCTTTGGCCGCTTCCGCAGCGGCGGCCGTGACGGCTTCTGAAAAAACAGGACCCAAGATAATGTCAGCGCCTTCTGATAACACTTGTTTTGCAGCCTCGCGCGCACCGTCCTTGGTGCCCCTTGTGTCCGCCATAAGAAGGGTCACGTCATCGTTTTTTTCAAAAAGGCTGAGCTCGGCGGCCTGCGAGAGTGCCTTACCCAAAGCCTTATGCTCGCCGGACAGGGGTAATAAGAGGCCGACCTTATATCCGCCGGACGTGCGGGGCGCAGTTCGCTCGAGGGGGGCGGATTTAGGAGGCGCTGTTGACGGTGTTGGGGTGGGGGCAGGGCCAGGTGGCGTCGCGCAGCCATAAAGAAGCATGACCCCCGCAAGGGCGATTCTTCCTAAAAGTCCTCTAGTCTGATGAGGGATCATTATAGTACGTTCTCTCTTAAGATCATGTCATGGAAGCGTACTGTGGGAAACGAAAATTGTAAACAGCTGGGTGAGCTATGTTTGGTCGCGACCCCCATTGGGAATTTGCAGGATATTACTTACCGCGCCGTTGAGACGTTGAAGAATGCCCAGATTGTCGTGTGTGAGGATACGCGCGTGACGCGGACACTACTCAGTCATTTTGGCATTAAGCCACCCGTTCTTTGGACGTATCACGAACATAACGCGGACGTGCAGCGCCCCAAAATTGTAGAGGCCGTTAGGAGCGGCGCCAAGGTTGCCATGGTAAGTGATGCTGGGACACCGCTGATTTCAGATCCTGGCTATAAACTGGTGCGGCAGTTTCAAGAAGAAGGCCTTCCCCTCACCGCCCTGCCAGGCCCATGCGCAGCCGTAATGGCGTTGACCTTGAGTGGTCTTCCCACGGATCAATTCTTTTTTGGAGGCTTTACGCCCCGCAAATCAGGGGCAAGGCAAAGTTATTTCAAAGCTCTTCTCGAGGTGCCAGGCACCCTCGTCTTTTACGAATCACCCAAACGCTTTAAAGACATGCTGGCGGACATGGAGGCCGTTTTTGGTGACCGGGACGTTGCCTTTGCGCGCGAGCTGACCAAACGGTTTGAAGAGGTCAGGCGGGCAGACCTTAAAAGCTTTTTAGAAGCCTCAGATCTTGATACCCTAAAGGGAGAACTTGTTGTTCTGGTGGGACCCAAGCGTGACACAGCACCTAAAGAAGACGAAATTGAGGCCGCGCTCGTCGCATGCCTTGCAACGCTTTCCGTTAAAGACGCTGCTCAAGAAGTGGCGTCTCGCTTTCATCTTTCCCGTCAAAAAGTTTATGCGCGCGCTTTGGCGCTTCGCGGGGACGAAAAAGCATAGGGCGTATCAAAAAGGGCACGTCGCGGAAGGGATTGCGACGTTGTGGTTGATGCTAAAGGGATACCGCGTGCTGGAGCGGCGTTATCGCAGCAGTGCGGGAGAAATTGATCTTATTGTAAAAAAAGGAAAAACCGTGATCGCTTGTGAGATTAAACTGCGTGCGACCACAGAAAAGGCCCTTTTGTGTCTGACCACGCACCAAAAAAATCGCATCATGAAGGCGCTCCTTCTTTATGTGGGAACAAGGCCCCATTTGGCGCAAGATGATCTGCGTCTTGATTTTTTCTTGCTCACGCCCACCAGAATGTGTCACATCAAAGGGGCGTGGGATAGGATGCTGGGGGACCGCCTCAGTTGATCAAACTTTAAGAGGGTGATGATGAAACAAGTTCTTTTGGCCTCGGTATGTGGCGCGATGCTTTTAACCCTTGGGGGCTGCGTACCAGTGGCCCTTGTGGGCGGGGGAAGTGCGGTGATGACGTCCGCAACCGAAGAGCGCGGCATGACGGGAGTCGTCAGTGACGCCGACATTAAAACAAGAATTTCCTGGAAGTTCAGTCAGCACGACGGTGAACTTTTTGCCAACATCAACATTGTTGTCCGTCAAGGGCGTGTTCTGTTGACGGGGACTGTTTCAAACGCTCAAAAGCATATTGCTGCCGTGCGTTACGCGTGGGAAGTGCGCGGCGTAAAAGAGGTCATGGACCAAATCAAGACCGGCAAAGGGCAAGAGCTTGGGGATACGGCCAAGGATTCCTGGATCACGACACAGCTAAACTCTCAACTTTTGTTTACACACGATATTAGCTCGGTCAATTATAACATCCACACGGTGGACGGGGTGGTCTATGTTATGGGGATTGCCCAGGATAAGACAGAGCTTAACCGTGTGCTTCATGTGATACGGAACACTAAGGGAGTTAAGAAAGTCGTAAACTACGCGGTCATTAGGACACAGATACCCAAGGTCATCAAAGACGAAGACATGCCAGATGCCAAAACCCTCGAGCCGCACGAACCCCAATTGCCGGCCCAAAGCGACGAGCCCTTTGATCCTGTGGATACCCTCGAGCCCGTGAATGATCAAACCCATGACGTGGGCGCCACGCTCGAGAGCGAATCCCTTGACACGCCGTCGGCTTTTGATTGATGGGGTATAGACCTTGCGCGTCGCCTTTCAAGTAGATCCCTTAGACAGCCTCAAGCCGTCCTCGGACACGTCGTTGCTTTTGATCAAAGAAGCGTGCGCGCGGGGCTTTTCGGTCTTTTACTACACCCCGTCTGAGATGCGCTTGCAAGATGGTCAAGTCTACGCCAGCGGCGATTGGCTGTCGTGGGATGAGGGTGCTCCTCTTCCTCAAAAAAAACGCCGTGAGGATGTCCTATTGTCAACCATGGACGTTTTGTGGATTCGTCAAAACCCGCCCTTTGATATGGCCTATCTGACGCCCACCTATCTTCTAGAAATGCTGCCACCGCAAACCCTTGTGCTCAATGACCCAAGGGGTCTTCGCGATAGTCCTGAAAAAATCTTGCCGCTTTTGTTTCCCGAGCTGACACCGCCCAGTGTTGTGACCCAAAGCCTGGAGCAAGCAGTGCTTTTCTTCAAGGAATATGTAGATGTGGTGCTTAAGCCCCTTTACGAGTATGCAGGACGCGGCGTTGTACGCTTTGAAAAAGAAGCAGAGCTGCGAGCTTGGTGGCAAGCGAACGAGGATACCTTAAAAATGCCCGTTTTATTGCAGCAATTTTTGCCGGAAGTTTTTGAAGGCGATCGGCGTCTATTCCTGATTGATGGTCAGTTTGTGGGCGGCTTTAACAAAAGACCTGCCCCCGAAGAGTTTCGCGCAAACTTAGGTCTTGGCGGTGTGGCCGAACCCCTTGTGCCCTCCATGAAAGAACTGGATATTTGCGAGCGCATCGGAAATGAGCTCAGGCGCCGGGGTCTTTTCTTTGTGGGGATTGATGTGGTGGGCGGTTATCTTTTGGAAATCAACGCTACGTCCCCCACGGCTGTGCCTGCTTTTAACGCTTTGTATAAAAGAGCGCTGGAACAAGAAATCTGGGATGCTATAGTAGCACGCAAAGAGGGAGCGCAGTAAAAGGAGCGTGGCCGTGGTTGCACGCGTTCGAACGGTTGCTTTTCAAGGCATTGAAGCCCAAGAAATTGATGTTCAAGTTCATTTATCATCAGGCCTTCCGGCCTTTCACGTAGTGGGTCTTCCGGATAAGGCGGTGGCTGAATCGCGCGAGCGTGTGCGCGCAGCCCTCCATGCCATCGGACTTTCTCTGCCCACTAAGCGTATCACGGTAAATCTCTCACCGGCTGACCTTCAAAAAGAGGGAAGCCATTATGACCTGCCCATTGCCCTTGGCCTTTTGGTCGCCATGGGGGCCCTTCCCTCGGACGCCTTAGACGCCTTCATTGCCATGGGAGAGCTTGCCCTTGACGGCGCCCTTTACGCTGTGCCCGGTGTTTTGCCAACGGCCCTCCATGCGTCGGGGCGCAATCTTAACCTCATTTGTCCCCATGTATGTGGGCAAGAAGCCAGATGGGCAGCCGACGTGGACGTGGTCGCCGCCCCTTCTCTCTTGCACCTAGTGAACCATTTTAAAGGGACGCAGGTTTTGACCCAGCCTGAGGTGCGCGCCCTTGAAGCGCCCCCGCGCATCCTGGATCTTGGGGACGTGAAGGGGCAAGAAACGCCTAAGCGTGCCCTTGAGATTGCGGCTGCTGGAGGGCACAACCTTTTGATGCTAGGGCCCCCTGGATCGGGAAAATCCATGCTTGCCGCGCGACTGCCGGGGATTCTTCCCCTTTTGACTCCCGAAGAGGCCCTTGAGGTCACCATGATTCACAGCATGTTTGGCCTGTTACCGCCAGAGGGGCTTGTGCGTGTGCGCCCGTACCGAGACCCCCATCATTCGGCGTCTCTTCCCTCCCTTGTGGGAGGCGGCATTCGGGCAAAACCAGGCGAGGTGTCGCTGGCCCACCACGGTGTTTTGTTTTTGGACGAGCTGCCTGAGTTCGCCAGAAGCACCCTTGAGGCTCTGCGCGCGCCCTTGGAAAGCGGTCATGTCATGGTCGCGCGCGCCAATGCCCACGTGACGTATCCGGCGAAATTTCAGTTGGTGGCGGCCATGAACCCCTGCCGGTGCGGCTATCTTGCGGATCCTGCCCAAGCGTGCCGAAAGGCGCCTTTGTGCGGTCAGGACTATCAAAGCAAGATTTCTGGCCCTATTTTTGACCGGATTGATCTTGCGGTCTTTGTGCCAGAAGTTCCTTTGGTAGAGCTTGATCAAAGCAGTGGCGTCCGCGAGACGTCGGCGGTGGTCGCGGCGCGCGTGGAAAAGGCGCGAACCCTCCAACGACAGCGCTTTCAAGAAGAAGGCGTGGGAGGCGTGACGTTAAACGCCCACGCCCAAGGCGAAGTCCTGGAAAAAATGTGCGCGCTGGGACCAGAGGCGAGGAGTCTTCTTCACCAAGCGGCGGATCATATGAAACTTTCGGCCAGAGGCTATCACCGCGTTCTACGTGTGGCGCGCACCATTGCAGACATGGAAGGGGCGGATGGGATTCACCCAGAGCATATCGCTGAAGCTTTGTCCTTTAGACCCGTACGGGTTGCGGCGTAAGAAAAAGAGCGCGTCCCGGTCGATGCCAAGACGCGCTGTGGTAGGTTAAGACGGATCGAGCTCTTCAAAAAGGCGCAAAAGATCAGCAGACGATAAATTGCGGCGCGCCTCCTCGGACAAATCATGCAAGACACGCCCTGTGTGCATCATCAGGGTTCTTGTTCCGACCTCTAAGGCTTGGTGCATGCTGTGGGTGACCATAAGGACCGTAAGCTTTTTTTCTTCTACAAGACTTTTGGTCAATTGGATGATGGCCGCCGCCGTTCGGGGATCAAGGGCGGCTGTATGTTCATCCAACACTAAAATCTCCATGGGCGACAGGACCGCCATCATCAAGGATATGGACTGACGCTGTCCGCCGGACAATAGCCCAATGGGTTGGCGCAGGCGGTTTTCAAGGCCAAGGCCCAGGCGTGCCAGTGTGTCACGGAAAAGCTCTCGGTTTTTCTTGTTAAGGGCCATGGAAAGCCCTCGATTTTTGCCGCGCATGGCGGCCAGGGCAAGGTTTTCCTCGACGGTGAGGGCCCCACACGTCCCCTCTAAGGGATCTTGAAAGACGCGGGCCACAAGGCGCGCGCGCTTTTCAACGGGCCACTTGGTCACGTCTTGGTCTGCAATCATCACGCGTCCTTCGTTGGTTATGATGTTGCCCGTCAGGACATTAAGAAGCGTTGATTTTCCCGCACCGTTGCTCCCAATCACAGTCACAAACTCTTCCTCGCCAATGGAAAGGGTGACATCTTGCAACGCTTGCCGCTCAAGAAGGGTTCCTTTGTTAAAGGTCACGCGGACGTTTTCTAACTGAATCATGACCTATCTCCTTGTCATCAGTTTTTTACCCCGTACTTGGGGTAAAATCATAGCAAGGGCCACAAGGGCGGCCGTGACAAGATTCAAGTCAGAGGTTTGGAGACCAATGGCGCTGGCGTTCAGGGCAAGGGCAACGGTCAAGCGGTAGATGACAGAGCCCACAAGGCATCCTACGATGATGAGGGCCATACGCTTGGTGGGGAAAAATACCTCGCCAATAATGACGGCCGCCAGGCCAAAGATGATGGTCCCAACGCCTGTGGTGACGTCTGCAAAACCTTGGCTTTGGGCAAATAGGGCGCCCGCCAGGGCAATCATGCCGTTGCTAAGTCCTACCCCAAGGTAGGTTGCGCCCGATGTGTAAATACCCTGGGCGCGCGCCATGCGAGGGTTGGCCCCCGTGGCACGGAGCGCAAGGCCGCGCTCGGACACCATAAAGCGCCAGAAAAGAAACGCGATCACAGTTACAATCACCCCCATGAGGACAAGAACTCCCCCCATGTGGGAAGAAAAAGCACGCTGAAACGCGGAGAAAACGGTTTCCTCGTCCAAAAGGGCGATGTTGGGTCTACCCATAATGCGCAGGTTCACAGAATAAAGGGCGGTCATGGTCAAGATGCTTGCTAAAAGATGCAAGATCTTCCACCGCAGGTTCAACCACGCTGTTACAAGGCCCGCAAGGACGCCGCCGCCAAAGGCAAGAAGGGTCCCCGACCACGGTGACCATCCGGCAACCAGGCACGTTGCCACAATGGCGCCTCCTAAGGGAAAGCTGCCATCAGCCGTTAGGTCAGGAAAATCGAGCACCCTAAAGGAAATGTAAACGGCCAGGGCCACAATGGCGTAAATAAGCCCAATTTCCAGGGCGCCCCAAAACTGAATTAAACTCATCGAAAAAATCCTCTTAAAAATTGGCAAAACGTTAGAAAGGCTTAAGCCTGGTGGTATGAGCGCCAATAATAAGAGTGAGGATAAGAAAACAGGATAAGAAGGAAGGAAACGAAAAGAGACGACGAAGACGTTAGCGTTTTGCAGGACATAGGACACCTATCAGTTGTTCTTTTGGAAAAAGACCAGTCGCAAAGTGCCAGATGTGGTAATAAGACATGGGTTTTCTCCTTATCGCAGTTATAGAACCAAAACAGACGCATTCTATTCTGGCTAAAAAAAAACCCCTTATCAAGACCCAAGTCTGTCAAAGAGGTGGTGGCTGGGGAGGGAATTGAACCCCCGACACGAGGATTTTCAGTCCTCTGCTCTACCAACTGAGCTACCCAGCCGTTAGGCCCCTTTATGACACACAAGAAAGGGGCCTGTCTAGTAGGCTAGTTCAAAAAAGAAGGATTATTTTAGATCTAGCTCGTCGTCCATGTCGAGATCGTCTCCAAACATGTGCTCGTGCGCGTCGTCTAAGGAGTTAATCAGGGCCGTGCGAATGGAGGAAGTCAAGGCTTCGTACGCAGGAGGAGCGTCCCACTCACCAATCACGTTCTTTTCGGTTTCGGCGTTATAATGGGCCATAAGTTTACCATCACGTAGACGAATGAACGACAACGTAAAGGTAGCAGTGCTTGTGGGTGCGCCCGTGGGAATCACACTGAAATAACTTCTTTTGACGCCAAAAAGCTCAGGCTTTAACACAAGCGCGTAATCTACGTTATGCTTCTTTTGTAAAATGGACCAGTCATAAGGAGAGTAGGTGTCTTCGTTGGTTTTATGTGATGAAAGGTCACCTCGTTTAATAGGTGTAAAATCCTTAACGACACGAAAATGCTTTGCGGCAAAAAACTTATCAAAAGGTGTGTAATATCCCTGATCCAACAAAGGCGCCGTATTAATGTTTTCGATGGCATTGGAAAGCTCAAGGCTGACAGCCGCACCGAGCAAATCTTCTGCGATGCTGAGGTATCCCCCTGCAATCTTGTTACTTTCCTTGTAAAAGTTTGCCTTCTCAAACCCTTCAATGCGTGCGATCACGACACTGGAAGGGGCATCAAAACACGTATGGTTAACACGCATGTTTTCGCGGTGGGTGCTGCAGCCTGTTAAAAAAGCGCCAAGTGCGGCGATCAGGCCAAGTTTTTTTATAAAAGTCATGGGATTTCCTTAAAATGACATAGGTTATGGTTCGCGAGGGGGTACCCTCAAGCGGGGGCACCCTACATCAAACTGCCCTTAAAAAGTAACTTTTTTGTCATAGGGGGGCAATCTAAGCAGGGGCAGGCGCGGGTGCCCCCGGAGCGCTCACAGATCCATCTGGGGCCGGAGTCGGCATGTCTTGTTCAGCCTCAAGGGTTCTAGGATCAATACTCTCCTCGCCCTCTTCGCTTACCACCTCGTCTTCGGCTGAGATTTCCGTTACGGGCGGCACGTAACTTTCAAACTTTTGGTTAAGCCCAGCCACAAGGTTTTTAAAGGCTGACAGATCCGCGCCCATAAGCTTGCCTGCTGGCATGGTTTTGATGTGCTTGGGATCCACTTGCTTGCCGTGCTTGAGGAGTTCGTAGTGAAGGTGCGGGCCCGTTGTGCGCCCGGTCATCCCGATATAGCCAATGACTTGCCCTTGGCGCACGCTTTTGCCCACGCGAAGGCCTGCGGCAAACCGGCTCATGTGGGCGTAGGCCGTAGAGATCTCAGAATTGTGGCGCAGGCGAATATAGTTACCATAGGTGCTAAAGGGGCCCATTTTTTCCACAACGCCGTCACCGGCTGCCATGATGGGCGTCCCCTTGGGCGCGGCGAAGTCAACGCCCTTGTGCATTTTCGAAAAACCTAACACTGGGTGGCGACGCATGCCAAAGCCCGACGAAAGCCTGGCGCCGTCCACAGGGGTTCGCAAAAGCCCCTTGCGCACGCTGGCGCCGTTTATATCATAGAACCCGGGATTTCCTTTTTTTGGTTTGAAGTAATACAAGCGAAGTTCTTTATCTTTAAGGCGCAGATAAGCAAAGGCAAGCTCACCCGGCACTTCTTTCAGGCTTTCGGGATCTCGGTAGGTATCATAAATCAAGCCGTATCCGTCGCCAGGATGAAAGCTGCGCTGAAAGTCGACGTCATAGCTGAAAGCTTTGATCATCTCGTGGAGGATTTTGGCCGGTACCCCTTGCTTGCCCGCATCTAGGTAAAGGCTGTCGTGGATTTCACCTTTGACGACTTCGGTCGTATGGGTCAGCTCTTTGGTTTCTTGGGTGGCCTTATAGCGCCCGTTTTCTTGCCGCTCCACGGTAATTTCCGTCTCAAGGGAAGGGCGAATGTAAAGACTAATGAGGTCCCGCTCGAGGGGTGCCCCCTTCACAGGAATGTAGGTAATATAAATCTCGTGATCGGGGCGTAAATCCCTGGGGTTAAAAACAGATTTCAAAGCTTCGATAACGTCGTGGGCTTGTCCTGAGTCGATTTTAGCCCGCTCCAAGACTGTGGAAAGGGTGTCCCCCCGCATGACTTGCAGGGTTTCGTCCACCGGGCAAGGCTCTCCGTCTTCGTTGGTGCAGACCTCATCATCGGGAGTGGTCTCGTCAGAATGAGGGGCTGAAGGCAGCCCTTGAGAAGATTCTTGAGGCATAGGCCTAGGAGCACGCTGTTCAAAGCCGCTAAAGAAATCCATGAGGGCGATGGCCACCGCCGCCACGAGACAGAGCCCTCCAGAAATCAGACGAACATAGGTGCGAACGGTCACTGTGGCAGAAATCCTTCATATCAAGAGGTGACATACAAGAGGGCTGTTTTTATGAAAAGGGCACACACAAACACCTCATGGCCCAAAAGTACCCAAGGTCTAAGGGAGTGTCCATATTTTTTTGAATTTTCTGTAATCATAAAAAACCAGGGCTTATCGGATTGATTCCCAAGGAAGAGAATTTTATACTCGCTCAACATAGGCGTTTCGGAGAATAAAAAATGCAACCCCCATCAGACGATGCCGTGTCAGGAATATCCTCTTTATCATCTGCTCTGACAGTAGGTGTTCAGCATCATTTGATGTCTGTTTTGGTCATTTTTATCCTTGTGTTGGGGGCGTTTATCGTGATGGCACTGGCCTATTTTCGGCTTGTGAAGCAAAACCGCGCGCGCGCTTTTCAAGAACAGCTCTGTGAACAAATCAGTGCCCATCTTCACCAAGGATGGCTTCGTTGGCAAGAGGAGGGAGAGACCTTTGCCACAAGCCAGGATTTAGCAAAAAATTTGGGCATTCCCGTTTCTGTGGCCAGTATCCATGATTTTCTCGAGCTGCTGGATGTGGATGATCAAAACAAGCTTAGGGCGTTGATCGCTCGAAAAGACGCTGACGTTCAGGACGAGATAATCACTCTTCCGACTCGCCAAGGGCCTCGCTTCTTTGAGGTGATCTTGGTAAGGCACGGGGATCAGGCGTCTGGGATATTGACCTTGTTTCTTCGTAACCAAGATGGGTGTCAGCGTGCCATTGCGGAACTGCAAGGAAAAATTGCCTCAAAGCATGATGAACGTACCTTAATGAAAGAAGTCTTAGAAAATCTTCCAAGTCCGTTGTGGGTCTTTGATAAAGAAACGGGAAAAATTTCTTACTGCAACCAAGCGTATGCCGATGTACTAGAGATGCCAAAGCAACAGGTGATCGAAAATTCTATCCACTTGGGCGTGCAAGACTCAGTGGAGGAATTTTGGCAAGAGGGGGGAAGTCTCAAATATCTCAACATAAAAGGACAAAGGCGCTGCTATGAATTCAAGAAGGTGAGCATTGAAGGCCAAGGAAGAATCCTTGCTTTTGCCTTTGATCGAAGCGCAGAAGACTCACTGGAACGTAAGTTAAAGCGGCATCTTTCCCTTTACCGAGAAGTCCTTGAAACCTTGTCGGCAGGTGTAACGGTCTATGGGCCCGACAGAAAACTTCGCTTTTTCAACCATGCGTATGCCCGGATGTTTGGCATGGATGAAAGCTGGCTCTCTAGCGAGCCTACCATGAGTGAAGTACTCGATGATTTGAACCGGCGACGACTTCTCGTTGAATACTCTGATTATCCAGCGTTCAAACGTCGGGAAATGAATATCCTTTCAGGGTTGCTCACACCCATGCAAGAGCTTTGTTATTTGCCCGATGGACGCAACATTCGCAAAATTACGGCGCCTCACCCTTCTGGCGGAATTTTTTATATTTTTGAAGACGTCACGAACTCCTTGGAACTTGAGCGCCGCTGTAACACTCAGCTCGATGTCCAACGCTCAACTCTGGATAATCTTCATGAGGGGATTGCCGTTTTCGGCAGCGATGCGCGCCTTCGTTTTACCAACCCTTCGTTTAGAAAGCTATGGAACTGGATGCCGGACGGAGACGCAGACAGACGTCATATCAGAGAGCTCATCGAGCATGTCCGGCCCTATTTGACCTTTGAAGATGAGTGGGAGCACTATAAAGAGCGCTTAATCTCGCGGGTCAGTGACCGTGTGCCTAAAAAACGTCGCCTCCACAGAACCGACGGTGTCATCATTGATTTTGCCTATGTGCCCCTTCCCGATGGGTCCCACTTGCTGAGTTTTATTGATGTCACAGCGTCTTGCCGCATGGAAGAACTGATGGCGAGACACTAGATAAACCAATTGTCCTACGACGGGGAAGTTCGTCGCCGGTTGAGTTCTTCATGTGCGTGCAGGCGCATACTCTTTTGGAGTTTTTCAAAGGCACTTGCTTCGATTTGTCGCACACGTTCTTTTGACAAATCAAGCTTCTCGCCGCAATCATCAAGGGTGAGCGGCGGATCCAGTAGACGCCGCCAAGTGATGATTTGATGTTCTCGCTGATTGAGACTTGATAAAGCTGCAGACAGAAGTTTCTTTTGCTTGTGAAGTTCATACTCGTGGGCGACTTTTTGCGCGTGGTTTTCATCATCGGCAATCCAATCAAGCCATTCGCTACTATCCTCTGAGGTGTTAAGGGGCGCATTCAAAGAACTGTCTTGCCCCTGTAAGCGCAAAATCATATCAAGGACTTCATCCAAAGGCACGTTCAAGTGATCGGCAACCTTTTGAGCGATTTCCTCGTGGGATAAGTGCTTGCCTTGTCGCTCGAAGGTTTCCATCAAAGATCTTACTTTGAAAAAGAGCTTTTTTTGAGTGCTTGTTGTGCCGATGCGCACAAGGGACCAGTTTTTCATCACAAAGTCTTTAATACTGGCCTTAATCCACCAAAGGGCATAGGTGGAAAACCTAAAACCCTTAGACACATCAAATTTTGCCAAAGCTTGCATCATGCCAATGTTACCCTCAGACACAAGGTCCCCTATAGGAAGGCCGTATCCTTTATAGCCTTGGGCAACCTTTAGAACAAGGCGTTGATGCCGCTCGAGAATTTTTTGCCGTGCCCGTTCATCTTGCGTGTCATGCCACTTTTTGACAAGGAGGATTTCCTCTTCAGCGGTGAGGGAAGGTAAGTCTGCGACGCGCTTCAAGTGAGCCTTAAGCCTGTCGACATGGGGCGTCTCGTCTAAAGAGATCTTTTCGTCATCCATGACGTTTCCTTAAAATTTTATATGTCTTCTAAAGATAGAGGAGTCTTTTTAGACAAACAAGGACCTTGAGGAGGAAATGAGTCCTAAAAAGCTTGCCCTATCCCGAGAAAGCAGGGTAAAAATAAAAAGTTAACTTATGACTTGGAGGCCTTAATGTCATTTTCCCTACCAGAGCTCCCCTACGCTATGAACGCGCTTGAGCCTTACATATCTGAAAAAACTTTATCCTTTCACTATGGTAAGCATCATCAAGCATACGTTACGAACCTGAACAATCTATTGGCCGACAAGCCCCTTGCCCACGCGTCTTTAGAAGACGTGATCAAGATGAGTTCGGGTGATGCAAACTTGGTAGGCGTTTTTAACAACGCGGCCCAGGTCTGGAACCACACCTTTTACTGGCACTGTTTGTCACCCAGTGGGGGCGGCATGCCAGGTGAAAGGCTTGAGCGTCGCCTCAAAGAGGATTTTGGCAGTTTTGAGGCCTTTAAGGACGCCTTTAAGGCAGCCGCCATTTCTCAATTCGGCAGTGGGTGGGCGTGGCTTGTGGAAAAGGACGGCAAGCTTGCCATCATGAAAACCGCCAATGCGGATCTGCCCATGGTGCACGGGGCAAAGGCGATTTTGACCTGTGACGTGTGGGAGCATGCCTATTATCTCGACTATCAAAACAGGCGTCCTGATTATGTGGACACGTTCTTGAAGCACTTGGTGAACTGGGATTTTGTCCAAGGATGCCTGGAGGAATAAGGGGGTTAGTAAAAAAGCAGGGGCCTTGTGACCCCTGCTTGATCCTTACCAAAGCCCGATGATCTTCCACCAGAGCCCGCCGACAACACTCCAAATGCCTAAATAAACAAGGCTGAGGATCCCGCCAAGACGCCACCATTCACTGACACTGACGTAGCCTGACCCAAAATAGACAGGGGCTGTTCCTGTACCATAGTGGGTAAGGCAAGCGCAAAGGCTTGATAAAACGGCAAGGCTCATGGCGGCAAGACCTGCCGGCGCCCCGGCGGCGATGATCACCACTAAGAAGGCGCTATACATCGAGGAAATATGAGCGGTCGCACTGGCAAAAAAGTAGTGCGAGTAAAAGTAAACCGCACACAAAATGCCAAAGGACCATCCCCATGGAAAATGTCCGACGGCGCCTTGCATCTCATGGCTAAACCAAGTGACCATTCCCATCTTGCTCAGCTGCGTGGCCATCATAAGAAGGGCTGCAAACCACACGAGGGTTTCCCACGCCGTTTTTTCATTTAAGACATCATTCCATGACAGAACACCCGAAAAAAGAAGAAACCCAAGGCCGAAAAGGGAGGCGGCCGTGGCCGAAATCGCAATGGATTCTCCCGCAATCCAAAGCATAAGAAGAGAAATAAAAGTCCCAACCATCAGCTTTTCATGGGCAGAGAGGGGGCCCATGGCGTCAAGTTGCTGGCGTGCCATTTGGGGGGCGTGGGGCGTACGTTTTGTTTGGGGAGGGTATAAAAGGTATAGTAGCCATGGCAGTACCAAAAGGTTCACGAGGCCAGGCACGAGGGCGGCGACCATCCAACTGACCCATGTCATGGTGACACCTAACTCGCCCGCGAGGCTGACGATGAGGGGATTGCCTGCAAGGGCTGTCACAAACATGGCGCTTGTGATGATGTTGGCTTGAAAGACAACTTTGATGAGATAGGCCCCAAAATGTCTCCTTGTGCCGTCATGGGGCGCACTTCCTTGCTCGATACACAGCGAGTTCACGATGGGAAAAAGAATGCCAGCCCCCCTGGCTGTGTTACTGGGGACAACGGGTGCCAGAATTAAATCGGAAAAACAAAGCGCGTAGGAAAGACCCAAGGTGCTTGAGCCAAAGGTGCGAATAAAAAGGTAGGCAATGCGGCTCCCGAGACCTGTTTTCACAAAGCCTCTGGCCATAAAAAAGGTCAGGAGCACAAGCCAAACCACGTGCGAGTTAAAACTGCTAAGGCTCTGTTCAAGGGTGAGGGTTTTTGTGGCCACACAGCTTCCCATGGCGATGATGGCGATGGCCCCCATGGGCAGAGGTTTGGCAATGACCCCGAAAATAGTCGTCACAAAGATACCAAAAAGATGCCAGGTTTTAAGATCGAGAGCCGTCGGGGCAGGGAAAAGCCATAAAAAGACACCCAGGCTCAGAACAGCAAGGGTGGGCAGGGGTTTGGCGCCTTTCCAGGCGTGCATGGGTGTGGGTACCGCGCTATGGGTCGCAGCGTGGGCTGTCATGTAAATCCTCCCTTTATTTTTTTATTTGGATCCATGGGAACCGTAGCAAGAAAATCAAAGGGGGCAAAGAGGGAACATGAAGGGGTGAAATAAAAACAAAAACGCCCTGTAAAAACAGGGCGTTTTTCTTCAAATGACAGGAAAGATCAATAGTCGTCTTCTTCAGCATAGGAAGGAGCGTGCTTCACAACCACCTCACGGCGATCAACGCCTTTACGCTTGGGGGCGCGGTTGCCCTTGTAGATGTGAGGGTTATTGTCAGCCACAAGGCGAGAACGACCCTTATCGCCAATAATCAAAAGGGCGTCCTGACCCACTTGAAGGGCAGGGGTTGGGCCTTGAACCACGGTGCGCAGGCGACCATTCTCAAGCTCGACAACATATTCAACGCCTTGTTGTTTTTCAAGTTCTCCCTGGATCAAAGATCCCGCGACAGCGCCCGCAAGGGCACCGCCCACGATGGCGGCTGTGTGACCACGCCCTTTACCAAAGGCAGATCCTGCAAGACCGCCACCAGCCGCGCCAAGAAGGCCGCCTGCTGCGTTTTCTTCTAACTTTTCAGAGCCGTGTACTTCCACCGCACGCACACTCACAACGGTACAACGATAGGTACGGGATGTTTCTCCCACGTGGGCTTCGGTATAAACGCCAGGGGAGATCTGACGCGCACATCCGCTAAGCATCAAGGTGGCCATGCTGGCACAGCCAATGACGAGTAAAGTCTTTTTCATTTCAAGTACTCCTTCACAAAACTTCAGATGGGATGCTGGGGCGAATTAAGAAAAAAAGCAAGAAAAAAGATGAGTCATGTGTGGTTTTTTTGCCAACTTCTTGAGAGGTGGACATCTTTATTTGGATTGTTAAATGCCCATCTCCTTGAAAGACAAGAAATGACGCGTTAGACTCGTGAAAAAGAACCTAAAAGAGGGGGCACGTTATGCTAAAGAATACACACGAAACCTATGGATGGCTTGCCAAGGTTTTTCATTGGGTGATGGCCCTTGCTATTGTGGGCATGTTTGGGGTGGCCTATGTTATGACGGACATGGAAGGGCCACAAAAATCTGTTCTTTATGGACTGCATAAATCTGTGGGGGTTACCCTTCTTGGTCTATTGATTTTGCGACTTCTTTGGCGTCTTGCCAGTATCCGCCCAGACCTGCCAGATACTGTGCCAGGATGGCAGCGTATCAGTGCCCACGCTAACATTCTGCTTCTTTACGCGCTAATGTTCACCATGACGATCTCAGGATTTTTCATGAGTTATTACACGTGGGGCGTCAATTGGTTTGGTCTGATTACTTTTTCTGCCTCGGCCAAAAATAATGACCTGGCACAGACCCTTAAGGAGGTCCATGAAATCGCATCGTACATTATGATTGCTTCAGTCTCTTTGCATGTGGTCGCTGCTCTTTATCATCATTTCATTCTAAAAGATAGCGTGCTACGTCGTATCTGGAGATAGCGTGCTACGTCGTATCTGGAGATAGCGTTAAGATAATTCATTTGGGGATCCGGCACTTTTTTGATAGAAAAAAATGTCGTGACATGACTGGAAAAAAATGCCTGAGAGATTACGCGTGGCCCACATGATGGCCGGAGCAAAAGTGGGCGGTGCTGAGCTATTTTTTAAGCGGCTTGTGGGGGCTTTTGCTAAAAGAGACCTGACCCAACATGTCATTACGCGGGATTATCCAGAATTAGTGGCTTATTTCGAGGACATAAGCGTGCCTGTGACCAAGGCTGCCTTTGGGGGCCTGTTGGATTTTAGAACAAGCGTGCGCGTGCGTGAATCGCTGGCATCCTTTAAGCCTCACATTGTGATGACTTGGATGAGTCGGGCCACAAAATTTTGCCCCAAGGGTGACTACACGGTCGTGGCACGTCTTGGGGGATATTATGATTTAAAATACTATCAAAAAGCAGACTATCTTGTTGGCATCACTAAAGATTTACGAAATTACTTTCACACAGAGGGATGGTCACGGGATTACACGGCTTACCTTTCTAATTTCGCGAGCCCTCCTGACCAAAATCCCCCTGCTGACAGAAGCTATTATAACACCCCCAGCGATGTTCCTCTTTTACTCACCTTTGGGCGTCTTCATGTGAACAAAGCCTTTGATGTCCTCATCAGGGCTTTAAAAAAAGTTCCAAATGCGTATTTGTGGATCGGAGGTGAGGGGCCCGAAGAAGCCGCCCTTCGCACGTTGGTGGGTGAGTTGGGCCTTACCCAGCGTGTTCGGTTTTTAGGATGGCAAAAGGAAACAAGTCCCTTTTACAAGGCGTGCGATATCTATGTGTGTCCTTCCCGGATTGAACCTTTAGGAAGTGTTCTTCTTGAGGCTTGGATTCACGAAAAACCCCTGGTGGCGTCAAAAAGCGCCGGGCCTTTAGAGCTTATCACACCTGGGACAAATGGTTTGCTTGTTCCCTTAGAAGATCATGAGTCCATGTCTGACGCGATCAACCAGTTGATCGTGTCGCCGCAAAAGGCCAAGGCCCTCGCACAAGCGGGTCGCTTGACCTATGAGACGGGTTATAGTGAAGACGCGATCGTAGATCAATACCTGACCTTCTTTGAGCGTGTGAAGGGCACAAACCGTGGTGAGGGACGCTAAGAAAAATCCTTCCCCCGCGCTTCTAGGTCTTTGTCTAGCACCTAGCCATTTCGTCACTACACAAGAACAAAAAGCGCTAACCCATGTTTTCGAGTCACATCACCTTGACGGTGAGATCCTCATAAACAGCAAAACACTTTATGTAATGGCCAGTGGGGCATTTAAAGAGATTGCTTATCTCACCATCAAAAGTGACGTGCGTGAACCTCATGGGGGATGGTACGCGCAGCGCGAAACTGACGACCATTATCCCTTATACCTGAGAGAGCTTTCCCACGGGCGCGGTGTGATTTTTTCTTCCCATAGCGGCGTTTTAGTGAGGTCTGGTTTGGTCACCCCTTGCCTTTTGCCTACGGCGCGTGCGGCAGTGTTGCAACAGGGAGCCGCCCCACAAGGTCTTAGCCTTTTTGGATTCGTAAAAGAACTTCTGCCGGGTCACTCTGCCTATTTTCAAGATGGAAAAGTAGAGATTCACCCCATTAACGCCCTTGAAGGACAGAAAAAAGCCTTAGGCAACGTTTTACCCTTAAGATGCGAGGGGCTTCCCGCTCCCCATGTGCCCCTTGGTTTCTTTTCGCAGGATCTCAGCGCCTCTCAGTTTTGTTTGGAAACCTTGAGGCGCACGCATGGGGACGTTAAGATATACAGCTTGTTTTTTCCAGATGTGGAAAAAGGAAACAAGAAAAAAGAGGTTCAAGACCGTCCTGAGATAACGGCTAAAGACCACGAATTGATTCCATTTACAGCAAAGGATTTTTGGCGTCTCATGCCAGAAATGGCTCATGCATGTGACGAGTTGATTTGCCAGCCGTCCATACTGGGAGCGCATATGGTGGGTCGAAGCGCTGTGAAAGACGGACGACATATGGTAATCCCAACGCTAGAAATGCCACAGAAGTCCCCTTATTTTCTAAAGGGTTATGTGGATCGTTTGAAGCGTACGACCTACCAGCTTGAGTATGATGCTTCTTTGTTTAAGGGGGCGACCATGAAAAATCCTCATACCGAGGGCGCCTTGAAGGCTCTGCTAAGTCAAGGTCTTCGGGTATCGATTGTGCCGGTGTGTAAGCCTTTTTTAACAAGAAGGAGTTCAAGTCCTTATGAAAATCTTATTAGGGTTTGGATTCAAGAAAAAAACCATCGTCTTGCAAGCCTCATGGCGCGTCAAGAGTGTATTCTTGAGCTTATGCCACGGGAAGAGATCAAAGACCTTTTTGTACAAAGAGACAAAAAAAGTCTTTTTGTGGCTTGGGAGTTGATCTTTTACGCGTTATGGCATCAAATTTACATACAGGGACGCGATCCGATTCCAGATACGCTGGCGATGCTGGCGCGAACTTGAGGTTGGACACGCCCACACCCGTAGAAACATCATCACAAGGGGGCAAGGATGCTAGAGCGCTCAAACCTATCACATTTAAAATATTTCGTGGATGCAGCGCAGCTAGGCAGTGTGACAAAAGCTGCCATTAAGAATCGTGTTAGCCAGTCAGCTGTCAGTCAAGCCATTGCCAGTCTTGAGCGCATGACGGGACAAACTTTGCTCGTTCACCGACGCAATAAATTCTCACTGTCGGGGGAGGGAAGACTTTTATTTTCTTTGCTGCTCCCAGTTTTAGAAGGATTGCAGAAGGTCGAGGACAACTTTTTCTCGCCCGACATGCAGCCCCAAGGGAACGTGGAAATTGTATGTCCGCGCAGTATTGCCATATCGCTTCTTGCACCAAAGCTCATTGGACTAAAAAAAAAATACCCTCTCCTCGTGCCAAGGCTTCGCATGTATACCCCGGACGTTGCAAGGGAGAGGCTTTTAAGTGCCAGCACAGAAATTGCGTTTCTTATTGATAACGTGGATTTATCTGCCTTCGAAACCATTCTTGTGCACAAAGGGACGTTTCGCTTGTTTCGCTCAAAGCGCCACGCACACTTGCCCCAAACGCAAGTGATGTTTACAGAAGAACGACGTGAGGTGAATCTCTTCAAGCGTGCCTACGCTGAGGCGTACGGGCATACGCTCGAGACGCATTTAGAGGCGACGTCTTGGGACGTGATTGCCCGGTTTGTGGATCAAGGACTTGGGTGCGGATTCTTGCCGGATTATGTGGCCCAGGCTTTTCCTGAACTAGAACCCATTGAGCTCAAGTTTCCAGGACTGTCCTACTGCATCTATGCAACGGTCCGATCCCTTGACCATTTGTCGAGAAACGCCCGCGCTGTGCTTTCATACCTTTGTCCGGAAAAGGCCCAGGAAATTGCAGTCCCCGTACGGATGGCCGGATAGCTTAAACCTTGTGCAATGCGCTCAAGTTTTGCACTATGGGCCATTGAAAACGAATAAAGGATGTCTTTGTGAAACGATTCGGAATCTTCATCAGCCTGTTCCTCATGGGAACTATTTCTTTTTCAATGCAGGTAGTTGCAGAAAATCAGCGCGTCGTGAACGTGTATCACTGGCACAATATGATTCCGCAAGACGTTTTGGATCAGTTCACAATGGAAACCGGGATCAAAGTCCATATGGACGTGTATGACAGCAATGACGTTTTAGAAACAAAGCTTCTTGTGGGTCATACAGGTTATGATGTTGTGGGACCAAGCGCCCTTCCTTATGTGGCGCGCCAAGTGCCAGCAGGAATCTATTTACCTCTTAACAAAGAAAAGCTCCCCATTCTTAAGGAGCTTGATCCCAAAATTATGGCGTATCTGGAAAAGGCGGATCCAGGAAACAAACACGCGGTCCCTTTTTTATGGGGGCTTGTGGGGTTCGCTTATGACCAAGAAAAGATTGAGGCTTTGATCCCGGACGCTCCCACGGACAGTTGGGCCATGATGTTTGATCCCAAGATTATGGAAAAGCTTTCCCACTGCGGTGTGACTTACTTGACGGAATCAACGGACATTTTTGTTCCGGTTCAACTTTATTTGGGCTTGAAGCCCGATAGTCATGACCCTAAGGATTTACAAAAAGTGGTGGGGCAACTGGAAAAAGTGCGTCCCTTTATCGAGCGGTTCGATGCCATTCGCCCCCCGTCCGAACTGTTGGCGGGAGAGGTGTGCCTGAGCATGCTATGGGTCGGAGATATGGAGCGGGTCAAAGACGCGTTTGCTGATAAAGCGCGCGCGGACAAGATCAAGGTTGTCATTCCCAAGGAGGGGACCGTTCTCTGGATTGATTGTCTTGCGGTTCCCGTGGATGCTCCCCACCCGGAAGAAGCGTACGCCTTTATCAACTTTGTCATGCGTCCTGATATCATTGCGCGCATCACCAACAAAAATTATTTCGCCAATCCCGTGCCAGCGTCTCTTCCATTTGTGAAAGAAACCTTAAGGCAAAATTCGGCTTTTTTTCCAGACGAAACGCAAAGTCAAAAGATTTTTATTAACGAGCCGACCCCGCCAGGCGTGCAAAGAAAAATCAACCGTGCCATGACAAAAGTCAGAACAGGCCGCTAGAAAGATAAGAGGATTTTTGACAGAAACAATCTTCATGTGGTAATTTCCTTTTTTTGTGGAGATCCATTCATGAAATATTTTCTATGTCTTTTTTTGTCAAAATAACCCTTTGTTTTTCCTCTTTTGATTCGGCGATTTTCTCTTACGACCAGGAAAACTGTCAAGGTCTACGATTGTCTTACCAAGGTGTCACAAAAAAAGGAGAAAAGTGGCATCTTCGAAACTGTACGTATGATGATCTTGATGTGATCACGACTCTTTATGAAGACCTGCGCGTCATGGTACATTTTGCAGGAACAAAGACCCGAACGTCATCACAAACCCATGAGCGTCTTTCAATTATAGCCAACAGGTATCAAACAGGCATTCCCAAAGGAGGGTGGGTGATTGAAATTGGTGAGACGAAAGAAAAAAAATTCGCAGGTCTCCTCACCATAGGGTCTTCTATTAATCCTAGACCAGGGCGGGGAGAAATTGGCAGAGTTATTGCCTTCGAGGCTCAGGGATCGGGCCTTGGGACCAGCGTCATTGAAGCGGTGGTAAAGGTCATTGGGCCCGAAATTCGCAGGTGGGGCATTCAACAAGAGATGCCCCTCGTACGAGAGAGATTCGCGTGTTTTGGAGGAGAGGCCTTGGGGGAAATTTATGTAACCTCAGCGCCTGCCAATGTCGGATCGTGGTTGACCCAGGTGCGCACTGGTTTTAAACCTGTAAAATGCCCTAAAGAAGAAAATCCCATTATCTTGAATTATGAAAGTTCTGAGATTGAAGATTATGAGACTTTTCAAAAGGCTTTGATAACCCACTTCAAAGACCAAGGTTTGATGCCAGAAAAACCCTATAAACTTTATGACATCAAGGGAGAAAAAAGAACCGTTTCATACATTCAACAATATGACACTGTAAAGTACCATTTTACCTATAAGCTTTCTTAAAAGAGATTCTTGAAAGCAAAAACCCCTTTGGAGTACTAGCCAAAAGGGTTTTTGCTATCTGAAGTTTAGTTATCGAGGAAGCTTCGAAGCTTGCGAGAGCGGCTTGGATGCTTCAGCTTACGAAGGGCCTTAGCTTCGATTTGACGAATACGTTCACGGGTAACAGAGAATTGCTGGCCTACCTCTTCAAGGGTGTGGTCCGTGTTCATGCCGATCCCAAAACGCATGCGCAGGACGCGCTCTTCACGGGGTGTGAGACTTGCCAGCACCCTTGTTGTGGTTTCACGCAGGTTCGCATTTACCGCTGATTCAAGGGGTTGTACTGCGTTCTTGTCCTCGATAAAGTCTCCAAGGGACCCGTCTTCTTCGTCTCCGATGGGCGTCTCGAGGCTAATGGGCTCCTTGGCGATTTTTAGGACCTTACGGACCTTATCAAGGGGCATCATAAGCTTTTTAGACAGCTCTTCTGGTGTGGGCTCGCGCCCGATTTCATGGAGCATTTGTCTTGACGTACGTACAAGCTTGTTAATGGTCTCGATCATGTGTACGGGAATACGAATGGTGCGCGCCTGATCCGCAATGGATCTTGTGATGGCTTGACGAATCCACCAGGTCGCGTAGGTCGAGAATTTATATCCCCGGCGATACTCGAACTTGTCCACCGCTTTCATCAGACCAATGTTACCCTCTTGGATCAGATCCAAGAACTGAAGACCGCGGTTGGTGTATTTTTTGGCGATGGAGATTACAAGACGAAGGTTCGCCTCGATCATTTCTTTTTTTGCCTTCGCCGACATGCGGTCACCTTTTTGGACGGCGGTAACGATACGGCGGAACTCCGCGATGTTGAGGCCAGATTCCACAGAGATCTCTGCAATACGCTCGCGCAGGGTCATGACGCTTACGGCGTGTTTCTCGACAAAATTTCCCCAGCCCTTGGTGGTCTTCTTTGCAATGGTCTCCATCCACTCAGGATCCAGTTCGTTGCCAAAGTATGTTGATAAGAACTCTTCTCGTTTGATGCCGGAATCCTGCGCCAGGCGCAGCATTTTTCCTTCAAGGCCTACAAGTTTACGGTTTAAGTTGTAAAGGTCTTCAACCAAGATATCAATGCGGTAGCTGTTGAGGCGTACGCTGCTCATGAGGCGAACAAGTGCTTCTTTCAAGGACTTGAACTTGGCCTCCTGGGGCAAAGACATGGTCCCGCTTTCTTGGGCGGCTCGCAAACGCTCTACTTGGATTTCGTGGAACTGTGCGTATGTTTCAGCAATAAGATTAAACGTCTCAAGAATTTGGGGCTTAAGGCTTTCTTCAAGGGCTGCCAAAGACTGACCTGACTCGTCTTCGTCTTCTTCGCTAACCTCTTCACTTGTCCCTTCGCCCTCACTGCCTTCTTCATCGCTTTTTGCCTTATGGGTTTTTGACTCTTCGCTTTCGCTTGCGTCAGCCTCTTTTGTCTCGGCAGGCAAAGCTAGAGGGGCGTCTAAGGGCACGTCGCCGGCTTCGGGATCCGCTTCAAAGGCGCTGTTGGCGTACATGTCTTCAAGATCTACCACATCGCGCAGAAGGAGTTGGTCTTCTAGAATTTGATCACGCCAGTTGATGATGGCGCGAATGGTAAGGGGGCTTTCGCAAATGGCGTCGATCATTTCCATGCGCCCTTCTTCAATGCGCTTGGCGATCTCGATTTCACCTTCACGGGAAAGAAGCTCGACGCGCCCCATTTCACGTAAGTAAAGACGTACGGGGTCGTCTGTGCGGCCTGCCGTATCCTCGTCCTTAAGATTACCGCTTTCGTCCTCTTCTTCCGTGTCCTCTACGTCAAGACCAAGCTCTGAGGGACCCTCAACGTCTTCTTCGGAGTCCACGATGTCAATGCCCATATCTGTAATTACAGACATGGCGTCTTCGATTTGCTCGGACGACATTTGTTCTTGGGGAAGGGCCTCGTTAAGTTCGTCATAGGTTAAGTAACCGCGCTCTTTTCCTTTATCTAAGAGTTTTTTAAGAAGATGCTTGAGGTCTCCCTTTTTTTTGAAGGCTGCGCCCTCGTTTGTATCTTCAGGCGTGTCCACTTTTTTTGATATGGCTGTCATCCTTGTTTTTCCATCCTCTCTTTTTCAGTACTTTGGCCGAGTTGTTGTGCGTGCTCGTCCATGGAGGTGCGTAGGCGCTGCACCTTGGTCCAAACATCGGGGGTCATATTCTTAGATAGGGAGGTTTGCCAGGCGCGCACCTCCGGGATCCCCTCTTCTAATAAGTGCCTGCTTTCTAAAAGACTGCGCCATCCTTCCTTCACATCTTGGTCGGGCGTGGTTTTTTTGGCAAAAGGGGCATGTGTATAAATATCCGGTTGCAAGATTGTGGCAAGTGCGTCCTCTAATCCCTTATCCTTTAGGTGGGCATTCAAGGCGTCTGCGTCAAGCTTTTTTTCCTCGTGAAGGGCGTCAAGAAGCTGAAGGCGAATGGCCTCGGCCCCGGCAGATGGGAAGGTCAGGGTTAAAAAGACGTCAGCCTCATTTTGAAGGAGCAAAGGGTGATTTAAAAAGGTCACCAAAAGGGCGCGCGCGCGAAGCCACGCGGCATTGGCACGCAGGCTCGAAAGCGGCGGTGTGCCTGGGGCGGCCCTGACCGGCCCTTTCCCTTGACGGCGGGGTCTGAAGTGATGAAAGAGCTTATCTTGTAGAAACCGTCGGTAGTGACCTTTAATTGTTTCGTCTTTGATGGGGGTGATGGTCTCGAAAATCTCTTTTTCCCACTTAGCTCGCCGTTCAGGGGTCGAAATGTCACCTGCCTTTTGAACCATTTCGGACCACAACATCTCAAGAAGGGGCTTTTTCAAGGAAAGTGCTTTTTTAAGCGTGTCGCCGTCCCCGCGCTCAAGAAGACTTGCGGGATCTTCTCCCTTGGGAAGAAGACAAAAACTCAAGGATTTTCCAGGCACCAATAGGGGAAGGGCGCGCTCAAGCGCCCGCACGGCTGCTTTTTGTCCGGCCGCGTCCCCGTCAAAGCACAAAACAGGCTCTGGGCTTAGGCGCCAAATACTTTGCAATTGTTGGGGCGTGAGCGCCGTCCCCAGGGGAGCAACGGCCTTTTTGAAGCCTGCTTGGAAGAGGGCGATGACATCCATATAGCCTTCACACACCAAAAGGTCATCGGTTGACGATCTGCTTTTGGCGGCCTCTGACTGGGCGTACAGTTCATGGCCTTTATGAAAAAGGGGTGTTTCAGGAGAGTTCAGATATTTGGGCTCTCCGGGTCCTAAAAGACGTCCGCCAAAGGCAATGACGCGACCCTGGCGGTCGAGGATGGGAAACATGATCCGGTCACGGAACCTGCCTCGATGCTCGCCCGATTGTCCCACGACGCTCAGACCCGCTTCTTGAAGCTCTGCAGGGGTAAATCCTTTTTGGTAAAGAAAGGTCAAAAACTCTTGATGGGAAGGGGCGTATCCTAAGCGAAAGCGCTGCCAGGTGTCTTCTTGGAGGGCGCGTTTTGCAAGATAGGACCTTGCCCGCCACCCGTTTGATCCGCGCAGCTCTCCTTCAAAAAAGCTGCAGGCCGCTTCCATGGCGGCGCGAAGGCGCGTGCGCTTTTGGGTGTCTTCTGTCTCAGTTGGCGTCTCGCGGGGTAATGCCAGCCCTACACTATGGGCGAGGCGCTCGATGGTCTCGGCAAAGGACAGGTTTTCTGTCAGACGGACAAACTCGATGGCATCCCCGTGCGCTTCGCACCCAAAGCAATGATAATGACCATCTTTCTCATAGACGTGAAACGAAGGAGTTTTTTCCTGATGAAAGGGACAGCACCCCTTGAGAGAGTGGCCTGAACGAATGAGCTTGACCCGCCGACCAATGATGTCGGTCAGAGAAAGGCGTCCTCGCACCTCATCGACAAAACGATCAGAAAAGCGCATTACTCATCCAGTTTTTAAAAACAAACCAGCCCCGAAGTGATTTCGGGGCGGCAAACTTCAACATAAGCATATTAATAATAGGTTAATAATGCTCTTTTTTAGTCGTGACAATGGCACTCTGCCTTTTTAGCGCCTCCTTTAACGGGCATACTCAGATGGAGGGCTTCTCCCTTGTCCGACGTAAGGCTTAGGGAGAGAGTGTCTTTTGTCGTTACGTCATGGTGCAGTCCAATGAGCATAAGATGATACCCCCCCGGGCTTAAAACAAGGGTTTGTCCGGGTTCGATGGTCCAAGATGATTGCTCGCGCATTTTCATCACTCCGTTTTCTTCTTTTGTTTCATGGAGTTGAACTTCCCGAGCTGAGGGAGAGGAAGCGCTTTGGATCACAACAGGGTAAGGGTTTATATTTTTAAGTTCCATATAGGCGGCCGTAGTCCCATCCTTTATGCCGGGACGCGTCCAAGGTTGGTTCACCTGAACGCCCGTCAAGGATGAGGCCATCAACCCGGGGAAGGCCGACAAAAATCCCAGTAGCAAAAATGAAAGAATGCGTGTCATGAGTCCCTCAATAAAGCGTATCACTATGACTAAAATGGTGGGCGCAACTGGGATTGAACCAGCGACCTCTACGATGTCAACGTAGCGCTCTCCCGCTGAGCTATGCGCCCATTTCTATGGGGATATACACCCTCTTTGATCAAAGCGCAACCCTTTGGTCAAAATCCTTTAGGGACTTGGATCATTTCTTCGCGCACAAAAGGGCAAATGCCGATAAGGTCCACACGTTCTTGATGGGCGCGTTGCACGGAGAAAAGTTGATAAGATTTAAAATGCCGATGGATTTTTGGTGATAAGGACTCAGTTGATTCTTTGATTTGTGTCGTGCGAGGAACGGGTGCATGTTCATACCCCACACGCTGGTAACAGACTTTGAAGTCTGTTTTGAGAGGGGCAAAATAAACAGTCTGACCATTAAGAAATTTATCGATATTTTCCTGGATATAAGAAACAGGTAAGTCTTTTGTTTTTCCTGGTGACGCAACGAAAATACTCAGGATCCAAAGGCCCATAAGGGCAGACTTGTTCATTTTTTATCCTCCGTATTACATTTTTGATAGGCGAGAAGGTCTTTAGAGGCTATGGCTCCCATCGCAGAAAGGTTCTTTGCCTGTTCTTTTGCATCCACACAAAAAGACTTTTTCGGTTTTGGGCGCAACCCATTTGTGAGACCGAAAGCCTGTGCCCTTGTGTTGTCCATCACAAAAGGGTTGGGTAAGGCTCAGCCCACAAGTGCACCATGCATAAGTTTTTCCTTCTTCAACCTCAACACAGTAGGGGCTATTTTGTGGGCAGTGGGGGTGATCCAAGGTCTCTTCCTCTTTACCAATCATGCGGTGTAAGGTAAGCATAAAGCAGAGATGACATCAAGTAGGGGAGAAAGCCTCATGAACACACACATCGCCATTGCTGAGCTTTTTACGGATGGGGCTTGCAGCGGTAACCCTGGCCCTGGTGGGTGGGGCGTTATTGTGCGCACACATGAAGGCGAAAAAGAGCTGTCTGGGAGCGAGACGCACACAACCAATAACCGCATGGAAATGATGGCGGCCATCGAAGGGCTCAAAGCGCTTCCCGCGTCTTCCCGCGTCAAGCTATATACGGATAGCACCTATCTTAAGGACGGTATGACCTCTTGGGTGGAAAAATGGAAAAAAGGGGGGTGGCGTACGGCGTCCAATACGCCCGTAAAAAACCAAGACCTGTGGCAAGAGCTTGATCAGTTATGCAGTCAGCATCAAGTTGAATGGGCCTGGGTCAAGGGACATAGCGGCCATCCTGAAAACGAGCGCGCCGACGTTTTGGCGCGAAACGCCATTGTTCAAGAAATGATGCAGGCAACCCTCAAACAAGTAAGTTCCTAGAAATATGAAAAAATTCTTAGGACAGGCGGTATGTCTATGGGGACTTGTGGCAAGCGCTTGTGTTGGTTCATCCTTTGATCATCCCCTGCAGGTTCAGGGCGAGACCTTTCATGTGGCCTTGGCTTCGACCCCTAAAAGCCTCAAAAAAGGCCTCATGGGGGTGACCTATCTTCCAAAAGATCACGGGATGCTTTTTATTTTTCCCAAAACCAGGGAGGTCACTTTTTGGATGAAGGATACCCCCCTTGATCTGGATTTAGTCTACTTAGACCGTAGGGGTAAAATTTTGCAACTTGAAGCGCTTAAAGCAAATTCTTTACGTCATGTGCCCTCTAAAATGCCTGTGCGCGCCGCCCTTGAATTGCCGGCAGGAACCGTGAAGCGACTTCACCTTAAGGTCGGCGCGGAGGTAAGCTGCGAGGCCCTCAGGGTCACATTTTAAGGAGGTGCGCCCGTGGAACACTATCAACCTATGATAGAAAAAGTCTGGGCCGCCCCTTTTGATGCGCCCGCTTTGCAACAAGAGGGCCTGACACGGGTTCTAGACGAGGTCATTGATGCCTTGGACGCTGGGCGCCTGCGTGTGGCGGTCTATCAAGGCGGCGTCTGGCAAGTCCAAGAGTGGCTAAAAAAAGCGCTCCTTATGAATATTCGCCTGCAAGAAAATCGGCCTTTGACCTATCCCTGCCCAGGGTACGACAAAATCCCCAGCAAGTTTGAAGGATGGGATGACGCGCGCTTTAAAGAAGCGCGTCTTCGCGTGGTACCGGGAGCGCTTGTGCGCAAAGGAACATATGTGGCCCCAGGATGCGTTTTGATGCCGAGCTTTATTAACTTTGGAAGCTATGTGGGTGAAGAGACCATGATTGATATTGGCGCTGATGTTGGGTCGTGCGCGCAAATTGGTCAGCGTTGCCATGTGTCAGCGGGGGTTGTTATTGGCGGCGTCGTTGAACCCTTGCAGGCAGCGCCTGTGATTTTAGAAGATCATGTGTTTGTGGGTGCGCAAAGCGCTATCGTTGAAGGAGTCCTTGTGCAAGAGGGCGCTGTCATTGGCATGGGGGTCAAACTTGGGGCCAGCACCCCCATTTTCGACCGTGCGTCGGGAGAAATTTCCTACGGTGTGGTCCCGCCACGCAGTGTAGTGGTGCCAGGTGCCCTGCCAACACAAGGCGGGGTGAACCTTTACTGCGCGGTCATCATCAAGCAAGTTGACGCCAAGACGCGTGAAAAAACAGCCATTAATGATCTCTTGCGCCCTTAAGAGGACTTAATGAAAAGGATTTTCTTAAATCCCCCTGTCAGAAAAATGATCCCCTGGCTTGTGGTGGGGACGTTTAGTGCCTTCATGTCCTTTTGGGGGATAGGTAGCTACGCCCTTTTGAACAATAACGAAGGGATGTACGCGCAGATCGCAAAAGAGATGCTGCATTCGGGCAACTATGTGATCCCGACCCTGAACGGTTTGACCTACATTGAAAAGCCGCCTCTTCTGTATTGGATGGTTGCCCTTTCCTTTAAAGTGTTTGGGGTGAATGAGTGGGGCGCGCGGTTTGTACCGGCCTTTTTTGGCTTTATCACATCTATGGGTGTGGGGCTTTTTGCCGCAAGGCGCTTGGGACAAAAAACGGGGCTTTATACCGCGCTCATCCTAAGCACCAGCCTTGGGTTCATTCTTTTTTTTCGCACGGTCTTCTTTGACGGCGTTTTTACGGCGTGGCTTACTTTTGCGCTTTTATGTTTTTTTTGTTGGACGGAAAATCTGGCAAGGCGCCCCCTTTTAGGGTTTTATGCCCTCATGGCGCTGGCGGTCATGACCAAGGGGCTTATTGCCCTTGTGTTGGTGGGTCTTGTGTGGATCATCTATTACGCTTTTGTCATGGGCGCGCGCGTCTCTTTTTTTGCGCCCCTTGATCCTTTAGGTGTTCTTTTATTTTTGGCGATCGCCGCACCTTGGCACGTGATGGCAAGCCTTGAAAATTCTGATTTTGCGTGGTTCTACTTTGTGAACGAACATGTGTTGCGCTTTTTAGGAAAGCGTCTTCCCAAGGATTATTACGAGGGGCCTCTCTATTACTATCTGCCGCGCTTACTCGTCTATTTTTTGCCGTGGACTTTGTTTTTTCCGAATTTTTTAAAAGAAAAAATCAGTCCAAAAGATCCTTTTAAGTTTTTTCTCTTGTGTTGGTTTGGGGTATTTTTTCTGTTTTTTTCGTTTTCCAGGGCCAAAGCCAATTACTACCTTGTGACGGTGATGCCGGCGCTTTCTGTTTTGCTTGCACCCCTTGTGGCAAGGGATACGCGCCAGGGGGTGGCGTTTTTCTGGGGCGCGCTGGTAGGGGTGGCGGTGCCCCTTGGTGTGTGGCTCGGATTAAAGGGCGTGATTCCCTTTCCGCCGCAGGCCAAAGACGTGACTTCGTTTGCCGGAGAGACCTTTTATCTGGTTTGGAGCCTTATGGGGGCAGGGGTTGTTACCCTATGCTTTGTCTTACGAACGCGCGGCTTGGGTATGCGGCCTTTGCTTCTGGGGGGCGGGATGGCAGCCCTTCTAGTCGTTGCGGGCACGCTTATGCCGGCCCTCGAAGATCAAGTTTCCGGTAAAGCCATGGCCCAGTTTTCGGCCCGGTATGACGCGCCCCTTTACCTTTACCGGGATTACGAGAAAATATCAGCTCTTCCCTTTTACTGGGATAAAACCGTGCGCATTGTGGCAAGTAAAAGCCAAGATCTGTGGCATGCTATGAACAAACGGGAAAAGCCAGAGCGTTTTCCTTCAAAAACAACGTTTGCGCTCCACGGCGGCCTTATGGTTCTTCACAAGGACCGCTTAAAGAAATTTCGTGCTGCCTTTCCAGGTGCGACACACCTTGCCACCAAGGGATGTCTTAGCCTTTATCTTGTTTCCCCTGATCAGCTTTTAAGGGCCTCTAAGTTTTCGTAATACGAAAGGGCCTGGGGGTTGGCGAGCGCCTCTTTATTAATGACAGGGCGTCCGTGGATGATATCCGTAACGGCCATCTCAACGATTTTTCCTGTGGCCGTGCGTGGGATGTCAGGAACTTGAAGGATTTTTGCGGGCACGTGGCGAGGCGTCGTATTTTCCCGGATCTGAAGACGGATTTTTGTGCGCAGGCCGTCCGTCAGCGTGTCAGTGTCACGAAGCTTCACAAACAAGATGACGCGCACGTCGCCGTCCCATTGCTGGGCAACGACAAGGCTTTCCACCACCTCTTCCAGCTGCTCGACTTGCCGGTAAATCTCCGCGGTACCAATGCGCACCCCGCCTGGATTGAGGATTGTGTCCGAACGGCCATGAATAATAATACCGTCGTGGGAGGTCAGCTCGACAAAGTCTCCGTGACGCCAAATGCCAGGAAAGTGCTCGAAATAGGATTTATGATACCTGGCGCCGTCCGGGTCATTCCAAAAGGCGACCGGCATACAAGGAAAGGGTTTTGTACACACAAGCTCTCCTTTTTGGCCGCGCACAGGTTTTCCTTCTGCGTCAAACACATCGACAGCAAGGCCAAGACCCCTTGTTTGAAGCTCTCCTGGCCACACGGACGCCACAGGATTGCCAAGGGCAAAGCAAGACACAATATCCGTGCCCCCTGAAATGGAGGCAAGGCAGATGTTGGGTGAGATCTCTTTGTAGACGTACTCGAAACTTTCGGCGACCAAGGGGGATCCTGTGGAGAGGATCATCCGAAGGTGGCTAAGGTCATGGGTTTTGCGGGGACTCATTTCGGCCTTATGAAGGGCGTCGATGTATTTGGCCGATGTGCCAAAATGTGTTGCTTTTTCTTGCTCGAGATAATCAAACAGAATGTTCGGAGTAGGATGGAAAGGCGAGCCATCATAAAGAAGGAGGGTGGCACCCGACCCCAAGCCCGAGACAAGCCAATTCCACATCATCCAGCTGGTGGTGCTGTAATAAAAGAGGCGGTCACCAGGCTTTAGATCACAGTGAAGTTGATGTTCTTTAAGGTGCTGCAAAAGGACGCCGCCATGACCGTGGACGATGCATTTAGGCTTTCCTGTGGTGCCCGAGGAAAAAAGAATAAAAAGAGGATGATCAAAGGGGACGTGTTCAAAGGTGATCTCACGTGGGGTAAAAGGCGTGACAAAATCTTGATAGGCAGAGACTTTTCGGGGGAAGGAGACGCCTCTTTTATCAAGGCTTGGCACCAGGATGATTTCTTCAAGGGTTGGCAGCTCTTTTTCAAGGGCGATGATTTTGTCTGCAATGTCAAAGGAAACCCCTTTGTACACAAAGTTTTGACAAGCAATGAGGAGCTTAGGTTCGATCTGTCCAAAACGATCAACGATGCCGGGGACCCCAAAGTCCGGAGAGCACGAGGACCAAATGGCCCCAATACTGGCGGCAGCGAGCATGGCAATCACCATTTCGGGGCGGTTGGGGCCGACGGCTGCGATACGGTCAAGGGGCTTGATGCCACTTTGACGCAGCGCCTGCGCAAAGCGCGAGACGGCGTCATAAACCTCGTTAAAGGTCATTTGAACGCGCTCTTTATTTTCCTGCCAAAAGATGATGGCAGGGGCGTCCGTACGTGTTCGAAGTATGTTTTCGGCGTAGTTCAGGCTGGCCTCTGGGAAAAAGCGACATCTTTCAAACTGAGGGTCCTTCTGAAAAAAGGTGTCGCCTTTCGTTGCGGCTTTCACACCCGCAAAGTCCCAAAAGTACGACCAAAACTGGCCGTCTTGATCCACAGACCACTGATAAAAGGAATGATAAGACGAAAAAACACATCCTTCACGCGCCTCGACGTTGCTCACAAACGCGGTGATATTGGCGGCGCGAATCTGCTCGGGGGACGGGGTCCACAAAGGTTGAGGGGTGGGGGTCAAAGCGCGCTCTCCTGTCAAGTTTTTTTTGAATGGTATGACAGCTAAAGGCGGAAAACAAGATTGTTCGTGATGGGGAATCTTATAAGGAAGACGAGAAGAGAAAAAGGAAAAACGCGTTGAAGTTAAGCGTTTTTCCCGATGGATGATTAATTGCCCGGTGTGTTATCGGGGGCGGGGTAAGTTCTTGGATAAACGTTTGGCTCGCCCTCAGGGGGAAGGGGGGCTCCCTTGCGTCCACAGCCAGTTGCAAACGCTGCCACACAAAAAATAACAACCCATAATGCGCTTTTTTCTATCGTACCCATTGTAATCCTGTATAACCCATTCTAGAACTATGCATAAGGCTATCAGAAATAAAGCGGAGGACAACCCATGAGATACGTTTTACGTTTTTTTGTTGCGCTATGGTTGGCGATGGGGCTTGGGACAGCCAATGCCCAGTTGCTGCGCTACAAAACCGTTGACCCCACTCAAGTCATCGACTTCACCATGCAAGACGCCGACGGCAAGATGCATCGCATCAGCGATTACAAGGGCAAGATTGTCGTCATTAACTTTTGGGCTACGTGGTGCCCTCCGTGTGTGAAAGAAATGCCCTCCTTGAATAATTTGGCGCAGTCTTTCCCCGAGGATCAGTTCGTCGTGATTGCGGTTTGTAAAGATCCCCAAAACAAAGAAGCGGCCCTCAAGTTATTCTCAAGCTATGACCAAAAAAGACTTCCCCTCTTTTTTGAACACAAAGACGAAGGCAGCAGTCATGCTCTTGGTATTAAGGGGCTTCCCACGACGTACGTCCTTGACCGCAAAGGGTATCTGGTGGGGCAAATGACGGGTGGTACAGAATGGGATCACCATGAGGTTCTTGAAATGATGCAAGGGTACATTGAGGGACGCACACCTCAGCCTGCGTCGTGGTGGCAAAAGTTTAGGCAGTTTGTGGCCGGTGCCTAAGGGAAAGTCAGAAAGAGACGACCATGCTAAAGATTGAAACCTTTGATAACCTCACGGGTGGCCAGAGCTTTTTTAAGGCTGTGGGTCATCCTTTGGCGGCCCCCAAAATTGACGCCCTTTTAGCCCAACTAGGGCGCTACGAAAAGGTCGCCTTGTACGACCCCCAAGGATGGCTTTTGCCGTTTAACGAGATTCATTCTTTAGCGCGCCTGAACGTGAGCGGCGTCTATGTGCAGAAATTCGAAACCATCGGCACTCCTCTTGTGGGGCACGTGGCAAAACCCGTGACGCAGCTCATGGAAAACCCGCCCCAGGCGCTATTTATCCTGTCCTTTGATGAAGAGGTGCTGGTTTCCCATCTGACGCCTTTTTTGCCGAGGACCATTAAGGTTTATTCTTTAAAAGATGTGAAGGTGGATGGCGCCCTTTTGACCAATCCAAAAAAATACTTAGACCCCCTAAACTTTGCGACGAACTTTGCGTTTTTCCGGGACGAAGCGGGGCTTCATACCCGCCTTGCAACGGCCAACTATTGGACGGGGTATAGCCAAAAGCCCGTCAAGATCTGGTGCCGCCTGTTTGATGCGGCTGGTACCGAGATTGTGACATGGGAAGAAGCGCTTGCCCAGGCGGGTGAATCGTTTGTGCTGGACAGCAAAGAAATTCGCGCGCGTTTTAACCTGGGTGACTTTTGTGGTCAGGTCTTTTTACACGTGGTGGGGGCGGCCGGACACGATATCGTGAAGTACGGCCTGGATATCTACAGCGATGACGGCAGCGTTCTATCGTGCACCCATGACGCCAATGCGTGGCCTGCTGATTATTATGCGGGACTTCCGGCACCTAGGGCCGACGAAGACGTGATTTTTTGGGTCCAAAACAGTCATCCGTGTCCCATTCCTAAGGGCGTCGTCACCTTCAACCCCATGGGGCGGGATCAAGAAAGTGTCTCCTTGGACCAAGAAGTGCCGCCCTTTGGCAGCATCGGCGTTTCCATCAAGAGCTTGATGCCAACCCTGCACTGGCCAAGCCAAATTGAGATTTTTGCAGGCAAACATTTTGTGCGCCCCCGGTACGAAGTCATTCGCGGCGCGTGTCGCCGGATTGCCCACGCCAATGTGGAGCGAACGAATCTTGCGCCTGATCCCACGTTAAAAACACTTTCCCCCCTCTTTGGAAAAGGCTTCATTTTGCCGGCCCCTATTTTGCCGTGGCGCCAATGGCAAAGTGAGGTTTTGCCCACCCCTATGGCAAGGTCGCAGATGACGCTGCCCCTAACCCTTTTGATTTACGACGCGGACGGCCATGAAATGGCAGAGCATCGTTTAGGGTGCCTCAAGCGTTCAGACAGTGTGGCAGTTGTGGTGAATGAGCTTTTGGCGGGTCTTCCTGACAAGGCTGGTAAAGGGTACGGCCATATGGAGCTTGTCTATGACTTTGAGGCAGGTGACGCGGCAGATGGGTGGCTGCACGGTCTTTTCAGGTATGAAAACGCGGATCATCAAACTGAAAGCTCGTTTGGCGGTCATATTTATAACACAGCGCTTACCTATAAAACCCAGCCCCATTCTTATCGCGGCGCCCCTCCTGGGCTTACAACGCGCCTTTTCTTGCCGACAGGCGTCGAAGGCACCACCGCCCTTTGTCATTTGATTTATCCTGCCTCGACGGCGTGGCATCCTCTTTCTGAAACGTTTTTGACACTTCATAATGCGCGCGGGGAAATTGTTGTGACAGAAAAAATAGCCATTCCCTGCGGCGGCTCAAGGTTTTGGACATTACAAGATATTTTTTCCAGTGATCATCTACAAAATGCTGGCAAAAATGCTTATGTTATTATCAGAGATACAACATGTAGGCTCTTTGGGTACCACGGTCTTGTTGATCCCAAAGGGCGTTTGTGTTTAGATCACATGTTTGGCTTTTAGGTTAGGATGATAAAATGACTGAAGTACACACGCGGTTGCTTATTATTGGCTCGGGCCCTGCGGGGTACACGGCTGCTATTTATGCTGCGCGCGCGAATCTTCAACCCATTCTTGTGGCTGGGATGACGCCGGGTGGCCAATTGACGGTCACGACAGACGTTGAAAACTATCCGGGTTTTGCTCAAACCATCCAAGGTCCTTGGCTAATGGAGCAAATGCGAGATCAAGCCCACCACGTGGGAACAAAAATCGTCCATGACTACATCGTCGAGGTCAACTTCTCTCAAAGGCCTTTTGTTTGTGCGACGGCGTCTGGGGATCGCTATCTTGCTGACGCGGTTGTGATTGCCACGGGCGCTCAGGCTTTATGGCTGGGGCTTGAGAGCGAAACAAAGTATCGGGGGTTTGGTGTCTCGGGTTGCGCCACGTGTGACGGCTTTTTTTTCCGCGGAAAAGAAGTCGCCGTTATTGGAGGCGGAAACACGGCTGTGGAAGAGGCAATTTATCTGACGAACCACGCAAGTAAAGTGTACCTTGTGCACCGCCGGCAGACCCTACGCGCTGAAAAAATCCTTCAAGAACGGCTTTTTGAAAATCCAAAAATCGAGCTTGTTTTGGATCATGTTCTGGAAGAGGTGCAGGGTAAAGAAAACCCTCGTCAGGTGACAGGCGCAAAACTACGTCACGTGACAACTGGGCAAGAGAAAGTTTTGTCCGTTGATGGCATTTTCGTGGCCATTGGCCATAAACCCGCCACGGACATTTTTAAAGGTCAGCTTGAGATGGACGCAGAAGGCTACATTCAGTGCCCTCCTGGCTCTGTAAAAACGAGCGTTGAGGGCGTCTTTGCCGCAGGTGACGTTCAAGACAAGGTTTACAGGCAGGCAGTAACGGCTGCAGGACAAGGATGTATGGCGGCACTTGACGTCGCCCGCTTCCTTGAAAGCGGCGCATAACCTTTAGCGCGGGTCCTTTTTCCCATGCGTGGCAGGTACAAGCTTCATCCCTTTTTCGAGGAATCGGAAACGGTAGGTGGGTCGCGGTGCATGAAAGAGGGGTGCGCCCTTGAAGGACTCTATCCAGCGCCGAAGTCCCCCCAGCGTCTTCAAGACCGCTATTGGTTCTGCCTCGAGCATGTGCGTCTTTATAACGCCTCGTGGAATTATTACGCCCATATGAAAGAAGACGAGATTGAGGCAAGTCGCCGGGAAGATGTGACCTGGCAAAGGCCCTCTTGGCCCTTTTCTCAGGGGAAGTTTTCCTATCGCATTCCCTCTTTTGAGCAAGTCGACGTCATTTTTGGCAAAAACACCCGTGGTGGACAGGGCATATTGAATGCTCAAGAAACTCAGGCTCTTGCTATTTTAGATTTGACCTATCCGTTGACCCAGGAAATTTTAAAAACACGGTACAAGATTTTGGCAAAAAGGTTCCATCCAGATTTGAATCAGGGATGCCGCCAAGCTGAAGAGCATCTAAAGCATGTGAACCACGCCTATGGCATCTTACAAAAGCTTCTAAAACGCCTGACATCCATGCCCCCTGGCTCCTCAGAGGCATCTATGTAAGGCAAATCTAAGTCATAGGTTTTTGACAAGCCCCTCATGACGCGGTATAAAAGATAAGTTGGGAAAGTTTTTCTAATCGAATTAGACAGCAGAAGAAGGAACAATGGTAGAACTAAAAGAAACAAAATCACACACTGCTTCGTCTAACTTAGAGGGGTCTCCCTCCCAAAAAATGACGGAAAAGAAAAGCTTTTGGCAGATGCTGCGCGCCACTTTTAAGGACGAAGGACGTGCCTGGCTTATGATTTCTTGTGGCGCATTCTTCTACGCCTATCAATTCATCCTACGTGTCTCACCCAATGTGATGAACAACGAGATGATGGAAACGTTCATGATCGATGCCCTAGCTTTTGGCACGGTGGTGGGGTTCTATTCTTGGGGGTATGCCGGCATGCAGCTTCCTCTTGGTATTACCATGGACCGACTAGGGTCCAGAATTCTTTTGGCGGGCTCGGGGATTTTGCTCGGCCTTTCTTGCCTTGCCTTTGCAGCGACGAACAGTCTTTGGGTTGCGTCTGCCGCGCGCTTTCTTATTGGAGCGGGAGGCGCGTGTGGTCTTATTGGGACTCTTAAGCTTGGTACCCTTTGGCTAGAGCCCGTAAAGCTTGGAAAAGTCATTGCGCTGACGATGGTTTTTGGCACCTTGGGAGCGAGCGTTGGGGGAACACCCCTCAGCATGCTTGTGGACAGCATCGGCTGGCGCGAAACCTATCAACTTTTGGGCGCCTTGGGTCTTGGCGTTGGGGTTTTATGTTATTTGTTCGTGAGAAGTCCTACTGACCAGCAGTCCCACGCAAAAGAGGCCGTGCCTTTCCTTGAGAACAGACACCCCTGGCATGATATCAAAGATCTTGCCTTTAATGGACAAGCTTGGATTATCGCGGTTTATGGCACGCTCATGTATATGCCTATCACGATCATTGGCGATGCGTGGGGCGTCCAGTTTGTGGAAAAAGCGGCGCTTGTGAATGAAAAAGTGGCAGCGTCTGTTACAACAGCCATGTTTTTGGGCGCAGCACTAGGCAGCCCTGTTTTTACGGTGATGTCAGATATGATGGCCAACAGACGGTTTCCCATGGTCATCGGGTCGCTGGCAACATTTCTTATCTATCTTGGCATTCTCTTTTATCCAGGACATTCCATCTACGTATTTTATGTTCTGTTTTTTCTAGCGGGGTTCTTTTACACGGCCAAAGTCCTAACCTTTGCGGTGATCTGCGAAATTATGCCGCGCAACATGAGCGGCGTTGCGACCGCTTTTGTGAATATGATCGTCATGTTGACGGGTGCCCTTCATCCCTTTATTGGCTGGCTTATCGATTTGAACTGGGATGGCCAGTACAATGACGGTGTTCCAGTCTATTCCGTGGCAGACTACCGCTTTGCGTTGATGATCCTGCCAGTGTGCTTGATTATTTCTTTGTTCCTCTTGAAGTTTATGAAGGAAACACATCCAAAGTCGGGTTCTACCCAGCGCGATCAACCATCAGTGGATGTGGACGTTCTATAGAATTAGCTTACATTTTTTTATCAAAAGCCCCTAAGAGAACACCCTCTTGGGGCTTTTTGCCCTACAGACGTTTTGTGCGTTTATGGATGACGTGGACAACCGCCTCGGCGCCGTAACTAACCCAAAGGGCGACAAAGAAAAACCTAATAAAGTTAAAACCTTCAATACTGATGAGGGATTTCAAAGGGATTGTGACCAGATAGAGTCCAATGATTCCCATAAACGCAGCTGCGACCGTAAACCTCTTTTTAAAAACCCACTCACCTCTGTCCCATCTATGAGAGGCGCCCCACCCCAAAGAAAAGCCCACAAGGGCCCCTTCTGCGATCCACATATGGGGGAGATTATCAGGAGTGAGGTAGATAAGCACCAATCCAAGAGCCGCCATCATGGTGCCAAGGTAGGGATGATTCTTTTGCACGAGGAGGGTGCAGGCTACTTTGTAAACGAGCAAAGTCAGGGCACCAAATCCCACTGCGCCCGCAAGGTCAAGGAGATTATGATATTTAAAGTGAAGAAGCGCTGCCCCGACGGCTGTCATAAGGATAAGGGCAAAAAAAGCAAAATCCTTTCGCTTAATTTCCCACAGGAGCCACCCCCATAAACAAAAAGTCGTTTGCATATGGCCACTGGGAAAAGCCCACCCTGTTTTTTCAAGGCATGGGTTCAAAGGAATTTCAAAGATGGACTTTAGATAGGGATTAAGAAGCATCGTAAACAGAAGCAAAAAAAGCGCTCTTGCAAAAATTTGTTTTCTATAGGTGAGATACCCAACCGATACAAAAGCAATGACAAAATATTCACTTGTGACAAACAGGATGGACTTAGCAAGCAGATCAAACATGAGTGTTTCTCTATATTAATAGTGTGTCACCATCATATATTTAAAACTGAACAGGAGATAGAAAATCCAACAAAAAATAACTAAATTTTTAGTTTATGCCTTGCGATGGGCCCATATTAAGATACTATGACCTAAAAAAGGAAGCGCTTCGTGTCAGAGAACGAACCCATGGACACAACAAATATCCTCATTGTTGATGATGAAGAAGATATTGATGTCTTAACAAAGCAAAGATTTCGCAAAGAAATACAAAGCCAAGAATACAACTTTTTTTTCGCAAGAAATGGCTATGAAGCACTTTCTTGTGTTGAAAGGGAAGCAAACGTCGACATTCTTGTGACGGACGTGAATATGCCTCAAATGTCTGGGTTTGAGCTTTTGCAAAAAATAAAAGAAAAACACCCGTCAATCAAAACCGTCATCATTTCTGCCTATAGCGATGCGCAAAGTCTTCATCTTGCTGAAAAAGGGGGCGCTTCTGCCTTTATTTCAAAGCCCCTTGACTTTAAAGATCTTCAAGCTATTTTAAAAAAACTTGGCAAGAATCCTTAAAAATTTAATTTTCACTAATAATGATTCCAGTGCAATGCGATTTTGCAAAAATTGCATTTGATAATTTTGACAAGACTCCTTATATACAGAGTATGGTTTTTGACAAATCGTAATGTTTAGGAGTTTAAAATGACATTCGGTACAAAACGCATCCAGAAGAGAATTGTGGCTTTGGCCTTGGGTTCGTCAGCCCTGGCGTTAGCCCTAAGTTTCGACGTGGTACGCGCCAGCCCGGACTTTGATGAAAATGTGACGTCACGTCCCATGACCTCTATGTCCCAGGACCTGAGCATGTCTTTTGCCAGCACAAAGCTCAGTGAGTTCAAAGGCTTTGAAAGTGATTATCAAAAAAAGCAAAGTGCGCTTTCGAATCACCAAGAAGAGCTAGAGCTGATGAAATCTCGTCTTTCAGATGTTGAACATGAGCTGAAGGAAAAAAGTGGCAACAAGTACACAGGGTTCCACGATAAATATCGCTTTGACCAGTACGGTTCTAACACATTGATCCGACAGCTGTTAGAAGGGGATAACGGCGCCGAAATTGTGTCCGACTATGCCCGTCTTTGCGCGTCGATCTATCTTTTCGCCAACGATCAAGAGCTTGCTGCACAAAACAGCAGCATGAAGCGGGCAAAAGAGGAAGATGCCAATGCCTGGAAAACAGTTCTTGAGGAAGTGGTGGAGCTTGAAAGAGAGGTAAAAGCAAAGCGCATTACCGATCCTATCGATCTTCAAAAGGCTGTAAATGCCCTAACGAGAACACTTGATACGGTCAGTATTTGCCCAGACGACACCCTTCAAGGGCGCTTGGCCTACATTAGCGCTGTGAAGAACGCAGTACATGACAAGATAGATGACCTGTTAAACAGCGACGCGTCTGAAGATAACGTTCACGCCCAGAAAATCCAAGGCCTTGATATTTTCAATCATGGTTCTTTTAAAGGCTTCAAAGTAAAGAATGTCTTTTATCGTAATGGTAAAGAGTTTTCTGGTGCCCTTCTTTATAACGACACGACCAACAAAGCTGTGTTGGCCGTTGCAGGTTCTAAGTCTGGCATGGATTGGGTGAATAACTTCCAATTCTGGGGCGGTATGTCCGACGCAGAGCTTGGCCTTGGTCAAGGTCTAAACCTTCACAAGGGTGTCTTGAACCTGACAAAGCAAGGTCTCAGAGGCGTATCAGGTGCGTTTCATAAGCTTTATGAAGAGAATAAAGCGCAAGGGAAAGCTGCTCCTACACTCGTCACAACCGGTCACAGCCTCGGTGCTGGTATGGCACAAGTATACGCGAACCACTTTGCGACCACGTATACAGATGTAGAGACTCAGTGCCTTCACTATGCGGCGCCTCGTATTGGCGATAAAGAGACAGCTGCAACGATGGAAAGAAACATCGGTAAGGGTAACATGGTACGTATGTGGAACAAGTACGACCTCGTGCCAGCCATCGTTCTGGGAACGATTAACTCAAAGCATGCAGGCGTTGACATTTGTTTAGAGCAATCATTCTTCTCCAAGAATTGGTATGTACCATTCTCAACCCACTCCATGGGTCTTTACTATGATGTGGCGAAGAAGTCTATAGACCGCTTAAGCGCAGAAGCCAAAGAAATGAATGGCTTGCATCTTGAAAAGATGGCGCTGACGTCAAAGATCAAAGAAAAAACATCTTTGGTGAAGATCGCTGAAAAAGAGCGTGACTTGGCCCAAAAAGTGCGTGAGTCCCATGTCAGTGAGCACGCGGAGACCTTAATTGAAAAGGCTGAGAAGAAGCTTGCGGCTTTGGAGTCAACCAAGACTGAGTTGTTAGCCCTGATTCAAACTCTTGAGCAAACCCTTACTCAAAAAGCCTCTGAGTATAAGGCACCTTCCGTCAGACGCGCTGAAAAGAAGGCCCTTGAGTCAACGATCAAAAGCCTCAATGAGGAACTTAAGGCGAAGAAAGCAGAGCTAAGCAAGGTTGAGACTTCTATCGAAGAAGTAGAGTGGACCATTGCCGGTTACGAAGCTGACGAAAAAGCCGCAGGGTCTGATGTCGACTCGATCCTTGATCAACTAGGCCTTAATCAAAAGGTTGAAGAGCCTAAGAAGTCTTGGTCGCTGTTTAGCCCTTCAACTTGGTTCGCAGCTTACTAAAAACCTCAAAAAAGAAAAAGGGGCGCTCCTTAAAGGAGCGCCCCTTTTTTTGTGCCCTGTTATTTAGGATTGTTTTTGATAAAAACATCAATGGTGCTTGCAAGCCGCTCGAAGTGCTTAGGAGAAAGCGCGTGCGCAAAATCCTCCTATACCTATGGTTCTGATCCGCTGATTTCGTTGTGAAGAGCCATACCGTGATCGGTCGGAAAAGGAAAATGAAGGGGGCCTTGAAAAATAAGGAGCAACCATTTTAGCCGGTTGGCACGGACGTGTGTTCGTTATAAAAAGTCGTTCCTTAAGTTGTTTCCCCTTCTAAGACAAGAAAGCCAGACTCGAAGTCCCCCACGCTGCTCACGGGAAAGGGGCGGGGGGCGTGAATTTGGAAACACGCAGCGACTTAACTTAATTCTCTGTCTATGGATAGCGCAAGGTTTCCCACTTGCATCACAGCGTTTTGGCCAAGAAGATTAACCTGATCTAAACCGCGTATCATGGGGAAGGTGCTGGGACTTCACGGGACCCTGGAAATCATTGTGCACGACAGAATATCCCTTCTGAGGAATGATCAGGCCAATGGGATCGGTCCAGGCTTGCCTTGAGGGTGCAATTTGGGGGGCTTGCGCGGTTGAATTGAACGGTCGTTATTACAAATTTTTTGCACAGGAATCAGTACTTACGAACTCTCCATAAAGGTCCCCTTTCAAGTATTGTTCAATCCCAAATTTTACCACTGGGATCATGGGGGTTGGTAAGCAGGTCACATCAAACCATTCCAGGGCATCATGAAGGCGGGGTTCTTTATTTACAGGGATTTCATCTAATTGATGCAGGACAAAGAACAAACTGAGATCTTTCCACACTAATTCAGGATTTTCGAACTTGCGGGTCTGGACATAGACAATCGTGCCGAGTTTTGGATTTGTGGCAAGGCCAACTTCCTCCCAAGTTTCACGGATGATGGTTTGTCTTGGAGACTCATTTTCTTCAATTTTCCCCGTGGGAAGATGCCAGTGTCCTGGAAAAACGGGAGCCCAGTGCGCGCGACGTAACAAAAGAATTTTTTGCCCGTCCAAGATTATCAAATTCGGGCATACAAAAAATGATTGCGGATCTTGCTTAGACGCCTTCATGGCTCTAGTCTTTTCTATTATCCCCATAAGAAATGCAGACAAGACTAGGAATGTTTTTCTTCTATGTCAAAGGTTTTGCCTCTCTCCGGCCAGGGGCCCGTCATCGTCGTAACGCTTCATGAGGCTTACAAGTTCTTGGATTTTTTTGTCGATTTCAGCTTTATTACCGCTGGAAAATGCGTCTTGGACACAACCTTCTAAATGCTGCTGCAAGAGGCGCCCTTCAAGGGTGCGCAGGGACGCGCGGGCGGCTTTGAGTTGCATGAGGATATCGGGACAGTACTGCCCTTCTTCAATCATGCGCACGACGCCACCCACTTGACCGTGGATCCGTTTTGCAAAAGCCGCGTACTTTGGATGGTGGGCCATGGCTCTTTGATAGGTCTTGCTTATATACCCCTGGGGGGTATAATAGAAGAAGAGTAGGGGACACGCAAGGGGGGTGTGATGACCAGACATTACTCTGTTCAAGGGATTCACTGTCAAGCGTGCGTTGATAAAATTAAGGACGCGTTGCGCCCTTACGATGAAGGCGTTCAGGTAACGCTGACACCTCCGGCTGTTTTGTTTTCCAAGGACCCACCACTAGGGATTGACGCCCTAAACGCGCTCTTGTCAAAACGGGGACCGTACACTCTTGTCACCGATCAAAAGATCTCTATTCTCGAGAAAGTACGCACTTGGTTTTCCATTTACCGACCGCTTCTTCTTATTGTGGGGATGCTGGCCCTTGTCAGTTTCAAGGGAGGCGCTTCCCACTGGATGACGCACTTTATGGCCGGCTTCTTTTTGGTGTTTGGCACCTTTAAGCTTTTTGATTTGAAAGGGTTCCAAGAGGCGTATCGGACCTATGACGTGCTGGCGGCGCGCGTTCCTTTTTACGGATATCTTTATCCCTTTTTAGAGCTGATCCTTGGCTTTTTGTATTTGTTTGAGATATCACTTAAGGTGACGTTATACGCAACCCTTGTGTTAATGGGGGTTAGCAGTATAGGCGTTATTAAAGCGCTTCTTCATAAAAAAGCGATCCAGTGTGCGTGTCTTGGCACAACCTTGAACCTGCCCATGTCGACGTTGACGGTCGTGGAGGATGTAGCAATGGCCGCCATGGCCCTTTGGATGCTTGTGCATTAGGAAAGGATGAAAAGATGACCCATGACTCCCTCAAGCGGTGCTGGTGGGCCGTTGGTAAAGAGCCTTTTTATGTAGCCTACCACGATAACGAGTGGGGCGTGCCCGTCCATGATGATCAAAAACACTTAGAGATGTTGATTTTGGAAGGTGCCCAGGCAGGCCTTAGCTGGGAGACGATCTTGAAGCGCCGTGAGGGGTATCGGCAGGCGTTCTTGGGATTCGTACCCGAAAAAGTCGCCCTTATGGGGGATGAAGCTCTTGAGGCGCTCCGAGAGAATCCTGCCATCATCAGAAACAGGCTTAAAATATACGCTGCGCGCCAAAATGCCCGTGTTTTTTTAGAGATTCAAAAAGAGGCTGGCTCCTTTGATGCGTATCTTTGGTCTTTTGTAGGTGGAAAACCCTTGCAAGGGAGGCCCCAGAGTATGGCGGACGTACCGTCTACGTCCAAAGAATCGGACGCGCTGTCAAAAGATCTTAAAAAGCGCGGCATGAGTTTTGTGGGCTCCACAATTATATATGCCTACATGCAGGCGGTCGGCCTTGTGAATGATCATACAGCCGACTGCTTTTGTGTCGCGCGACTTAAAGAATAGCGCCGTGCAGCGTATAAAGATTGTTTTTTGTTTAGAATCTGGGCTTTGGCCCTACCTTTGTTATTATCTTATAATGGCCTATGACATCACCTTAACGCCACAAGCTTAGATCAAGGTGGGTGCACACGGCATAAGGGGACATGCTGTAACCTCGTTCAAATTCCGTGGAGGGAAAACGACTGAAAGACAGGGTTACTTTTTGGTGATGGCATTGAAGATGGCATCAAGTTTTTTTTCAATATTCTCTTGATGTTGAAGATTGGTATCGGGCTCTTCTTGATGATTGCGCTGCATGGCGTCAACGACAACAGCAATAAAAAGGTTAAGTACACTAAAGGTGGCAATCAAAATATAGGTCACAAAGAAAACCCAAGAAAAAGGTTTTTGTGCCATGACAGTGCGCACAATGTCTGGCCAACCTTCCAACGTCATGATTTGAAACAAGCTAAAAATCGATAGGTGAAGATTTCCAAACCATTCGGGGTAATAGGGTCCATAAAGCTTGCTTGCAATTAAGCCAAAAACGCACATGATCACGGCCATGACACCTGCAATGGCGCATATGCCAGGAATGGCCATGACTAGTCCTTCGATTACCTTTCGCAGTTTAGGAAATGTGGAAATTAAACGAAGGGCGCGCAGGGCTCTTGCTGAACGTAAGGCACTAAAGGCATCTTGAGCGGGAAAAAGTGATATACTGACAACAAATAGGTCAAAGAGCGACCAAGGATCTTTAAAAAAGTTGGCTCTGTACGCCACAAACCGGATTAAAATCTCGATCACAAAAACAACAAGAATCGTTTGGTCAATGCGCGTCAGCAAAGTCCCATGGCGCGCCATGACGGCGGGATATGTTTCCATACCAAGGACAATTGTATTCGTGATAATGAGAGAAGTAATAAACGTGACCCAAATTTTCGTAGAAATGACTTTTTGAAAATGCAATGAAAGTGATGCGAACATAACAGATCTTATCCCTTTTTTTGTCGATCTTTAATATATGAAGCAAGAATACCAATGGCCAAAAATCCGATCGTCACGCTCAAAGAGATGGCGGGAGGAATCTTTACAAGCCCAAAAGTCTCAGCGATAAATATTTTGGATCCAATAAAGATCAAAATAGCTGCCAAGGCGAACTTCAAATAATAAAACTTAGGAATGATCGCCGCCAAGGCAAAGTAAAGGGCTCGCAATCCAAGGATGGCAAAAATATTACTTGTATAGACAATGTATGTATCTTGTGTAAGGGAAAAAATGGCGGGGATGCTATCAACGGCAAAAATAAGATCAATAAACTCTATAGTGATAAGGGCGATAAAGAGAGGTGTCACAAATAGTTTTTTCTTTTGAGTCTGGTTATCTTTTTGATAAACAAAGAATTTTTGCTCATGCAACCTATCGGTCACGTTTAAATGCTGGCGAATCCAGATAAGCAAGGGGTTCTTGGCAATGTCGATGGTTTGCTCTGACACAAAGAGCATTTTGATCCCAGTAAAAAGCATAAAAGCAGAGAAAATATATAAAACCCAGTGAAACTGGCTAATAATCTGCGCGCCTAAACCAATCATCAAGCCTCGCAGAATGATCACCCCCAAAATACCCCAAAATAAGACACGGTGTTGATATTTCAAAGGAATGGAAAGGGATGAAAAAACGATTGAAATCAAAAAGATGTTATCGAGAGACAATGATTTTTCAACAAGAAAACCTGTCATGAATAACGCAAAGTCGTCAAACCCGCGTATATACCAAGTCCATAAACCAAATAAAAGACCTGCTATGATGTAAAAGGCACTCATGGCAAGGCTTTCCTTGAAGCCAATTTCGTGATCTTTGCGGTGGAAAACCCCTAAATCAAGAAAGAGCAAAACCAGGACAACAGCGATAAAAGAGAGCCATAAAAACATAAAAATACTTATAAACTTTTTTTGTATGTATTCATGTTACTAGCAAATGAAAGTTTGTTCAATCAACCATGTGAAGGTATGAACATTTTGGCGTGATATGTGGCGATTGCTTTCATCGGTTAGCAGACTTAACGCGGGATAGGTCGTCCGCAAAAGCTACACACACGACACATTTTTTGGCGTGTGGTTTTTGCTCGTAGGGTCTCCTTTTCTTTGAAAAACGTTCTTGTTACCTTCAACCATATAGAAAGGTTTCAGGTAAGTTGTTGCACACTCTCCACCAGCGTGGAGGGGATAATGAGCTATGACCTCCCTCTTGCGCGGGAGCTTGCGATCTTCCAAGAAGCCCAGGCTCGCTCGATGGTCCCATCAGCACGAAAGTTAGACGTTAAATAGTGAAAAGATTCCGCCAGGGACTTTGCATCCTCCCTTTGGGAAGAAATTATGTGGGTGACGTATTCTTCAAGATCTTGAAGAATACGCTCAAACCTGTAATAGCAAAGGGCCTCGTGGTTGATGGTCGCCTGACCGTAGCCTGCATAGAAATAGGCTGATTCTTCAGCCTGCGACAGGGTTGTATCCCAAATGCCAGCCCCAACAAACATCAAATCGCGCTCTTTAGGGGCAAATATCAGCGTGTCCCAATCAACAATAAAAAGGGTGCTGCTTTGATCAATCAGTAAATTCCACCCATGAAGATCGGCGTGACATAGAACCTTCTCAAGAGGGCGGCTTTGTAGGATGTTAGCAAGGATCTCGGTTTGCTCAATGATACGCCGAATCTCCGCGCTTTTTGAGTGCAAGAAAGCGGCCGTCTTTTTGGCAACGTGCGTTTCAAAGGGCGGGCCCTCTATGCGCGTGAGAAACTCTTTAACCACGATTCCAGCTGTTGAAGAAAATTGCTCCTTTGGGATGTCTTGGGTGACGTTTTCTGGAAAGCCTGTGAGGTGTAGGTTTTTGACGGCGGCGCCAAAATCGTGCCAGTGTTCTTTTGAAAGCGGCGTACCGGCGCCGGTGTGGCCTTCGACGTAGGGATAAAGAACCGCCTTGGCCGCGCCGAGTGTTAGCCAAAGATCACCAAATTTTGTGGGAAGGGGAGAGATCACGTGGCGCGCGCCCAGATCCCACAGATATTTAGGCACCGTCACAGACGCCTCTAGAAACGGGCCACTTCGCACTTTCAGGAAATAGGATTTCCCAAGAGGCGCGGCGACTCGGTAAACGGTTGTTTTGAAATCAGCGCCGATGGGAAGAAGGGTGAGAGACTCGATGCAAAGGCCGTACGCCTCCTCGAGACATCTGATAATTTTTGTGTCATAAAGGTCAAGCTTCATGTGTTTTTCGCATAAACATTATTATTAAACAGAGGCGTGAAACCAACTTTTTTATAAAGCCTAAGCCCGGAGGCCGATGATTCTAAAAAGCAGTAGCGCGCGCCGCGTTGTTTTGCTTTTGAAAGTACATGCTGGATGAGAAGGGTCGCATATCCTTTTCCTTGAAACGCGGGCAAGGTCCCCACATCATCGAGGCGCGCGAGCTCCCCCCACAGCGACAAAGTGATCGACGCGACGGGTCTTTCTTGTTGAAAAAGGGTGAAATGGTACAGGTGAACCCGTTTTTTCAGAGCGCGTTCATGGGCGGCCTTGTAGATGGGACCAGTTTCAACAGGACAACCAAAGGCATCTATGAGGGGTGACACCCACGCGTCTAAATGCTCATCTTGAACTTTGACAGTGATCTCTTCATGAAAATGCGACCCGTGTTCATCGTCGAAGTCCTTTATATTGAGCATCATCGCGACAGCTTGGTCAGTTTGGGTATACCTCATCTTATTGAGAAGAGTCATAGTAGGGGGCGTGCAAAAGTCCTGGGGAATAATGACCTCAAAGGAAAGGTTTGTTTGATCAAAGAACGAGGCACCTTGGGCCAGAATGTTTTCCAAAGCCGTTGGTTTTTTTGTGATATAAATAAAATTGATATGAGGAGCGCCTGTCATGTAGGCGTGGGCTTGGCCCCTCAAATCAAGGGTTTTCAACGAGATTCCTTTGAAAAAATAATCTTCAATGTGGCGGTAAAGCGGGATCAACTCAGTCATGGTTCTTTTCCACAAAGGGGGTGTAATAATGGTCCCACAGCTTGTTGCGAAACTTATAGGTGGGATCCACGCGCGCTTTGAGGGCAAAGAACGCTGGGTGGTTGGGATAAGCTCTGGCGAACTGTGCAGGCGTTGCAATAATCTGGTAAGGCAAATAATAACTTCCCCCTTCTGACAGGGCGGCGTCAATGAGCTCACTCGTCCAAAGAGCGACCTCCTTGCGGTCACGCGGCGTTACGCCTTGGGCATAATATACAACAAAGCTAAAGACTTCGCGCCGTGCCCACGCAAGAAGCGATCCAGGGTCAGGAAGGGCGTGGCGAATGGACACGTTCAACACATTGACGCGGTGCTTTTGAAAAATGCGGCGAAGTTTTGGCACAAACGCATCAAAACGGTCCACAGGGATAAAGTACTCTTGCAGAACGTAGGTGAGCGTGTCCCGTGAGGGCGGCTCTAGACCTGCCACATCATAGCTGGCTTCGTAGTTACGCCACTGGACAACTTTTTTAGCGTACGTGTAGGGATCATAAAAGGATTCACGCACGGCTTTGCCAAAATGCCCTTTGGTAACCCACGATAAAAAAAGCTGTTCGATGCCAGAGAGTTTATCCTTAGGGGCAAGCTTGTCTTTGGTGGTGAGAGGTTTGCGGGTTAAGGACCACGTGACGGCGCGCACGTTTTTATAGGCAGGCGGATAAAGATCTGCGTTGTGAAAAACGGCGACCTTTGATGCCTTGATCTCTTTCATAAAAAAGGATTGATAGGCGCTGACAGGCATAGTTTTGGTCGTGCGCTCGATGGCCTCGTTGGTGGTAAGATCAAAGGTTGCCTCTACGATGACGCCGAGCCCTCCGTACCCGCCAATGGCACCATAAAAAAGTTCAGCGTTTTGGTGCGGGGTGGCGGTATGAAGCGTCCCGTCCGCCAGCATGATTTTTATGGATTTGACACAGCCGATAAGGGGACCTTCCCCCACATACCGACCATGCACATTTACGCTGAGGGACCCTCCCACCGTAAAGTTAGAGTAGGTCTGCATGATTTTAAGAGAAAGACCCTTGGGATCGATCACCTCTTGGATTTGGCGCCACGTGGCACCAGCTTGAACGGTCACTTCTTTGCGAGGCACATCTAAGCGCACGATATGGTTGAGACGGCGCATATCAATAAAAAGAGCGCCTTCGGTGGCTGTCTGACCGCCTTGGCTATAACGACCTCCCCCTATGGAAATGGGTCCTTTGTGGGTGGTCACAAGGCGCGACAGCTCTTCCACGGACGTCGGCGTCACAACACTACTGACAACGATGGGATTGAGGGTTGTGATGTCATTGACAAGCACCGCGCTTTGGAGGGGCGTGCCGACAAACAATCCCAAGAAGATGACTCGATAAAAAACAAAAGAAGAAAAATGTGGTCTCATGAAGCGCACAGATAGACGTTATCTAAAGCTCAGTTTTCCACAAAGAAAGTGTAAAAGCTATAGCAGTCAAAAAAAGAGGAAGGTTTTGTATTGGTACTGGCGGAGGGAGCGGGATTCGAACCCGCGATACGGGATTACCGTATACACACTTTCCAGGCGTGCGCCTTCAACCGCTCGGCCACCCCTCCACTGCCTCTTGTCTATAGAAAACTGAAGGAAAAATCAAGGGGCGTCATGTTTTTCTTTTAAGGCAAAACAAGACGCTCCTCATATGATTTTAAAACGGAGAGAGGGCGTTCAGCACTTGCTGACCGTAGGGGGGCTGCTGCATATCATCCAGCTGACCACGACCAGCGTAAGAAAAGCGACCTTCGGCGATTTTCTCGTAGGGGATGGTGTTGGCCGAGGAGATATCTTCGGGCCTAACAATGCCTTGGAGGAGCATTTCTCGGACTTCATAGTTGACCCGCATTTCCTGACGTCCTGAAATCACAAAGTTGCCGTTGGGCAGGATTTGAATGACAGTTGCTGCCACCTTCATATTGATTTTTTCGCTACGACTAATGGTGCCGACACCTGTGTGACTTGGCTTGCTGTTGATCCCAATCAGATTTGTAGCGTCCACGGTCTTGGGTAAAATAGCATCCAATTTCTTTTCATACCCAAAAAGTCCCGTGATGCCTGTTTTTTCGCTAGTCGTACGATTCCGTACTGTTGTATTGCTGATGTCCGCTTTGTCGTCCACCTGCACAAGGACCGTCAAGATATCCCCCACTCGGCTTGCGCGTTGATCTTTGAAAAAGGTTCTGGCACCTGCCTGCCAAAGGGAATTTGGCTGCTGCGGGGCTGGGGTGGGACTGGGCATGGGCATGGACACGGGTTGGTGATCTGGTGTCCTTGTGGGATCCTGGATGTGAGTAATCACGGGCAGCTCGCCAATACGTGATAGTTGGTCCGTTGTTTGACACCCTCCTAGGAGAAGCAGGCCTGTCAAAGCCACAACCGTGCAGGTGGTTTTGGCGTATGAGAGAGGGTAAAATGTCATGACCGGTTTCCTTCAAAGGTTTGGGCAAGGCGCATGGGACGCTCGATTTCAACGCGTTTGTGATCCACAACGACGCCGTAAAGGGTGCGCTTGCTCATGGGATTAAGGACCCGGATCCGCTGCCCTTTTTCGCCTTGCTCGAGGGCCGTTCCTTCAAGTGTTAAAGAGATTTTTGCATCTTGGACAGTGATCAGGACAGCTTCATTTCGTTTGACGAGAAGAGGCTTTTCCACATCCATATGACGCAGGGGCACACCGACTTTGAGGGTATGAGAGCGGACCACACACCCTAAGATGTCTTCAGTTTTTGTTAAGGTGGTCCGAGAAAGCTTGCGCAGGGGAACTTTTTTCCAGACAAGGTCTTGTTCTGTGATGGCGTCACCCGGTGCCGGCAGGCGCCGAAGTACCGGAATTTCTTTTGCCGGATAGTATGTGCCGCTAATGGTAAAGGGTTCCTTAAGAGAGGGCGCCTGGATCAGAGCGGTAAAGTGTAGACCGTCTTTTTCAACGGCAAAATCAAAGACCGAGGCGGTTTCAAGGGCATCTTTGGAAAGGGGGACTGTTTGCTCGTCTAGCGTAATCTCAACGTTTTGATCTACGGCGTCGCGCGCGGCTTCTTGCACAAGGGGCGCCAGTTCGTTTGCGTTGATCCCTCGTTCTTGGAATAAAGGGTTATTTGCGGTGTCTAGATCTTGAAGGGTACGATAAGCGTAGGCCGTTTTCCAAGACATGCCGAGCAAAATGATCAAACCGACTTTTTTCATGATGCGCTCCTTATGCCAAAGAATTCAGCTGCTTTTCCATTTCGTCAGCTGTTTTGGCAGATTTTGAGTTCATTTCAAACGCGCGCTGAGCTTCGATGAGGTCAGTAATGGCCTTGACTGAGTTCACGTTGGATCCCTCATACCAATGTTGTAGAAGCTTGCCAAAACCGTCCGTATTGGGTGTACCTACAATGGGGGCACCCGATGAGGCTGTTTCTAAAAACATGTTGTTATCCAAGGCCTCTAATCCGGCAGGATTTGCAAATGTTGCAAGCTCTAATTGCCCGACGCTTTGCGGCGTTGGGTTGCCAGGAATTTTTGCAAATACTTCGCCGGCCGCGTTTACTTTGACCCACTGGGCGTCTGAGGGGATCGTAATCCCTGGCACAAGGGTGTTGCCTTCTTGGGTGACGATAACTCCATTTTCATTGACCTCAAAAGTGCCCGCCCGGGTATAAGCAATGTCGCCAGAGGGCAGGTCAATTTGAAAAAAACCAGGTCCCTGGATCATGATGTGATAAGGGTTTTCCGTTTGAACGGGGGTGCCCGGGGTCAGAATGGGGCTGACCGCCTGCATCTGCACCCCAAGACCAATTTGAACACCCACAGGCACTCGTTCTCCTGTGGTGGCAGTGAGCGAGCCTACGCGGGTTTTGTCTATGGACATGAGGGTTGCGAAAAGAGCAACTTTTTCTTTGAATGCCGTTGTTTTCATGTTGGCAATGTTGCCTGTGACGACGTTGGTGAGGTCTTGCATGGCTCCCATTCCGGTGGAGGCGTTTCCCAGTGCAATGGACATTGGTATTCCTTTCTTCTTAGTTTTTAAGCGGCGGGCGCTATTTTTATCAGTTGCTGACTCATGGAGCTTTCAAGCTTGCTGTGCTGTTCTAGGTAATTTTGAACTTGTTGAAAGGACCTCAGAAGCGACATCAGTTTCGTTGTTTCTGCAACTGAGTTGACGTTAGAAGCTTCAAAACCCCTTTGTAACACCTTGGCGTTTGTGTTTTGAATGGGGGCTTGGTCAGTGCTAAAAAGTGTGCCAGCCTCTTCTTTAAGGGCGTTATCATCGGCAAAGGTGAAAATGCCAATTTGTCCTAAATCATTGACGCCGTCCGAGTATGTGCCGTCATGCCCCAAAGAGATCTGAGATACGTCATCGGGTACAGCGATGGGGCCGTTATTGACATCCATAACAGGATAGCCTTCGACGGTTGTAATTTGGTTATTGGCGTCCCGAACAAAGGCGCCGTTTCGGGTATAACGTATACCACCTGGTGTTTGTACAGCAAAATAACCAGGCCCTGCGATATAGGCATGGTACTGGTCGCCCGTATTCTTGAAGGATCCGGGGGTGTTGTCGCGAATGGTTGCAAGGTCCTGAACAAAGGAATAATCCTGCGCTGCACTTTTTTTCACGGCAGCCTCATTAAAGACCATAAGTTTTGTTTTAAAGCCAGCGGTTTGGAGGTTCGCGATATTGTGGGTGACAACATCAACGTCCCGTTGAATGGCGGTCTGCATGGAAAGGGCCACATCCCGAGATAACATAACGAACACTCCTTGAATTACATTTCTATCTGTACTCAATTATGCAGGATGTGTGCCAAGTGATTTGGATCCGTTAAACGCGACAAATTTTATCCGCCGCAATGGGTCTAAAAAACACGTTTTGTGAAAAAACTTTTGACTCTGCCCGCAGATCATGGCAAGGCCTTTTAGGAAGTATCTTTTCAAAGAGCAGGAGTCTTTCATGACCACTAAGCCAGAACTAGGAACCAAGCGTAGTTGCCGTAAATGCAGCGCGCCTTTTTATGATCTTAATAAAGATCCCATGACATGCCCCAAGTGTGGCAAGACATTCCAAGCGGACGAATTTACCTCAAAATACGTGGCCAAAGGCCGGGCGCAAAAACCAGAAGTGACTGTGGATGAGGTTTTTGAACTTGAGATGGAAGAGGACGATGAAGTTTTAGATACTGACGAAGAAGAATTGATCGAGACAGAAGTCAGAGAAGACGAGTAATCTCATTCTTATATAAAAGTCTGGGGGGGCATTTTGCCCCCCTTTTCGTTACAGGTGTTTGGCCATGGCGGCGGCGGTGTCGAGCATTCGATTGGAAAAACCCCACTCGTTATCATACCACGCGGCGACACGCACAAAGTTGCCTCCGATGACTTGGGTCTCCAAGGCGTCGACAATACTACTGTGGGCGTCATGGTTAAAGTCGGCCGACACAAGGGGCTGGTCCTCATAACGCAAGATACCCGCAAGAGGCCCCTCCGCTGCAGTCTTTAGCGCGTTATTCACGGCCTCGACGGTGGTGGGAGTACGGCTGAGAAATTTAAAGTCGACAAAAGAGACGTTAGAAGTTGGCACGCGCACGGCAGCGCCGTCAATTTTGCCCGAAAGCTCTGGCAGAACAAGTCCCACAGCGCGCGCCGCCCCTGTGGAAGTCGGAATCATGGATAAGGACGCGGCCCTTGAACGGCGCAGGTCAGAATGCCCCGTATCCACAAGGCGCTGATCGCCCGTAAATGCATGAATCGTAGTCATAAATCCTTTTTCAATGCCCAAGGTTTTGTGAAGTACTTGTGCCACCGGGGCCAGACAGTTTGTGGTACAGGACGCGTTGGAAACAACAAGGGTTTTGTCAGAAAGCACGTGATGGTTGACGCCATACACGACGGTGGCATCCACGCCGGTTGCGGGCGCTGAAATCAGGACTTGCTTTGCACCGGCACTTAAGTGGGCGGCTGCCTCTTCCTTTTTTGTAAAACGCCCAGAACACTCAAGGACGATGTCAACGCCGAGATCGTTCCACGGAAGTTCAGAAGGCTTTGGGAGCGAGAGCATGGCAATCTTATGGCCATTGAGGTGAAGGGTTGTGTCCTCAAGACGCATGTCATGGGAAATGGGACCGTGCACCGAATCATATTTGAACAAGTGAACGTTGGTGGCAGGGGTCGTGAGATCATTAATGGCAACAATGTCAAGATCGACATCTTTTCGTTCACAAAGGGCCCGCAGGACCAAGCGCCCAATGCGTCCAAACCCATTAATGGCAATGCGTGTTCCCATGGCTATTTCTCCTTGTTTTATGACGTTGATGCGAGATGTGTCGTGATTGCTTCAGTAATTGCCGGCGCCGTCAAACCAAAGTGAGCATAAAGCTCTTGATAAGGGGCTGACGCCCCAAAGGTATCAATCCCAAAGATAAGACCGTCTTCGCCCACATAACGCTCCCATCCCCAGGGCGACGCAGCCTCGATGGCCACACGGAGGGTATGGGGAGCAAGGACGCTTGTCCGGTATGCCTTGGAAGCCTGATCAAAGCGCAAAGTGCACGGCATGGAGACAAGACGCGTGCCGACCCCTTTTTCCTCAAGGGCGGCGCGCACGGCAGCCGCGATGCTGACCTCGGATCCTGTGGCAATCAAAGTGACTTTGTGGTCTTTGGTGGCCTCCTCTAGGATGTAAGCACCTTTTTGCGCGCGGTTTTCTTTTTCACGGCGCAAGGCGGGCAAAGCTTGCCTTGTGAGCGCCATTACAGAAGGCCCTTGATAAGTAAGCGCCATTTCCCAACAGTCGGCAGCCTCTAGGCAGTCAGCAGGGCGCAGGACCTGGAGGCCAGGAATGGCCCGCAAGCTTGTGAGATGCTCGATGGGTTGATGGGTAGGGCCGTCTTCACCAAGGCCGATGGAGTCGTGGGTCATGACGTGAATGACGCGTTGCTTCATCAGGGAAGCCAGGCGAATAGCAGGACGGCAATAATCCGAAAAGACAAGGAAGGTTCCGCTGTAAGGCACAAAACCCCCATGGAGAGCTAGACCGTTCATGGCGGCTGCCATGGCGTGCTCTCTGATGCCGTAATGAAGGTAGCGTCCAGAAAAGTCGTGGGGCGTGACTCCTTTCATTCCCTTGGCAAGGGTATTGTTTGAGCCTGTGAGATCAGCTGATCCCCCTAAAAGCTCGGGCAAAGTTGGGACAAGCGCGTCAAGGACTTTTCCGGAGGATTGGCGCGTGGCAAGGGAGGGTTTGTCTTCAAGGAACTGGTCCTTGAGAGTGTCCAGGGCTTTTGTCCAGCCGGGGGCAAGTGTTCCCGCCATGCGGTCAGAGAAAGTCTTTTTTAACGGTGCGTCCATTTTCCCAAAGCGGTCTTGCCAGGCATGATAAAGGGGGAAGACGCGGTCTGTAAGTTTTTTTTGCCAGTGCTGCACAAGGCTTTGGGGAATCTCAAAGGGCGGGTGATGCCATCCCAGGGCTTCGCGCGCGGCTTCAATTTCGGCGGCCCCCAAAGGAGATCCGTGTGTGTCTGAGGTTCCTTGCTTTTTGGGCGCACCCTTTCCAATGGTCGTTCGACACGCAATGAGGGTCGGCTTTGTGGCCGTCTGGGCGCGGGTAAGGGCCGCCTCAATCTGGGCGAAATCGTGACCGTCAATGCGCTCAGCCAGCCAGCCAGCTGCCTCAAAACGGCCAAGGGTATCCTCGCTGGTGGAAAGGTCTGTACCGCCGTCGATGGAGATATGGTTATCATCAAAAAGGACAATAAGACGCGAGAGGTTTAAATGGCCTGCCAAGGTGATGGCCTCTTGACTGATGCCTTCCATGAGGCACCCATCACCCGCAATTACATAGGTATGATGATTCACAAGATCGACACCAAATTCTTGAGCGAGGAGCTTTTCGCCAAGGGCCATGCCCACGGCTGTGGCAAGACCCTGACCCAAGGGGCCTGTGGTGGTTTCAATGCCGGCTGTGGGATGATACTCAGGGTGGCCGGCTGCAAGGCTGCCAAGGGAACGAAAAGACTTAAGTGTTTCAAGGGACATTTCCTTATATCCACTTAAATAATTAAGCCCGTAAAGCAGCATGGAGCCGTGCCCAGCTGACAATACAAAACGGTCACGATCAGGCCACAAAGGGTCATGGGGATTAATTTTCAAGAATTTTGTAAAAAGGACTGTCGCCACATCGGCCATCCCCATGGGCATGCCAGGATGTCCAGATTTTGCTTTTTCCACGGCGTCTGCGGCCAGAAACCGAAGCGCGGTGGCGGCTTCGCTTAAAAACCAGGATTCCTGTTCAGATACAGGAGGCTGCTGTTGCATGGGGCCCTCTTAAAGATAAAATGCTGATCCCACAATGCCTGAGGCAGTGTGTGATCGTCAAGGATAAGTCAGTTAAGATTGACTAAGAAGTCGAAGTTCTCTTGTGGCAACAGTTAGGGTCGCGATGTCTCGACACCGGGCGATGTTGGCCTCTAAGAACATCCGGTCTAGCCGCGTAACAATTTCTGTATAATCGATTTCGAATTGAGCCATAAGAGCTTTGCCGCCATCTTCCAGGGCTTTAGGGTTATCATGGGCAAGAGAAATCACACGCAAAGTTAAGTCACTTTGATAATTGTAAAGATCCTCTAGAAGGCCCATGAGCTGTTGATTAATCCAGGGCGATGCTGTTGTAATGCTTCTTACTTGCGCTCTGATTTTACCAAAACTAAAGCGACTCCCCAGATGGAAGTACAAAGTCCCAACCTCTCGCATGGTAAAGCCGGTCGCTGAAGCCAACAGGACAATATTGGGAGAGTTTGCGGCGATGGCAAGAAGGGCGCACCTTTCTGCAAATCCTTGATCTATCCCAAAGTTTTGATAAAAAACAACCGTTTGAGCAAGTTTATTTTCTCCTTCTGCGTCAAGGCAGTCGGTTAGATCGCCCAAGAATGCTCCCACCCCAATGGAGAGATCATGCACAAGATCGGATAACGATCCTTCGAGCGGGTAGTGATTCAAAAGCCAAATGGTTGTGCGTTTGAGCACCTTGAGGAGTTCTCGGTACACCCGTGTTTGCTGAATTGCGTCAATCTTGCCGTCATAGGACTCGAGCTCTTCAAAAAAACTTTCAAAGTTAAAGACTTCCATGGCAAGAAAGTAGGCTTTGAAAATCATCGACAAAGATTTACCTGTTTTGTCTTGAACCTCATACACAAAAGATGCCCCCATGTGGTTCACGACCTCATTCACGATTATTGTGGCGACGATTTCGTCTCTTAAGGGGTGGGCGAGAATGTCAAGGGCATAGTCTGTGCGCATAAGGTCTGGAAAGTAGGCAATCAGCCTTCCCTCGAAAAAGGGATCTTTGACCAGATCCATGGCCACAAGATCCGCGTAGAGTTGGATTTTTGAGTAGGCCAGAAGAATGGCCAACTCTGGTCTGACAAAGGGTCTACCAGAGGTTTGCATTTCAGCAAGGCTATTATCATCGGGCAAATATTCAAGGGACCGGTCAAGACGTCCAAGACTTTCAAGTTTGCGAATCAGTCGTACTTTTTGATCAAAAACTTCTGTTCCCGAAGACTCCATCACGCTGAGGCACAGATTTTGCTTATAGTTATCGCGCAGCACAAGCTCGGCAACATTTTGTGTCATGCTCTCAAGCAAAGCATTTCTCTTACCCACATCAAGTCTGTTTTTAGCCATCACCGAACCAAGTAAGATTTTGATGTTCACCTCATGATCCGAACAATCAACGCCCGCCGAATTGTCAATGGCGTCAGTGTTAATGCGGCCATGAAGGCGTCTTGCGAATTCGATGCGACCAAGATGTGTCACACCAAGATTAGCGCCTTCTGCAATCACGCGGCATCGCAAGTCCTTGGCATTCACACGAAGGGCGTCGTTGCTGCGATCCCCCACATCTGCGTTACTTTCTTGGCTGGATTTGACATAGGTACCGATTCCCCCAAACCACAAAAGATCTGCTTGGTAGGTCATCAGAGCGCGAATGAGATCCTGGGGACTAACCATGGGCCGGGGCAGGGAGAGCATTTCTTGAATCTCAGGGGTTACATTAATGACCTTTGATCGTCGTTCATAAATCGCCCCTCCCGCAGACAAGTATGAAGGGTCATAGTCTGCCCAGGATGAGCGCGGCAAACCAAAAAGTCGCGCCCGTTCAAGATAGCTTTTTTGAGCATCTGGATTTGGATCTACAAAGATATGGGCATGGTTAAAGGCGCCCACAAGGCGAATGTGAGGCGAGAGAAGCATCCCGTTTCCAAAAACGTCACCGGACATGTCGCCAATCCCCACAACGGTGAAGTCGGTGGTATCGACGTTAAGCCCCAGTTCGCGAAAATGTCTTCGAACGGATTCCCAGGCGCCTTTGGCGGTGATGCCCATCTTTTTATGGTCATAGCCGGCCGACCCGCCCGAGGCAAAAGCATCGGCAAGCCAAAATCCGTACTCTTGGGACACCGCGTTGGCGTAGTCAGAGAAAGTGGCCGTGCCCTTATCGGCTGCCACCACCAGGTAAGGATCATCCCCATCGTACCTTAGGACTTGTGTCGGCGGCACAATCTCATGATTGACAAGATTGTCCGTGAGGTCAAGCAAGCCCCTGATCATGGTTTGGTAGCAAGCGACCGAAACTTGTTGTACGTCTTCTCGGGAAAGACCGTCGAGGCTTTTTTTAACGATAAAGCCGCCCTTTGAGCCCACGGGAACGATAACCGAGTTTTTCACCATCTGTGCCTTCATGAGGCCAAGCACTTCTGTGCGGAAGTCCTCATGGCGATCAGACCACCTAATGCCGCCACGCGCCACACGCCCCCCCCGCAGGTGAACAGCCTCAACATCCTGAGCGTAAACATAAATTTCATAGAGGGGTTTCGGCAGGGGCATTTCCACCAGTGCAGCACAGTCAAACTTGAAAGAGATAAATGGTTTTACTTTGCCTGCATCGTCAGTCTTAAAATAGTTTGTGCGCAAGGTTGAAAGAATGGCGTTAAGATAGCGCCGAAGAATCCTGTCTTCGTCTTGGTTATCAACATTATCAAGCGCTTTAAGGATACTTTCAATAAGATCGGCGTTCCCTGAGGTGCAGGTAGGGTCAAAGCGTGCTTCGAACAACTCAACCAGTAAACGGGTAATGTCAGCATGCCGTACAAGGGTCATTTGGACAAAGGGCGCGCTGTAGGTCATGCCAAGCTGCTTGAGATAATGGGCGTAAGCCCGGATCAAAGAGCATTGACGCCAACTAAGGTCTGCGGCCAAGACAAGACGATTAAACCCATCATCTTCTGTTTGCTTGGTGTACACGGCCGTAAAGGCTTGGAGAAAACGATCAAATCCCTCCTGGCCTACATCTTGTGCCATATGTTTGATTTCCATATCAAAGCTATGGATCCAAACCACGTCATCAGCTTCTTCCCTAGACACCTTAAAGGGGATTTCACTGATGACGCGAAGTCCCAGATTTTCAAGGGTTGGTAAAATATCAGAAAGGGCAACGGGGGTTGCTTTGTGAAAAAACTTAAGCTTAATCTGTGTGGGCTCATCAGGATTAGGGACATAGACCCGTGTTGTGAAAGATTTCTCTGCGTAGATTGATTCAATATAATCAATATCGCTCACCACATCTTGTCCCACAAAGCGATCTTGGTAGGCGCGGGTGAAAGCGTTTCGATAGAGACGGAAGATACGAGCGCTTTTCCACTCGGTGAAAGTGAGGTTTAAAGCGTTTCTGAGGTCATCGCTCCAAGATTTTGCCACCTCCATCAACAACTGTTCGATGTAAGAAATATTGTATGAATCTTTGGCCCCGTTGGGTGTGTTAATGGTAAAGTGGATCCTGGCAAAGGTAAAAGCCCCAAATTGCGCCTTGACAACGCCCAATTTTCCACCAAGCTCTTTGGCGAGCACAGCGCCCATTTTGTCCATCAAGGTTGAGTCAAAGACATCCCCTGGTACATAAACAAGACATGACATGAACCGCTTGAAAATATCAGGTCTCATAAACAAAGCCACGCGCTGTTCCACTTGTAGGCGCACAATCGACATACCGATTTGAGTGAGTTCGCTTACTGAGGCTTGGAACAATTCATCCCGTGGAAGCGTATCAAGGACATGGATCAGGGATTTACCATCGTGCCATGTGGGCTCAATACCAGCATTTTCAATGACGCGCTCCACTTTGCGCCGCAAGTACGGAATATCCCGAGCGCTACTATCATAGGCGATGGAGGTGAAAAGGCCCAAAAACATATGAAGGCCAATAACCTCACCTGCCTCGTTAAGAAAGCGTACCCCAATGACATCCATGGGGACGTCCCTGTGCACGAGAGAAAGCTGTGTTGTTTTGTTAATGATCAGGGGGCTTGGCTTCATAATCAGATGCCGGGTGGCCTGAGAGTAGCCGACACCTTCAAAAATACGATCAAGACGGCGTTGTTCTTCGTCGCGTAAGATACCCAAAGCGTGGGTTGCCTGGGGTTCACGCAAAAGCCGTCCGTCCTCACCGTACAACTCGTATTTACAATAACCTAGGAAAGTAAAGTGGTCGTCTTCAATCCACCTTAGGAAATCTTTGGATTCTTCAATACGGACATATTCCCCTTGATAGCGGCTGACCTCAACGTCCTTAATCGCCTCACGCACTTGACGGCGCATGGCGTCCCAATCTTGGGTCGCCTGTCTCACTTCGAGAAGGGTTTGGGGAAGTCCCTCTAAGACGGTTTGCACGGTTTCAGGGGTAACCATTTCGGTTATTTCACAGTAAATTAAGGATTCCTCTTTGACGTTGGGGTCAAGACTTCCTTTTTCAGTAATAGACAAGAGATTACCTGTACTGTCACGTTGGACGTAAAGGACAGGGTGCACAACCAAGCGTGGTTTAAGGCCTATGCGGTTCAAAAAATGAATAAGAGAGGCAACCAAGAAGGCCATATTGTCATTTATGAGCTGAATGACAAGACGCTCAGGAGATGTATCAATAGAAGCGGGCTTTAGGTAGTAAACGTCGTACTTTGGTGTGTCGGCCTCACGCTGCTGACAGAACGTCCATAGACGAAGGAGGCCGTCTGCAATTCGTTCAGGGGTCAAGCGCCTGAGAATCTTTAAATGTTGGTACCCATAAAAGGCCATTACAAAGCGTTTGAGAGAAGCGTGTTGTGAAGGGTCCACCTGACGCTTGAGGATGCTGGTGATTCGTTGAAGCAAGTCTTCTTTGTCGTCTATGATATCCATAGGTACTCTCGGTAGTCTAAACAGATGGGGCTCACTTTACCGCCTGTCCAGAGCCTTGTCAGCAACTTTAAAGCATCATATGAAAAAATTGTCAAAAAAGAGTAAAGAAATTTAGAAGAATCTTTTTTGGAGCGGGCGAAGGGATTCGAACCCTCGGCCCCAACCTTGGCAAGGTTGTGCTCTACCCCTGAGCTACGCCCGCCCAATAAAAGGACTTTTGATGTGTGGGATAATAGCGCGCTGTCATTTTTTTGCAAGGGGGAATTTTTATTTTTTAAGGGCCTTTCCTTGGCCTATAAAAAAAGGTCCTCAAGGGGAGTTGACCTGGGGCAAGACTTCTTCTAAGTCCAAGGAGTGTCTTTGCGTGTGATGTAATTAAAAATGACTAGACCCTTTAAAAAAGTACTGACTTTTTTAAGTGTGGCAGGAGCCGCCCTTCTTGTCGGGTGTGCCGGTGGCCCAGAGGTTTGCGACGAAGCTGGCACAACCCCCTGCCATCCAACTTTTGCGAAGCGAGCCTATAATAGACCCTACCAGATTAATGGAACGTGGTACTACCCCCAGGCTCATTATGAGTATGCCAAAGAGGGAATTGCATCCTACTATGGAGGGACAGATGTATTCCATGGTCGTCCCACCTCCAACGGTGAGATATTCGATAAGAATAAGCTGACGGCGGCCCACAAAACGGTCCCGATCCCTTGTGTGGTGCGTGTAACTAATCTCAAAAATGGGCGCAGTATTAAGCTTCGTGTTAATGATCGGGGTCCGTTTGTGGAAGGGCGCATCATTGACGTGTCCCAGAAAGCCGCCCAGATGCTGGGCTTTCACAAAGAAGGGCTAGGTCAAGTGCGCGTCGAAACCTGTATCGAGGATACCTTGGTGCTGGCTGAAGAAAAGGCAGGAAAAAGTGGTAAAAAAGGCGTGACGCAACTTGCAAAGGCAGCGCCCCTCAAAAAGAAAAAACCACAAACGACCTTTGTTGCCCATAAAAAGCCTGCCCATACGCCTAAACTCGTCGAAGAAGACGATGGGTATTTCATTGAAGCAACCGAGGGGCTGGTCCTTGCCAAAGCCCACGAAAAAGCGGATACCTTTATGGCGCTTTTTCCAAAGGCAGGTGTGAGCCTCGTGCCGCTTAAAGGCCAAGAAAAGGGACAGTATCATGTACTGCTGGGGCCCATGAAAGATAGCGAGGAAGCGCACAGTCTGCTAAATCTACTCAAACGTGTCAAAGTACAAGATCAAAGCTAAGGGGAAGTAACATGAGGGTTTGCATGAAAAAGAGCGTCGCTGTTTTGGTGTCTGTGCTGTGTTTGGCCACAAGTACGCGCGCCATAGAGGTGGTGTCAAAGCAGGCGTATCTCATTGACACGACAACCAATACGGTTCTTTTTGATAAAGAGTCTCAAGAGCTCGTCCCCCCTTCGTCCATGAGTAAGCTCATGACAGCCCTCATGGTTTTTCAAGCCTTGAAATCAGGCAGAGTCACCCTCAAAGATCTTTATACCGTAAGTAAAAAAGCCTGGAAAATGGAAGGCTCTCGCATGTTCTTGAACGTGAACGAGCAGGTGAGTGTGGCTGATTTGCTTCGAGGGCTTATCATTCAGTCGGGCAATGACGCGGCCGTCACCTTGGCTGAAGGGCTTATGGGCGACGAAGACGCCTTTGCCGAGCGCATGAATCAAGAAGCGCAAAAGCTAGGCACGACCCACTCCACTTTTAAAAACGCCACAGGCCTGCCGGCAGACGGACACTTGTCCACCATGCGTGACTTGGTGCTTTTGGCTCAAAAAACCATCGAGCTTTATCCTGAATATTATGCCATGTACTCCGAGACAGAGTTCACCCATAACAAAATCAAACAAATGAACCGTAATCCCCTCTTGTACGTGAATATGGGCGCAGACGGTCTAAAGACAGGGGCAACGGACGCGGCCGGGTACGGGGTTGTGGCGTCCTCCGTTCAAAACGGCAGGCGCCTGATTTTGGCCATTAACGGCGCGCCTTCAAAGCAAAAGCGGGCCGATGATGCCAAAGCCCTGATGTCGTGGGGATTTTCTTATTTTGCCAGTCCCAAGATTCTTGCGAAGGGCGAATCCGTGGGCTTTTTGGATGTATGGCTAGGGAAAGAAGGGCAAGTCCCTATGATCGTCCAAGAAGACGTTTATGTGACCCTTCCCCGTCACCAGCTACAAGATTTGAAGATGGAGCTTGTGTACACAAATCCCGTGGCAGCGCCCATCGCCGCGGGCCAAAAGGTCGGAAAAGTCGTGATCACTGTGCCCGGCCGCCCCCCTCTTGAAAAGGCCGTGTTTGCGGGCAGTGCGTCCGAGCGCGCTGGGTTCTTTCCTCGGATCAAAGCCGCCATGAACTATCTTTTGTGGGGGCATAATTAATGGGGTACCAGCCCGCACCCTTTATCACCTTTGAAGGAGGGGAGGGGACAGGAAAGTCGACCCAAATCAGGGCCTTTGCAGCCCTTTTATCCCATCACGGGATTCCGTGTCTTGTGACGCGCGAGCCAGGTGGCAGTGCGGGGGCGGAAAAAATCAGATCCCTCATTGTTGAAGGGGATGTGGGGCGCTGGGACGTGCTGACCGAGTATTTGCTCCTCAGTGCCTCAAGACGTGATCATTTAGTGAAAACCATCAAACCGGCCCTTGCAGCGGGAACATGGGTGCTATGTGATCGTTATATTGATTCTTCAAGGGTCTATCAACGCCTGCGCGGTCTTGACGCGCACGTAATCGAAGAAATTTATGCGCAGTTGTCAGAAGGCATGGAGCCTGACCTAACCTTTATTTTTGATCTCGATCCTGGGGTCGGTCTTGCGCGTGCGGCCGCCAGACGTGAAGGCGAAGACCGGTTCGAGCAGCTTGGTCTTTCTTTTCACAAGGAGGTCAGAAACGCCTTTCTAGAGCTCAGAAAAACCTTTGCTGCTCGCTGCTGTGTCGTGGACGCGAGCCTTTCCTTAAAAGATCTGACAGAAATCCTTTGGCACGAGGCCGAGACCCGGTTCTTGAAAAAGGACGCCGTTTAAGATGACTCTGTGTCCCTCTCGTCTGACACCAACTCTTGTGGGACACCAGGCGCAACGCTCGTGGCTTCAAGACGCGTTTGCCCGCGGACGGCTGCCCCACGGGCTACTTCTAGAAGGGCCCAAGGGGATTGGCAAGGCAACCTTTGCCTATCATGTGGCAAGGGGGCTTTTGGCGCACACGGGCGGTCCTCTTTCCCTTGAGATGGAGGCAAGCAACCCTCTTTTTAGGCGGGTGGGGGCAGGGGCTGAGGCGGGTCTTTTTGTTATGGAGCGTAAGGCCGACCGTGACGGGAAAATGCCCCGTGATTTGTCCATCGAAACCAGCCGCGCGCTGAAGACCTTTTTTTCAAGGACCTCCTTAGAAGGGGGATGGCGCGTGGGAATCATTGACAGCGTGGATGAGCTGACCCCCCAGGCCGCTCAAGCGCTTTTGAAGGTCCTCGAAGAGCCTCCTGAAAAGTGTCTGATCCTACTAATTCATCACGGGACGGGGCATCTCTTGGCGACCTTGAAATCTCGGTGCCAAACACTTCTGTTTTCTCCTCTTAATGAAGACGAGACGCGTCTTGTGCTGGCACAGCAAAATCTGTCCCTTACTCAGAATGCGGCCCAAGATCTTAGTCTCATTTTGGGCGGATCTCCCGGCCTTTTGGGCGCGGTTGCAAGCCTTTTTAACGTGAGCTTTTACGATGACTTTCAAAAGCTTGTGCGGGGCGTGGCCGAAAAAGGACGGGCGGACGTGACACCGTTTCTGGATGCCCACTTTCCCACCAAAAGCGATGATCTTGCTATGAAGGTTGATCTTTTTAGTGTATTTTTACCGGCCTGGCTTCGGTTTTGGCTTGTGACCTCCTACGAAAAGACGCGTGATTTTTCACAAAGGCCTGAGTCCCATCTGATTGCCTCGCGCCCAGCGCCCGAGTGGACGCACCTGTGGCAGGGCCTTATTTCGCACTTTCAAGAGGCCAAACGCTTGAGTTTTGACACAAGGCATGGTTTGATCCTGGCATTAGAACGCGTCTTTAACGGAGCTTAAGCGAGCGCTATGTCTGCAAAGAATCCTTCCTATTACGTCACGACCCCCATTTATTACGTCAATGACGCCCCCCACATTGGGCACGCTTACACAAGTGTGGCCGCCGACGTTTTGGCGCGCTTTAAGCGTCTGGATGGGTATGACGTTTTCTTTTTGACAGGCACAGACGAGCACGGTCAAAAGATCGAGCGTTCGGCCGAAAAGGCAGGGGTGTCTCCAAAAGAATATGTGGACGGGTTTGCCGAAAAGTTTAAGGCGCTTTCAACCCTGTTGAACCTCAGTGATGATCACTTCATTCGCACAACGTCGCCCACCCACCACGCCTGTGCCAAAGCCATTTGGACACGCCTTGTCACGCGCGGTCATATCTACAAAGGACATTATGCTGGTTGGTACGCCGTGCGGGATGAGGCTTTTTATAACGAAAAAGAGCTTGTGAACGGCAAAGCGCCTACAGGGGCGGACGTCGAGTGGGTCGAAGAAGAAAGCTATTTTTTTAATCTGTCCCAGTGGCAAGAGCCCCTTCTTGAGTTTTATGCCAATAATCCTGACTTTATGGGGCCTCAATCGCGGCGTAATGAAGTCGTGAAATTTGTGGAAGGCGGTCTTCGTGACTTGTCCGTTTCCCGCTCGACCTTTGGATGGGGTGTGCCGGTGCCGGGCGACGAGGTGCACGTCATGTATGTGTGGCTGGACGCGCTCACCAACTATTTAACGGCCCTTGGATTTCCCGATGAAAACGCCCCCCTTTATAAAGAGCACTGGCCAAATGTGGTGCACTTGGTGGGCAAGGATATTTTACGCTTTCACGCGGTTTACTGGCCGGCCTTTTTGATGGCGGCTGGTATCAGCCCGCCAAAACGCTTGTTTGCCCATGGCTGGTGGACCAACGAAGGGCAAAAGATCTCCAAGTCCCTTGGTAATACCATCGATCCCCACGCCCTGGTTGCAACTTACGGCCTTGATCAGGTGCGCTATTTTATGATGCGCGAAATTCCCTTTGGTGGGGACGGGGACTTTTCGGACGCCGCCATTCGCCGGCGCACCAACTCGGACCTTGCCAATGATTTTGGAAACTTGTCCCAGCGCGTCTTGTCCTTTGTGGCCAAGCACGCGGGCGCCGTCGTCCCGACACCAGGAGATTTTCACCCCGAGGATAAAGCGCTTCTTGCCCAAATCGAGCCGTTCTTAAAAGAAACCCGCGCCGCCATTGATCAGCAAGCGCTCAGCCGTTACTGCGAGATCTTGTGGACCGGTATTGCCGAGGCCAACCGTTATGTGGACGCGGCCGCCCCCTGGTCTTTGCGCAAAACCGATACGGCGCGCATGGAGACCGTCTTGTACGTTTTGATGGAGGTGCTACGCCGCATTGCGATCTTGGCTCAGCCCATCACGCCTGGGGCGTGTGCAAAAATCCTGGATCAGCTAAGCGTGCCAGAAGACAGGCGCTCGTTCGCGTTTCTAGACAAAGCGCTGACCCCGGGGGTCGTCCTTCCCACACCAGAAGGTGTGTTTCCGCGGCTTGAGAACCAATAACAGCAACGTCTCATCAAGGGGGACAGGCATGAAGATACTCGCTGCCCCCTTGTGACAAATCAAAGGGGTTCGATAGCAACATCTATAATCCCAGGCTTCCCTTTAAGGCCTGGCGTAAAGCTTTTGATAACAACGTGGTATCTTTTGTCGAAATTATTGGAAGGATTTTGTGTGTCTCTTGGAATGACAACTTTTGTCTCTTTACTTAAGTTGGCAACGCGACCCGAAGTGGAGACTTTGATGGTCACTTTTTTGGGCACTTTCTCGACGTTTTTGGGCGTGTCTAACAAACCATAGTCCATCTCAATTTTTGCGTTTTCGCCATAGGGCACAACATTTTCTTGTTTGCTAGCGACGGGTCCTATTTTCAAAGTGTAAGGAGAACTTCCGGAAGTCATCGAGACCTGAAGGGTGCCGCCTACAGCACTGTAACTTTGGCCTGGCGTTTCGTCATAGACGCCGTCGACGGTAATCACCTCTGCGCTGGTCTGCCCGGCGGCGAGAAGACAAAAGGCCCCAGCAAACAAAAAATTTCTTATTTTTCCCTATATAATAATAGTTATACTAAGACTAGGATAAATAAAAAATGCTAGAGTGTAAACTTAAACAAATGCGAATCACATTTAGGAAAACAGCTTTCATTGAATGAATTCGGCGCTCTAAAACCGCAGCCACCCGTATCCTAACGCCAATAAGAATCCCCCAAGACACACTCGGTAAATCACAAAGGGGCTCATATCGGACTTTGCCAAAAACCGCATCATAAAATTGATGGTGCAAAGGCCCACCACAAAGGCGATAGCCATGCCATAGAAGGCGTCGCTGTACAGGGTGAAATGGGCGCCTGAGGTGTACATCTTAAAGGCCGTGTGGGAGGCCGCCGCAATGATGGCCGGAATCGACAAGAGAAAGGCAAAGCGCGCGGCGTCCGGACGTTTAAACCCAAGGAAGCGCGCCATGGTCAGACACGCCCCGGACCGGCTGGTGCCTGGTAAAAGGGCGACTGCCTGGGCAAGACCGATGAGGAAAGCCCGAAAGGCCGTCATATGGGTCATGGATTTTTCTAGGGAGCCGATTTTGTCGGCCACAAAAAGAAGAAGGCCAAAGCCAAGGGTTGTCCATCCGATAAAGACAATGCTGCGAAGCCCGACCGTGCCATAAGCGCTGACAAGGGTGCCAAAAATCACGGCGGGAATGGTGGCCAAAATCAAAAAAAGGGCGAGCCTGCCGCCCCCTTCGACGCGGCCACGAAGCAGATTAAAAAAGCCGCCAATCATCTTGAAAACGTCGCGCCAAAAATACACAAGGACTGCGCCCAAGGTGCCCACATGAAGGGCGACGTCCATGGCAAGGCCCTGATCCTTAAAATGAAGGAATTTGGGCACCAAAATCAGGTGCCCGGACGAGCTAACGGGAAGAAATTCGGTGAGGCCCTGCACAATGGCAAGAAGGGCGATGTGAGACAGTGGCATTAGGGGCCTCTTCATGGTACACAAGAATAGGTGTATCCCTATCCAACAATAAGCGCGAAGTAAAGAGAGTTATGCGAACTTTGTACCACTGGCCCCTGTGCGGATCTGGCCGTTATGTGCGCCTTCTTTTGGCTGAGAAAAAGCTAGAATTCGAAGCTGTAGTCGAGCCTTACTGGAAAAAGCGGGAAGAGTTTTGCGAAATTAACCCTACCGCCAAAGTGCCAGCCCTTGTGGAGCTGAACCAAGCGGTCTTTACGGACGGACAGGTCATCTGTGAATACCTAGAAGAAGCCTATCCTGGTCCCCACAGTTATTTAGGCAACACGCCGGCCGCGCGCGCCCAGACGCGCTCGCTTTGCGCCCTTTTTGCGTCCGACTTTTATCAAGAGGTCATGCACAAGGTTGTTTTTGAAAAAACCCTCAAGCGTCATTTTGGTTTGGGATATCTGGATTCCCAAGTCATGCGCGAGGGCTTAAAAAAATTCGGCGATTATCTTGAATATTTTTCATGGCTTATTGGCAGGCGACACTGGCTTGCGGGGGAGGATTACTCCCTGGCGGACATGGCGGGCGCAGCCTACATTTCATGTCTTGATTACCTGGGGCACGTTCCCTGGGACACCTATCCCGACGTCAAGGAATGGTACGCCCGCATCAAGTCACGCCCCAGCATGCGCCCCCTGCTCGAGGACCGTATCCCCGGGATCACTCCTGCCTATTACTACACCGACCCTGATTTTTAAGGGGCTCAGTTAACGTTTTAAAAGGAGCCTCTGTGCCCCTTAAATCCCTTCTTTGGATGTGGTCGCTCCTTTTTGCGCGTAAAGGCTGGCGTAGGTACACACAAGAGGTAAGTAGCAAACAGTGGCCAATAGTACGAGAGGGTAAAGCCAAAAAAAGTCAATAAGATTTCCGCTTAAATACGTTCTTCCATAGCCACTCATGCTTTGGCCGAAGACGCTTAAAAGTCCAAGAACAGTGATCAAAAGCGTTTTTCCTTTGGTCAGGCGAAAGATATAGCGCAGATAAATCCCACGACCAGAAGCGGCATTCATTGTAACCATGATAAATTTTGGTAGAGTTATCAATAAGAAGACAAGAACGCAGGGACCGACAACAAGGGCCAACGTTTTTCCTGCTGAGGGCAGGTTGTACAAAAGACAGTCCACAAAAAACCAGATGCCAAAGCAAAGACCTGCCACAATAAACAGAAACACCCAAAAATAGAAAACGGCGAAGAGTGACTCCCAAAAGGGTTCTTGTTTGTATAACGAGAAAAAATCAAAATCCTCTTCACCAAGGGTGCAGTGCCGGAAGATCCGAATGAGATAACACAAATGAAAGCTATAGAAAAAGAAGCTCAGAAGAAAGCCGCTCTCTAAATGTAAAAAAATTACAATCTGTGTAAACATCACATGAAAAAAGCAATAAAGGCCGGTCACACTAAAAACATATCCCCATTTCAAGGCGTAAGGTGCGTTTTGTGTGACGTCTGACGTGGGTACTACAGAAGAAGGCAAAGAATCAATCATGGATCTCTCTTGTGTTAGGAGGTGGAGGCAGAGATCGCGTCAGCAAGGGGCTGCGGTACGGGCGGAAATTCTGTGCGCGGTGCGGGTTTAAAGGTACGCTTTATCACGTAGGTTGACTGGTAATAATGGGCGAGTGCGGCAAAATAAGCTAAATATAAAGTTAAAAATAAAGAAGAAAAAAGGCTAAAAACAATTATGATGACCTTGCTTTTCCATAAAGCATATAGGTACTGCTCTAAAAATGTATAACTCATCAACTCAATAGAAAAAAAGATGATACCCAGAAAGATGTTTACTATTTTAAGAGAAGCCCACTTCAACATGAGTGTTCGCAAAACGGTTCCTTTAGCAAGTGACAGGGTCTCGCGCAGGCTCTCACCCTTCTTGCAGGTGGCTTGATAAGGCAAGAAGGTGAGGCGTCCTAATAGGTAACTCTGCAGAACAAGAAGTGGGACAAAAAGTATTATGCCTATAAGGGCCAGCAGTTCCCCCTTGAGTAAGAAATTAAGAGGCAGCCAGATACATGCGGCATAAAAAGTCAGTTGTAAAAGAAAAGTGACGAGTCGTCTCCAAAAGTAAGACCGCGTGAGATTTTTGTAGAAACGCCATTCAGATTCTCCAAGACAGATATGGCGCGTGACACCGACAACGAGGGCATATAGGAGCAAAAACCGTGCTATGAAGAGACAATAACCGAACAAAGGCAGGTGTGACTCACTAAGGTCTTCTTGTACGTGGAGTTCTGATATTTTTCCGATACAGAACATTGAAAAAAAGAACAGGAGGTTAAAAAGAAAATCAAGGCATATCGCTTTTCGTAAGAACGCGTTTGGCTTCAAAACAAACTTGAACCCTGCTTTGAAAGAATCGGTCCAGTAAGGTGCGAGGGTATAGGGATTGCTGATGCGGCCTGGTGTGAAAGAAGCGTTATGTGATGCGGGCATGGGTAAGATTGAGAGAACTACTGGGAGGTTAGTACGCGAGGTATCGTCTTAACTTCAAGATAAAAATTATAACATATTGAAAATGTGAATAAAAAATCGCCTAAAAGCCCATCTTATGAAGGTCTTGGATGAGGCCTTACTTAGAAAGGCCAGTCTTTGCAAAAGGATAGGTAGTATCGTCCAGGGTAAGAAGACTTTTTTGGAAAAGAGAAGCTTCAAAGTCAGGCGTTTGATGTTTTTGAACCAAATCCCTTGTGGCAAAAAACGAGAGCTCCAAAGCGCGCTCTTTGATTTCTTGAAGGGCCTGCTCTTCGGCTTGACGGATGCGTTCATGGAGAAGGCGTTCTTCAGCCTGGGTGTGTTCTTTTAGTTCTTCAAGGACTTTTTCACGCAGACGTTTGGCTTCTTCGACGGCGTGGGCGAGGATCTCATGGGCTTGCTCTTCCGCTTCTAGTTTGCGGCGTTGACATGTTTTTAAAAGTGTCACGGCTTCTTGACGTCGCTTGGCCGCCTCCTCGATGTCATATTGGATTTTTTTTGCGCGGTCCTCGAGTGTCTGCGTCACAAACCGGTAGAGCTTTCCTCCAACAAGGGAGAAAAGGCCAATAAAACCTACAAAAACCCAGAATGATGCATCAAACAGCATGGGAACGCCTTTCTTTTTCTGCGCGTTCTCCCACGGCTTCTTGGATGGTTGAGTTGGTGAGTTCATAGGCCAAGAGAGAAGACACCAACGTGGACGTCACGTCGGTTGCAATGTCTTGGACATAACCCATGGTGGTAGCTTTTTTTTGTAAAATGACGCGTTCACTATCTCTGAAGCGTTGTTTGTGCTGGTTTGCCAGCGCCCCTTTCTTTTGTGTGAGCTCAGCATTCAGATGACGTGAGGCCTCGACCACATCATGGTGGGCTTTTTTACGCGCCTCGGCAAGTTCCTCTTCAAGGGCGGCCACAAGGGATTCGGCTTCATGATTTAACCTTTGTGCCTCCTCGAGCGCTCCTTCGATGTGTTGCCATCGAACACTTAAGACGTTTTCCAACCGAGGCAGGGCAACCCTGGCTGAAAAAATAAGCAGTGTGATAAAGCACACAAAAAGCCAAAATAGCTGGGGTGTAAAGGTTGCGATATCAAACTGCGGCATCGATCTATCCCTCTTGTCGTATTAGAACACAAAAAGGATAATGAGGGCCACCGCAAAGGCGATAAGGGCAATCCCCTCAGTGAGAGCGGCACCAATATACATGGGACCCGTGAGGTCATTTTTAGCGGATGGGTTTCTTGCGACGGCACCCAAAAAGCTAGAGAAAATCATACCAAGACCGATACCCACGCCAAAAAGCGCTACAACGGCCAGGCCCGCACCAATAAGTTTCGCTGCTGCTACTTCCATTTTCCTTACAACCTCCTGTTGAAAAACAATTGCTGACTTTCTTCTTACCCTAAAACCTAGTGCAAGTGAAGAGCGTCATTCAAGTACACGCACGTCAAAATAGTAAAAACATATGCTTGTAGACCTGCGATGAAAAACTCAAAGGCAGTCATGCCAATGATAAAGGCAAGGGGCACAGCGCCCCAGACGCCCATCATGACCGTAAATGTTCCAAATAACTTTAAAATCATGTGTCCCGACATCATGTTGACAAATAGTCGAAGGGCCAGCGTGATGGGACGCATTAGGTACGAAATAAGTTCGATCAAAATCACAAGAGGGGCGGCGGCAAGGGGGACCCCGTGGGGGCACAATAGTTTAAAATAACCAAGACCATGCCTTCCAAACCCCACGGCCGTCACCGTGAGAAAAACCATAAAGGCAAGGGCAAAGGTCACAATAATATGGCTCGTAAAGGTAAAACTATAAGGCAGCATGCCTAAAAGATTGCCAAAGAGCACGAACATAAAAAGGGAGAAAATAAAAGGAAAATATTTCTTGGCATCACTTCCGGCGTTGTCCTTGGCGAGACCCGTAACAAATTCGTAACTAATCTCGTAAAAGGCTTGGAGCTTGCTTGGTATCAGCGTTTGTCCCCGAAGGCCAAAAAACTGAATGGCGATGATCAATGTAGTGGCAATCACCATAAGAAGGGAGGAGTTCGTGAAGGATATGTTATATCCACCAAGATGCAAGGGGATCAGTTCTTTAATAAGAAATTGATGCATAGGGTTTTGCATGGCAAAGGATACCAAAAGCCGTCACTGTTGCCCCCAGAATAGTGCTTTCCCCATTTTGCGTCAACGCTGATTGTGCGCCCCTCAGCGTAAGATATCTCTTATAAAAAATCGACCGTATTCAAAACATTTTTGAAGTAAAGATTAAGGATGTTCAAACGTAATTTCAACATTACGTTTTTATTCTCAAAATAGTAATAAACGCTCCAATGGGTGTAATTTCTAATGTGGTGTACTAGCGATACATCTTTTGGCAGGAAGCCTTTTTAAGGGCAAAATGAGCAAAGAAAAAGGTGTCATAGAACAAAAAAATGCCTTCATGTGTTAACCTTTTACCTAAAAAATCAATCAACATGTAATCAAGGAGTTAACGCGGAGAGAGAAAATAGTTTACTTTAATTTACGATTTTTTAATACATGCCAACTTGGAACATTATAAGAAATATATAGAAAAGTAAAAGTGTTAACAGGCAAGATATTTGTCAGTGTGGAAGGTTATTGAATTTTTTAGAAAAATAATAGTAAAACTCATCTATGAAGGTAAGTAAAATAGATAAAATTTTTCTTACTTTTGTTTACCGATTATTAATATTTTATTATGTATTATCCATACTACATTGAGCCTCACGGAGAGGAGGATAAGTAACCAGGAAGGAGTTTGAGAAAATGCCCAAGGTAGATAAGTTATACCAATCTGCAAAGTTCGATTTCTGTAGTTTAGACAACCAGGATAAGTTTAAGAAACTCTCTGAAAATCCCAAGAGACACGGGGTATTTGCGAAGATGATGGCGGTGCTTTTGCTTCTATGTTTGATTTATATTCCAATTATCCATGCGCTTAGTGGGGCTGAAAATGTTTATCCGGGGTATTTGCACTAAATTATGGACAAAGCGCTTGGCGAGTTTTTAATCGACCTAGGGATAGGATATTTAACCACGGTGATGTCTGCGTAGGCTGGCATACAGGCCACACCCTTGGTTGGGCATTTTCAAAAGATGAACATTTTTGTGCAACTAACCCTTGACCGTTGGGTTATCTACTACTATCTTGTGCCTCATGTGGGCGCTTAGCTCAGTAGGTAGAGCATCTGACTTTTAATCAGAGTGTCACAGGTTCGATTCCTGTAGCGCCCACCACTTAAATCTTTTTGCCAAAATCCCACGCCATATTTAAAAAACTAAAGATCTCTTCTATTTTTATTGTAAAATATTTGCTGGCCTATCAAAATATAACCTATATTTTAATAGAATATTTTACAGTGGGGAGGCAGGGGTGACCAAGAATATTCATGAAAAGAAAAGTCCTGATCAGGACAACAAATTTGCGCGCGAAAGTCACTTATGGCCTGTCATGAATACGGTCCTTGATGGTCTGATCATCATAGACAAAACTGGCAATATCAAGGCATACAACCCCGCCGCTGAGCGAATTTTTGGTTTTTCCCCAAAGGAAGTGATGGGCAAAAACGTGAAGATGCTGATGCCGGTTCCCTACAGCGCTGAACATAACGAATACCTTCAGAACTATTTTGAAACAAAAACACCAAAAGTGATTGGTCACGGTCGTGAGGTGTATGGCAAGAGAAAAGATGGCGATACTTTTCCCATGGAGCTTGGCGTGAATGAGATGTGGCTGGGCGATCAACTGATGTTTGTAGGAACTGTGCGTGATATTAGCGAACGAAAAAACGCTCAAGAAGCGATGGAAACATATATTCAAGCGTTAAAAAGAAGCAACCAAGAGCTTGATGATTTTGCTTATATCGCCTCCCATGATTTAAAAGAACCTTTAAGGGGACTCAGCAATAATGCCATTTTCTTAAAAGAGGACCACGCCGATCAAATAAGTGAAAGTGGTATAAAGCGTATTGAACGTATGGTATACTTATGCGAGAAAATGGAACAGTTAATTAACGAGCTTTTATATTTTTCGCGCATTGGCAAACAAGAACTTGCCGTTCGTCATGTGGATCTCAACGAGATTGTGTCAGACATCGTTGAGATGACGCATAGTGCCCACGAAGGGCGCAACATAAAATTTTTGGTTCCAAAGGCACTACCAACAATTTTCTGTGACGGGGTCAGGATTAAAGAAGCATTTAGAAATCTTGTGACTAATGCGGTTAAATATAATGATAAAGAAGAAAAAATTATTGAAATCGGCGTTAAAGATGCAAAAAAAGGCTACGATACTGAGGCGCGTCAGGAAAAGAAGATCTTTTACGTAAAAGACAACGGCATCGGGATAGAGCCAAGATCCCATGGCGAAGTGTTTAGAATCTTTAAACGGCTGAATGATGAAGATGAGACGGTTAAGGGAACTGGTGTAGGTCTTACCTTTGTGAAGAAGATTATCGAGCGTCACGGTGGGCGCATTTGGTTAGAGTCAGAGCTGGGCAAGGGTACAACATTCTTTTTTACAATCGGCAAGGGGATAGGGGTATGAGTAGTAAAGAGCAGGCTGTATTTCTTGTGGAGGATAACCATGATGATTGGGAAGCGATGGTACGTGGCTTCAAGGCAGCGGACTTTGATGCACCTATTGTTTGGTTTAAAAATACAAAAGAAGCCCTCTATTGTTTGAAGAATTTTTCGGGTGAGTATGAAAAAACCTCAAAAGAGTTGCCGAGTCTTATAATCCTGGATCTGAACTTACCGGGACTTGATGGGCGTGAGATGCTTAGCATCATTAAGTCAACGCCCCATTTGAAAATGATTCCAGTCATCATTTTTACGACATCTTTGGACCAAAAGGACGTCCTAAAATGCTACGACACGGGCGCCAATGCTTATATGCAAAAGCCGGTGAACTTTGAAAAAATGCAAGAGATCTGCGAAAGTATCAAAACCTATTGGATGAATACGGTGATTTTACCAAAGGATGTGCTTAAAAATTAGGATGTCTTTTATCAAAGGGGGGCACGGACAGTAAAAGCTAAATTCAATTATGAGCCTCTGGTTAGAGTTGAACAACGTCTGCCATAGCTACAATTGAAACGGCTATGTACACTCTAGGTTTCACTATTTATTTTGCTACACCTTCTCTTTATTCGAATAATCTCAGGAAGTGAGCACATTTTTTGACCTATGGTCTTCAAGACCATAAAGGTTGTTCTTTTTCTTCTTAAAAGGAAAGGAAATTGTGACCGTTGTGCCGGAGGACTTGTTAGGCTCAATGTCAATTTTTGCGTGGTGTTGCTTTGCAATGGTTTTGCATAGCGCAAGGCCCAACCCAACACCTTCAACATTAAGTTTCGTGTCCAGACGGGAAAAGGGCTCAAAGGCTTTTTTTGACGCTTTTTTGTCGATGCCGATCCCATTATCTCTGACAAAGACTAAGAGACGATCATTTTCGACCAAAGCATCGATCTCAATGAGCGGTTTTCCTTCACAGTACTTTAGCGAGTTCGCAATGAGATTTTGAAAGAGCTGTGTGAGAGAGATCAGATCTCCCTCTATGAAGGGAAGGCTTGTGAGATGTACTTCAGCCTTTCGGGCATTAATTTCAATTTCAAGATTACTTAAGGCGCGCTCAACGGCGTAGTGTAAGTCAACTTGATCCTTTGCCAAAGAGGACCGCCCCATTTCCGCGTAAAAGAGAAGGTTGCTTAAAAAGGACGTCATATAGGCCGCATCTTCCTTGATATTCTGAAGATAATGGAGGGCCTCATCGGGTACTTTTTTACTGAGCAGACGCACATAAGAGCTGATACGGCCCAAGGGAGCCTTAAGATCATGGGCCACAGTATGGGCAAAACGTATCCGTTCAATCTGCTTCTCTTTTTCCATCTTCTTTACATTAAAGCGGTCCAAAGCGCGGTAGATGGCAATGGAAAGGGTTTCGGGAGAGATCTTGCTTTTAGGTAAGTAATCCGAGACCCCGAGCTTCATAAAGCTCACCGCAACGTGTTCGCTCCCTTGGCCTGTGAGTGCGATCACTGGGCAGGGGAGGGAAACTGTTTCTTTTTTCAACTCGTGCAGTAAATCTACCCCGCTCATTTGGGGTAGGTTGTAATCAAGAAGAATCAAATCAATTGGGTAGTTCTTTATGACGTCGAGTGCTTGTTTGGGGGTGCTGCAGGTTGTGATATGCCCCTGAACAATTTTGTTAAGAGTGCGGGTGTAGAGCTCCACATCATCAAGGGAATCTTCGATGATAAGAATTTTCATTTCATCTAGTTGCATCATTATATCCTCAAAGATACCTCACCGCGTGTTCATGTAGCCTAGAACTCTTCGCCTAATATAAAATCTTCAAAAAGTTCAACATTTAGGGGTTTTGCAAAAAAAGCATGGGCTTCTAAGATGCTCATGGCCACATTATTTTCGTAATTATTCATGGAGGAATGAATAACGACGGGTGTCTGATTTAGGTCTGAGATTTCTTTGATGGCTTTGAGCACCATCTTTCCATTCATGGTGGGCATTAAAAGGTCGAGAACAATTAGGTCAGGCTTAATCTCCTTATGACGAAGCGCAAGAAGGGCATCGTTGGGGTTGGTCCACTTCGACAGGTGGAACGAGATATGACTTTCAGCGGACAAGAGATCCTCAAAAAGTTGAATATCTTTTTTGCTATCATCAATCATCATGATCTGGAGGTTTTTTTCTCTGTTGAGGTGACAGTATTTCTTAAATACATGGGCATCCGTGTAAAAATCATGTGTGCGGGAAATTGTGTTGTGTCCATACATGTGTTCTCTCCTTCGTGCGACTACGATACTGGCCTAACGCGCACAGTTGAGGCAACCAAGATGAAGGCTGACACACAAAGATTAATTTGAAATTAACAAAAGCCTAAAAATTGAATAAATAAAGTGAAACGCTTCAATTTTTTATATTGAATTAAAATAATGACATAAATGGGATTTTTATTAAATGAATCCGTTCACTTTACTTTTTTACATTCATTGTGCACACCAAACAATCTTAAACAACATACAACTTTTCAGATTTCATGTATCATGCTAGAAAAAAATAGTTAATAAATAGTTTTCATCACATATAAAACCAATAAGGTCAAATTTTATATAATTAAATTATTCTTTTGTTTTTTATTTTTTATTATATTTTTTCACTTCCGTGAAGTCTAAGTATAAATAAACACGAAAATTTCTTAGAATAGGTGTAAAAATGATAGCCTTTGATAGTTTTTGTATCGCACCATTTTGGGAGGGGTGCGCAACGGGCGCGGGCCTCATTATTGCCATCGGCGCCCAAAATGCTTTTGTGCTTAAACAAGGTATCATGAAAAATCATGTGCTTGTGACAGCGTTCATTTGCGTTGCCATCGACGCCTTTTTAATTGCGTTGGGCGTGGGAGGGTTTGGCGCTGTTTTGACAACCTCACCTTTGCTCTTAATGATTGCTAAATGGGGCGGAGTGATTTTCTTGGTTGGCTATGGGGTGCGATCGATTTGGGGGGCTTTCAAGACACATACCCTAACCATCGACAGAGGCAGAGAAAAGCCAAATTTAAAATCATCTATTCTCATGATTCTTGCGTTTAGCCTTCTAAACCCTCATGTTTATTTAGATGCGGTGGTGCTTTTGGGCAGTATTGGCGCCCAGTTTCCAGAGGACGAGCGTCCCTTTTTTGCCCTTGGTGCTATTGTTGTTTCTTTTGTGTGGTTTTTTTCCATAGGGTATGGGGCAAGGTTTTTGGCACCACTTTTTGCAAAGCCCCTTTCCTGGAAAATTCTTGATGTCGTAACCGGTGTGATTATGTTGATGCTGGCATATTTATTGGCGGTGGGACGCCTTGGGGGCATTTGTTAGGAATGGTCTACGCTCGGGGTCCGTTGGTGGTACGCAGGCGTTTTGAGGGGGTGGCCATGGAACAAAAGCCCCTTCTGGGCGCCTTTGACGCCTTTCATCAGGCTGCGTGAGGTGGCTCGGCGTCCACGATTTTCCAGCAAAAGCCTCATGCCGCAGCGGGCGCCTAGGGACATTAAAACCACGTTTTCTTCTTTATAAATTTACCTTGAAAGCGCCATAGCCCGCGCCATCCTGGGCGGAGCATAGATTATTATCAATCATATAGCATGCCTGTAAGGGTAAAGTGCATCCCCTGCCTAGACTTGACACAGCTAAAAAAACGCTCAGTTAATGAGAGAAAAGAGAAAAAAGATTGTTCTTGTTTCTCAAGATCTGCTAAGGGTCGAAGATGACAAAAAACAGGGAAAGATTGTATTTATGCAAAACACTGCAGCGACGCCCAGTTTAAAGAAGACCATCAATATTATTCTGGGCACGTCTCTAGGAAACGCCCTAGAGTTTTACGAATTAACGGTTTTCGGTTTTTTATCAACCCTTTTTGTCGATATCCTTTCTACAAGCTACGCTCAAATAGATTTGGTGATGGCTTACGGTGTCTTTGCTGTTGGCTTTTTTTTCAGACCTTTGGGCGCCATCATCTTTGGTTATATCGGGGATAAGCACGGCCGTAAAAAAGCCCTGTGTGGCTCTATTTTGATGATGGGCGCTGCGACCTTTTTCATGGGCTGTATTCCTTTTTCCGAGCCTATGTGGGTATCCCTTGCGCTCTTGATTTTGCTGCGCATTATTCAAGGAATCTCAACTGGTGGTGAACTGGCTGGCGCCGTTGTCTTTGCCGTTGAAAATACGTCAGCTAAACATAGAGGGCTTATCACAACCCTAGTGGCGAGCTCTGGTATGATCGGTGTGATCATGGGTGGTCTTGTGGGTAAGTATATCCTGAATGGCGATAATGCCCTGTGGTCGTGGCGATATGCGTTTTGGGTGGGCGTCATCATGAGCCTTCTTGCCCTTTGGATGCGCCGTCGATTTGATGACGCGTTTGAACACAAAGGTGCTGATGAAAAAGAGCCATTCAGATTTATGGACGCTTTTTCTGGTGATAATAAACTGCCGCTTTTGTCAGCAGTTCTCATGTCTGGGGTTGCTGGCATGTTGATCTATATCAAGTCTGTTTTCTTATCAGGCATTGAGGGAAAAGGGGGGATGTATTCCATCGGATCCAGCATGATGATTCTCTTGATTCCGCCAATTTTTGGTTATTTTTCAGACTTTATCGGACGAAAAAGAATCATGCTTTCGGGAGTGGTTTGTCTCTTAAGCGTGGGGTTCGTGGCCGTTTCTCAACCAGAGTTGATGCGCACTCACACGATTTTGATGCTCGCGCTTTTTGGGGTGTCGGCCAGCATGTATTTGGGAGCCATGCACACGATTATGTTCGAGTCTTTCAAGCAAGAACACCGTTATACCGGTATTGGCATCGGATATTCTCTGGGCATGGGCGTGATCGGAGGGAGTACGCCCATGGTGGCCCAACACCTCATGCAAGGTGAGCATGGCTTTCAAAAGATCTTTCTTTACTTTGCAAGCCTTTGTATTTTTGCGGTGGGCAGCGTCTATTACCGTGTCTCAAAAGAGCGTGCCCATAAGTTAAGTCTTGCGGCTAAAGTGTAAACGCTTTTTTAAGCAACCCCCGCACCAAGGCGCGCTTTTATAACTGTGCTTTGTATAGAACTTTCGTCCCTTTTGTTCGCGGGGCGTTCAAAGGGTAATCCCAAAACGAGCCTTCAGAGGGGCACGACGGTTTGTCTCTCGTGAGAAAAACCCCTTTATTATTAGTTTTAACTGAGACCGATCAAAGACTCAAAGCAAGGAAAATCTTCTGTGCCCTGCCATGGTCTTGAGGTGATGATTCTTAGGCTCGCGCCTTTTTCCATGGGTCTTAAGAGCGTCGTATATGGAGCTAAAAAGACTTAGTTGTCCATGGAGAGGACTGCGCTGGGCCTTTACACCCAAAGAGAAGCTTATGGATGCTGGTGAAGAATCTTAGTGACATGGGTCTAGGAAGACTCTTCCTAGACCCATGAGGTTAAATTTTCTTTTTCATCTGAGGTGGCACAAGATATGGGTGTTTATCCTGCAATTTACTGTCTCTAAGCAGAACAGCAATTTGAGATTCTTCTTCTTTTGCACGCTTTTCCAAAGTTTGAAAGGCCTCACTTTTCCTAAAGTACGCAGCCGCATCCATGTGAGGAGCGTCGTGTGGCTTTTCAAAAGTCACACCGAGATAGTCTCCGTTTTCATCCTCTGCAAAGCCTCCTGATCTTTTTAGCGCCAAGGTTTTGGTTTCACGTAAGTGATAGCCCATGGCGTCAGCAATTGTTTTCAAGATAGAGGCTGTGATCGTTTGCATGGTGTTTCCGGGAAAGAGGTCATGGAGAATCTCTTTATCGGATCTATTCATCGTTTTGGAAGCATTAAGTTTACGCTTGTCGAAATAACCATAAAAAAGAAAACCTTTCCCTTTTAGGTAGTTGGAAAAAGTATTGCTAAAATGGCCTTGAATGGCACTGACTTCCAGATGATTCAAAAGACTGATCTTCTTTTTGATTTTTCCTAGTGTTAGGGTTTGATTAAGAGGGGATGAGTTTGTGAAGTCGCACGCCAACATGCGAAGGGTCCCCCCCGGCTTTAAGAGGTCATATTCCTGGGCCAAAAACGCCACCAGGCGAGACGGGGACAGAAAGTGTGCGACATTAGCTGCAAAGATAAGGGAAATTTGACCTTGGGGGTGGTTTTCAGGAAAAAGACTTTTAAAAGAGGCCTGATCTTGCAAAGTCACACAGTCTCCTAGAATCACGGGCAGGTCAGCTTTTTCCTCGGGGTTGAGGCACGTATCCCTAAACGCTAGGATGCTGGTTGCATTTTGCGGGTCCATATCATTGTAAATCACACGCAAATGAGCGTTGTATCTTAAAGCCTTCAAGCTTAGGCGACCATAGGCGTCCGCATTGACAAGAACCGTATCACCATGACCTAAATAGCGACAATCTTTGACAAAGTCATCCTCAAAGTCGCCGAGATGGGAAAACTGAGAGCCAAATTTATTTGTACTAACAGGCGTTAGCACGTCCTCTTTTTTTGGACTTAATTTGTGCTGATGAAGGGGAGAGAGCTTTTTCCATCCGTCTTGAGAAAGGGTCCTAAAAGGGGCGACTGTTTTGGGTACGCAGACTTCGGTGGTAGAGTGAGTAGCTTGGTCATCTTGGGGGTTGATCTGTATCGCCGTCACAGGCTGTGATGGCGAAGAGCTTGCTAAAACATCACACGCGGTATCTGTGAGATTGGAGGCAGCCGCTTGAGTTGCAATCAAAATAAGGAATAAGCTCAGTCGCGACATACATTTGACTAAATAATTTTTTTCCATTTTCTCCTCTGAAAAAAGTTAAGATGTTCCTTCTATCATGTATTGCTTGTTAGTCAAGTTTTATCATGGGCAGTAAAAGAAAGATCATGAAAAGGACATATTTTTGCAGCATTGAACAAAAATGTGACGTTAGTGTGAGGGTAAAGAGATATGGATAAGTATTTAAGATGTGTGGCGCGCCCGAGAAGATTCGAACTCCTAACCTTCTGATCCGTAGTCAGATGCTCTATCCAATTGAGCTACGGGCGCATCACATGGCGCAACCTAACAAAGCTCCCTTGCCCTTGCAAGCTTTTTTTGTGCGAGGATGATGTAAAAATAAAACATGGGGGTGAGCGTAAAGAACGGAATAAAAAAAGACTATTCAAAGAAAGAAAATATCGATGCTTTTTTTGCATCATGAATTGTTTTCTTGTTTACCTTATTGACATATTTTTGATGCATGATTATAAATGACGTATTCTTTTAAGGAGACTGTCATGATGAAGAGAGTATTTTCTGGTCTTTTGGCCGCGCTGTCTGCGTCCACTGCCCTTGCGGGTAACTTTTACAACGCGGACGGTGGGATCGATGATCTAAAAAGCGGTGAGACGCTTAATCGACGGCATCACATGGGTCTCGCGGACAACGCTTACGCGACTTTAATCAGTAAACGTTTAGTGGTGAGGGCAACCCACGGCACTTTAGAGGCCCCCATTGACGATCGATTCAACACAGGGGACAAAGTAAAATTTTGTGATGATGTTTTGACCTTCTACGGCAAAGACTATCATGTGACCCGATGGATCGAACGCGCCGATGCAGGTCTGGGGGCCACAGATATTTGTATTGGTGTTTTGGACCGGGACGTGGAAGAAGAAGTTTCTCCCATTGCGGTGCACGCGGGCGACGTGGAAAACGTGTTTGTGCATTCTTTGGCACGTCACATCTTTTTGCACACATCGGGTCAAGGGCCTTTTCCGAATTTTTTTGAGACTCAAAATTACGGCTCTACCCTCTACGGCCGTGCCTTTATCCCTAAAATGTACGATCCCCGTCATCCGGGAGCCGGCAATTTATCTGTGAACCGTCCTGATGGGCGCATGGGTCCCCAGTATGATCCCCTTGCTGATCCCGATCAAAAAGCAAAAGACCTTTTCAATCCCATCGGGGGAGATAGCTCCTCACCCTGTTATGTAAAAGTGGATGGAGAAGATGAGTACGCCCTTATTGGTCTTTTGTCCCAAGTAGGAGATCACGGGCATGGGGGGACTTATACGGACGTCGGCTATAATCTCCCATGGTTACGTGACTGGGAACGACGTTTGATTGAGGCCGGTGTGTTTGATGACCCAGGAGAAGACGGCAAAATCAAGACCGTCTCAGAAGATCACTGGGTCACCAATCCTGACTCAATTTATGATGAGTTAGAAAAAGGATTTGTCAATTTAAGATCTCGCGTCCCCCATGGCTTTAACGCGGCAATCTATCTGAGTGAACACGAGGATCTAAGGCGCGCGTTTTCAACGACCGGCTTAAATCGGCGCCCTACTACCTTGAATGAAGCCCTCAAGATGGCAAAACGCCATTACGCAGATAATGGCGCTAGAGAAAACCGTCACACCACAGAACAGGTGCGCATCGGGCAGCATCCAGAGGCTGGCGTCGCACCCGAGGATTTTGATCCCCTTTTGTATATCGGCTTAAATCCAGGAGCCAAAGCAAGACTTGGAAATCGATCGCTTACGGATGTGATAAATGGTTTGGCGTTGCAAGATTACCTGGCCCATGGGGGCGTCTACAGAACTTTTTTGTCTGAAGAAGAAGCAGGCACTGTCCCCCAAAATTTCAATGCGTTTGCTTATCTTGCCCTTAACGCGGATCTTGTCAGGGCCTATGGTCAACAAACACTTCCCTTAGCCATTGAAACCGCTAAGCGACACTACATTGATCATGGGCGAATGGAAAGAAGGCCTTACACAGAAGCAGAGCTTTTAAGAAGAACAAGCGGTCAATTCCATCACCTTGGCCTGCCCGTTGACTTTCATCCTGCGACCTATTTGAGTCGCGACGAAGCGGCAAGGCAAGCTCTTCAAAACGTGACCCTTGAGCACGTTTTTGATCGAGCACTGGACAATGTTTCGTTGCCTGGAGTCATCGGCGACTTTGCAGATCTGAACATTTCTGGTAGCGCAGGTCCCGCGTCATCTTCTGATGGTGACCAAGGGGGGGGGCTGTCGAGAGAAGATCAACACAGACTTCGTCAATGGTTTGAAGAGCAAGACAGCAGCTCATCTTCTGACGACGAGGGGGGATACAGCAGCTCATCTTCTGATGACGATGAGGAGATAAGGATCGTAGGCGGCCCTTATCAAGGAGGTGGGTATTCACAAGGACAAGACTCGTCTGAGGAGGATTCTGACGACAGATTGTCCACGGGCTTTCATGATCGTATCCGGGGCATAGATGGGCCTGACAGCGACCTTGCTGAGGCTGTTTTTGACGATTTCGGCGTTCCTTTGGACTTTAACCCCTTTGTCTACCTGATGCTTTACCCAGACTTGATGGCAGAGTTCGGGCGGTTGCCTGTGGGTCAAATGGTGGACGCTGCAAGAAATCATTACGCCGCGGCTGGCTTTGAGGATCATCCTGGCTTTCAAGAAGAATTACTGCGCCGGCGGATCCGCGATATGCCTCAAGATACAAGAGAGCAGGTGCGCGCGCGCCGCGAAGCAGCAGAGCGTTTCAAGGGCGCCATGAAACTTACAAGGGTTTTGCGCTATGCCGAACGTTTTGAAACCCTGACCATGGAAGAGGCCTTTGAAAAGGCAAGGAATCTAGAACCCCATTTCCAGCAAGACCGGCCACTTCCTCAGCCACCCAAAACTCCTATTGTCCTGGACGAAAGGGGCATCCCCGCCGACTTTAATCCCATGGCCTATGGGTTCTTGAATCCACAGATTCAAGATGACATTAATAAGATGAGAAAAAATGCCCTCTTAAAAGAGGTTGACGAGGACCCTACTTTTCAAGAATTTATTGACCTTGCAAAAAACCATTATGCGGCGCGCGGGGGTGTTGAAAAACTGCCCTACCGCGCGGATGATGTGAAACACATCTTGCGGGTGGAGCATGAAAAAAAGCTTAGGGAAAATCCAAGGGACGCTGCAGATCTCGCAAGAGATCAGCGCGTGTTGGACGCGGTTTTGCCGGCCATGGAGCGTATGATGAACGATCCCTACCTGATGGCACAGTGCGCACATTTGCCGATGCGGTTAGTATTGAACGCAGCCCTTCAACATAGCTTAGGCAACCCCTTGGATTTTGACCCCCGTGAGTACAGGCGCTTGAACCCTGATTTGGAAAATGTTCTGCAAGATATGGACGAGATCGAGATCTCAAGGCATTATCATGACGTGGGACGCGACGCCGGAAGGCCCTACCGGGAGGGCCCCTATGTGTTTGGCCTGCCTCGGGATTTTAATCCAGCGCAGTATCGCCACTTGAACCAAGATCTGGTTCAAGTTTACGGGGATGATCTACAAGCCTACGCAGACCATTTCCGCAACCACGGTATAAAGGAGCGCAGGCCGTATAAAGAGGGTCTTAACCTGGCGGGTCTGCCAGGAGACTTTGATCCCGAGGCCTATCGTCATTTAAATCCTGGGCTGCAGGAAGCCTTAGGCGATGACCCTCAAGCGTACGCAGACCACTATTTTGCCCATGGAAAGAACGAAGGGCGCCTTTACAAACTTAATTTGACAGGGGTTCCCGTTGACTTTGATGTCCGAGAGTATCTACGGCTTTATCCAGATCTTCAGGCTGCGTACGGCAATAACTTACAAGGCGCCGTTGATCATTACCGCACTTCTGGTCAAAACGAAGGCAGAATCTATAAAATCGACTTTGAAGATTTGCCGGAAGATTTTGATGCGCGTCTTTATGTAAGATTAAACCCAGATATCATCCCCCAATTGGATGATGACGACTATATGGCACGAGAAAAACACTTTCTCCTTTATGGGCAAAAAGCAAACCGCCCGTACAAGCTAGACTTTGAGGGTGTTCCCCAGGACTTTGATATAGATGAATATTTTCGCCTCTACCCCGATGTTAAGAAAGCGTATCAAGAAAATCCCCAGGGTGCCATTAATCACTACCGGGAAAACGGTCGAAACGAAGGCAGAATCTATCAGGTAAACTATGATGAGGTGCCCGCTGATTTTGATGACGTTGTCTATGAAGTTCTCCATCCTGACATCGCTCAGCTTATACAGGAAAACGGCTTATACGCCCGCGAACACTACCTTGCCTATGGCAAGCGCGAAGGAAAAGCCTACAGGGTGGACCTTAACGATGTCCCAGATGATTTTGATGGCTTTGACTATATGGATATTAACCCAGACTTGCCAGAAACCGTGCGCTCACCCTTTGCTGCGCGTGTTCACTACGCCGCCCATGGGCGGGCTGAAGGCCGAGTTTACAAACTAAACCTCGAAGGCGTGCCCCATGACTTTGATGTAAAAGAGTACCTTAGATTGTACCCGGATGTTGAGGAAGCAGTTAAAGGAAATCTACAGGCTGCCATCAATCACTACCGGGAAAATGGTCGAAACGAAGATAGAATCTATCAACTGAACTATGATGAGTTGCCAGATGATTTTGACGAAGCTGCGTATGAAATCCTTAATCCTGACATCACCCGTTTCACCATGGACCACAACATAACGGTCGAAGAACATTACCTTGCCTATGGCAGGCGCGAAGGAAAAGCGTATAGGATAAATCTTGACAACGTCCCAGATGATTTTGATGCGTATCGCTATGAGCGACTTAACCCAGACGTGCGGGACACATTGCCGGCTTTTATACGCAATGCGGGGCTCCTTCACTACGCCGCCCATGGGCAGGCGCAGGGCCGGGTTTACAAGGTAGACATGGCCGATTTGCCAGCTGATTTTGACGCCGAAGCGTATCTGCGCCTAAATCCCGATTTTGCAGAGCAGATCCGCGATCAGTTCGCTAACCCAGAAACGCATTACCTCGCACAAGGTCGGCGCCTGAACCTCAAGTATAAGGACGCGGAGGCCCAACCTGCTCAACCAGGGGGCGCCCTTGGCGGGGACGAGGAAGCAGATGAGCTCGATGACTTTGGTCTGCCCAGAGGGTTTAATGCGGGGGTGTATCTTGCCCTCAATCCCAACCTCATGCAGCATTTTATCGATGGTAACTATACCGTAGAACAAATGCTGGGGGAACTACCAGGGCATTATCTTGACTTTGGGGCAAATGAGCATCGACCCCATAAAGCACGTGAACTTTTGCGTCAAATGCAAGAAAGGCATTTCTACCAAGACTTACCCCAGGATTTCCATCCAGCCTTTTACTTGATGAGAAATCAGCAGTTGCTCATGAATGTTGTCAGAGACGTCCCCGTTGCGGATCTCTTTGAAGAGCTTGCCAACCACTACCGAAACGTAGGCCGACCCATGGGGCTTCTTTATTAAGCCCCCTGAGCCTGTCTTGGACAAAGCATAAAAAAGGGAGCCCTTTGGGGCTCCCTTTTTTATGGTGTTGGGGAATGGTCCCCGCCGACGCCCCCCGTAACCTCCGGCCATGACAACCAAAGAAGAGGGTTGTCACTGGACAGCGTAGTTAATTTTGGGCGAGGGCTAGCATCAAGGATTTAGTAACCATTTGTTAGCATATAAGTCGTATCTTTCATGCCTGCTCACCAACAAGGGAGGGATGTATGAAAGCGCATTGGCTATTGTTCTTAACCATGGGGTGCACTGTCGCCACGCCGGCGCACTCAAGTGAGAGGGAAGAAGATGAAGGCAAAAAGAGCCCCGCTGTTAATCCTTACCACGATCCAGATTTTCTCATGCATCGCTATATGCAACGCAAGCCAAACAACAAACCCTCCTCGGGGAAAAGCCTTGAAACCTTAGAGCGAAAAGCGGAAGAACATAAATCTTATCAAAAGCATAAGCACCCAGGAAAAGACGCCGCGTCTCCGTCTCAAGACCGCACCGCGACTCAAGACAGCCTATGAAAACAAGTGGTCACTGCCCCTTTTTGGGAAATAAGGCCTGGGGCCTCTTGGTCAGAAAACCGCGCGAACGTCTTGCTTCGCGTCCACGAGGTGCCCTTGCTGATGTCCCTGGATGAACCTTGTCACCCCTAGGCTTTTTTAAGGTTATTGTCTCCTTTCAATATGAGGTTTCCTTCTTGAGGTCTTTGTCAAATATTTCAAAAGCATAACTGACGATGTCTATTAAGATGCTCTAAATAAATAGAAAAATATCAACCTGTTGATTTATCTATTATAGAAATAGTAATTCCTTAAATTATTTTTCTATATTAATAATGATAAAATGTTTTGTTAGTATTTCGTTTACGGATTCTTGTCACACTTTTCGGGTCCTTATAGGAGGGACGATTGAAAAGTACGTAACAGGAGGAACGTGAATGAAGAGACAGTTTTTACTTTCTTTAACCTTAGGAACAATGCTTGTGGCACCCGCCTTTTGCTCGGATGGGTTGCAAGAAGAGGCTGGTGACGGCGCAGCTGTAGCCGTGGCTGTGACGCCGCACCATGATCCCGATTTTCTACGCGGCCGCTACAAGCTGAACAACACACCCTCTGCTGGAGAAAGTCTTGAAAAGCTTGAGCATACAGCAGAGAAAAACAGGGTACGTAAGCTACAAAAACAAGCGCTTAAACCCCAACCATCAGAAGCGCCCGTAATGAGGTTAAGGACAGGAAAACCTGTACAAAATGTCGATTTGCGCTCCGTTCTCTCTCCGATCCAAGACCAAGGAGAGCTTGGATCATGTACCGCCCACTCTCTTGAGGGATGTATCAAAGCTGAAATGATTCGGGCCACAGGGAAATTCACCAACTTTGCAAGACTTGCTCACTACTATCACGCACGTGACATTATGGGACTGGCTGAGGGGAACGAAAATGAGTATCTCGATCAAGATAGCGGTGCCACCATTGCGGATGCCGCCCAGTCCATTGATTACGGCTTGATACCAGAAAGCGTATTGCCTTACACAGATCAAGGTGACGCGTTTAAACGACAGCCAAAACCATCCGCCTACAAGGCTGGTCTCAAGTACTTCAACTCAACGGGTGTTTCTTATAATAAAGTGGCCCCGAACGTTGACGCCATTAAAGGATACCTCAACAAAGGCAAAACGGTCATGTTCGGGATCACCCTGTACGAGTCCTTCATGTCTGCAAACGTTGCAAAGACGGGCATCGTCCCCGTGCCTAATCCCGCCTCAGAGCAGATCGCTGGAGGACATGCCATGCTCTTTGTGGGGTATGATGATCGTCAAACAGTGAGTGGCAAGGCTAACCCTTACTATCAACACTTCATCGTCAGAAACTCTTGGTCTACCAACTGGGGTGATAAGGGATACTGCTATATTCCTTACAGCATGGTGACCAGCAGTTCCAGTGGAGGGGCGCTTTATGACCTGTGGAATATCTCCAAAATTGTGAATACAGCAAAGGTAGAAAGCCATATCGCTAAAGGGAAGCTAGAGGCTGAAGAACATGCCGTTGCTCAAAAAGTAAAGGAATGGAACGCTGAAAAAGCCGCCGCCGCCTTTAGGTTAAATTTTGACGATCTCCTTCCTGTGGCGAAAAAAGGGTGGGAGTTTGTGACGAACCTGCTGGAAAAAGATAAGAAGAAAAAGAAAAAAGAAAAGCAAAAGAAACTTGAGATGGTTCAGTCTGTTGCTTTGGTACAGTCCTCTGAGGGCGGTGTGCTCATCGAAGGTCAATAACGAAAGTAAGGCCATAAAAAAAGCGGGGGAACTCCCCCGCTTTTTTTATTAAGCTTAGGTTATTGACGACCCTTTTCAGAACCGTGTGTCCCCTCGGCTGGGTACTTGGTGTCCTCGGGATCTGTGACAACGGTGCCTGGCGCTGATTGTGTGGCGGGGCTGCCGGATGTCGCGCGCTCCATGCACTTAGCATGTTCACGGGAATCATAAGAATAGTACTTATCGCAGTCCTTAGCCCACCCGTTGTTTTGTTGGTGAGAGCAGGCGCTAAGCAAAAGGGTCGCGAGCAAGGCAACACCTGAGACTTTTGTGTAAGAAGTCATTATCTATTACTCCATTTGCAAATAGGGTACAAAACCCGACAAAAGACTATGCCCATCTTTCAAAGAGGTCAATGTGTTGGCGTACAAAAAGATCGCGGCCACCAAAAATGTGATTTAATGGCAACAATCATGACAAAATTGACCCAACCTTAGGGGCGATGTTTTTTTAAAAATATCTTTTGTAAGAAAAAAACCAACCCAAGCAAGGTTAAGAGGACCATGTGAGCGAGCACAGTGGAGGCGGCTGCGGGCGTATCGAGGGTCCCTGAAATCAAAAGGCCCAAAGTTAACCCTAAAAAGCCGATCAGGCTTGCTGTGGCTGCCATGCGGGTGGGGGTCTTCGTCACAAGGCGCGCCCCAGTTGCAGGAAAAATGAGAAGGGCTGTCAGGAGTAAAATTCCTAAAAACTGGGCAGCAACAGCGATGGTGAGTGAAAGAAGAATCATAAAAATGCTCTTAAGGCGCTGAACAGGAAGACCTTCAACTTGGGCAAGATCCTCATGAATTGTCACTGCCAAAAGGGGTTTCCAATAAAACACAAGACATATCAACGAGATCAAAGAGATCACAGCTAAGGGGATAAGATCACTTGGCGCAATGGTTAAGATATCACCAAACAGAATTTGTGACAGGAGGTGCTGGCTTCCTGGCACCAACGAGAAAATAAATAGACCCAGCCCCAAAGATCCATGGGAGAGAATGGCAAGCCAAGTATCCCTAGAAAGGGTCGAAAACTGTGGGATAAAAGAAAGAAAAAGGCCAATAACCAGGCAAACAACCGCCACGGTCCAAAGGGGCGAAATATTGTACAGAAGTGCGAGTCCCACACCACTCAAGGAAGCGTGGGCCAACGCGTCTCCAAAAAAGGACAGACGCTTCCATAAGATCAACGAGCCAAGAGGTCCTGAGATAAGACAGAAAAGCGCCCCAGCGGCAAGCGCTGTCAGAAAAAAATGATCAATCATAAGAAGGCTCCGATCCAAGACATGCCTCTTGTGATGTGTGCGCGCACACATCGTGAGCGTGATCATGATGATGGGCATAAGGTGCTAACCCATGGGGTAAGGTGTAGGTGAAAAGGGCGTGATAATCAGGGTTTACTTTTACTTCCTCGGGTCTTCCTGAACAACAGATGTGTTTGTTGAGACAGATTACATAATCGCTGGATTGGTGGACAAAGAAAAGATCATGGGACACGAGCAAAATGGCACATCCTGTTTCTTGTTTGTAAACACGTAAATACTCATAAAGCGCCTCTTGACCCTTGGGGTCTACCCCTTGGAGAGGCTCATCAAGGACAAGGACATGGGGATCTTGTAAAAGGGCTCTTGCCAAAAGGACGCGCTGCATCTCGCCTCCTGACAACACATGCATAGTGCGGTGAGTGAGATAGGAAAGATGAAGATGCTCAAGAACACTGTGCGCTTTTTTGCGGGAAACCGTCAGCGTTAAAAAGGAGAGTACATCAAGGGGGAGCGTGCGCTCAATAACAACTTTTTGAGGCATGTAGCCAAGACGCAAAGAAGGAGCTTTGATCACCGATCCTTGAGTGGGGCGAAGAAGACCCAAGGCGACTTTTAAAAGGGTTGTTTTTCCAGAGCCGTTGGGGCCGATGAGTGTCACCATTTCTCCTGGAGACAAGTGAAAGGAGACATCTTCGAGGATGACTTGCTTTGCTAACGACACATGGATGTGTTGAAGGTCAAGAAGATGGCGTGTCATGGGTCAAGCCCTTGTTGACGGGCTTTTTTGAGAACCCAAGGGAAAAAAAGTGCAGCGACTATGATGAGAGGTAAAAAGTAAAAAAGGTGGGTATCAGGCGTGCCCTCCTGGATGTAATAGGCAAGAACACCTTGAATAAAACCGAACCCCCAATAAAGGAGGGTGATTTTGTGGTGCGACCAGCCAAGTTGACGCAAGAGAAGCATATGATACTCTCGGTGGGGCGTGAAAATGGGTTTCTGTTTGAGATAGCGCCTCACAATGGTGAGGGACACGTCACAAAGGGGTAAAAAGAAAAGAAGGGGAAAGGTCCAAAAGGGCACTTCACTGGCAGGGTAAGAATAAATAAGGGTAAGTCCTCCCCAAAAAGCACCAAAAAAGTACGCGCCTCCATCGCCTAGAAAAACGAAGGGCTTAGGGAAGTTTAACACTAAAAAGCCAAGGCAGGCGGCTGCAAAAAAGACGCTGACTTCTAGTAAGAAAAAGTCACCGTGATGCCACGCGATAAGGGCTAAAAACAGGCTGCCTATAAAACTTGTCCCTCCGCACAACCCGTTTAAACCGTCGAAAAAATTAAAGGCATTCACAAGACCCACTAGCCAGAAAAAGGAAAGGGGAATCGCGAGAAACCCCAAAGACACATAGCCCACATAGGGTAGGCTAACTATGTGAATAGTCGAGCCCAAGCCCAGAAAAAAAGCGGCTACGAGAAATTGTAACATCAAACGACTAATGGCTGACATGGGACGGACGTCATCACAAAAACCTATGGCGCCCATTAAAAGGCACATAAAAGAAAAAGCCCACCAAATAACATACATATCCCAAAATGCGACACCGTTAAAGGACAGGAACCAAAGGCCCAAAAGCCATGCAAGCACAATCCCAAGACCGCCACCGCGTGCAGTGGGTCTTGTGTGGGACGAACGCTCTGTGGGGATATCTCGAGGTCCTTTAAAGATGACGAGGAGACACACAATCCAGGATAAGAGAAAGCACGAGGCTGCTTGAACCAGCCAATCCCAAGATTGTAAAAAGAAAAACAAAAAAAAACCTATATAGTTGGCTGGGAGACCTGGATTCGAACCAGGGTTGCTCGGTCCAGAGCCGAGAGTTCTACCGCTAAACTATCTCCCAACGCGTGGAAAAACGCACAAACACACCTATCAAAGGATAACGCACGTGTCTAGTCTTTTCTAGTGTGTTACAGATAACCAAGGAAAGTGACCATACAATGTAGGTGAGCACATGGTGATGTCTCAAGGGCGTCCACTCTTTTTGATCCAAGACCTTGAAAGGGTGGTACTGGACCATTTTACTTTTTTACCCACGGCACTAGGTTGCGATCTAAGAATCCATCATGGCCTCCATATGATTAAAGCAGGCCTTGGGTCGTCGATGTTCAACATTGTCTATGGGCGGCCTCAGGTCGGTGGGGATGAAGTGAAAAGACTAGTCCTTGGTGTCATTGACCACTATAAAGGACAGCCCTTTGCGTGGTGGATAGGGCCATCCCAGCGCCATGAGGTCTTATCAGCGTGTCTTGCCTCATGCGGTCTGCGCCAAGAAACAACCGAGCACGCCATGGTGCACCATGTCCAAAAAAGCGCCGGCTATGATAGGGATGGTCCTCTTAGCATTCACGCTGTGACGAGCAAAGTCTTGCTGGAAGAGATGTGTGAACTGCTTGATCCCTATGATGAATCGGCCAGACTATTCTATGCGCGTTGTAAAGACCATCACTTAACTGGATCAGAAAAGTTGTTTTTGGGACGCGTGGGAGGGGATGTTTGCACCATGGGCATTTTATACTATGAAGGAAAAAGTGCCGGTATTTTTAGTTTGATCACAGCCCCAAACCACCAAGGAAGAGGATATGGCCACCACATGATGCGTTTTTTAATGGCAGAGGCAAAAAAATTAGGGGTCCAGGAGATTTTTCTCTCAGCCTCAAGCGAGGTGGGGTTTCGTCTTTATGAAAGACTGGGTTTTGAAAAAATCGCCCTTTTCGATTGCTTTGAGTATCACCCTGAGGGTATCAAAGAATGACGAGGTAAGCTCAAACCTTGTTTTCCCTCAAAGGCCAAACAATCTTGGTCATGGGTGCGTCGTCGGGTCTTGGAAAAAGTGCGGTTGAATGCTATTGCATGGCAGGCGCACACGTTATCATGGCGGCCAGAAACAAAGACGCTCTTGAAGCCTATGCGAAAGAGCTTTCAAACGTCACAGTCATTCAATTAGATATTAGACGTGAGCGCAGCGTACACAAGGCCTTTCGGGTCATCGAAGATAAAGGCTTGCAGGTGGATACTTGTCTCAATAACGCAGGAACTTTTCAACAAACACCCCTTTTTGATCAAGAAAATCATGGGTTTGAAGAGATGATACAAACAAACTTGATGGGCACATGGTATATGACAAAGGCTGCAGCATGCCATATGAGAAAAAACAAACGAAAAGGATCAATTATTCAGGTATCTAGTGTCAATGGGGCAAACTATTTATATGGCGAGCGGGCTGGTTACTGTGTTGCAAAAGCCGGTGTAATTCATTTGACAAAAGCGCTGGTGGGTGAGTTATCCTCTTGGGGTATTCGGATTAACACGCTTGTGCCTGGACTCTTCCAAACACCGGCAACGCAAGGCAAAATAAAGACAAGTGCGAAGCGACAGAGTTTTGAAAGTAAGATCCCTTTAGGGCTGATTGCACAGCCAAGAGATTTGTGGGGGGCGCTTCTTTTTTTTGCCTCTTACGCGGCGTCTCGGTATGTGACAGGTACGACGTTGACCCTAGATGGCGGTATTTCTTGGGGTGGGGCATAGATACTTATGTCGGCTGGCGTCGGTTGATACCCTTTTTGCCTACCAACTGATAGGGATCTTGGTGGATGATGACTTCGGCGGAAGGAAAGGCGTCGGCTATTAAGACAGCTACGTCGTCGGCGATGACATGGGCTGCACTTAGGCTCATGTTGCCGTCCATTTCGAGGTGAAGCTGAATAAATTTGTGGGGTCCTGACGACCGCGTGCGAAGATCATGAAGCCCCGTGACATCTTTATGGGTGAGGGCTATTTGTGTGATGCGTTCTCGGTCTTCGTCGGCAAGTTCCCGGTCAATCAAAACGTCAAAGGCTTCTTTGGAAATAGTCCAGGCAGTGTATAAAATGTAGAGGGCAATACCTGCTCCCACAAGGGGATCTAGGAGGGGTAGGTGAAGCCAGCTTGCTAACCCCAAAGAGACAATGACGCTACCGTTAATGAGAAAATCGCTGCGATAGTGAATGGCGTCTGCTTTGATGGCTGTGGACTGTGTCTTTTTAATGACATGATTTTGAAAAAGCACAAGACCGAGGGTGAGAACCATGGAGATTGTCATCACTAAAATACCCGCGCGCGTATGCTCAAGGTCGTGGGGGTGAGCCAGGCGTTCGGCAGATTCAAAAATAAGCCAGGCCGCAGACCCTGCAATGAACATGGATTGGGCAAGGGCCGCAACGGCCTCGATTTTACCATGTCCGAAGCGATGCTCGCGGTCTGCTGGTTTGAGGGCCTCGCGCACGGCAACTAAGTTAATGAGTGACGCGGCGCAGTCTAGGACCGAATCCACAAGGGATGCTTGTAGGCCGATGGAGTTGGTCATGATCCAAGCGGCAGCCTTTATGGTGATCAAAATGAGCGCCACCCCAACCGAGGCATAGGTCGCGTTTCGCAAGAGCCTTGCATGGGGAGAGCCCTCCTCCTGAGGGGGCAGAGTATGGTGATCCACAAACGTATCCTGGCGATTAACTCTAAAAGCAGTATGCCTAATTTGCAGGGCTTGAGAAAGAGCTATAAAGTTGATAATCTTTTTGTATGATAAAAAAAATAATACTCTTTTGCGGGGTGGCAGGGGTTCTTGCGGGGTGTGAACCTGTAAGGCAGTGCGGCTCTCCTTGCCCTCATTTAGCTCCCCTTGCGGTCTCGGACGACACGCTCCTGGATGCCTACCATGGAAGTGCCCTGGGTCGTAAGCTTTCTACTGCGAATCAAATCCGGGCCTCACGTGTGCTTCAAGATCTCTTGCAAACGGGCGAACTTGGTGAGGTTGCGTCATGGAAGGGTGTTGTGTGGGAAGATGAAGGGCCTTCAGGGTGTTTTCGGATTTTTCATAAAACCTACCAAGGTGAATCTGAATGCATTGATTATTATCAGCTTTTGAGAAAAGGCATCAGCGCAGAATCGGCTAAAGGCACAGCATGTCGGGACGCCCAGGGTGTTTGGCACATCATCAAGGAACATCCTGACATTTGGAGGTAATAAACCCTCACTCACCTCGGTGAGGGGTTAACGGGTCCGTGGGGCGCCCTTACCTTGGCTTTAGCGTTATATCGTGCCACGAGAGCCCAGACTTTGTTTCCGCAAAATCCTTGCAATAACAGGCGCTACGAGGCTTTGGCCTGAGACGAAGACGCTGGACTTTGGGAGAGCGTTGATTTTGCAAGTCCTGCCAAATCTTTTAAAGTGTAAGGTTTTGGTAAAAAGACTAGCTCTTCTTCAAGAGTCAGTTTTTCCCTGAATGTATCTTCGGCGTATCCTGAAATAAAGATGACCTTCAAGTCTGGAAAAAGCTCATGTGCTCGCTTGACTAAAGTGGGCCCGTCCATCACCGGCATGACCACGTCGGTGATGAGAAGGTCTACTTTTTCGTGACCACTTTCCCAGGCAGTTGTTAAATAGTTGAGGCCTTCTTCACCGGTGGTGGCTTCTATGACGTTATATCCTTTGTCGCGAAGGGCTCTTGAGGAAAATAGACGCACCGCGTCTTCGTCTTCCACAAAAAGAATGGTGCCAGAGCCTGTAAGATCACGGGTGAGAGGAAGAGGCACGTCTTTTTCTTGAAGGGCGGGGACTGCCTCTATCCCCTTATCATAGTGAGGCAGGTAAATGTAAAAGGTTGTTCCTTTGCCAGGTGCTGACTCAACGCACACATACCCGCCTGTTTGGCTGACAATCCCTTGGACTGTGGAAAGGCCAAGACCTGTTCCTGACCCAACGGCCTTTGTGGAAAAAAACGGATCAAAAATACGCTCAAGGGTCGCGCTTGGCATACCCATACCCGTGTCCTTGACCTCGATGCAGACATAACGGCCTGCTTTGATGATTTCTTGCATCACTTGTGTCGTCTTTTCAAAGACAACGTTCTTCGTTTTAAGCGTGATATCACCTTCGCCGTCTAGGGCGTCTCTGGCGTTGACCACCAGGTTGATGATGACCTGTTCCAACTGACCGCGATCGACCCGGACGTAACCAAGCTCTTTTCCATGAAAAATACTAAGTTTGATAGAGGAGCCGATGAGGCGTTGCAACAAAAGTGAGACGTCTTCAAGGATTTCGGAGATATCCATGATCTTGGGTTGCAGGGTTTGCTGTCTTGAAAAGGCAAGGAGTTGCCTCACTAGGTTGGCGGCCCTATTAGCATTTTGTTTAATTTGCATAATATCCATGAACGAGGGGTCGTTAGGGGCGTGCCGGAGCAATAAAAGGTCGCAAAAGCCGATCATGGCGGTCAAAAGGTTATTAAAATCGTGGGCAATGCCACCTGCAAGTTGACCGAGGGCTTGAGTTTTTTGAGCCTGGGACACGCGGGCATGGATTTGCTTAACCTGCGTGTTGTCAAAAGCTTGAAGGAAGATGCCGCGTTCTTTTTCGCCGTCCACCTCTAAGGACGGATGGGCAAAGGACCCCACATAGATGACGACCTCTTTACCCGTCAAAAACCGCGCTTCGCAGTGAAATTCTTGGGACGGCGCGTCACTTTCATAGGCCTTGTCCAGCATCTTTTGTACAGTATCACGGTCTTTAGGGGTCAAAAGCTCTAGGAACGAACTTCCCCTCGTGGGGGGCGCGTCAAGACAAAAACACCGCTCGAACGTTCTGTTCCAATCTTGAATGTGTGCTTCACGGTCCAACAACACGTTGCCTGCTGGGGCGCTGTTAAAGAGATCCTCAAGATTCACAGATTTGATGAAGCCTTCTGCCTCAAAGTGTTGGCGAAAGAACTTTTGTTTAAAGTCATTGATACTTAAAAATCGCCATAAAAAGATCCCAGGTTCCGCCAAGGGCAGAACCGAGACAAATATATCTTCCTGCCGCCCGTTTTTGAGGTAAAAACTTTGCGTTGAAGAAAAAGGTACGTTTCCTTTAAGGCCCTTTTGCCAGATTTTTCGAAAGGCGGCCCTTGGTCCGTCATTGGGCAGCGTCTCCTCTACGGCCCCAAACCCTTTTTCGTCAATGGTGGGAAAGAAAGACTTAAAGAGCGTATTAGCGTAAAGCACTTGCCTTTTTGCGTCCGTGACAACGCAAGGGAAAACTGACAACATCCCTGCAAGGGCTTGGCGACTGCTGAAAAGAGCCTCTTGGTCAGATTTGCTAAAGAACCATCCTGCAACACCTAAAGCCAAAGGAAAGGCGATGCCGCCAATAACAAAGAGCGTCTGAGCGTGCGGGGTTTTCTGTATTAACCAAAGATAGGTACACACCATCATATAAAGACTACACACACCTGCCAGGAACAGATAGATCGTCGAGGGCGCAGTGGGTTCTTTTTGCTTGAGGGCCTTGTGTAAGAGCGATGAGTCTAAAATCTCGCGTGACATCCTACTGAAAAAACGTATACCTATAAAACCATGGGTTAAGGATAAGACAAGATTGATTAACAGTGTCTTAAAAAGAACAAAAATGAATATTTTTTTTGGGAGATGACAGATGGGGAAGAAATTAGATGGGCGCCGTATTTTAATTACGGGCCCTACAAGAGGGATAGGGCGCGCTTTGGCAGAGCGTTTTGCCAAGGAGGGAGCTTCTCTAGTGCTGGTGGGACGAGGAACCGAGAAGTTAGAGGCCCTTGATGACGCCCTTGCCGTTTATCAAACGGAAACCCTTTTGGTGCCGCTGGATCTGCGAAAGGTGGACGCCATTGATGAAATGGCCCACGCCCTTGCTACAAGATACGGTGCTTTGGACGGGATCGTTGGGAATGCAGGCGTGCTGGGGTCCCTTGGTCCCATTGTGCATCAAGAGGCCAAAGTCTGGGATGAGGTCATGGAGGTGAACGTGACGGCCAACTGGCGCCTCATGCGGGCCTTTGATCCTTTGTTAAAGGCGGCGCCTTCTGGACGGGCGATTTTTGTCACCTCTGGTGCGGCAAGGGCTCCGCACCCCTATTGGAACGCGTACAGTATTAGTAAAGTCGCCCTCGAGCGCCTTGTGATGCTTTATGCCATGGAATCGGAAGGGACTTCCGTTCGGGTGAACTTACTTGATCCAGGGATAGTCAGAACAGACATGCGGGCCAAAGCGTTTCCGGGGGAAGATCCATTATCTGTTGCAAGCCCTGAAGAAATCATGGACGCGTTTGTGTATCTGGCAAGTGCCCAGTGCCAAGAAAACGGTCAAATCATCAGTGCGCCTCAATTTCGGTTGTCGGCGTAGGACGCCTTAAGAAGGCGCGCCCTTAAGAGGGTTTTCCTTTTTTAGGGGCGCTTTTCTTGCCGTCTTTGTCGGCGTAGGGGTTCGCGCCTTTGCGGACCCAAAGGCGCAAGGGAATCCCTGGTAAATCAAAATCTTCCCGAAGGGATGTCATGAGATACCTCAAGTATGAGGCAGGCAGATCCTGGGGTTTGCTGACGAAAAGCGCGATGGTGGGAGGGCGCGTTTTAATTTGGGTTGCGTACTTAATGCGAATACGCCCGGCCCCTGACAGAGGGAGAGGATGCCGTGTGGTCGCGTGTTCCAGCCACCGGTTGAGCTCACCCGTGGAGATACGGCAATTCCACAAATCATACATTTTAAAAACAGCCGCCATCAGTTTGTCCATGTTTTGGCCAGTTTTGGCGGAAATGGGAATGACAGGGACGCCTTTGACTTCGGAAAGACTCGTCAAAAGGACGTCTTTGATCTGATCAAAGCTGACCTTGTCTGCAAGGTCCCATTTGTTAACGGCAATCACAAGGCAGCGCCCTTCTTCGATGACTTTTTGGGCAAGAAGGACGTCTTGTCGGTCAAGGGCCATACGAGCGTCTACCACGAGGACCGCCACGTGGGCAAAGCGTACGGCTTGCAGGGTATCTCTGACTGAAAGTTGCTCAAGCGCGTCAGAAACCTTGGCGCGCTTTCTGACGCCTGCCGTGTCCACAAGCTTGATGGGACGCCCGTCGTAAGCCCAATCTAAACGGATGGCATCGCGCGTAATGCCAGGCTGCTCGCCGCAAATCACGCGGTTTTCTCCGAAAAGACGGTTGATAAGGGTCGATTTACCGGCATTGGGACGTCCGATAAGGGCCATTTGAAGGGGCGGTGTGTCCTCGTCACCTTCTTTTTCTTTATGAGGGGGGCGCGTTTTGCCAAGATAATCCCTTAAAAGGGGATAAAGATCCTCAAGGCCGATGCCTTGGAGGGCAGAAATCCCAATTGGTTCGTGCGCGCCAAGGCCAAGGGCCGCGGCCTCTAAAAAGGCGTTGGTTTCTTTTTCACACTTGTTCACAAGGACAACAACGGGCTTTTCAGAGCGCCGCACAAGCTCAGCGAGCGTATGATCGCTTGAGAGGATCCCGTCGCGTCCATCCACAAGAAACAAAAGAACCTCACTGTCTTGAATGACGCGCGCCGTTTGATCCAAGATTTGGGTTTTGATCTCAGCGCTTTCAAAGCCTTCAAGACCCGCCGTATCCACAAGTTCGAACCGGAGATCAAAAAGCTTTGCAGGGGCTTGCTTCCAATCCCGTGTGACACCAGGAATGTCTTCGACAATGGCGAGCTTTTTCCCGCAGAGACGGTTAAAAAGAGTCGATTTTCCCACATTGGGACGTCCAATGATGGCCACGCGTTGCAAGGACAAAACTAAGCTCCTCTAATGGTTATCTTTTAGCGATATGCAATGAGTTCACCCCGCGCGGCCAAAAGGACGAGGGTTTTTTGAGCAACAAGGGGTGATAAGTAAAGAGGTGTCCCCACATCCATGACCTTGGTGATTTCGCCGCTTTGGGCGGAACAATAAATAAGCTTTCCATTGGATCCTGTAAAAATCAGGCTGTCATTGACAAGGACAGGTCCTGCCCACAAAAGGGGTTCGCCGTTGTTCTCAAAGTTTTGAAAGGCAGGCAGCTGCTTAACCCACACCACACGCCCCGTGTCACTTTCGCAGCACACCACTTGATCGTCATTGGTGATGAGGAAAAGAAATCCGTTGGAAAGGGCAGGCGTGCGAATACCGCCGAACTGACGAGACCATACAAAGCGACCTGAGCGCAAATCGATGGCGCTTGTTTTACCGGCATGGCTGACAAGATAAACGATCCCGTCATGGATAATGGGGCGTGCTTTAATATGGGCAAGGGATGACAAAGAATCAACAGCGCCTGGGCTATTGAGGCTTTCAGACCACAAAGGATAGCCGTTATCAGCTGTCAAAGCAAATACCTCACCCGACGTGTAAGTCACCACAACGGTGTTACCCTGAACGGCGGGGCTTGCCCCTCCCAAGAGTCCAGCTGTTTCCATGATGCCGGCATGACTCCACAGAAATGACCCATCCTCAGCTTTGAGCGTGCTTAATTGGTTATTGATGGTTGCAACAAAAACACGGCCATTATGCAGGGTGGGGGCAGAGCGCGCAGGCGCTGCAAGGGCTTGGCGCCACAAAATCTTACCATCTTTTGCGTCAAGGCACAGGATTTCGGCGCCCGCTGTTGTCACATAAAGGCGCCCTGCGTCCCACGCAACACCGCCCCCAAAGGGTTGATGGGCCTTATCCGCGTCCAAGGTATCTGTGCGCCAGGCAAGGGTTCCATTCTCTAGATTGACCGCCGTCACGTTGCCGACTCCGTCTGTGGCAAAGACCATGTTTTGGGCAATGACAGGTCCATTGAGGAGTTCGCTTGTGACCGACGTGTCAAGGGAGGTCCGCCATAATTCTTGGGGGTTACTCGCCAGAGTGCTGACGGGCGTTTTATGATGGGAAAAGCCACTGGCCATGGGCCAAGCGTCTAGAGCCTCTGGTTTGTCTAGGCGCACGCTGGCAGCTGGCGTTGACGCGTCAACTTTGAGGGCGTCCTGATTCAAAAAGACCACCTGACGCTCACCTTGAAGGGGATCCTTCTTGTCTTTAAAAATGTTAGAACAAGCACCAAGTAGTAACGCACAAGTAAGGGGTAGGATCAAACGGTTCATGCCACTATGGACTCCCACGATATGCTCAATACGCGTTTTCTTAGGATAGTTTGACGTGAAAAGCAAGAAAAGCTGTGTGCGTTCCTGCACTTTAGGGTGAAAATTAAGAAAAAACGCTTCTTTTGTTGCCAAAACGGCCCTGTGTCTTGTATAAGGCACAGAAGTAATGCTGTATTTTATTAGAATCCATGGCGATAAAAGTTGGCCCTATCAGCGTAGAAAGTCCTGTTTTACTTGCCCCATGTTCCGGAGTGACAGATTTACCATTTAGACGGATCGTTAAAGGACTTGGGGCTGGTCTTGTCTTTTCTGAAATGATTGCCTCCCAGGCCATGGTCCGCGATAGTCGCCGTACCATGAAGATGGTGGCTAAATGTGATCAAGAGCGCCCCATGGCCGTCCAACTTGCTGGGTGCGAGCCTGAGGTCATGGCCGAGGCCGCCAGACTAAACGAGGATTTGGGCGCTGATATCATCGACATTAATATGGGATGTCCTGCTAAAAAAGTGGTCAATGGGTACGCGGGGTCGGCCCTCATGCGTGACGAGCTTTTGGCCGCCCGTATTATCGAAGCAACCGTTAAGGCGGTGAATCTGCCTGTCACTCTCAAGATGCGCACAGGGTGGGATGACAATTCCCGCAATGCGCCGCGCCTTGCAAAAATCGCTGAGGAGTGTGGCGTGAAAATGATCACAGTTCATGGCCGCACCCGGTGTCAGCTTTATAACGGCAAAGCGGACTGGGCGTTTATTCGTCAAGTAAAGGAAGCTGTGAGCGTACCCGTCATTGGAAACGGCGACGTTGTCCGGGTCGAGGACGCGCGCGCGCTTTTGGACGCTTCGGGCGCGGACGGGGTCATGATCGGGCGTGGTAGTTACGGTCGTCCTTGGTTTTTAAATCAAGTGGATCACTACTTAAAAACAGGCGAAAGCCTTCCGGATCCGTGCCTGAAGACCCAAAAACAACTAGCGCTCAACCATTTTTGGGATATGATTGATCATCACGGTGATTTTCAAGGTGTGCGGCACGCAAGAAAGCACCTAAGCTGGTACAGCAAAGGTCTTGCGGGCTCGGCTGAATTTAGGGTCAGCATAAATCGCCTTGAGTCGCCACAAGCAGTTGCAGATTTCGTCAGTGCGTTCTATGATGAACTGATTTGCGTAGCATAAAAGGACGGACCATATGGCAGAGAGTAAACTTTCAAGCTTCCTTTCGGGGGCAAGCCTCTCATCCCTTGTGGAAGGCAAGCTTAGACAATATTTAGATGCCCTGGGAAGTGATCTGGGCGGTGAGCTTTATGAACGCGTGATCCGCGAGGTTGAGCGTCCTTTGATTGATCTTGCCCTTCAGGTATGTCGCGGAAACAAAGTAAGGGCGGCGGCTCTTCTGGGCATTAGCCGCAATACTCTCAAGCGTAAAATGGGTGAGCTTGGGCTTGCGTGACGCATCAACTTCCCTGCGTCAGTCTCGTTTTTTTGATTTTCTAGACCGCGCAACCAAATGGCTTCAAGAAGAGCGTTACACAAGGCGTCTTTTCTTTTTCTTGGTGGCGCTGGCGGTTGTGGCGGCCGTCTCGACCTATCTTGTTTTCTTTAGATCCGACCTCTTGGGTCAAAGCACCAGGGGGGCGATTATTCTTTTAAATATCGACCTCATTGTTCTTTTGATGTTTGCTGTCCTTGTGGCGGCACGCCTTGCGCGGGTGTGGGCTGAAAGAAGGCGAGGGCAGGCGGGATCCAGGCTTCACGTAAACCTTGTACTGCTCTTTAGTTTGCTCACTGTCATGCCGGCCATCGTGGTTACGGTGTTGTCGGGGATCTTTTTTAATGTGGGGGTGAACGGGTGGTTCAGTGATCGTGTCCGTACGGCCCTTGATGAGTCAACGGCGGTGGCCGAAGCCTATTTCGCCGAACACCAAAAAGTTATTGGGGAAAGCGTGGAAGGGCTTGCCCACATCCTGGCACAGCAAATGCCAGAACTGACCCAAAGTCCTACCTTTTTCAACCATGCTCTTGATGTCTACGCCGAGATGCGTAGCCTGAGCGAGGTCATTGTGTTTGATCAAAGCCAAGTCCTTGGTAGGTCGCAGTTGAGTTTTTCCTTGCAGTTCGAGCGTATTTCTGAAGAGGCCCTTGAAAAGGCAAGCCGCGGTGTTGTGATCTTGGCGTCGTCATCAGGGGATAAAGTGCGCGCTCTTCGCCGGATCCCCGATACGTCCGCCTATCTTTTGGCGGGCCGTTTTGTGGACTCCCATGTCTCGGCGCGTATTACCAAGGTCCGTGAGGCCGTCGGTGAATACCACTTGGTGGAATCCAAGCTTGGCAAACTGGGCGTGATGTTTGTGCAGATTTTCTCTGTGACGTGTCTGTTACTTCTTCTTGTGGCTGTGTGGGTAGGGCTTTCTTTCGCCACGCGTCTGGCACGGCCCATTCAATCTTTGATTGTGGCGGCCGAAAGGGTCCGTGAGGGCGACTGGTCTGTCCAGGTAAAAGAAAGCAAGGCGGATCATGAAATTGGCACACTTTCCCGGGCCTTTAACCGGATGACAGGAGATCTTCAAGGGCAAAAGGCCGCCCTGATGGAAGCGAACCTTCAGCTGGATGTGCGACGCCGTTTTATTGAGGATGTGCTGGCAGGCGTGACGGCGGGCGTTATTAGTACCTCTTTGGATGGGGATATACGCCTTTACAATAAGTCGGCTGAGGATATTTTAGGGGAAGAGCGCCCCCTTGTGGCTGGCGCCCTACTCACGCACATTTTTCCAGAGCTGGCAGAGCTTTTAGCAGAAGTGCGTCAAAGTGACGAATCCTTTACCCAATCACAGCTTACTTTCATGCGTCAAAACATGACACGAACGCTTTTGGTTCGCATCGTGCGCGAGCATGGTCAAGGATACATTCTCACTTTTGATGACATCACGACCCTTGTAAACGCCCAGAAAAAAGCCGCTTGGTCTGATGTAGCAAGGCGCCTGGCCCATGAAATCAAGAATCCTTTGACACCCATTCAGCTGTCGGCAGAGCGGCTGCAACGCAAATACTTACAAGAAATCACGACAAATCCCGAAAACTTTAAAACTTGCATTGCAACCATCATCCGTCAGGTCGAGCAAATCGGGCATTTGGTGGGTGAGTTCTCAGCCTTTGCGAGAATGCCAGCCCCCCAGCTTGACACCCATGATCTGTTAGAGCTTGTGCGGCACGCTGTTTTTTTACAAGCAGAAGCGCACCCAGATATTGATTTTAACTTAACGGAAGAGATAGAGGTCTTAGAAGTCATTTGCGATGGCACGCAGTTTGGTCAGGTTTTTAACAACCTTCTTTTGAACGCCAGTGAAGCGGTGCGCGAACGTCTTAAAAAGGAGGAAGGACTAAAAGAACGGGGCTGTGTTTCTCTTTCTTTCTTTATGAAAGATGATCTTCTTTTTGTGGACGTGGATGATAACGGCGACGGTTTTCCCTTACAAGATAGAGACTTACTCCTTGAGCCTTATATGACAAACCGCGTGCGGGGGACGGGCCTTGGCCTTGCCATTGTAAAAAAGATTGTCAGCGATCATGGTGGTACGGTAAGTTTGGGAGATAGTCCCCTGGGCGGTGCGCGCGTGCAGCTGATTTTTCCAGCAACTGTTGTGAAGCGTGTGCTTTTGAAAAAACAAAAGGAGACCAGCAATGGCAGGTGATATCCTGATTGTAGATGACGAACGTGATATTTGCCAATTGATGGCAGAAACCCTCGAAGATGAAGGGTATACCACGCGACAAGCCCATGATGGACCCGGTGCCATGGACGCTGTACGAGCGAGGTGTCCAAGCCTTGTGATTCTGGATATTTGGCTGGGCGATAGCCGCTTTGACGGCGTCAAAGTTCTAGAACTTTTGATGCAAGATTATCCTCACTTGCCCGTGGTGATGATGAGCGGCCATGGCACCATTGAAACGGCCGTGGAGACCATCAAAAAAGGGGCGTATGACTTTGTTGAAAAACCTTTTAAAATGGATCGTCTTCTGGTCGTGGCTAAAAGAGCCCTTGAAGCGGCTCACTTAAGAGAAGAAAACCAAGACCTCAAAGTGCGTTCAGGGGTTGAAGGAAACGTTTTAGAAGAAGCCGTGATGACGCCGTCCTTGAAAAAGGAAATCAAGCGCCTGGCGCCGACCTCTAGCCGCGTGTTCCTAAGAGGAGAGCCCGGGACCGGAAAGAGTTTTATCGCCCGCATCATCCATCAGTACTCCACGCGCACCACAGGACCCTATGTCACCCTCAACTGTGCGGCTTTGGCCTTTGAAGCACAGGCGCCTGCTCTTTTTGGCAAAGAAGAAAACGGCAGTATTAAGATCGGCGCTCTGGAGCGCGCTCACCAAGGGACCCTCTTTTTAGATGAGGTGGGGGATTTAGATTCTGAAACCCAAAAGGGTCTTTTGCGCGCGCTTCAAGAACAATCTTTCACAAGGGTTGGAGGGACACAAAAAGTTCCCGTGGATGTTCGTGTTATCTCGTCCACGTCCATAGATTTAAAAGATGCCATTGCCCATAGCCACTTTAGGGAGGATCTTTATAATCGGTTGTGTGTGTCTCCCGTGGACGTCCCGTCTCTTCGTGAGCGTATGGGAGATTTGCCCCAGCTCGTGGAGGTCTTTTCCCAGATGACGGCTCTTTCCCATGGCGTCAGCCGACTCTCCTTTTCCAAAGAGGCGCTTTTGGCCCTTCAAACTTACAATTGGCCCGGTAACTTAAGCCAACTCAAGAACGTTGTGGACTGGGTATATGTGACAGTTAGTGAACGTGGTCTTCCTGAAGAAGGTGTGACACCTGACATGCTTCCCTTTGATGTAACCAATCAAACGCCGTCCCTCGTTCATAGCGAAGATACCATGGCAAGACTTATTTCGTTGCCCCTTCGTGAGGCGCGCCAAGAGTTTGAACGAGATTACTTATTGGCACAGGTGGTGCGTTTTTCAGGAAATATCTCCCACACGGCAAATTTTGTGGGGATGGAGCGCTCTGCGCTCCATCGTAAGCTTAAATCGCTCATGATTGAAAGACGCTCGTAGGACGGCGCGTCAGCTCATCACGGAATTGAGGCATCAATGGATATAATTATATGTGGCGGTGGGCGTGTTGGCTTTAACCTTGCTCGGTACTTGTCGCGGTATGATAACCACATTACGGTGATCGATAATCGACCGGAGCTTATTGCCCACATTAATGAACGCCTAGAGGTGAAAGCTTTTTGCGGCCATGCATGTGCCCCTGAGGTGCTGCGCCAAGCTGGGGCTGATAATGCCGATATGGTAATTGCCGTCACCCAGTCTGACGAGGTGAATATGGTCACCTGCGAGGTAGCCCATGCCCTTTTTGAGGTGGAAACCAAAATTGCTCGCCTTCGCAATAGATCTTTTTTGGAACCACGGTGGTCAAAGCTCTTTTCGCCACAGCACCTCAATATCGACTTTGTGATTTCTCCAGAGTATGAGGTTGCTTACGGGATCGGGCGCACGTTGATGGTGACCGGCGCCCTTGAGGTGGTGCCATTATCCCAGGACCGTTTACAGCTTGTGGCCGTGAGGTGCACCAAAGAATCACCCGTCGTGAATACGCCCATTAGTCATTTTACAAGCCTTTTTCCTTCTCTGGACATCACGGTGGTTGGTCTTATGCGCGGGGAAGCGCAATGGATTCCAGAAGATTCAGAAACGGTGCGGGAAGGAGATAAGCTATATTATGTTGTGGCAACACCCAATCTTTCCCTGTCCTTGAAAGCCTTTGGGCACGAAGATGATGGCAACCACCGAACCCTGATTTTGGGAGGGGGGAATATTGGACTTCGCCTTGCTCAAGTGCTTGAAGAAGGGGAGAATCCCCCCCAGATGACCCTAATTGAAAAAAATGAGGAGCGCGCCTCAGAAGTCGCAGAACTTCTGTCCCGCGGCATTATATTGTGTGGGGACGCCCTAGATAAAGAGGTGCTTCTTGAGGCAGATGTGGCGTCTGCTCAAACAGTGGTTGCCGTAACGGCTGATGACCGGGTAAACGGGCTTGCCGCACTTCTGGCTAAAAGACTTGGCGCGGCGCGAGCCCTTGCTTTGATAAACGCGGGCTCTTTTGAACCCCTTGTTTCATCCTTAGGCGTGGACGCTGTCATTAATCCGCGTAAAGTCACTGTATCTAAAATCTTGCAATACATTAACCGACATAAACTACGCTCGATCTATTCGTTGGGAACCCTTTGGGGAGAGGTTATGGAGGTAGAAGTGTCCGAAGCGTCCAGTCTGGTGGGACTTAGGCATGATGACCTTGAGGCGTCGGGTGCTTTAAAGCTTGCTGCAGTCGTGAGAGAGGATGAGGTTTATTTGCAGACACATGCGCTTACTCTGCAATCGGGAGACCGCGTCCTCTTTATGGTTTCCCCACAAGCGCGCAGCAAAGTTGAGCGGTTTTTTCCAACAAGATACATTTAATATAGGGATTCTCTATCATAGGGATCGTTTCTGTGACAAAAGAAGCACGTATTTTGTTTTTTTGATAACTTATAGAAAAATTTTATAATTTTTTTAGGGATCTTTGTAGAATCATGTCTTGGTAGAAGAAGCCCTAAAATGGGTTCTTCATAATAGAGAACAACCAGGGGACGTCATGCAAAAAAGACTTCTTTCATTATTACTTGTCGGCGCAGCAGCATTTCTTAGCGCTGACGCTGTTCATGCTGTTCGTGTGGTAACACCTGCAACAGCAGGCACTTTTGGCACCATTACATATCCAGGCGGCACAGTTCCAGCGGATCTTGTTTTGTCCGATCAAAATAGCACTGTATATACAGAATACACGGGCACACAGCTTGGCGTAGACGCACAACTTAATGCCCTTTTCTCTCGCCCTCAAGACGGCACACCAGGTACAAAGTGCGAGCGTCGTTTTGGTCTTTGGGCCGGGGGTGACTGGACAAAGGCACGCGATAAAGAAACAGGCGGCAGGTGGGATTCAAATTTGTGGACAGCCATGGTAGGGGGTGATTACCGCTTGAATGACCGCTTTACTTTTGGTTTGGGCCTTATGTATTCCTATCAAAAAGGCAATACAGCCTTTAACAGGGGCCGGCTCCATGACAATACATACGGTGTTGTCCCTTATTTGAACGTCAAAGTCACGAATTGGCTGAACGTTGATTTGGCTGGTGGTTATAACCGTGTGCACAAAGAGCGCACGCGTGTCTCCATTACCTCTATTTCCACAAACCCCAATGAAATCAAGGGAACAGTAAACTCTGATCGTTGGTTTATTGCGCCCTTCTTGAATTTTACCCATAACGTCAACAAACTTGGGTTCTTGGGTCGCGTGGGGTATTCCTATGCTCATGATCATCAAAAAGGGTTCAGGGAAAGAAACAACAATCTGTATACGTCCCAGACTGTGACACTAAACAGAGCGCACGTGAGACTTCAAGCTGCTTACCAGTGGAAAGATGATGTAAAGCCTTATGTGTTCGCGCTTTATACCCATGATTTCACGCAAAAGAAGCAAGGTCTTTTGGCGGAAACACCAGCTTTAAGGGCCCTTGGATATACCAACCCAGAAAGCCATCGTAACAAGAATACGTGGGGTTGCGGTGCAGGTATAGACTTTGCTGCCCATGAGCGTTGGGTGGGCGGTCTTGAAGGAATGTTCAAGAAGAACGCGGACGTGCGTACATACGGGGCCACCTTCAAAGTTCGTTACAGCTTCTAGCTGAAAGCAAATACTCAAAAAGGGCTCTCGTTTCGGGGGCCCTTTTTTTATATGATAAAAATACTACTATGAAAAAGGGGTATCATCAGGTGCGTTTCCATTTCTCTCAAACACTGAGCATTCTTTTAGGCTTTTGGTGCGGTGGATGTGTGTCGCTTTTGCCTGAAAAGGGGCCAACGCCTACTAAATACACCCTTGCTGTGACACCAGAAGATGCCCTCGCGTCAAAAGGTCGCTCTGCGTCACCTAAGATCATTAAAATTCTGACCCCACTCGCGGAGGACACCTATCAAACGACGCGTGTTGTCATTCTGTTAGAAAAAGCAGGGACTCTCCAAAGCGACTATGTGGCAGATGTCCTGTGGAGTGATGCACTCCCCTCCCTTGTGCAGCACCGTCTTGTGGATTATATGACGCGCGCCCATGTGTTTAAGGGGGTGCTGCACGGCGATGAAAGCGCAAGGGCTGATCTGCTTTTGTTGCCGACGCTTGAGGCTTTTGCGCTCCGCAAGTCGGGAACCGGTGACCTTATGGCGACTGTGCATCTACGCATCAAACTTGTGGACGACAAATCCAGGCGTCTTGTGGGGACCCATGGGTTTATGCAAGAAAAAGTGGTGAATCATCCCACGCAAGGGGCCAGCATTGTGGCCCTTGAAGAGGCGTTCACTGATGTGCTGCGCCAAATAAACGAGTGGCTTCGCGCGCAATTACACGGTTTTTAGTTGCACGCACGGGGCTAAATCGCGTATAGAGTAAGGATCTCCTTGCCGGCAGGTGCCGGTTTTGTTGAGAGTCCTCAACCCATAAGCCATAAGGAGCTTGTATGAGACTGTATGAAACAACTTTCATCGCGCGACAGGATATTTCCCCTGCGCAGGTGGAAACGCTAACAGAAAGCCTGGTTGGTGTTCTAAAAGAAAACGGCGGATCCGTAGGTAAAACCGAATATTGCGGTCTGCGTGTGATGACTTACCCCATTCGTAAAAATAAGCGCGGTCACTATGTTTTGATGAACGTGAGTGCTTCGAGCGACGCTCTTCAAGAGCTAGAGCGCCGCATGCGTTTGAACGAAGATGTTCTTCGTTACCTCAGCGTTCAAGTCGAAGAGCACGAAGAAGGGCCCTCTGCCCTTTTGAAAGCCACACGTTACGGCCGCGAAGATAACGAGCGTCGCCCCCGTTATGAAGGTGGTGCGCCTCAAAGGTCTCGCTATATGAGTGATAGGCCTTCTCGTCAGTCCGACGAAGGTCAAGAAGAAGCTTCCCAGGAGTAAGTCATGTCTGATATTGAAAACGCTAATCCCGAAGCTGGTGGCACTCAACGCCGTGTTGTCTTTCGTCGTCGCAAGACTTGCCCGTTCGAGCAACCAGGCGCGCCAAAGATTGACTACAAAGACGTTCGTTTGCTGCAAAAGTACGTGTCCGAGCGTGGTCGTATAGTCCCACGCCGTGTGACAGCGGTTTCTGCAAAGCATCAAAGGGCGCTGGCAACTGCCATCAAGCGCGCTCGTTACTTGGCCCTTCTTCCTTACGTCGTTCGCTAAGGAAGGCGTGCCAAGGTGATGGCACATCTGTCGTCAAAACAATTGACGATTATGGGGATGGGAGCGTTAAGCTCCCTTCTATTTTCCCTTATTTTCTCCGTATATTCTTTTGGGCCGCTTTTGTTTTTGTTTGCTCAGTTGCCCTTGTTTTATGTGCTTTTTAGATACGGCGCGAAGCCCGCGTTTTGGTCGGCGTGCCTTGGCTTTGCGTTTATTTTTGTCACCCTTGCCCCTGCTGCGATTCAGTATCTTCTTGTGGTCGCTCTTCCGTGTTTGTTTCTCGGAAAAGAGGCACTGCGGCCTGCCCCCTTTGAGCGCTCCATACGGGACCTTGTAACCATTGCCCTTTTTGCAGGGCTTCTCCTTATGACGGGTATTTTTGGTTTTGTAGAATTATTACTTTCAAGTGATGAGATAAAACCCTTGCTCAATGACATCTCGCAAGTCTCCTTGAAAGTATACAATGTCGTTTTTTCGTTCGATCATCTCGTCATGATGCTTAGAGCCACACCGGGTATTTTGGTGATTGGCGTTCTGTGGTTGTCATATTTAAGCGCGGCGGCTGTGCACACGATTCTGTCCAAAAAAGGGTTGTCTCTTAGAAAAAGTCCCTTTGCCATAGAGAGCTTAGAACTTGATTTATGGATATGGATTGTGCTTGGAGTCGCCATTTTAGGTCGTGTCTTGGGGAAAAATACGTTCATTGGGGCGTATTCTTTTAACGTCCTACTTGTTTTAATCATGCCCTTTCTGCTACAAGGACTGAGTATTGTGCATGTATTTTGCCATACTCGTCCCCAAGGAAGGGGCCTTTTGTGGACATTTTATGTGTTTATGGTAATGTGCTTTTGGATTGTGCCATTGGTGGTGTTACTGGGCATTTTTGAGCCGTGGCTCCAACTGCGCCGCCGAATAAACGAACAAACGAGGAGAATAAAATGAGAATCATTCTCAAGCAACGTGTGGAAAAACTAGGCCAAATGGGCGATGTTTTGGATGTGAAGGACGGATATGCCCGTAACTTTTTGTTGCCACGCGGCTTTGCAGATCGTGCAACACCTGAGCGTATTGCCGCTTTCGAAGCGCAGCGCGCCCAGCTTGAGGCTCACAACCTTCACCTGAAGTCCGAAGCTCAAGCCGTTGCGGATAAAATGGTTGGGCTGAAGGTTGCCTTGGTTCGTCAAGCAGGTGAAAGTGGACATCTTTATGGTTCCGTTCGTTCTGTTGATTTGGCAGAAGTCGTGACTGAAGCTGGTTTCACGGTCAACCGTCACCAAATCCGCATCGATCATCCCATTAAGGAGCTTGGCGTTCACAAAGTACGCGTGAGCCTTCACCCAGAGGTTGATCAGTTTGTGACGTTGGCTGTTGCACAAACACGTGAAGAGGCTCTGGCACTTCTTGCTGACAAGCCTGCGCCCAAAGAAGAGGCAGCATCGGACGCTGTGATTCACTAAGGTATAACGGACGAGAGGGTCCTCGTGACCCTCGCTCAAACTATAAAAACAAGCGCTTACCCATCACCAAGTAAGGAGAGAGGCCGTGGATGAATTTGTCGTAGAGGTCCAAGAAGATATTCGGCGCGAACAGGCCCTTAAATTCTGGCGGTCCTATGGAAAGTACATCATCACCCTCGTTGTTCTACTGATTGTGGGAACAGGCGGTTTTCTTTATTGGCAAGAGCACCAACTGACAAAGCAGCAAGAAGACGCATTGTTGTACGAGCAAGCTCTGTCGGATCAAGATCCAAAGTTGAAAGCGAGCGCCCTTAAGACCTTGTCTACTAGTGCGAGCCCTGGATACCGTGCCCTTGCCCTTTTTGAAGAGGCGGAACACAGTGGCAACCCCGCCGCCGCTTACCGCGCCCTTGCGGGTGATAAAAAACTAGAACCAGCTCTTAAGGAGCTTGCCTCTTTAAAAGCGATCCTTAAGGATGTGGGGCACGCGCCTGCTGAAGCACTGCTCAATGAAGTGCAGCTTCTTGTTAGAAACACTGGCCCATGGCGCGAACAAGCATTTGAAATTCAAGCGATTCTGCTCATGGAGACAGGTCGGATTGATGAAGCAAAGCGTGTTTTTGAAAATCTCAAGGCCAGCAAGGTGGCGCCAGAGGGTGTGAGAGCCAGGGCTTCGGCAATGCTAGATAGCCTATCAAAGTAAAAAAATAAGGTCATGATTGTCCTTTATGAGTCAGGAACCCACCTTTTTTTACCTAAGTCAGGGCGCGTCCTCGTTGGAGGATGCTTTGACCTCTTACATTACGGTCATATTCGTTTTTTAGAAGAAGCGCGCCTCAAAGGGCAAAGCCTTACCATTGCCCTAGAGCCCGATGAAATGATTATAAAAAGCAAAAAACGGCACCCGGTGCATACCCAGGAACAGCGAGCTGCGATTTTGACGGCGCTGCGTCCCGTGGACTGCGTGCTTCTCTTACCGCTTTTAGTGTCTTTTGAGGACTACTATGCTTTGGTAAGGGATGTTTCACCGTCCGTGATTGCCGTGACTCAGGGTGATCCTCAAATTGAGAATAAAAGAAGACAAGTCGCTCTTAGCGGTGGCCAAGTAGAGGTTGTCGTGCCTCAACTGGAGGGCTTTTCAAGTTCCCATATTCTGTCCCTTTTGGGGGAACATCTTTAATCCAAGGTTGTGGTACGCCATAGACAGTTTTGGCTGTCCATGGCGTATAATTTGCCTCGATTAATTTTCTTTGGGCCGCCTAAAAACCCGAGGCTTCCTTTTGATGGGATGCGTAAGTCCCCAAACACTCTAGAATGAATTCCATGGTGCCATCGCCATCAACACCCATGGCACACGATGTATGGGTGTCTTCTTTAACGTGGGCCGGATACGTACTGATGATTGTCGCGCCCACGTGGGGTCCCTCCATGGTGTCAACACTAATGGCGGCTTTTTTCCAAGTGAAAAGCTCCGGCTTTAAAAGAGAGGCAATGACGCAGGCATCGTGGATAGCCCGCCCAGGTATGGCGTAGCGTGTTTGATCTGAAACGGCTTCAACAGCAAGGATGCCGGCTACTTGTTTGCTGACCTCAGTGCCTTGGGCCCGTAAACGTTCCATCCATGCGTCAGATGTCGTCACCTGATGCGTTATATGCAGTCCGATAAGCTTAAAAGGAATATTACGGGAAAGCACAATCTGGAGGGCATGGGGGTCTACAAAAGAATTAAATTCAGCGGCTGGTGTGATGTTTCCAGTACCCATGGACCCTCCCATCCACACCACTTCTTTGATACCCTTTACGATTTCAGGTCGTTTCATCAGCGCAACTGCAAGGTTTGTCAGGGGCGCGGTCATGGCAAGAGTGATGGGATCTTTGGCATTCAGGAGATTCTCAATCAAGAAATCAACGGCGTGCCCTTTTTGTAAGGGCATGGTTGGGGCCGGAAGATCAGCTCCGGCAAGACCGTCGTTTCCGTGGCAGAAACTGGCATTAGCGGCTGGTCTTAAGAGAGCATTGGAGCAACCTGCATAGACAGGGACATCAGCGCGCCCAGCAAGTTCACAAATCTTGCGGGCATTGGTGTGAATCCATTCAAGGGACGCGTTACCAGAAATGGTGGTGATGGCTTTTAAATCAATTTTTTTAGGCGCGCTCAAGGCCATGAGAATGGCAACGGCGTCATCGCCGCCGGGATCGCAATCAAGAATAACAGGAATCATTAGATCTTCTCCTTCTATGGTTTAGACGTAATCGCCAGATCGTGTTTAAAATTTTTATGGTTATGCCAGATAAGGACGGGCCCACCCTGAAAAGATGAGCCTGAAAAGATTAGGGCTGATCTGGCTTGGAGACCGCGTCGAAGGCTTGTTCATCCACAAGATAGCTGACAAAACCGATGAGGGTCGCACCCTTTTCTTCGAGCGTGTTTGAAAGAGAGGCGTAATTCTTATCTTTATGATAATGGACAGCTTGGGTAACTTCAAGATAGGGGGCCCCTTCAGCCGTTGTGAGTTTTTTTTGGCCGAGATCTTTCTTTGGATCTGGCGTTAAAAAACCAAGACGCACGTTTAAATCACGATCTGGATTAAAGACAATGTCTTTCTTGGGGCCAGACGTTGCGATGGCCACACCGTTCTTTTGGTAAAGGGTAATTTCATGACACCAGCTTAGATGATCGCGCAAAATGATGAGAAGGTGCGCAAGCTCTCCTTCAGCCACGTCCGCCATCAAAGGTTTATCACCTGTCTTACGTTGTGCAATTCTAATTTCTTGATCGAGGCGTTTTTGGCGATCCTTTGGCAAGATCGCACCTTCTTTATAAAGGATGTCCTTGATGAAGGAATAAACTTCTGTATGAAGATTATCTCCAATGGGTGAGGGCAAAGCCCTAAGAACAGGGACACTTTCTTTTTCAGGAAGTGTGGCTTGTGAAAAAGAAGATGCACACAAACCCAAAGAAAAAATAAAAGCAAAACGTTGTATATTCATAATGATAAACTCCTTTTATGGTGATCTATGCTAAAAGCCTTAGATCTTCTTGTCCATGGAAAAAAAAGAAATTATAAAGAAAGGTCGTGTATCGTTACGCATACTTTTGGGCGCTTGGCCTGAACCGTTCCTAAATCATAGAATAAAGGATTTTAAAGTGCCTACACCTCCATCTGCCAGTATGCCTTACCGCTTGGCCCTTCTCGTTTCCATTATGATTATGTCCTTGGACATCCATGTGCCGGCACTTAGCAGTATGGTGGACTATTTTCACAGTGATGAAAAAACGTTGCAACTCACCATTAGCCTCACCTCCCTTGGCTTCTTTATTGCGGGCCCCATCGTGGGTCCTATGGCCGATGCGTGGGGAAGGCGGTTAATGTTGTGGCTGTGCCTGATTTTTTTCATGATTAGTTCCGTTGGAAGCTACTTAGCCCCAAACCTTGAGCTTCTCTTGGTCACGCGTTTTATCCAAGGGATCTCAGCGGCGGGAACGCCGATCTTGGTCATGGCCATGATTTCTGACTGGTACACCCATAAACGCTTTGTGCAAATGGGATCCCTGGTGGGAATGGTGATTACTTTTTCGCTTGCTTGCGCCCCGATGATCGGGGGGCATCTTGCGATTTGGTTTGGATGGCGTTCGGTCTTTCTCTTTTTAGTCGCTGCTTGCTTTATCGGTGGCCTGACCGTCATGCCTTTTTTGCCAGAAACTTTGAAAGAAAAACGCGCATTTTCTCTCAAACAAGCGTTTCGCGATTATCGAGACATGCTTTCGTCCTGGTCTGTGGTGGGGCACGCGCTGATTCCAGCACTTCTCATTGGGGTGATCATCGCCCATGTGAGTGTGGCGTCATATTACTTCATTGATCACCTCCATATCGAGCCCTCCCACTATGGTTATTTCCAAGCGGTTGGCACGTGTGGCAACGTTATATTCTGTTTATTTACAAGCCAGTGGTCGATGAAATTCGGGTGGGAGCGCGTCCTTAAAGGGGGGGTTCTCATGGCGGGATTTGGGGGGATTGTGTTCCTTTTGGTTGCGCACCTCATGCCTGAAAATCCTTATCTTTTGACAGTTCCTACCTTCATCGTCTCTGCCAGCATTGCCATGGTTTTTTCATCGTCCTTGGCCTATCCCATGCAACTTTTCGGCAAGCAAGCGGCAACCTTGTCGGCCCTTGTGGCGGCCATTCGGATGCTGGTGATTAGCGCCAGTGCCTCGGCTGCGGGGTATCTCTATCAAGGTAACGCACAGTCTCTTACGGTCATCTTTGGGATCGGAATTCTCTTGACCTTGATTACCTTTTCAAGTGTTCAGCATATTCACTTTGATGAGCGCTACAAAAGTGTGCGAGTGGATGGTCCAGATCAAGAAGCGGCATAAGGTGAAAAAAGAGCGCTCGCCCCTGGGGCGAGCGCGATGTTCAAAAGTCTAAAAGCGACGCTCTAGCATGAAAAGAGAAGGTTCAATACGCACGGGCGATTGAATGCCTTCTAAAAACACGCGCGTCATGCGCCCATCGGGATCGGTGATGGTCCACTGCTCAAGCTGCAAAGGGTCTGCCCTAAAGACCAAGGTAATAGCACCTGCCTCAGGGTCAGTGGCCATGGTCATGCTGAGGAAGACACGCCCGTCCCTTTGCTTGAAGTCCGTGATGCGTGCTTCTTCTTGAAAGTTCACGTGCTCGCTCAGGATAAACTGCGCCGGCGTGGAATCAAGGGGGACTTGTGTTGTTTCGTCCAAGTCGGGGTTATGAAAAATCAAAAAGTTACCGTCTGCCATGATGGTTTGTTTGTAGGGGGGATCATAGACGAGACGCATTTTTCCGGGTCTTGAAAGATAAAAAGTGCCCCTCATGACGCGTCCGTCACCGTCCACTTGCCGAAAGGTCGCCTTTAGGGTGCGAAGCCCATCAAGGTAGGCTTCAACCTTTTTAAGTTCAAGCATATTGGTTTTGCTGTAAAGCGCAGGGCCTCCCAATCCAATCACCACTAAAAGACAAAGCTTAACAGCCCTTAAGTAAGACATTTCCTATTCTTTCTACGCAGACTTAACCAATACTTCCCGTTTTCCCACATGGTTGGCGGGGCTGACAACCCCCTCTGCTTCCATTTGCTCCATGATGCGGGCGGCTTTGTTGTACCCGATTTGCAACTGTCGTTGCACAAAGCTTGTAGAGGCTTTTCCTTCCCGGGTCACAATGGCAACGGCTTGTTGATAAAGCGCGTCTGTTTTGTTATCCGAATCACCACTTCCTCCAAAACTCTCCAAGGGCACGTCAGCACTTTCGTCTGTGACATTCTCGATGTACTCGGGAAAACCTTGAAGCTTTAGATGTTCTACCACTTTTTCTACTTCTTCGTCACTGACAAAAGGACCGTGCACACGTTGAATGCGCCCACCACCCTCCATAAAAAGCATATCACCGCGCCCCAAAAGCTGTTCGGCGCCTTGTTCACCCAAGATGGTGCGGCTGTCAAACTTCGAGGTGACTTGGAAGCTGATACGCGTGGGAAAGTTTGCTTTGATGGTCCCTGTGATGACGTCAACGGAAGGACGCTGGGTCGCCATAATCAAGTGAAGGCCGGCAGCGCGTGCCATTTGCGCGAGACGCTGGACGGCAATTTCAATCTCTTTACCCGCGACCATCATCAAATCAGCCATTTCATCCACAATGATCACGATATAGGGAAGGGGGGTCATATCAAGGGGCTGGGTTTCGTAAATGGGCTTTCCTGAATCTGGGTCAAAGCCTGTGTGGACTTGCCTGGAAAGGGTTTCACCGCGGTTGGTTGCCTCTTGAAGGCGCGCGTTATAACCTTCAATGTTACGAACCCCTAGACGTGACATGGCACGGTAGCGATCTTCCATTTCACGCACCGCCCATTTCAAGGCATAAATGGCTTTTTTGGGCTCTGTCACCACGGGACACAGAAGGTGCGGAATCTCGTTATAAACCGAAAGCTCTAACATCTTGGGGTCGATCATGATAAAGCGGCACTGTTGAGGAGATAGGCGGTAAAGGAGGGACAGGACCATGGTGTTCACGGCAACGGACTTACCCGATCCCGTGGTCCCCGCCACAAGAAGGTGTGGCATGCGCGCCAAATCTGCAATAATGGGATTGCCGGCAATATCCTTGCCCAGGGCTAGGGCGAGCTTCGCGCTATTTTGATCAAAGATCTTTCCCGTCATGAGCTCTCGCAAGAAGACCGTTTGACGGACCTCGTTGGGAAGCTCGATCCCAAGGGCGTTCTTGCCAGGGACGACCGCAACGCGGGCGGAGGCCGCGCACATAGATCTTGCAATGTCGTCGCTGAGCCCTGTGACGCGGGAGGACTTAACGCCTGGTGCAGGTGTCAGTTCGTAAAGGGTCACCACAGGGCCAGGGCACACCCGCGTAATGTCCCCGCGAACGCCGTAATCATCAAGGACACCTGCCAGAGCCCTGGCATTTTCTTGAAGCGTTCGCTCGTCCTGATCGCCGGATTTATCAATGATGGGCTTCACAAGCAGCTCAAGGGAAGGGAGCTGATAGGAATCAGCCGCACGCGAGAGATCATAGGGCGTGTCCTTTTTGGCTTTTTTTTCGCCGCCATCCTTTTTAGAGGTGAAAAGACTTAGGACAGACTTTGTGGGCGTGGAGGCGGTGGTGCTTGTATCTGCTTGGCACGACGCAGCCGCGTGGAGGGGAGAGGCGTCAGGTCCCGCGTACGGCTCGACGTCAAGCATTTCGGCAAAAGCGGGTTCTAAGTCTTTAGAAATGGGTGGACCAAAAGTGCTGGCGGCTGGCTCTACGCGGTCACGCTGGGGCGCTCGGTCTTTCTTTTGCGCAGGATGACGTAAGTTGTAAAGAGAGGCGCCTATCTTTTCCCCAAGCGTTTGAGGGGAAAGGTTTAAGCTCAGGCGAGGGAGGCGCACACGCATCTCGACCTTGCCAAAGATACCAAAATCCTTAAGGCGCAGGTTGAGGGCGACAAAAGCAAGGCAAAGAAAAAGGATAGATCCGCCGATACTTGTCAAAACGCTTTCTTTCGCCACAAGAGGAGGCGCGATCTTTTGAAGTAGACTTCCTAAGAGACCGCGACTTTTTGCGTCCCAAAAAGACCATAAGAAGGAAGAGATCCCAAGGCACAAAGCGCCCATCGTAAGGCGCACGCCCCAAAAGGAAAGGGCGCGGCCAAAAAGAAGGCTTGCACCCCAAGCGGTTCCAAAAGCCACCACAAAATAGCTGCCGTTTCCTAAAAGCTGCATGAAGACATCGGCGATGAAAGCGCCCGCGGCTCCCCCCATATTATGGGTAGGACCGTCAATGGCGGTATTCCATGAAGGATCTAGGCGGTCATAGGTCGCAAGGATGGTCACAAGGCAGATGCTTGCCGCAAGCAGGCTGAGGCCTGCGCCAAAACGTAAAAGCACTTTTATTACAGAAGAAGATTTAGTTGCTGGTCCAGTTTGGCGCCCTGCCATGGTGATCATACCTGTCTGGTTTTTGGGTTGGAGTCGACAAGATCATAGTCAAAAATAGCTCAAAAGACCAGGGCACGTGGGAGGTTTTTGCGGATCCAAAATACCTTTTTAGAGGAAGCGTGTCTAACAGTCTGAAAGCGGTGAAGAAAAAACCCCAGAAGAAAGATCTCTTCTGGGGCGAGATGTGTTACACAGCCTCAGCCGCGCGGGAAGCTCTTTTCTCAAGGGCTTGGTAAATGGCTGCGTCTTGATTGTAGATATCGTCCCTAAATTCTGGATGCCCCTCTGGCCCCACCCAAACGGTGAAGTACGTAATGTAAACAGGCACAGGACTTGGCAAAGAGACGTTGCGGGTTTGGGTCCCTTCCATGGATTTTTTGATGACCTCAAGGGGCCATTTGTCCGTGTCGTGGAACACGAAAAAGGCAAGCTCTGCAGGTTTGCTGACCCGAATACAGCCAGAGCTAAAGGTACGGACTTTTTTAGCAAAAAGCTGCGGGTCCGAGGTGTCATGGAGATACACATCAAAGGGACTATCTATACTAAAACGGATTTTTCCAAGGGCGTTGGCAGGACCTGGATTTTGGCGAAGGCTATAGTGAAAGTCGCTGGCGCTGATCTCATTCCAATTGACATCCCGTGGATCGACTTGTGTGCCGCTCTCATCATAGATCTCGTATCCTTTATCCACGAAATAGCCAGGATTGCTTTGCAGTTTTGGCAGCTTGTCCTTGACCGCAATACTGTGGGGGACACCCCAGGAGGGGTTAAAACGTACCGAGTTGATGGTCGAGGAAAACACAGGTGTCTTACGGTAGTCGCGCCCAATGATGACAGGCATGGACAAGGCAGTGTGACCTCCGTCATAGGCGTAAAGCTCGAACCCTGCAATGTTCACAAGGACATAGCGCTCTGGCATATGTTCAGGCAGCCAGCGCCAACGTTCCATACTGACGATGATTTGTTTTAGTTTGTCTTGAACGCTGCGATTAAGGGCGCGCCGACCTTGCGGGCCCAAAATGCCGTCATCCTCAAGAAGGCTTGCCTCTTGAAACTGCTTCAGGGCGCTTTCAAGGGCGTCATCAAAATACTCAGGCCTCGCACTCTCACCGGCATCAAACCCGTGGGCACGAAGCAGGGTACGAAGCAGGGCGACATCTGGCGCGCTGATGCCCTTTTTGAGAAGTTTGCCTGTGACGGGAATAGTGGGAAGTTTCGTATCGGCATCTAGTTTCGCGCGGTACTCGGCCAACAGCTTTTTCAGGGCTTGGTACTGTTCTTTGGGAACCGTTAGTTTCTGAAACCATATGCCTGTAGGGTCATTGGTGATACCTTGAGCCAAAATCATAGGCGCGTCGACAGGGTCAGGTTTGAGATAAAGCGGTTGTCCAATTTTTGTGGGATTTAAACGCTCCCCCTTTAAGTCGTTGATATAGGACAGGGCGTCTTGGGTCAGGGCAAGCTCAGCTGCTAGAACGTCTTGGGGGGTTTGCGGTATTTTTTCCAAAAGCGCGATACTTCTTGTGTAGTCCTTGGGATCAAGCCCTTCTTCTTGGGCGCGGTTCAGGGTGTCTCGCACGACGCGCGCGGCGTCACTCCATCCAGTGGGGGTGGCCCAGGTGGGCTCAAAAGCACGTTCCTTATAAAAGGCCAAAACTTCTTTTTCTTGGGACGATTTGGTTGTTAAAGGATCGCGGTCGGTGGCTTGTCTCAAGGCTTCTTGCACCGCGATAAAGGGTACCGCGTCCGCGTAAAGGGAGGGCTGGCACAAGATCAAGACAAAAAGAAAGCTCATGCGTTGGAGAAAGGTCATTATGGGGTCCCTGTTTTTTATCGATATCTTTTTATCAGACCGTATTCTGCGCCAACTTTCAAGGGACTTGATTTTAGGCCCTCCTTATGGCATTTTGATGAGATTATGAGAGTACACGTTGTCATCCGTTCGATTTTTTCTATTGGCGCCTAGCGCCATCGTACTCTTTTACCCTTTTTTGCTGCTTTAAGATCGCCTCCTTCCAAGGGGAGCCTATATATATTTGAAAGAAGAAAATGATGACACGTAAATTGCTTGCCGTTACTGCCGGCTTTGCCATGTTTTCCATGTTTTTTGGGTCGGGAAACTTGGTGTTTCCTTTGGCCATTGGGGCTGCCTCCCTGGATAAATTCGAGTGGGGGGCGCTGGGTCTTTTTATCACCGGGATTTTTGTTCCTTTTTTGGGTCTGATCAGCATGATCGTGGCCGAGGGCAAGCGCCAAAAGTTCTTTAGCGAAATTGGCAGGCTTCCGGCCTTTTTACTGACATTTATGATGCTCGCCCTCATGGGGCCTTTGGGAGTCAGCGCGCGCTGTATCATTGTGGCCCACGCAGGTCTTCAGCTGGTGTTTGAATCGCTGTCTGAGGCCGTCTTTGCAGGGCTTTTCTGTGTGCTAACAGGCGCTCTGTGCTGGCAGCAACGCCGCATCGTTAGCATCCTTGGCAGTTTCCTAACGCCTGTTCTGTTAACAAGCATCGCGGTCATTGTCGCCCTTGGTGTCTATAAAGCGCCTGCGTGTGCCGTCACACCCTTGTCCAGCGTCAAAGTCTTTGAAAACGGCTTCTGGGTCGGGTATCAGACTATGGATCTTTTGGCCGCCTTTTTCTTTTCAGCCACAACCATCCAATACCTGAAAATCCAGCAAACGCTCCATCCTTCTAACGTCAGTCTTATGCGCTTGTCACTTTCGGCAAGCCTTGTGGGGATTATTCTTTTGGCTCTTGTGTACGGCGGCTTTGTGTATTTGGGGGCGGCGTACGGGCCGTTACTTACAGCGGTCCCGGCCGAGCGGATGCTCATTGTCATTGCCGAGCACGTGCTGGGTGAGTTTGCCACGCCTTTGATGGCCACGACCATCTGCCTTGCGTGCCTGACAACCTTGATCATCTTGACGAATCTCTTTGCGGAGTTTTTTCACGCAGAAGTGACCCAGAACAAGATGTCAAGGCAAGCATCCTTGGTCTTAACCCTAGGTCTTAGCTTTGCTGTGTCCTTGGCAGGGTTTACCAAGCTTGCAAGCTGGCTGGGGACGGCGCTTACCTATGCCTACCCCGCGCTCATTGCCCTGGCGCTAGGCAAGATTGCCGAAAAAACCTTTGGCCTGGAGCGGTTAAACCTTGCCCCGCGCGCGTTCTACGTAATGCTTTTGGGAGCGGTCGTGTCCGCGTTCATTTAAGAGAAAACGCTCCCAGGAAGATCTCTTGGGAGCGTGATATTTTAGAGATCTGTTGAGTGGGTTTTTTCAGCGTCAGTCGCCTCTGTCAGGGGCTGACTTTGCTTCATCTTCTTGCGAAAGAAGCGGGGCCCCAGGGGAAGAATGCCGATGTAAAAGGCCGTGATCACGCTTAAGGTCATCCAGGGCTCGCTAAAAAGGCTGACAACGGCAAGACTGACGAGGAGAAGAAGCGGCAGGATAAACGGCCGCGGGATTGAGGCTGATTTAAACGAAAAGGTGGGAAGGCGGCTGACCATCAGGGTGCCCGCACCCGCAAGGGAGATAAAGCAAAAGCCAGGATGGATAAAAAGAGGGTAATCGGTTGCGAGGTGCAAGGTCAGGGGAAAGAGGGCCAGCATGGCGCCCGCAGGGGCCGGCACACCCGTAAAGAACTGGCTGGACCATAGGGGTCTGTTGGGATTTCTGCTAGAGATATTAAAGCGCGCCAGGCGAAGACCCATACACACGGCGAAAAAGAGACAAGGCGTCCACCCAAAGCCCTGCCACGTGTTAAGGCATAAAATGTAGAGGACGACGCCGGGTGCCACGCCAAAGGACACAAAGTCCGACAGCGAATCAAGTTCAGCACCAAATTCACTGGCAGCGCCGAGAAGACGGGCAAGACGCCCGTCCATGGCATCCAGCACACCCGCCAAGAAGATGGCTCCTGCCGCCATGCCGTAACGCCCCACCAGGGCAAACCGAATGGCACTTAGCCCCACACACATGGCCATGACGGTGGCAAGGTTTGGCAGCATGCTTTTGATGCTGTGGCTTTGAAGGCGGCCCTTCAGGACAGGAGAGGGTTCTTGGGGGTGCGTTGTCATGATTAACGTACCTCTGCTTGACGTTGAGGTTCCTTGGACTCAAGATCAGCCAGGATGCTTTCACCAGCAACCATGCGTTGACCTTCGCACACAAGGGGAGCAATGCCTTCAGGCAGATACACGTCGGCGCGGCTACCAAAGCGGATCATGCCAAAACGTTGACCCGTTTTCATTGTTTGGTTTTCGTTGACTTGACACACAATACGCCTAGCAATCAGGCCTGCGATTTGCACAAAAGCGATCTGAAGGCCGCTTTCTGTCTCCACCACAAGGGATTGACGCTCGTTATGCTCGCTGGCCTTATCAAGACTTGCGTTGATAAAGCGGCCTGGGTGGTAGACGCTTTTGATAATGGTGCCGCCCAAAGGAACGCGGTTCACGTGAACATCAAAAACATTCAAAAAAATACTCACGCGCGTCCAAGTGCCTGTCAGACCCAGCTCTTGGGGGGGCGTCACGGACTGAATGCCGCACACCACGCCGTCAGCGGGGCTGACAATGAGGCCCTCACGGGTGGGGGTCAGGCGCTGTGGATCTCTGAAAAACAAAATACACCATACGGTGAGGATGGCGCCAATCCAGCCTAAAGTCTGCGAGACCATGGCCATCAATAGCGTGACAGCGGCAAAAACAATAACAAATTTCCAGCCATCTTGGTGAATGGCAAAAGTTGATCTGGGTTCCATGTGTTATTCCTTCCTTAATAACTTCTTGGCACACTACACCAAAATGCGCGCAATCTCCAGAAAGGCGTTATAGAGGAGAAACAGGGGGCAAGATGCTAAAAAAACAGATTGTTGAATCACATTTGATGGAACTTCTGGATGTGGAGGGTTATCAAAAGCCCACGCTTTTTGGCGTGCGTGTGGATACAGACGGCCATCTTCTCTTCGAAAAAAATCCACATATTCCAGAAACTTGCTTTTCATATAAAGGGGTTCCCTTCACCATGTGCTTTTATCAAGAGGGGGCGCAGTGGAAAATGAGTGTCTATGGTTTTTTGGGCGCCATTCCTTTCACCTGTGAATCACCCAAGCAGCGCGCCTTTATTTTAACTGTGCTATGCGCCCTTCGGGCCCATAAAGGCCTCAAGGCAAAGCCCGAGGTCACAGTGGATCAACACCTGATGGTCGTCAGCAACACCGTGAGGGATACCCTGAGCACCAGCATTGTCTTCGGCGCCCTCACAAGCATTTTGTGGGAGCTCGAGCCTTATTTGAAACTTGTGTCCGAGCACGCGGCAAGTTTTAAAAACCCCATGCTGAATACTTAAATTTATTTTACAAATAGGGTGCAAGATATTTGCCCGTAATGCTTTTCGGGTTTTTTGCAACGTCTAGAGGCGTGCCTTCTGCAACCAAATGCCCCCCGCCAGCGCCGCCCTCGGGTCCCAAATCAATAAGCCAGTCCGCTGTTTTAATCACATCAAGGTTATGTTCTATGACCACAAGGGTGTTTCCTTGGTCCACAAGACGATGCAAAACCTCCAGGAGTTTGCGCACGTCCTCGAAATGAAGACCTGTGGTCGGTTCATCTAGAATATAAAGGGTTTTACCTGTGGCGCGCTTGGAAAGCTCTTTGGCAAGTTTGACGCGCTGGGCCTCACCCCCTGAAAGGGTCGTGGCGCGCTGCCCAATCTGCAGATAACCAAGACCCACTTCATCCAGGGTTTTTAAGCGCTCTCGGATACTGGGGATTGCCTCGAAAAAACTAATCCCTTCGGCAATGGTCATGTCCAAAACGTCGGCGATGGATTTACCCCGATACGTCACGTCCAGCGTTTCTCGGTTGTAGCGTTTGCCGTGACACACGTCACATTCAACGTAGACATCTGGCAAAAAGTGCATTTCAATTTTGGTGACCCCGTCTCCTTGGCAGGCCTCACACCGTCCCCCCTTGACGTTAAAGGAAAAGCGGCCAGGGGCATAAGCGCGCGCTTTGGCTTCGGGAAGCCCCGCAAACCAGTCGCGAATGGGGCCAAAAAGGCCTGTATAGGTTGCGGGGTTTGAGCGCGGCGTACGTCCAATGGGCGACTGGTCAATATCGATGACCTTATCAATATGAGAAAGTCCCTCAAGACTTGTGTAAGGGGTCGGATCATCTTCGCTCAGGCCAAGCTCGCGGCACACGCCCTTGTAAAGGGTTTCGATGACAAGGGTAGATTTCCCGCCTCCTGACACACCGGTGACGCAAATAAAGCGGCCCAAAGGAAAAGAAACCGTCAGGTTCTGTAAGTTATTTCCTTTAGCGCCGTGAAGGGTAAGGGCGTGTCCATTTCCTGCTCGCACCGTCTTTGGAACCGGGATTTCTTTTGCGCCGTTCAAATAGGCGGCTGTGAGGCTGTCTTTGCTTTTGAGAATGTCTTGGAGTGGTCCTTCGGCGACCACCGTGCCGCCGTGTACGCCCGCCCCTGGCCCCATATCCAGGATATAGTCGCTGGCCTTAATGGTGTCGGCGTCGTGCTCGACCACAAGCACCGTGTTTCCAAGGTCACGAAGTCTTGTCAGGGTTGCCAAGAGGCGGTCGTTATCCCGTTGATGGAGACCAATGGACGGCTCGTCCAAGACGTAAAGAACGCCTGTCAGGCCCGATCCAATTTGGGACGCGAGACGAATGCGCTGGCTTTCACCGCCTGAAAGCGTGCCAGAACCCCGGTCCAGGGTCAGATAACCAAGGCCCACACTGGTTAAAAAGCCAAGACGCTCGGTAATTTCGCGCAGCACGCGTTCGGCAATGGTTTTTTGGCCAGGGGTGAGTTTCTCAGGAAGGGCGTGAATCCAAGAAAGGGCGTCATCAATGGACAGGTGCGTCAAAGCAGCCAGATCTAGTCCCGCAATTTTAATGGCAAGGGCTTCGGGGCGCAGGCGCGCGCCGTGACAGCTTTCGCACTCGTTCACGCTTTGATACTTCATGAGATCTTCGCGTTTTTTCGGATTATCCGTTTCGTGAAAGCGTCGCTCGAGGGACGGGATCACGCCTTCGAACGTTTTCTTGGACGTATGGTACTGGGCGTCTTGATCCGAGGTCAGCTGCAAGGACATGGGCACAACTTTAGACCGACTTCCATAAAGGATCATTTTCTGGGTGTCGGCCCTTAGGTCCTTGAAGGGGCGCTTTTCATCATCACCGCAAAAGGCGACCACAGCCTTGAGGATTTGCTGATAATAAAACGAAAAACTACCTGACCAGGGCGCGATTGCCCCTTGCGCCAGGGTCAATTCGGGATGGGGGACAACTTTATCGGGGGTAAAGGCGGTGCGCACGCCTAGGCCATCGCAGCTTTTACAGGCCCCATAAGGGCTGTTGAAGGAAAAAAGGCGCGGCTCGATTTCTTCGATGGTAAAGCCTGAGACGGGACAGGCGAACTTTGCCGAAAAAAGCTGTTGCTCTTGGGTCGTCGCGTCCTCGACCACCAACAGGCCGTCACTTAAACTCAGAGCTTTTTCCACGCTTTGGGAAAGGCGAACCCGAAGCTCGTCTAGGTCTTTGAGGATAATGCGGTCAACCACCACCTCGATCGTGTGTTTGATGTTTTTTTCTAAAGCAGGCACATCTTCAAGGGTGTAAAAGGTGCCATCAATCTTGACGCGCTCAAACCCTTTTTTCTTCAGATCGAGAAGTTCTTTTTTATACTCACCCTTGCGACCCCGCACGAGGGGGCTCATTAAATAAAGGCGGCTGTTTTCGGGGCGCGCCAGGATCAAATCAACCATTTGAGAAGCCGTCTGGCTTTCAATGGGAAGGCCCGTGGCGGGCGAGTAGGGGACGCCGACCCTTGCGTACAAAAGACGCAAATAATCATATATTTCCGTGACGGTACCAACGGTTGAGCGCGGGTTTTTAGAGGCGGTTTTTTGTTCTATGGAAATGGCAGGTGAAAGCCCGTCGATGGAATCCACATGGGGCTTTGGCATAAGCTCTAGGAACTGTCTTGCGTAGGCTGAGAGGCTTTCCACATAGCGGCGCTGGCCTTCGGCGTAAATGGTATCAAAGGCAAGGGATGATTTGCCAGACCCGCTAAGCCCCGTGATCACGGTTAGGGAGTTTTTGGGGATATCGACGTTAATGTTCTTCAGGTTATGTTCTTTGGCGCCGCGCACGGACAAAAAGAGGCGTTCAGACGCAGGAGAAGGAAAAGGTTTTTTAGGCATAGATTGTCCGCAGCTTAGGATCACAAGTCCCCTTTCTTATGCCCCGTTTGGAGCGAAACTGCAAGAAAAAGAGGCGCCTTAAAAAAGCGGCTTACGCAGCTTCAAGAAGGGCTTTGATGGGCGCAAAACTGCGCCGGTGATGGGGTGTCACGCCCGTAAGGCGTAGCCCTTCTTGGTGGGCTTTAGTGCCGTATCCTGCGTTGCACTCCCACCCGTACGCGGGGTGGTCTTTGGCAAGCTCTGCCATCAGTCGGTCGCGCAGGACCTTGGCGATGATGGAGGCGCCTGCAATGGAAAGGCTTGCGCTATCCCCTTTGACGACGGCCTGTCCTGGAATGCCGCAGGGCGGCACAAAAAGACCGTCCACCAGCAGAAACCCAGGACGAACGGGAAGCCCTTCCACCGCGCGCGTCATGGCCAAAAGGGTGGCGCCGTGAATATTCAAGCGGTCAATTTCCTCGACGGTGCTTAGTCCGCAAGCGTAAACAAGGGTTTGATTGCGCGCATTTTCTTGCAAAAGATCAAAGGCGGCGTCGCGCTTTTTAGGGGTGAGTTTTTTAGAATCATCGAGGCAGTGGCGCAGCGTTGGATCAATGTCTTGGGTCAGGAACATTAAGGCGGCCGCAAGGACCGGTCCCGCCCAAGGGCCACGCCCCACTTCATCGATGCCGGCCACAGGAAAGGGATGGACGGATTCTAGGTAAAAATCAGGCATGGGAATCACTTTCCTAAGGGATCAAGCAAAAAAGAGATCACGCGTCCTCTTTTGGCGGAGGGCTGTGATCCTCAAGAAGACGGGTCTCTTTTTTGGCGCCGCCGTAAAACGCGCGGGATTTTGCGGCCATGCGTGATAAAAAGCGAAGCTCGCGCCCAAAAATCAAGATCACAAGCTGGTTCAGGGTTTGAATTCCTTTCGGCGCGCGCTGGTGAAGACGTCTTGCCACAATCATCCAAAGGGGGCTTATGGCAAGGGACAAAGCTGCTAAAGACACAATCAGCCGGTTTCCGCCCTCGGTTAAAAGGCCGCTTTCCTCGCCCACCGTCACAAGTAAAAAGGCAAACTCGCCCATCTGGGACAGGATAAGGCCAGAGAGAAAGGCTTGCTCCCATGGCTGGCGCAAAAGGTGCAAAATGAAGATATTCAGGCTGTTTTTCCAAGGGTGATGAACAAGAGCAGCACCATGACCTTGACGATGTGATCCCAAATGTATCCAAGATCCATCAAAAGACCGATGGATAGAAAGAAAACCATCATGAGGACGCTTTGGATGGGTTTTGTAGCCTCGGTCATGGTATGACGCTCGGATGTGTTGCCAAGGATCAGGCCGCCCAAAAAGGCGCCGTACGCCGCCGACAAGCCCATAAGACCCGTGATCACAGCCATACCAAAGCAGAAGAGCAAGCCCGCAAGGGGGGTCAGATCATGGTTGCCAGCGACCAATTGAATGAGGGGCAAGTGAATACGCTCGCGCCGGCTTAAATACCAAATCAAAAGGGCCAAAAGACCGACAGCCAAGGCTACTTTGGCAAAGATGGTGAGGCTAATAGCGCCGCCAGCAAACCCTTTCAAAATCAAGATCATAGGCACGATGGCAAGGTCTTGCGCAATCAGCACACCGATGGTGAGTCTACCCGTGGGCGAGTCCATTTCGTTAATGTTTTCAAGCATTTTAATGGCAACGGCCGTGCTGCTAAGGGCAAGGGCGCACGCAATCACGATGGAAAGCCCAAGGGGAAGCGAAAAAATCTTCCCGAGACCCACAAGGACAAGAAGGCTGATTCCCAGCTGTAAAAGGGTGGTCAGAAGGCTCACAAGCCACATTTCTTTGAAGGCGCGCAGATCCAGCTCCATCCCAACAAGGAAAAGCAGCATCAAGATGCCAAGTTCGGCCAGCGCCTCGACGGGCGCACGGTCGGGTACAAGCCCCAACACGGACGGGCCAAGGAGAATGCCTGCTAAGATGTAACCAAGGACTGCGGGTTGTTTGAGGCGTTCAAAAAGAAGACCGCACGCAAGGGCGGCTGCCACAACTAACGCAATGTCGGTCAGATGTAATGTTTCCATAATCCCATCAAATACGATATTGGCAGATAAAATCAAGCCCCTCTTGGGGCTCGCTAAAAGATTAGCATTCGTGTGGTGCAAGAAAAATGGGTCACCTGGCTCTTTTAAAATAAGAGCGCTTGGAAAAAGTTATGCAGTCGCGGCGTTACTTCGAGGAGCGGTTTGTCCGAGCATGTCACAAACCTCGTTGTAGGTTGGCATCTGGAAAACTGGCCCAACAGTGGAAATCGCAGGCGGTGTGGCAAAAAAACTTTCTCCAAGGTCTTGGATGTCGTCAAGCTCGACTGCTTCGATGCGGTCGATGATCTCTGTGGGCGATAAAGGACGTCCGTAGGTAATCATCTGCTGAGCCAGCTGCTCGCACCGGGTCGTGGTGCTTTCAAGGGCGATCATGAGGCTTGCCTTGAGTTGGGCCTTTACCCGGCAGATTTCTTTCATGGTTAGCGTCTCAGAAACCTGCCTTAGTTCTTGTGTCATGGTCTCAAGAGCCGGGGTGAAGTGTTGTTCGGACGTGCCCACATAAAAGCCTAAGAGGCCGGAGTCAGAGAAGGCAGACGTAAAACTGTAGATGGAGTAGGCAAGCCCCTTTTTCTCGCGCACTTCTTGAAAAAGACGCGAGGACATGCCCCCACCCAAAACGGCGGCCAGAACCGATTGGCTGTAATATCTGGGGTGTCCCAAGGGAAGGCCTTCGAATCCCATCATAAAGTGCACCTGCTCTAAAGGCCGGTGTAGTTGGTGATAGCCGCCCTGGAAGCGCGCTTTTTCAGTTTTGACGGGCGTGTGACGTGGCAGGTGTTGAAAGCGCTCTTCTGCCATGGCGACGATGGCGTCGTGGTGGACCTTGCCTGTCGCGGCAAGTACCATACGAGAGGCACTGTAATGATGCTCTTGATAGGCTTTTAGGTGTGGACGTGTCATTCTAGTGACGCTGTCCGGTGTGCCTAGGATAGACGCCCCTAAAGCTTGGCCAGGAAACGCCGTTTGTTGCAAGTGATCAAAGACAAGATCATCAGGATTATCAAGACTTTCACCGATTTCTTGCAGGATCACTTGACGCTCTTTTTCCAGCTCTTCTTCTTTGAAGGTTGAAAATTGCAAAATATCAGACAAAAGATCCACTGCTAGCGGCACGTCGGGGCTTAGAAGACGCGCGTAGTAACATGTGGTTTCCCTGGAAGTGTAAGCGTTTAGATACCCGCCAACAGACTCTATGGATTCGGCAATATCGCGGGCACTGCGATTGGCGGTTCCTTTAAAGGCCATATGCTCTAAAAAGTGAGAGACGCCCGCAAGCTCGGCCGTTTCGTGTCTTGCGCCAGCATTCACCCACAATCCCACAGCCGCTGTTTCCACGGTGTCAATTTGATCGGTGACCACCTGTAGGCCGTTGGATAGTGTTGAAATACGTGTGGTCATTCATCCTCTCTTTGGGGGGGCGACGCGCTTATATTTTTTCGAATATAAAACACGTACAACACCAGTAAGGCAAGGGCTAACATGTACCAGGTTATGGCATAGGAAAGATGAAAATTTCGTAAACCAAGGGTGAGGGCGTCCGAAGGTCTGGGGAAAAGTTGATCAGAATCTTTTACCTCTAAAACCAAGTAGAAAGGCAGAAGTGTCGTCACTTTTTTCTCGCGGGCCCACTCGGTTGGCTCAACGCTAAAAAGGCGATTTTTTTCATAATTATTATTTGGCGTAAACGTGTTGCGCGCACTTTTTTGACGGATGTAGCCGTGAAGGGTGAGCTCGCCTGCAACAGGCGTCAGCGTTTTCATATCAACGCTTTCGGGGACCCACCCCCGATCCACAAGAATGACAGAACCCGACGAGAGAACAAAAGGCGTCACAAGATGTGTCATGGGTTTACCGCCTCTGGTGCGACCATAAAGGTGCGCTTCTTGAGCATGGTCATAGTGACCTGTTACGACGATTTTACGAAATTCGCAGGCCTGTGGCTCGGACGCACACCCCAAAATTTCTTCGATGCTGACAGGGGGCTCGGCGAGTTGCTTGTTGATTTGGGTAATCATAGCCTCTTTCCAAGCCAGGCGCTGCAATTGCCAAGTGCCAAGACCAAGAAGCAAAGAGATCGCCAAGACGACAAAAAAAGTTGGCCAACAAACAAGGGCCTTTAGAAAAGGGGACCTCAAGAAGCAGAACCCCACCAATAGATGCTGACGAAGAGGAACAGCCAAACAACATCCACAAAATGCCAATACCACGCGGCTGCCTCAAAACCAAAATGGTCGGTGGCGGTAAACTGATTGGCCTTTGTTCTAAGCCAAGCGACAATCAAGAAAATGACGCCCACAAACACGTGGAAGCCGTGAAAGCCTGTGGCCATGTAAAAAGTCGAGGGGTAAATGCCTGCTTTGAATCCGAAGGGGGCGTGAATATATTCAAAAACTTGCACCCCAAGAAAACAAACTCCCAAGAGAATGGTATAGCCGGTTTTTTGCAGCACTTCTTTCATATCTCCTTCGGCAAACGCATGATGCGCCCACGTTACCGTCGTGCCAGACAAGAGTAAAAGAAGGGTATTAACATAAGGCAGATCAAAGGGATCCAAAGTACGGATGGATTTGGGTGGCCACACAAAGCCATTGACCTCTTTGGGGATAAGGGCGGCATCAAAATAGGCCCAGAAGAAAGCCGCAAAAAAGGCGACTTCTGACAGAATGAAAAGCGCCATCCCATACCGAAAACCAAGGCGCACCACGTCGTTATGTTCGGTTTTTGCTTCGCGAATCACGTCGCGCCACCACCCGAACATGGTGAACAAAAGAAGGACAATACCCGCAAAAAACACGTAAGAACCGTGATGATGCATGGCCATGACCGCACCAATGGCGATCACAAAAGCCGACAAAGCGCCCACCACTGGCCAGGGGCTTGGATCAACCAAGTGATAAGGGTGTTTTTTCGTTGCGGACATGAGGCTCCCTCGTTCTTTTTCTTATGGTTTATGCCACCAGGTGGAAAACACCACCCCGACACGTGGATTTATCTCAGGATAACCGAACTTGTCCCAGTATGCCAAGCGTGTCTTTGCACTGTAATAAAGTGGTACCACATAATCTCCCCACAAAAGGGCGCGGTCAAGGGCCCTGATGGCAATGACGAGGCTTTCACGGTCCTTAGCCTTGCTCACGGCGTCACAGAGCAAATCAATGGCTTTGCTCTGGATGCCAGGATAATTGCGGCTGCCTTCTTCTTTGGCGGCGCGCGATGTCCAATAATGTTTTTGTTCGGCGCCCGGTGACAACGAATGCCCCCAAGTGTGAATGATCATATCATAATCAAATTTAAGACGCCTTGATTCGTATTGAGTGGGATCCACGGTGCGGATGGTGGCGTCAATCCCCAGCACCTTAAGATTTTTTGCGTAGGCAAGGGCAATCTTTTGATCCTCTGGATTGTACAGCAGGATCTCAAACACAAAGGGCGTGCCTGTCTTGGCGTCCACAAGTTTGCCTGCGCGCAGCTGATAGCCTGCCGCTTGTAGAAGGGTCAGGGCTTTTTTAAGGTTTTTACGATCTCGGCCCGAGCCGTCGGTTCGAGGCACGTGATAAGACTCGGTAAAAAGGGCCTTGGGAAGATCCGGAATGGTCTCGAGAAGCGCTTTTTCCTTTCCTTGGGGAATTTCTTGGCTTGCCAGCTCCGTATTAGAAAAAAAGCTATGGGACCTTGTGTATTCGCCGCCAAAAAGCGTCCGATTAAGGGTCTCAAAATCAAAGGCCTCAATAAAGGCTCGCCGCACGCGGGCATCTTGGAAAAAGGGCCGCCGCATATTCATGGCAAACCCTTTCAATCCCACGGGATTGTGGTGTGACCATTCTTGTTTAATCACACGCCCTTGGCGTGCAGCTGGAAAATCATAAGCGGTGCGCCAGTGACTGGGGTCTGCGTCAGCATAGATATCATAGGCGCCGGCTTTAAAGGCCTCAAAAGCGACTTTACTATCGCGGTAGAAATCAAAGCGCACCTCTTCAAAGTTATACTGTCCTTGTTGGATGGGCAGATCCTTTGCCCAGTAATCAGGGCGCCGCTCGTAAGAAATGCGTCTGCCTGGCTCAATGATTTTAATCCGGTAAGGGCCACTTCCCATGAGGGGCTCAAGACTTGCTTTTTCAAAGTCCCTTCCTTCAAAAAAATGCGCTGGAATGACACTCATAAGCGCCATGAGCAAGGGTTGCTCGGGGTCATAGGTTCCTTCATCGGTTTTTTTAAAAGTAAACTTGATGGCATTTCCTTCTAAAAGTTCTGCCGTCTCCACACGGCCGTAATAAAGGCGCATGTTGGGTTGCCCTTTTTCCCGGAGGGTCTCAAAGGTAAAAAGAACGTCTTTTGCGGTAACGGGTTTGCCGTCGGCCCATTTGGCCTTAGGGTTGATGTAAAAAATAATCCACGAGCGGTCAGGGGCGATGTCGTATTTTTCAGCAAGAAGACCGTACAAGGTAAATGGTTCATCACCCGAGCGCTTCATGAGGGGTTCAAAAACAAGACGCTCAGAATAAAGACTCAGACCCGCAGGAGGGGTGCCTTTGGTCACAAAAGGATTGGTCGTATCAAAAGTCCCCACAACACCAAAACGAATTAGGCCTCCTTTGGGGGCTTTGGGATTCATATAGGGAAGAGGCGCGTCAACGGTGTGCTTCACGTCCCCATGCATGGACAAGGCTGTTTCTTTCGCTCCTTGCGCGCCTCCTGACATGCCGATTCCAAACGCGAGTGTCAAACCTAAAAGACGCTTCAATCAATCTCTCCAAAGAACATCACACAACACTGTCATGGCTCTAGGCAAAATACATCGATGTGTCAAGCTGGTTAAGAGAAAAACCAGGGACTTGTTGTACGATTAAGCAATAATGTCAGGTAAAATACGGCTGCGAAGATTAGAGATTTGATCTTTTAAAAGAAGTTTGCGTTTTTTTAATCGTTGTACAGCAATCTGGTCCACGATGGCGACGTCTAACATACGCTCGATCATGGCGTCCAAATCATGATGTTCATGCTCCAGTCGTTCTAACTGCTGCTTAATAATTTCTTGGCCGTCCATTTACAAATGATGATTATGTAAGACTACTATAAAATAACTAACACTGAAAGTGCAAAGGATGCAACTGTCATCTTGTGTGAAGAGGACAAATAGGGTCTTAAAGGTGTATTTTCAAAACTCTTACGTCCATCACACAAGATTAAAAAGGGTCAAAAATAAGATTGGTGTGCAACTAAAGATCCGTCCTTTGAAATGGGACTCGCAAAAAATGGAGGGCTTTTGTATGCTAAGAACATGTTTTTAAAAAAAGGGAGGAAAAACATGTCTGTTGTGATTGTCAGTGCGAAAAGAACCCCTGTGGGGGCATTTCAAGGAGCCTTTGCGTCCGTCAAGGCCACAGACCTTGGGGCGGGTGCCATTAGGGCAAGTGTTGAGGCTGCAGGTGTGGCAACAAATGGGGTGGATGACGTCATCATGGGATGCGTCTTGCCAGCAGGACTTGGACAATCGCCCGCACGGCAAGCCCTTTTAAAGGCGGGGCTTGATCAGAAAACGACCGCTTTGACGCTGAACAAAGTTTGCGGATCAGGCCTCAAAGCCGTGATGCTGGGGCACGATTTGATCCTTTCTGGTTCTGCCGGCGTTGTGGTCGCGGGCGGTATGGAGAGCATGACCAATGCGCCTTACTTACTGCCAAAAGCCCGGGAAGGCTACCGCATGGGGCACGGCGAAATTTGGGATCATATGATTTATGACGGCTTGCAAGACGCCTACGCAGGGTGCCTTATGGGCTTTTATGCGGACGCGACCGCCAAAGAAAAAGGATTTTCCAGAGAGGATCAAGACGCCTTTGCCATTCGCTCGGCCGAGAAGGCCCTTGCCGCCCAAAAGGCCGGGGTATTTAAGGATGAAATTTCTCCCGTTGTGGTGCAAGGTCGCAAGGAAAGCGTGACCATTGACCAAGATGAGCCTCCTCAAAAGGTGCTTTTTGACAAAATTCCAGGCCTGCGACCCGCCTTTAGCAAGGATGGCACGGTGACAGCTGCGAACTCAAGCTCCATTAGTGACGGAGCGGCAGCCCTTGTGCTCATGGCAGAAGACAAAGCAACCTCGACGCCTCTTGCGCGTATCGTGGGGCACGCAAGCCATTCGCGTGAGCCCGAGTGGTTTACGTTGGCACCCGTGGGCGCCGTTGAAAAACTTTTGAAGAAAGTTGGGTGGTCAGTGAAAGACGTTGATCTTTTTGAGATTAACGAGGCCTTTGCAGTTGTGACCCTGGCGGCCATGAAAGATTTGGGGCTTGATCCCACCAAGGTAAACGTGCGGGGCGGGGCCTGTGCTTTGGGGCACCCCATCGGGGCAAGCGGGGCACGTATTTTGGTGACCCTTGTGCATGCACTCAAACAGCAAGGTCTAAAAAGAGGCGTTGCCTCCCTGTGTATTGGGGGGGGTGAGGCTGTTGCCGTCGCCGTGGAGGCTTTGTAAAACGGCAAACGCCCCATCAAAAAAGGCGGGAAAGGCCCGCCTTTTTTGATGCTTAAGACAAACTAATTATCTTAGACCATCCCTTTCTTCATCTACCAACGGCTTAAAAGTGGCTACCAAAAGGCCGTGATGCTTTTTTAAAAGTTCTTTTTGTTCATCTGCAAGAGCTTGCCACTCACTAGGCTGTTCCCTTAATCCTTTACTTTCCGCAAGGATCGCTTTTTGGGTCCTTAGTTTTTCGCCTATTTCATAAAGTTTTGATTCTGTTTCCAGGGTGGCGGTAAAAATACTCTCGTATGCGCTTAAAACCTTGTGTGCTTTGATTTTAGCTTGAACGTTTAAAAGAGCAATTTCTTGAAACTCTGCCGTTTCCCAAGGCTTGGCAAATCTCTTTACGTAAGACATGACAAGATCAACGACCCGAAGGGCTTGGGTTTCATCGGGCAAAATCACGGCGCCCCGGTAACGTTGTTTCAAAACACTTTGCAACCCCCCGAAAAGATCTTTCGACGGGATTTGATCTAAGGGACGTGGGTCGGTGCCAACAGTTTTGAGGGTGAGGCGCTCCATGCCTCCTCCTGTTTGCATATTCACTTTGCTATAGTCAGAATAGGGTTGATCAAAATGCATGGTGCATCGATTAATTACATCGGCCCAGTGACAGAAAATTTTCCCATCTTCTTGTTGGTGCATGGCACTGGTGGGAATTCTGTCTACCCAGTCGCTATCCTGTGATTCGGGACAGTGGCCCATGGGCAGAAAATGCCAGGCTGAAAAGGGGCGCACTCTCGAAAAAAAGCGGGCTGCTGGTGCAGAGTTACAATACTGGTCATAAGCACCGTTGATCCCGACCATAAGACAGTCATCGGGTGTTGAGGCGTCTTCTGATTGCAAAACGGGAAGCGCTGAGACAGGGAAGATGAGCTTAAAGGGTGTGCTATTATACCAAATACCTGAGATGTTTTTGGCTTGATCATTAAGGAAAGAACAGAGTTCTTTGTTACCAAGAAATGTGCACGCAACGCCTCCCAAGGAGGAGCCAAAGGCAATGACCTCACTCACATTGGGGTGGCCCTTTAAAATGTTGCCGACGATCAGGGCGTCTAGGGCAAGGTTGGCTGGGTTTTTCCCCAATTGATCACCAGAGGAAGAGGCCTTGTTAGCGTCACCCCCGGCGCGGGACAAATTGGATTCAACGGGAACAACGATCAAGCCTTTGTTTTTAAAATGATCGATGTAGAATTGTTCACTTTTGGATGGTCCACCACTTCCATATAAATAGACCATGGCCTTGTATTGACCCGTGGGGGTAAAGGTGTCCGGTACGTGTATGGTGGCATCTATTTTTACTTTTTTCATGCGGTATTGGGGATTTTCTGCAAACTCGTCAAACAGGTCGTTTCTTGATTTAGAGGAGCAAACCCTTTGAGAAAGAGGAAAGAGCGTGGCTGGGAGATCGGAGGACGGGGGAAAAGTCCAAGAGTCAAAAGAAAATTTAGGACCTAACCCAGGAAGACCTTGGCTTGTGACAGGCGTGAGGATCTCAATGGTTTTTATGGGCAGCTCTATGGTCGGCTCTATGGTCGGTAAAAGGCTCCCTTTTTGAGAAATCAGGGTTGGGATTTGCCAGGGCAATGGGTCCTCAACAGTTAGATTGGCTCCTACAACAGGTACCTCTCCAGTGGGGTATATGGGGCGAAGGTGATGGGCAAGAGAAGCGTTTTCAGGTGATAAAGGGGGGGTCACGATTTCTGGAGGGTCTTCAATCAAAAGCCCGTCACTGGCAAATAATTGACCACTTAGCACGCTTGAGACACTGAAAAGTGCCAAAAAAACACGGCGTAATAGTCCGCGAAAAGGGATAATGGATTTTTTATTCTGCATCACGATCTCCTAACTATCTTTCGAGTCATGTTTTTTTTTAAAAATGCAGCCTAGCAGGAAAACCTGTCAGCTGCCATCAGTTACATGCACCTTTTTTCATTAATTTTTTGTTAAAAGTTGACTAAAAGACCTTTGACTATCTCTATCATCTTCGTTACCAAGGCTATATCTAACGAAAAAACTGGCATAAACATTCGACCTCTTGTCATGAAAAAAGAATTTTTAAATACGGACGCAGGGTGTGCGTGCCCCAAGCCATGGGAGAAAAAACATGAAGATTAAAGCAATCGTCAATATTCTGGCGCTCATCTGGCTCAGCACGGCCATAGCGTCGTCTAATGACTGGGAAGGGACGAGGGAAGACGTCGTCGTGCGTCTCAAAAACAAAGAGGCTCACATGGAACTGGGCGAGCTATGCGCACTGTTTAAGCCTATTTCTCATCCCCAGGTCTACGCTCTTTTTGAAGAGGGTTTTGGGCTTCTGTTTCGTAGTCAAGAGGGTAGACTGCCACCAAAACGTGAAAACAGCCATATCGCGTGCCTTTATGATGGCTTTAGAGCGGTTTTTGAAAGCGAGGCGTTTCCTACTCTGTCGGACGAGGTGAAGGAGTGCCAAAAAATACAGTTAATTGCTAGGTTCGATTTAAAAGGACATAAAGAGAAATTCACAGAAGCATTTTTAGAAAAGTTACAATGAGTAATTTATGTAGAACACGCTGAGGCGCTGGCTTTGTTCACACCGTTGAATCATGCATCTGACCAAAAAAAATGCTATAACTGGTGGATACGATGTCCATTAAGAAGAGAAAGCACAAAAGAAATTCGTATCATTTAGAGCAGGAAAAAATGGAGGAAAAAGTGAAGTTAAAGAGTTTGCTAAGGGCTTTGGTGTTGTTTTTAGCCTGGAACGTGCAGGCGTCCGATGAGGGCGAGGAGGCCACAAAAAAGGTGCACGTTTGTCAATGCAGTCATCGTCTGGCCGTTGAAGCGCAAGAGCGACGCGAAGACGCCCAAAAGGCCCCCTCTCAAACTGAGGAAACATATGTGACTTATGAAGAGCTCTGCCGCTCTTTTAAAGACGTGTCCCATCCCGACGTCTTTGCGCTTTTTGAAGAGGGATTTGGGGTGCTCTTTGGGCATCAAGAGATGCGCATTCCCTCAAAACGTGAAAACAGTCACATTAAATGTCTCCATGAAAAATTTACTCTTGCCCTGGAGCATGACACTGATCCCATGAGCTCAGCGGCTGTGAAAAGGGCCCAGATGGAAGCCCTGGCTAAAGTCTTTAGGGTAAAGGGACACGAAGAGTGGTTTAGCGGGGATTTTCTAGAAAAACTACAATAAAAATGTGAGTGGGGCGAGTGACCGGGATTGAACCGGCGACCTCCAGTGCCACAAACTGGCGCTCTAACCAACTGAGCTACACCCGCCATCTAAGAGAGCTTTCTACTGCGATGGCGGGCATTCGTCAAGATCTTATTGCACACTTTGTATGAAAAAGGCCTTTGCCCCAGGGGGTGAGTTGTCCTATAACTGTGTCAGCAATCGTCTATTATGCAGGAGACATCATGGCAGGGTCCATCAATAAAGTGATTTTGGTTGGAAACTTGGGACGCGAGCCCGAGGTGCGTCACACACAAGACGGCGGGAAAATTGTTCAGCTTTCTGTGGCAACGTCAGAGTCGTGGAAAGACCGAAATTCAGGCGAAAAGCGTGATCGGACGGAATGGCACCGCGTGGTGATTTTTAATGACCGACTGGCAGAAGTTGCTGAAAAATATGCAACCAAAGGTACAAAGGTTTACCTTGAAGGCCAGCTTCAAACGCGCAAGTGGACCGATCAAAGCGGTCAAGAGCGTTACACGACGGAAATAGTTTTGCAAAAGTACAAGGGCGAGCTAACTCTTCTGGACGCCAAGGGCGGTGACACGTCTGGGCGACATTTGGCAGAACCTTCCTATGAAACGGGCTCTCCCAGCTTTGAAGGACCCTATGGGTCCGGGGGAGCAAACCTAGATGATGAAATCCCCTTTTAATACAGAACCTAAGACATTAATACTTAATGGATAACGTGAAAGGACTCTTTCGTGACGGCTGGTGCAGAAAAATTATCCTCTGACATTGTTCCTGTTTCCTTAGAAGAGGAAATGAAGCGCTCGTACCTTGACTATGCCATGAGCGTCATTGTCTCGCGCGCGCTACCGGATGTTCGGGACGGCCTTAAGCCTGTGCACCGCCGTATCCTTTACGCCATGAATGAGGCGGGTTTTGAGTCAGGCAAGCCTTTCCGTAAATCAGCCCGTGTGACGGGTGAGGTCATGGGTAAGTTCCACCCCCATGGTAACGCGCCCATTTACGAAGCCATGGTCCGTATGGCCCAGGATTTCTCCATGCGGGTGCCCCTTATCGAGGGGCAAGGAAACTTTGGTTCCATGGACGGCGACCCGGCAGCAGCCGAGCGTTATACAGAGGCGCGTTTGCAAAAGGTTGCCCGGTGCCTTTTGGATGACGTGCACAAAGATACCGTAGACTTTCAGCCAAACTATGACGAGACCACCAAAGAGCCTTTGGTTCTGCCCGCCAGATACCCAAACCTTTTGGTAAACGGGGCAGGCGGTATTGCTGTGGGAATGGCGACCAACATTCCCCCTCACAATTTGGGTGAAGTGATTGATGCGTGCTGCGCGCTCATTGATGATCCAACCCTGGATGTGGACGCTCTTCTTGAGTATGTGCCGGGTCCTGACTTTCCCACGGGAGGCACAATCCTGGGGCGCTCCGGCTGTGTCTCGGCGGCGCGCACAGGGCGCGGGTCCATTGTCATGCGCGGACGTACACACTTTGAAGAAGTACGCAAAGAGCGCGACGCCATTATCATCACAGAAATTCCCTATCAGGTGAACAAGGCGCGTATGATCGAGCGGATTGCCGAGGTTGTGAAAGAAAAGCTGATCGAGGGCATTGCGGACCTCCGGGACGAATCGGACCGTGACGGCGTGCGCGTTGTGGTAGAGCTCAAGCGTGACGCCGTGGGTGAAGTGGTTTTGAACCAACTTTACCGGTACACCCCTCTTCAAACCTCCTTTGGCGCTAACTGCTTGGCCCTTGATCTGGGGCGCCCTCGTCAGATGAATCTTCTTGAAATCCTGACGGCCTTTATCGCCTTTAGGGATCAAGTCATCACGCGCCGCACGCGCTATGAGCTTGCCAAGGCGCGCGCACGTGCCCACGTGTTGCTGGGTCTTGCTGTGGCTGTGGCCAACATTGACGAGATGATTGCACTCATCAAAGCGTCACCCGATCCCCAAAGCGCTAGAGAGGCCATGATGGCCAAAGCGTGGCCTGCCAAGGACGTGGCCCCGCTCATCGAGCTGGTGGCCGAGCCGGGGCGCAGTGTTGTCAGTGGGACTTACCAGCTGTCGGAAGAGCAAGCGCGCGCGATTTTGGATTTGCGCCTGCACCGCCTGACAGGGCTTGAGCGCGATAAGATCGCGGGCGAGCTTGATGGGATCATCACTGAAATTAAAGAATTCCTTCATATCCTTTCCTCGCGCGAGCGTCTGTACGGCCTTATGAAGGAAGAACTTTTGGCCGTTAAGGAAGAGTTTGCAACGCCCCGGCGCACCACCATTGAAGAGTCAAGTGGGGACGTTGATCTTGAGGATCTGATCCAGCAAGAAGACATGGTCGTGACGGTTAGCCAAAACGGTTACATCAAGCGCGTGCCTTTGGCCACCTACCGGGCTCAGCGCCGCGGTGGTAAGGGCCGCTCCGGCATGTCGACCCGAGAAGAAGACCTTGTAAGCGACGTCTTTGTCACAGACACGCACACGTCGGTGATTTTCTTTTCCTCACGCGGTATTGCCTACCAGTTGAAAGTCTACCGCCTTCCCTTGGGTACGCCCCAGTCCCTTGGCAAAGCCATGATCAACTTGCTGCCCTTGCAGCCCGGTGAAACCATTTCAACGGTTTTGCCCCTACCTAAGGATGCGGGCGAGAGCGAGCACACATCCATCATCTTCGTCACGTCCCAGGGTGGTGTCAGACGTAATGCCCTTTCAGACTTCCTTAACATTAAAGCCAACGGCAAGATTGCCATGAAGCTTGAAGAGGGCGAGTCTTTGGTGGGCGTGCGGGTGTGTAATGATGCCCAAGATCTCCTTCTTGCCACCAAGCAAGGGAAAACCATTCGTTTTGAAATCACAGACGTGCGTGTTTTCACGGGCCGCACCTCCACGGGTGTGCGCGGCATTCGCCTGGCGCCCGAGGATCAGGTAATTTCTGTGTCTGTTTTGGGGCACGCTGACTTTTCCATTGAAGAGCGTGACGAATACTTAAGGCTTTCAAGGGCCGAGCGCGCTGGCGAAAGTGCGACGTCAGACCTTGTGACGCCTGCGCGTTATGAAGAAATGAAAGCGCAAGAGCAGTTTATTTTGTGCATCACGGATCGCGGCTTTGGCAAGCGCACGTCTGCCTATGAATACCGCATTACAAGCCGCGGCGGTCAAGGGGTGACGGGTATGGCACTGACTGATAAGACAGGTCTTGTGGTGGGCTCGTTCGTTGTGGAGAAAAGCGATCAGCTGGTTCTTGTGACGGATGGTGGTCAGCTTATTCGTTGTCCGCTTCACGATGTGCGAATTGCGGGCCGTGTGACCCAAGGGGTGACTATCTTCCGCGTGCCCGAAAGCGAACGCATTGTGTCGGTGGCGCGTATTTCCATGGATGAGGTCGTCGACGAAGAAGAACAAGATGAGGGGGAGGAGCTTGCCCATGACGCTAGAGATGACGGTTCCCAAAATGCCTAGGGTTGCCGTTTATCCCGGCACCTTTGATCCGTTGACCCTGGGGCACCTTGATATTATCGAGCGAGCGGCGGGCCTTTGTGACAAGCTCATTGTGGCGGTTGCCCCCAATAAAAATAAAAGCCCGCTCTTTACCCTAAGTGAGCGTTTAGAGATTGCCCGGGAAGAAGTTGCCCATTTGAAGGTGACACAGACAGAAATTATGGTAGAGCCGCTCACGGGACTTCTGGTGAGTTTTGCGGCGTCCGTGGGAGCGGCTTTTGTGGTAAGAGGCCTTCGCGCCGTCTCTGATTTCGAGTACGAGTTTCAGATGGCTGGCATGAATATGCGGCTCTCCCCGGCCACAGAGACAGTGTTTCTTGTGGCCTCTGACCGGTGCCAGTTTATTTCCTCTACCCTTATCAAAGAAATTACAGAGCTAGGCGGAGACGTGAGCCAGTTTGTGCCAGGCGGTGTTGAGCGGCGCCTTCGCCAAAAAGTACACGGCGATAAGATTACGTAAAGATCATCTTAAGGGCCAGCGCGTGACACAGGGCGTCCACTCATGACTCAAAAAAGCTATTGCTTGGCGGGCCCCACTTCTTCGGGAAAAACGGCCCTTTCTTTGTGGCTGGCAAGACGCCTCGGGCTGGAGGTGATCAATGCTGATAGCCTGCAACTTTACGAAGACCTTCCTCTGTTAACCGCAAGACCTTTACCCCACGATACGGAGTGGATTCCCCACCATCTTTATGGTTTTCTTATGCCAACCCAGGCTTTTTCCGTTGGAAAATGGCACGACGCCGTGGGGAGCCTTTTTTTAAAAGACCCGTCGCTTGGGGGGCGCGCGCTTTTTGTGGGGGGGACGGGCCTTTATTTTAAAGTGCTTTTGGAAGGGCTTGCCAAGGCCCCGCCCGTAGGGGATGACGTGCGGGCGCGTCTTGATGATCTGTATGAATCCCAAGGAAAAGAAGGCCTTCAGGCTCTTTGGGTTGAAGAAAAGCTGACAGATCCTATACCCCTTGATCCCCAGCGTCTTATGCGGGCACTAGGTGTGTATCTGACCACAAAAAAACCTCTTTCCCAGTGGCAAGACCAAGGCAAAACTCCGCCGCTTTTATCCAGAGAAGATACGTGCTCCATCGTCATTATGCCGGAAAAAAGCGATCTCGTGATGCGGGCAACGGAAAGACTCAAGCGCGCCATGCAAGAAAGCATTCCCGAGGTGGAAGCACTTTTAGCGCGCCATAAAGAAGCGGAGACCTACCCCTTGATGCAGGCACTCGGTGCACGGGAACTTTTGTCATATTGTCAAGGAAAATGCTCGTTTGACGATGCCTTTTTCCAGGCACAGATGAGAACAAGACAATACATTAAAAGACAACTCACCTGGTTTCGACATCAAATGCAGGGGTGTATTATCTTGGAGACAACAGATCTTCAAACACAGCAAAAAATACTCGAAGAAACGCTCTTCAAAAACTTCTGATAAAAACAGTGGACCTCTTGCGCGCGCTGTCGTAAATATAACACACACGTTGAAAAAGCAGGGTATGTCCCGCGCCATTCCTAACATGAGGTAGCAATAGATGTTTAGCAAAATTCTTCGCATGATGTCGTCCGACATGGCCATTGATCTTGGCACCGCCAACACCCTTGTTTATGTGAAGGGGCAAGGCATTGTGCTGAACGAGCCGTCGGTTGTGGCCATTGCGGACGTGAGTGGACGCAAGCGCGTTCTGGCCGTGGGTGAAGAGGCCAAGCAAATGGTCGGACGTACACCCGGTAACATCCAAGCCATTCGTCCCCTTCGTGAGGGCGTTATTGCAGACTTTGAAGTTGCCGAAGAAATGATCAAGCACTTTATTCATAAGGTGCACAATCGCCGCAGCTTTGTAAGTCCTCAAGTCATTATTTGTGTGCCCTCGGGTTCCACAGCCGTTGAAAAGCGCGCCATTCAAGAATCCGCCGAAGGGGCAGGGGCTGGAAAAGTATTCTTGATTGAAGAGCCCATGGCGGCCGCCATTGGGGCGGGTCTTCCCGTGACCGAGGCCACAGGTTCCATGGTCGTTGACATTGGCGGGGGGACAACAGAAGTCGCCGTTTTGTCCCTCGGCGGCATTGTATGCGCAAGGTCTGTGCGTATTGGGGGCGACACCCTGGATGAGGCTATTATTGGGTATATCCGCCGTCAACATAACCTTTTGATTGGTGAAGCAACGGCCGAGCGCATTAAAAAAGAAATCGGCTCTGCCATAGCTCCTGAACAAGGCGAAGGTCGTACTTTTAACATCAAGGGGCGCGACCTTTTGAACGGTATTCCTAAAGAGGTGACCGTTTCAGAAAAGCAAATTTCTGAAAGCTTGACCGAGCCTGTGGCTGGCATTGTGGAGGCCGTGAAGGTGACCCTCGAGAGCACCGCGCCCGAGCTTTCTTCGGACATTGTGGACAAAGGTATTGTCCTCACAGGCGGCGGCGCCCTTTTGAAAAACCTCGACATTGTGCTGCGTAACGCAACAGGACTTCCTGTGTCTGTGGCGGATGATCCGCTGTCCTGTGTGGCGCTAGGAACAGGTCAAGCCCTTGAAGAAATGGACGTCTTAAAGAACATCCTGATAAAGATGTACTAAGCCCTTCGGCAGAGAGGCAACATGGGACGTTCTTCTGTCATGATCGAGACAGCGCTCCTTGAAGCCTCCTTGTGGCTAAAAAAAATCACGACGCACTTAAGCGCGGGACTGATCCTAACCTTAAGTGCGTGTCTTTTAATCCTATCCGTCGTCAAGCCTGATCAAGCACGACTCCTTCGCGGCGTCTTGCTTGATATCAATACCCATTTGGAGAAAAGCCTTAAAACAAGCGTGTCTTTCGTGCCGGCCGCGGCGGACGTCGTTAAAAAGTATCAATTGACGGCAGAAGAAGTCAAAAAGCTTCAGTCTGAGAACGAGCGTCTTTATGGGTGGTATCAACAAGCAAGGCTTCTTGAGCGGGAAAATATCCTTTTGCGCGAGCAGCTTAAAGTTTTGAAACCAAGCGAGGAGACTGTCCTGACGGCACCTGTCATCGGCCAGTGGGAAGACGAAGCCCAGCATAAACTGACGATCGAAGGAGGGAGGCGCGAAGGCGTTGAGGAAGGCGCTCCTGTTGTCATGGGACGCGTTCTTGTGGGTTATGTGGAAAGTGTGGGGTCAAAAAGTGCTTTGGTCGCGACCATCCGAGACGGCCGCGTACGTATTCCCGTTGTGGGTGAAAAGTCTGGTCGGCACGGCGTGTTATCTGGGCAAGGAAGCAACGCGCTCGTCCTTTTACACACTCAGGATCATACAGAATTTGAACCAGGCGAGATGCTGTTGACCACGGCCCAAGGAAGCTTTTATCCCCCTGGTTACATTGTCGCGCGCGTGCTCGTGGGTAAAAACGGGGTGCAAATACTAAAACCAGAACTTAGCGCGACGCCTCCTGATTTTGTGCGCGTCCTCAAAAAGATAGAAGAGGCGCCCCGTGAGTAACGTGCAAGAGCTCATCCCAAAATCCTTTTTGATGGCGCTTCTCATGGCGCTTTTGTATGTGGGTTTCTTCTGTATGGACGCGGTTTCAATTCCCTTTTTGCTGCCCATGTTATTTGTCTTAAGCCTGCTTGACCCAAAGCAGATTCCCTGGTCCCTTGTGATG
>JAJTHL010000036.1 GCA_021298595.1 Alphaproteobacteria bacterium | reverse complement strand
CGGAAGGGCCAGGGCATAGAAGAAAGATATTTGCCACACTTAGTTTTTAAGAAAAAACACACCCTCAAAAGCCTCTCCTCTCCCTCCTTGTGTTGTGCTATAGTTTGGAAAAAATAGTCTAATTATAAAGACGCAAGGGAGAGTGTACATGTCAGAGGCAGCTGCGGCAACTGGGGGAGAAGAAGGCGCACTAGGGGAAGCGCCGACTAAAAAATCTGGGATGATGAATATCCTTGTATTAATTTTAGGGCCGATTATTTTAACGGCTATTGTGCTTGCAGGCCTTTATTTCAGCGGCCTTGGCGCAAAGATTTTCTCCCATGGCGACCATAAAGAAAAATCAGCCGATGAAGCAGGGCCGCCGCCAACCGATGTGTCTTACCTTGAAATCAAAGACTTTCTTGTGAATCTAGCTAAAAGTTCTAAAAAATCCAAGGCCGTCTCATTCCTACGCCTGTCCATCAAGCTGGAGCTTCCCAACGCCGAAGCGTCCAAGACGGCCGAAGCTCTTCGCCCACGGGTCATCGATAGTTTCCAAGTTTATTTACGCCAGTTAAGGCCAGAAGACTTGGAGGGAGGAGCAGGCCTTCAACGCCTTCGTGAAGAGCTTTTAAAGCGTGCTAATGAAGTCCTAAAGCCCACAAAAGTAACAAATATTCTTTTTGATCAGATGTTGGTTCAGTAAAAGGAGCGACCACCTTGAATGAAGAAGAAGGAGGCAAAACCGAAGAAGAAATGATGGCCGAATGGGAGGCCATGGCCGATGAGGAGAGCGACGATAGCACGCCTCAAACCCAGGAACGCATTCTAAATCAGGACGAAATCGATAGCCTGCTTGGCTTTGATCACGACGATGACAAGCGCCCGAGCGGGTGGAAAGTCCTTGTAGACTCAAGGCAAATCTCTTACGAACGATTGCCCATGCTTGAGGTCGTTTTTGACCGTCTCATCCGCCTTTTGTCCACAAGCCTTCGCAACTTTACTTCAGAAAACGTCGAGGTCAACCTTGCCAGCATGACCTCTGCCCGGTTTGGGGACTATCTTGATATGATCGCGCTTCCCGCGCTGATCGGCGTTTTTCAGGCTGACAGATGGGGCACCTGGGGGCTTCTCACCCTCGACACAGCCTTAACATATACCATTGTTGACTCACTCCTTGGAGGCCGCAAGTCAGCTGGCACCTCAAAAATAGAAGGCCGGCCTTTTACCACCATCGAACAAAAGCTGGTAGAGCGTCTTTTGTCCGTAGTGCTTGCGGACTTTTCCACCTCTTTTGCCCCCGTTGAACAGGTGACCTTTTCCATCGAGCGCATGGAAACAAACCCACGCTTTGCCACCATCGTGCGTCCCGTCAACGCCGCCATCGTCGCCCGCATTCATTTGGAAATTGAAAGCCGCGGGGGCTATATCGAGTTTCTTATTCCCTACTCTTCCCTAGAGGCGGTACGCGAAAAACTCCTCCAGATGTTTATGGGGGAAAAAACAGGGCAAGACGATATTTGGGAAAATCACTTTGGACAAGAAGTTTGGCAAGCAAGCGTTACCTTGGAGGCCGTTCTAGACCGCGTCTCTCTTTCCCTTGGCGATGTCTTGTCTTGGAAAAAAGGGTCGTACATTGATCTTCGAGCAAAACCAGAATCGTCTGTCTACTTGTATTCAGGCGACAAATTGGTTCTTCGAGGAAAAACTGGTCAGCGCAACCGCAACATTGCCATCCAGGTGGATGAAAGCTACGTCGAGCATGAAGAAAAGGAAGCCTCATGAATTTTTCTATTATTCTTGACTTTATTGTCATTCTTTTTCTCATGGGCACCCTTGGTTATGCCGTTTCTCTTAACAAAAAGCTTGCCCGCCTTTATCAAAGTCGAGGAGATCTTCAAACCTTTATCGAAAGTTTCACTAAATCCCTGGGGCGCGCAGAAGCCAGCATGGAAAAACTCAAAGCGTCCGGCGAGCAAACATTTTCTGGACTACAAGAAGGAATCGCCTCGGGCAATAATCTTAAAGAAGATCTCGCGTTTCTCGTCGATAGAAGTGAGACCGTTGCCTCAAAACTGGAAGAGCTTGTGCGCGAAGGACGTGCGCTTCAAAAAGATCCCATCGTTAAAGAATCAAAGTCGAAAAAATCTCCTTTGGTCCCTGAAAAAGACTCTGAGGAAGATTCCTCTGAGTCTGCCCTGTTGAAAAGCTTGAGGAATGTGCGATGAGTGTTTTTTCCTTGGTCCACGTCACGAGCCAATATCAAAATGCAAAAACCTTTCTAAAGCGGTTTTTGTTCTTGCGTGTCAAACTTCTTCCCATCGTTATTTTTTGGTCAGTTCTTCTATTATCCGTCAAAGTTAACAACCTATGGCATAGCCTTCAAACGGGCGAATCCCTTTTTGAGGTCAGATCCGTCTTTGCCGAAACTGCCCCCGCTTCTGCGCCCCCCGCACCTACGGCAAAATCAAGCGAAAAAAAGGATGCGACCAAACCCAAGATTCCCACCGCCACTGTGGATGCGTCTTCTGCCATGCCGCTCACAAGCGCCCAATTCAAAACGCTTTACGAGCTCTCTAATCGACGAGAAGAGCTCAAAGAAAAAACAGAACAACAGCTTCCCCAAGAAAAAGCGACCCTGAATCTTTTGGAAGGTAAAATTGCCGAACGCACCCAATCTCTCAAAAAGACCGAGGAGACTCTATCAAAACTGTTGAATTCCATTCAAGAAAAAGAAAATGGCAACTTGGCTCGGCTTGTCAAAACCACGGAAGGCATGAAACCCAAAGAAGCGGCTCAAGTTCTGGAAGCACTAGACTTTGAAGTTTTGCTTGATTTAATGGAAAAAATAAAACCCACCAAGGCCTCTTTGATTTTGAGTAACATGGACCCAAAAAAGGCCGGGTATCTCATGTCAGAACTTGGTAAACGCCGCCATCTTTTAAAGGAGGGTGGAGACGCCAAGGGCATTCCACAAAGTGTCCCGATTCCCTCATCTGGGCCTTCGTTGCCGTCCAATACCTCACCAGCAGCAAATACGCCTTCTCCTCAACGCATGACACCTCAACCGTCAACGCCTGTGGCCCCCCAAAGCAAGGCCTCCGCTGGATCTACGTCACCGCCTCCACCAGCCGCCATACCACCAAGCGAATTGCCGCCTTTCGCGAGCCCTAAAGATCAGACGCTACCGGCGCGCCCAAATGCCACACTGCCTAGCTCTAAAACGCTCCCTGAGGCTCCTGCCGCAGCTTCGGCTGCATAACTTTTTAGGAAGAGGCTTATTTTTTGGCACCGTAAAGAACACTCCCCAGATCTAGAAGAGCTCTTTGAAGAGCCTCATTCTTTATGCGCTCTACGGCGCGCCGTTCATTTTCTGGCAAAACGCCCTTTGGAACAGATGTCTTGGCAGTGGCAGAAGCACGAGGAAGCGGCGCTTGAAAAAAACGAAGCTCTTGTATTTTTGGATAACCATAATAGCGGTGCAGGTGGGCTAAAATTTGGCCTTGAAAAGATGAGACATACAAAATTGCAGCAGGGGCCACTCGAATATGCAAAGTCGTCCTTTGAGCCTGGGTCCCGTCGTAGGTAATTTTTTCAGGCGCACAAAAACCTGCGATTTCATCTCCGACAACCTTTTTCCATTCTAAAAAAAGGCCGCCATCTTGAACACCTCTTTGGCTAAAGGCGCTTTTTAAAAGGGTCTGCAGAAGCCCAGAAAGCTGGACAGGTTCACTTTTATGCTTCATTTTTTTCTTTTCAATAATATGAACTTTGTTTATGGTACGCCTGCATTTTACCCAAGTTTTCACAAGGCGCAAGGATGGCTTCGTTTTCCCCACCACCCAAGTATTTAATTGACCTTCTTTTGGCCTGGTATGACGACCAAGCAAGGACCCTGCCCTGGCGCATAAAAGGGGAGAACCATCATGACCCTTATGCCGTATGGGTGAGTGAGATCATGTTACAACAAACAACAGTCGCCACAGTCAAGGATTATTTCATTCGCTTTATGAATGTTTTTCCTACAGTTTTTGACCTGGCAAACGCTCCCCTTGAGGACGTGCTCGTTGTCTGGCAGGGGCTTGGCTATTATAGCCGCGCGCGCAATTTACATAAAGCTGCTCGGAAGCTTGTGCAAGACTTTCAAGGTTTTTTTCCCTCAGAAACCGCCGTTCTACAAACTCTTCCAGGCATAGGCCCTTACACGGCCGCTGCCATCGCAGCCATTGCCTTTAACACGCCTTGTCTTCCGGTAGATGGCAACATTGCCCGTGTTTTCGCCCGCATGCGGGCCATTGAGACACCCCTTCCCTCTCTTTTATCTGAGGTCCGCACAGAAATTAAGGCTTTTGTAGGGCATGGCAGACATCACGGCGATGTTGCGCAGGCGCTCATGGACTTAGGGGCAACAGTCTGCACGCCAACTTCGCCTTCTTGTAACATATGTCCTTGGAATGCAGATTGTCAAAGCGCCAGGAATAATACAACTGATCAATACCCAACGCCAACGATCAAAAAGAAAAAGCCCCTTAAGTTTGCCCATGCCTACCTTATCCAAACGCCCTCAGGACAGCTTTGGTTGCGCAAACGACCCGACACAGGTCTTTTGGCAGGCCTGATGGAAGTACCCATGTCCGATTGGCTAGAGGACGAGACCCTTCTTGTTCAAACGCCGCCCATCGGTGGTGCCTGGATCAAAGCGCCTTCTGTTATCAAACACGTGTTCACACACTTTGATCTTTATGTGCAGCTTTGGACCATTACCATTGACGAGTCCTCTCTTCCCATCGAGGGTTTTTGGGCCTGTCAAAGCACGCTTCCTCAGCTGGCGCTTCCTACCCTGATCAAGAAAGTGATCAAAAATACGCAACCCCTCTCAGACAAGTCTTGACATGTGGACCATGATCTGACAGTGTTCCGTTCATAGTTTTGTAAATTACGGAGTCAATATGGCTAAAGCAAACACCATTAAGATTCGCCTCGTCAGCACAGCTGACACGGGTTTCTTTTACGTCACCAAGAAAAACCCTCGCACCATGACTGAAAAAATGGTGAAAAGAAAATATGATCCTGTTGCAAGAAAACACGTGGATTTTAAAGAAGCAAAAATTAAGTAGTTTTTTCAAAACAAAAAAAGTCCCTTCCTTGGGGCTTTTCTTGCTCAACTGACGCTCACTTCCTTCCGTTTATTTTAACTCTTTCTTAAATTCCTTGTTTTACGCTACAGCCTAACTATAGACGTCGCGTACAAAAGGAATAGAAAATGTCCATCTTTAAGGCATGGGGTCTTCAAAAAAGGGTTGTGGTGGGCTTGATGCTGTTTGGTCTTTTGCCTGCGGTGGCCCTTTATGGTGTTTTCTATTGGCAGGCCGGAGCCATCCGCAAAGGCTTCGAAGCGCCCTTCCTGCATCAGGCTGAATACACCATGGACATTGTCGACCGCACGCTTTATGAACGAGTGGGAGATGTTCAAGCCTTTACCATGAACAGTCTCTTTCGTGATGCCAATAATTGGCAAGGACCCAATCAAGCGTCCTTAACCGCTGCCATGAATGAATACATGAAACTCTACGGCCTTTATAGGGTGATGATGGTGCTTGATACAAACGGTGTTGTGCGTGCCATGAATACCCAAGACCAAAGTGGAAAACCCCTAAAAGGACCAACCCTTGTAGGGCAGTCTTTTGCAAAGGAGCCCTGGTTTCACAAAACCATGGCCGGTGATTTTATCAAGGACACACGTGGCAAGCCTACAATCGTCCGTGTGGAGGGCCCCTATGCCTTTCCCATTGCCAACGCACTATACCGCGTGGAAGATAGTTACGGGCTTATTTTTGCGTCCCCCATCAAAGACTTTCAAGGTCGCACCATCGGCGTTTGGGTTAACTTTGCAGATTTCGGATTTATTGAAAATATTTTTGCCGCACTTAACAAAAATAATGTACGCCAAGGGCAAAAAAATACAGAAGTCACCCTGCTTGATAGCAAGGGATACGTCATTGCAGAATACGACCCTGACAAAACAGAGACACAAAACAAAAATAGAAACTTCAAAGTGCTTGGCAAACATAATTTAGTAGAAAGAGGCGTCAGCGCCGCCGCCGCAGCTGTTGCTGGAAAAGCGGGCGTCATCAACAATTCGTACCATGCGCGAAAAAAAGTGACCATGGTCGCGGGGTTTGCCCCTGCAAAAGGCTATGAGGATTTTAAGGGTCTTGGGTGGTCGATGCTGGCACGGGGCCTTCCCGATGAAATCTACAAACCAGTCAGGGTTATGGATCTTGGTATGCTCATTGCCATTTGTGTGACCATGGGCATCATCGTGATCGCAGGCATTTTCCTCGGTCGGTATTTTGCGACCCCCATCGGCACCTTAGCAGACGTGATGAGGAAAATTGCAGGCGGTGATAAGTCACTTGTCGTGCCTTATCAAGATAACAGAACTGAAATCGGTCAGATGGCAAAATCATGCCAGTTCTTTAAGGACGTGGTGGCAAAGGCAGAACAACTGACCGAAGAGCAAAAAATTTCCGCGGAAAAGTCCCGTCTGGAACTCAAGCATAAAATGCTTCTTTTGACCGATGAGATCGAGCAAGAAATGAAAGAAACCATCACCCACGTCCTTGAAAATGCTGATACGGTGGTGACAATCTCTAAGGAAATGAGTCAGTCAGCAAACCGGGTCTCCAGGGAGTCCCAAGCGGTCTCACAAGCCACTGAGCGGGCACAAATGAATGTCGATAGTGTGGCAGCCGCCACGGAAGAGCTCTCCATCTCTGTCAACGAAATCAGTCAGCAAGTCTCTCACGCGGCGCGCACGGCCCAATCTGCGGTTACATCTGCAAATTCGACCAATACAACGGTTCAAAAGCTTGCCGACGCCGTGCGAAGCGTTGGGGATGTGGTGCTTTTGATCTCGGATATTGCCGAACAAACTAACTTGCTGGCCCTTAATGCCACCATCGAAGCGGCGCGCGCAGGCGAAGCTGGAAAAGGGTTTGCGGTGGTGGCCGCGGAGGTTAAGAATCTGGCCAATCAAACAACCAAAGCTACCGACGGGATCACCCAGCAAATCACCGCCATCCAAAATGCCACGGAAAATTCCGTCACCGCCATCGAAGATATCGTCAAAACCATCCAAGAAATTGATAATATCTCGTCCTCCATTGCAGCCGCTGTGGAAGAACAAGGAGCTGCCACTAACGAAATTAGTTCTAATACGCAGCAAGCAGCCCAAGGCACACGGGAGGTATCGGAAAAAATTCTAGGGGTCAACACGGAGTTTCAAAACACCAACGAGCTCTCTGCAAAGGTCCAAATGATGACCGATGACGTCATGAATATGGTCCAAGGTCTTCGCGGTCGCATGATCACCATTTTGCGCGATTCGTACGCAGGCAACAGGCGCGCGGACACCCGGTATTCTGCAGACGGTTACACCACCAATGCAACCTTTAAAGGAAAATCTTATCCTTGTACCGTCAAAGATATCTCGTCAGACGGCATTGCCATATACTGCAAAGAAATTGCCGCTGACGCGCTTAAAGATGATCCCATCACCTTTGATTTGTCCGGATATCCTTCTGTGGTGAATGGCAAAATCGTTGGATGCGCCGCAGGAGAAATTGTGCGCGTCTGCTACTATGGTGATACGCGACAAAGGGCGTCCATGGAGCGCTTTATCACCAGTCGTTTTGGTGAAGCGAAACAAATCGCCTAAGCTTATTCTTCCCCTCAGCATGTCTTATTTGCATGCTGAGGGGAAATCACTTCAGAATCTTTTTACTCCTTAACTTTTCTTTAAAGTTCTTTTCCTACCCTTCCATGTGAAATATCTTTTGCTTACGTGGAGTAGCCATGCCGTTTTTTAAAAGTTGGAACCTGAAAAAGCGCGTGATTGCCTGTCTTTTGACCTTTGGGTTATTACCTGCACTGTCCATGTATGCTGTTTTTTACATTCAAGCTCAGAACATCAAGTCAGGCTTTAACGAGACACTTCGCACCCAAGCAGAAGCTGTGATGGACACCCTTGATCGTACCCTCTATGAACGGTCAGGAGACGTGAGCGCTTTTGCTGTGAACAACATCTTTAGGGACCCAAACAACTGGCAAGGCCCCTCTTCTTTAAATGCCCAGGAAACCATCAATCGATATGTGGATGTTTATGCCTATTATGATCTCATGATGATTGTGGATCTTACGGGCCGTGTGCGTATGACAAACACCGTTGATACAAACAAAAAACCCCTAAAAGGGCCATCCCTTGTGGGTCAATCCATTGCTCAAGAAGAATGGTTTAAAAGGCTTATTGCTGGCAAATATATGAAAGATAAAGAGGGGAACTCTGCCAACAAACTTATGGTGGGGCCCATGCCCTTTCCTTTGCTGAATCCCCAGCGCGCAAAACATGATGCCTACGCCATGGTTTTTGCAGCGCCCATCGTGGACGCGCAAAACCAGCCCATCGGATTTTGGGTTAATGTGGCAGATGTCTCTTTCATAAACCGCATCCTTTCAAGATACCATAAACTTGCTGCGGACGTTGGACAAAATAAAACGGATTTCACCCTTCTGGACAAAGAGGGCTTTATCATTTTGGAATATGACTCTGACAAAAATGATCAAAAAAACCTCGAGCGAGATTTTTCAGTTTATGGCAAACGCAATCTTGTCCAGACCGGCTCTGAAATCGCCAAGGCGGCCGTCATGGGGAAAACGGACGTTCTTTCAGCTTTCAACGGTCGCAAGAAAATAACGCAGATTGGGGGCACGGCCCACAGCAAGGGCTTTGAGGATTTTCCGGGTCTTGACTGGAGCGTCATGGTCCGTGCAAAGGCAGATGATCTTTACGAGCCCATTATGCACACAAACCATGGGATGGTCATCGCCATTAGTGTCGCCCTGGCGGTGATTTTGGCGTCAGGTATTATGTTAGGTCAGCGCTTCTCCACCCCCATTGCCACCCTTGCTGACATTATGAGACGTGTGGCCAGCGGTCACAAGGATCTTGAGATTCCCTATCAAGAGGACAAAACCGAATTTGGCAAGATGGCACAATCTTGTAATTTTTTCAAGCAAGTTGTTGAAAAAGCAGAAGAACTTTCTAATGAGCAGAAAGGCTTGGCAGAAAAAGCAGAGTACGAACTAAAACAAAAAATGCTTCTTCTGACCGATGAAATTGAAAAAGAAATGAAAGAAACCATTGCAAATGTCATTGAAAATGCCCAAGGCGTTTTAAATATTTCCAATGAAATGACCGAGTCCGCAACGCGGGTTGCCGTTGATTCCACCGCAGTTTCCCACGCCACCGATCGTGCCCAGATGAACGTGGACAGTGTGGCGGCCGCCACTGAAGAACTATCAATCTCTGTGAACGAAATTAGCCAACAAGTCTCTCACGCAGCCCAAACGGCCCAAACAGCTGTTTCTACGGCCCATTCAACCAATCTTACAGTCCAACAGCTTGCCGACGCTGTCAGAAGTGTGGGCGATGTGGTTTTACTTATTTCCAGTATTGCTGAGCAAACAAATCTTTTGGCCCTAAACGCCACCATCGAAGCCGCACGCGCCGGGGAATCAGGAAAAGGATTTGCCGTTGTTGCGGCGGAAGTGAAAAACCTAGCAAATCAAACAACAAAAGCCACCGACGGCATCACACAACAAATCACTGCCATTCAAAGCGCCACAGATAACGCCGTTAAGGCCATTGAAGAAATCGTCAAAACCATTCAAGAGATCGACAACATTTCTGCGTCCATCGCCGCCGCTGTGGAAGAACAAGGCGCTGCCACCAACGAAATTAGTGCTAACACACAACAAGCAGCGCAAGGGACACGCGAGGTATCCGAAAAAATTTCAACCGTGAACGCTGAATTTCAAAATACCAGCGTCTTGTCGTCTAAGGTCAAAGATACAACCGATGAGGTCATGACCATGATTCAGGACCTCAAGGATCGTATGGTAGTCATTTTAAGAGATTCTTACGCGGGTAATCGGAGACAAAATCCCAGATATAAAACAGAAAATTATGTGGCTTCTATCTTGAAGGATGGCAAAAACTACCCTTGCGATGTTAATGACGTCTCTTGTGATGGCCTGTCTGTGGTCTCTGCCGAGCTTGCTCAACACATCAAGGAGGGTGACTTAGTCACAATCGATCTTTCAGGATACATGAAAAGCCTCTCTGGTCACGTTGTCGGGATCGCAGGTGGTCAGGTCATTCGCATTGTCTTTAAGGGGGATGAGCGACAAAAACAATCCATTGAGCGCTATTTAGAAGTGCGCTTTGGTAAACAGGCGGCCATTGCTTAACCTGGACACTCTGATTCTTTTAAAGATGCTAGAGATCATGCGTCACAGGTGTGTTTTTGGCGAAATACCAAAAGTGAGTTTTTTTGTTCTTTTTGCGTCGATCTTGCGCTGGTCGTTAAGGGTCGGCTTAAAAACCTAGTCTTTTTTCTTGCGTTGACGACCAAAATTACTAAAGATCTGTTTTGGCCAAGACGCCTCCCCCATGGCGGTTTTGGTTGCCCGCTTCACGGGTTCAAGGTCATGCCCTTCTTGATCTGTGTGGGCAATCTCTTCAATCATGCCACTTTCACTAAATTTAATGGTGATCAAAGAAGTTTCCAATACTTTGGGTTCAAAAAAGGCCGTCGTTTCCGTTCTTTTTGCTGCGTAAACCCACACTTTTTCATCAAAAGCAAGGGTTGAGGAAGGGCTTCCGGCAAGGCGCATGACGTCCATCTGCGTAGACACCCCAGGCTTTAATTGCGCAAGGACCTTTGGGTCGATGGTTTTGCCGCGAACGTCGATCCGAGACTGGCACCCACATAGAGCGAGCGCTGTTCCCACCAAAAGTATTCCCGTAACTTTTCCTAGCATTTCATCTTTCCAGACGGTCGGTCGATGCTTTAGTCCTACCAAAACTTACGACCTAACTCAACAGCTGTGATCTTTTCTTTAAGGCATGGACCTAAAACGTTTGATGAGCCGATCCGTATTGACAAGGGCCTCTTGCCTAGGGCTTTTCTACAAAGGAGGCCACAACCTTTTTAAGACCCGCCTTTTCAAATTGAATATCAAGCTTATCGCCTTGAATGGAAAGAATCTTGCCATAGCCAAACTTAATGTGAAACACGCGTTCACCGATTTTAAAGGCGCAAAGGTTTGGGGACACCACCTCCGGCGTTTCTTCGCGAGCAAAAAAGGATCCAAGGGACCACGTTGGTTGCGCGCGGGCCTGTTGTTGCAAGGGACGCGCGATGGTCACGTGTTCTTTGGGCAGTTCGTCAATAAAGCGTGAGGGCTGTCCCGACTGCCAGCGACCGTGAATGCGCCTGTTGGCGGCGTAGGTAATAAGCGCCCTTTTACGCGCGCGCGTAATCCCCACATAGGCAAGGCGGCGCTCTTCCTCAAGACCACGACTGCCTGTTTCTTTAAGAGATCTGGCACTGGGGAAAATCTCTTCTTCCCACCCTGCCAAAAAAACCGTATCGAACTCAAGGCCTTTGGCGCTGTGCATGGTCATGAGACTCACGCGGTCTGCCTCTTCTTGGGTATTCACATCCATAACAAGGCTAACGTGATCCAAAAAGGCACCCAGGGTCGGAAAATCTGCCATGGCGCGCACAAGCTCTTTGAGGTTGTCAAGGCGCGCAGGCGCGTCGGCCGACTTATCTTCTTGCCACATGGCCGTATACCCAGACTCATCGAGGACAATCTGGACTACCTCAAAGGGCGGGAGGGTTTTTGCAAGGGCGCGCCAACGCTCAAACGCCCGCATGAGCTGTTCAAGACTTGTGCGCGCCTTACCGCGAATTTCATCGGTTTCCAAAAGAGTATAGCACGCTGCCACCAGAGACACGTTTTGAACCCTTGCGTAATGGTGCAAAAGCTGCACGGTTGCAGCGCCAATACCGCGCCTTGGTGTATTCAAAATACGCTCGAACGCGACGCCGTCATCCCCTTGTGCCACCACGCGCAAATAGGCAAGTGCGTCCCTGATTTCTTGACGTTCATAAAACCGAGGCCCGCCCACCACGCGGTACGCAAGACCAAGAGTCATGAGCCTGTCTTCAAATTCACGGGTTTGAAAGCTTGCCCGCACCAAAATGGCCATGGACGAAAGAGGATCTCCCTTACGCAAAAGGGTTTCGATTTGATTGCCAACAAAACGTGCCTCTTCTTCCGAGTCCCACACCCCTTGAACGCCCACCTTTTCCCCTTGATCCACCTGTGTCCACAAGGTTTTCCCAAGGCGTGAGGCATTGTTGGCAATCAACTCGGACGCAGCGCCTAAGATGTGAGGGGTCGAGCGGTAATTTTCTTCGAGGCGCACCACAAAGGCACCCGGGAAATCTTTTTCAAAGCGCAAGATGTTCGACACCTCAGCACCGCGCCATCCATAAATGGACTGATCATCATCGCCCACACAGCAAATATTTTGATGCCCCATGGCCAGAAGACGCAGCCATAAGTACTGAGAAACGTTGGTGTCTTGATACTCGTCCACCAAAAGGTAACGGAATTTTTGCTGATAGTCCTTCAAAACATCAGGCGCGTCTTTAAAGATTTGCAACACCTTAAGGATCAAGTCTCCAAAATCAACGGCGTTCAACGTGCGAAGACGCGCTTCGTACTCAGTGTAAAGCAAAAGACTGGGATCATCGGGTGCCTTCAGATCCGCGGCCGAGACTTTATCAGCCGTCAGCGCGCGGTCTTTCCAGCGACTGATGCTCGCGGCAATCACGCGGGGCGGCCATTTTTTCTCATCAATTTCTTCGGCCCGCATAAGCTGCTTAATCAGGCGCAGCTGATCATCGGTATCAAGGATCGTAAAGCTGGGGTGAAGCCCTGCCAGCTCTGCGTGACGCCGCAGGATTCGCACACACAGGGAGTGAAAAGTCCCAAGCCAAAGCCCCTCCACATCGCGTCCCAAAAGCTTTTCCAGGCGCTCTTTCATTTCGTTGGCCGCTTTGTTGGTAAAAGTCACAGCCAAAATCTGGCTAGGGTACGCCTTTCCAAGGGTTAATAGATGGGCAACCCGAGTGGTCAGAACGCGCGTTTTTCCCGTTCCCGCACCCGCCAAAATCAAGACAGGACCGTCCACCGCCTCTACTGCTTGGCGCTGGGGTTCGTTTAAGTCCTTTAAATAATCAGGAAGGGAAGGGTCGTGAGTCATGGGCTCATGGGCAACAAGCGCGTGTTGTGTTAACATAGTGTTTTCCCGTATGGTGTCGCGTGAAGGGACCGTTGACACACAACCTACAGGAGCACGCGCGAGATTGCCAGCACTGCAAAGAATAATTAGCCATCTTCCCACCCAAGCGGTTTTACTCATGATGCTTGCCATCGGTTTTTACGCCCTGCAAGACGTGTGTGTGAAAAGCCTACCCTCGTCCATTCACCTTGTCGAGATCTTGTTTTGGCGCAGCGTGTTTGCGCTGCCTATTTTGCTCCTCTTGGTGAAGACGGAGCGCCATCCAAACCCTTGGCATACGCAAAAACCCCTTCACCATCTTTTGCGCGCATTGTTTTCATCCATTGCGACCTTATTTTTCATTGCGTCATTCAGACAAATGCCCCTCGGCGATGCATACGCCCTCACATTTTCAGCGCCTCTTTTTATGGCACTTTTAGGCGCTCTTCTCCTAAAAGAAAATCCGCCTCCCCATCGATGGCAAGCTGTTTTTATGGGATTTGTGGGTGTGTGGGTCATTTGCGAACCTTCGTTGGACACGCCAAGCCTTTATCTTATTCCCTTGGTGGGCGGACTATTTCACGGCTTGGCGCAACTTTCATTAAGGGGCCTTACTAAAGAAGACAGCACAAGCCTTATCGTGGCTACCCTTTTAGGGACAAGCCTCTTTTTATGCGCGCCCCTTATGTTTCAGCATTCATGGAATTACTCCACCCATGAACTAACGCTCTTTATGGGGGTTGGTCTCCTGGGAGGATTTGCCCAGTGGCTCATGACCCATGCTTTTAGAAAGGCCTCTCTCACGTTTCTTGCGCCTTTTGATTATATAGCGCTTTTATGGGGTATCGGCTTTGACTTTGCTCTTTGGCACCACAGACCCAGCCAGTATCTTATGGGAGGCACTTGCTTGATTCTTGGCGCCAACTTTTACCTAATGTGGCAAGAGCGCCGTCATCACAAAAAGCAAATGCGCGCCGCTCCCCATACTGTCTTACGCTAAGGCGGGGGGACCGCCTAAAATGAAAGCCTTAAGAAATAAGAAGAGTTTTACGCCCTATAGTTCATAACCAGGTTTTTTAAACATTTGTCCTTTTGGAGGCACAATCTCCACATCATAAACTTCTTTCTTCCAACGCTCGTAGGGTATTTCTTCAAAGGCGACGGAAAAAACTTCTTCCTTGTGACCGAGAATTCGTGTTCCCTGGGTCACGATCATATCTGCGAATTCTTGCTTTTGTGCGTCCGTTGTGCCAGGGGCAAGCTTAATATAGATATGCGGCATATTTATTTCCCTATTACTTATTTTTTACGTTTCTATTTTAACAAGCAAGTCACATTGGATCAACCTGCTCATTTGAGGTGGAGGGACAGCCTTTAAGGACAGAGGGCGGCTTGAGACTTTTGACTACTCAATCATTCATCATATGACTTTTTAGCGTCTGGCCTCACTTTTGGGTTCATGGGAGCAAATATTCGTCAGATTTTTATCCCAAGATGGGGGAAGGCATATGAGGTTTGTGTCTTGCAAAACAGGATAAACGGGTGGCGCACCCGAGGGGATTCGAACCTCTGACCTTTGCCTCCGGAGGGCAACGCTCTATCCAGCTGAGCTACGGGTGCCTGGTTATTTGTGTATACCCAAAAGATCTCTAAGTCAAAGACTCTTATGACAACACTTCCAAATAGACCCTTGTGCGCGCACAAGTTTTATCCTCATGAACAGCTTTTTGCAACAAGGAACGCCGCGCTAGCCTGACATTTTTTCTAAATCTGTGCCCGTATGTCTTGGTGCGAAGGATTTGCTCGTATCCTAATAAGGTTTCAGCCTGGGGGCCGCCAAGGGCCACGCGCCTTGCCAACCGAGCACGCTCTTTTCGCACGGTTTCATATAGGCTTTCATTTTCAAAAAGAGCGCTTTTTAGACGCCCAAGGGCGTGATACCGATTAAGATCTGTCACGGGAGTGTCAAACTCCAACGCCTCCTCACACAAAAGAGCAGCCATGAGGCTTTTAGCGCTTTTCTGGGTGCCCGGGCTTGCTCTAAAGGAACGCTGGGCCTTTTTCGCATAATGCCAAGCAAGCTTGAGGTCAGCACGCCTTTTTGCCTCAGCGCTCTCAAGACGATCTCCCGAAGAAACGTAATGTCCCTTGTGACACATGAGTCCTAGGCCTAAATAAGCCGCAGCCCTTTCTTTCCAATGGTCATGGGACGAGTGCGCCAAGCTTTCGAAAAATCCTTGAATCCGCAAAAAACTAGAAGAGACAGCCTCTTTTTCCACCCGATCATAGAAAAGGACCAGGGTCGCAACGCCGCTGCCTTGCTCGACCATTTCTTCCAATGCTTGGACAGGAGAAATTGTGGCCCGAGGCGTGGCTGCCTCCTCGTCCTCGTGTAAACTTGCCCCACAAAAAGAAGGGGCTAAAATAGCTAAAACTAAACTAACGACAAAAATTAACTCTTTTCTCAAAGGCCCTGGTCTTTCATGCTGGTTTTCAAAATTACACGCAGCATATCGAGATGATTTATAATGGCAAGCTTTTTTCTGTGTTTTCTCGTTTTCATTTTGATATGAAAGAATCTTTCACAAAAGAATAGTTTCT
>JAJTHL010000024.1 GCA_021298595.1 Alphaproteobacteria bacterium | reverse complement strand
CAGGTGTCTGGCCGCTATAGCGAGGGGCCTGCACGCGATCCCATCCCGAACTCGACCGTGAAATCCCTCTGCGCCGATGGTACTTGGTCTTAAGGCCTGGAAGAGTAGGTCGCCGCCAGACTCCTCATAACCCTCTTACAATAATAACTTAATAATGAATCCATAAATTCAAAAAAAGAAACTGGTTCTTCTAAATATATACCTCTGTCATACCTTCTCAATATAAATATTAAGTCAATATATATAAATCAAATAAATCACTTCCTCTGCTTTTACTGCGGAAACAATATTCATACTTCACACGGTTTAACCTTTATTAATAAAAACTAAGTACGCCGAACCAAATCAAAAAAAACCTCCATATCACCTCAATCCCGCCACCCTTCTCAATAGCTAGATCTTGATAAATATATAGCTTTTTAGCAATACTGATCTGTCTAGAAATACCAAAGCGAAAATATGCAACCAAGCCAGTCATTTGCGCTTTATATTCAAATGAGCAACTAACCTGCCGACCTAATTTTTTACTGTTTTTTCTAAACCATCAATTTTTAATGAAACAAGGATTGATTACTGCTTAATGAAATCGTACAAAAAAATTTCACACTGGTATTTTCTTCCTCGTCTTGCGAAGAACCAATTCTTTTTTGAAACCTAACAATGCATTCATAGGGCGCGGAAGCGAAACTTAAGGGTTTGGACGGCGCGTGCCTTGCCTCATCAGGCGCGTAAAAAGATTTGCAGGGACAAGAAATAGTCTTTATGTGCGCGATAGTTTCAACCTTAGTCCATAGGGTGTAAGAGATTCTTGAGCTCATTTTTATGCACCTGAGCGCCCTTCATCAACGGGAAGCAGTAACTTTCCGTCCGCGCAAAGCGACCATTGGGGGCGCTTAAAGAGGTGTCTCTTATTAAGAGCCCAAAACGTTGCAGAGAGCTAAGGTTTATCACAAGGTGAGCAATAGCTCTTTGCAGGGATTTTCTTTGAGCCCTTTCTCAAGAGGTTCGCTTCGTAAAAACTTCAATAAAGTTAACCTTGGTAAATGCAAGAAAGTATGTGACCCTATAAGGACTTACCTGATGCATAGACACGCAAGGTTGATCAGTCAGGTAAGATCTATGTGATTTTTTTGACGAGGAGTAACATGATGAGACGCACACCAATGGGCTTTATCCTCTTTTCCTTTTTAAGTTTTTTCCTCTTAGAGGGGACTAACTGCTTTTCAACAAACGTTGAATTTTCTGAAGAGAATCTCCTGCCTTACCTGCGGGCACGACAAGGAAAAACATTGTTAATTGAGATAGAGGCTGTTCAGAAGTGGGCAAGACACGGCTCAACACACTTCAATCTCGATGAAAATGGTCTGTACACGGTGGAGGTGTTAGAAAAACAAGAGTGCCCTATCGCCATGACCTCATCTACGACGTCACCAGTGGGTGAACAAAGAGCGTCTATTCGTTCTGCAACCGTTGCCTTTAAAATGGAGGAAACGTCCCGTGAACGCTTCTTGGCCCTCTCACCTAAGAAGGTTATGACGTTTATCCCTCTAAAGGGGCGCACAAATATTCCCCATGGGTACTGGTTTTGCGATTTTGAAAATACCCTCAAATTTTTCATCGCTGAGAAGCTTGGTGGTTGAGGTTTTTCGCCGATGAGGTTTGTCAATTAGTGTAAGGACGGCTTAGCCGTCCTTACACTAAAGGCTTGCAAACTGCTCTTCTAGTTTTTTAGGGTTTTGATACCAAAGGGCCGACATTTGCTCGGACATGGGATCGGGAAAGATGTCCTCTTTCCCTGCCCTGATGCCTTGAAGAATATTCTCAGCCGCTTGTTCGGGTGTTGTTTTGGCCATTTCAATTCCCTTTGCCATGTCTGTGTCAATGGGACCTGGAAAGATGCTATAAACGGCGATATTCTTTTTGCGAAGCTCTGTGCGCAAGGCCTGCATGGCTGAAAAAAGGGCGGCCTTTGAGGCGCAGTATCCTGCAGCAAAGACCATACTGGCAAGACTAACAATAGAACAAAGACTTGCAATGGCGCCGCCGCCGTTATTTTCAATCACAGGCGCGAACGCTCTGATCATATTGATGGTTCCAAAATAGTTCACGTCCATGTCAGTTCGAATATTCTCCAAAGGGCTGTCGAGCAGACTGTGCGACGCAAAGATACCAGCGTTATTAATAAGCACTTGTACGTCACCGGCGGTTTTGGCAGCGCTTTGAATATTGGCGGCCTTTGTGATGTCAAGTTTAATCGGAACAACCCGTGCGTCAGCCAGATCTTTGAGCGCTTCTAAATCTCTGGCGGCGGCATAGACTTTTCTTGCGTTGTGCTGAAGGCATGCCTTCACAAGGGCCTTTCCAATGCCGCGACCGGCCCCCGTAACAAAAACCACTTTGTTTTCTATGTTCATGATAAATCCCTGTTTTTTATTGTTCAGAAATATTCTAACATGAAGATGACCACAAGTAGAGAGGGTGTTCTTTAAAAGATAAAATGTCTGAGCTTTTTTTTGATTTGTCGCTGCGTTATGATAAGGCTTAAAAAAAACGAACAAGAGACCATCATGGGAGAAGACTTTACCCAAGGGCACCGTCAGCGGTTGCGCACGCGCTTTCTAGAAGGAGGAGAGCGCGCGGTCGCGGACTATGAGCTGTTAGAGATGCTCCTTTATGCCGCTCATCCAAGATCTGATGTGAAGCCGCTTGCCAAAAAACTGCTTCACCAATTTGGGACACTGTCAGGGGTCGTGCGCGCGTCCACCAAAGAGCTCCAACTGGTGGACGGCATGGGTCAAGCGTCGATCAGCATCATCAAAGTCGCTCAAGTCTTGGTGGAAAAAGTCCTAATCCAAGAAATTCAAGAAAATCCTGTCATTGATTCGTGGGATAAGCTTCTTACGTACTGTAAGGTTTCCATGGGGCACCTGGGAAAGGAACAGTTTCGTTTGTTGTTTCTAGACCGAAAAAACCGCCTCATCAAAGACGAAATCCAGCAAACAGGCACGGTGGACCAGGCACCTGTGTATCCACGCGAGGTCGTGCAGCGCGCCTTAGAGGTCGGAGCGTGTGCCCTGATTTTGGTACACAATCACCCGAGTGGGGATGCGACCCCGTCCCAGGCGGACATTGACGTGACAAAACGCATTATCAAAGCCGCAGAAGGGGTTGATGTGCGCATCCACGATCATTTGATCATCGGGAAAAACACACATACATCCCTTCGTGCCCAAGGGCATATTTAGGAGCTGTTTTACCGAAAGCGCCCCAAAAGCTTTTGCACCATAAATAGTGCTTTGAAACGTAGATGATGAAATTTTCCTCGCAGGGACGACGTTCTTTCAAGGGCCCGCGCCATCCATTGCTGAGCCTGTGCGGCGTTGCGAGAGGTTCCTTTACCGCGCAGTAAGAGATGCGCCACCAGGCGCTGGGATTCGGGCGACCCTGCTTCAGCCGCTTGAAGGTAATAAGAAAACGCTCGGGTATCATCTTTGGAAACACCCACCCCAAAAAGGTATAAAAATCCAAGGCGTTCGAGCGCGTTCACTTGCTGTTTTTCTCCTGCCCTCATGTACCACTTTAAAGCCTGGGAATAGTTCTGCTGTTGATCATAAAACCGGCCAAGGTAATAAAACCCTAGCGCGTCGTCTTGGGCGGCCGACAGTTCGTAATGATACAAAGCTTCGTGTAGGTCTTTTTTTGTGCCGCGTCCTTCTTCATGCATAAGGCCCAAAAGAGCAAGGGCGCTCGCGTCTCCTTGGCGTGCTGAAACGTTGGCAAGGCTGTAGGCTTTTTTCTCATCTTGAGGGACACCGAGCCCTTCAAAGTAGAGATGTGCTAGGGAATATTGGGCGGCGGGGTTTTCCCCTGATGCGGCCTTTTCGTACCAAAAGGCAGCTTCCTCAAAGTTCACCTCTCCTAAATGGCCGTAATAAAAAAGCTCTCCTATGGAAAGGGCGGCAGCCGCGTGTCCTGTCTTGGCCGCTTCTTTATACCACCTATGGGCAAGGGGGATATCTTGGGCAACACCCCATCCGTGATGATAGGCATACCCAAGGTTATACTGAGCTTCTTCATCGTCAAAGTCTTCAGCAGCTTTGGTGTAAAGATCAAAGGCCTTTTTAAGATCTTGCTTGGTGCCTGTCCCGTTTTCGTAAAGCCCAGCCAGGCGTACATACGCTGTGGATATGTCATACATAAGCGCGTTTTCATAACACGTGCGTGCGCGTGGTGGATCACAAGGTATGCCGATCCCGTCTTCATAGGAGATCCCAAGGAAAAAAATGCAAAATCCGTCCCCAAGGCTTGCGCCTTTTTCGTATAGGGTAAAGGCTTTTTGGTGATCTTGAGAGACGCCATACCCATATTCATAAAAACGCCCAAGATCGGCGTAGCACCGTATGTCCCCATGAGTTTGAGCGCGTTCGTACCAAAAAAAGGCTTTTTCAAAATCTTGGTCTGTGCCGATTCCTTTTTCATAACACCACGCAAGATTGCGCATGGCCATGAGGTATCCGCCTGAGGCGGCGCGCTCGTAACATGCAAACGTTTGGTCAGCACTTGGGGTGCACCCTTTACCGTGACGATAAAAATATCCAAGGGCATTCAGAGCATTGAGATGCCCTTGGTCCGCCGCCTTAGTATAGAAGATAAATGCTTTTTCGTCGTCCTGGGGCACGTCATCAGCCCATGCGTATTTGTTGGCCAACGTGAATTGTGCGGTTGCGTCCGTTTCGGCAAGGCGCTCGAGCTCTTGAAGGGGGAGGGGTTCTTCTTCTGGTGGAAAACGCTCGTTATCCAAGAGATAGGTCAGCTGAGAAAGGGCACCGTCTACCTTTTTTTGAACAGCCTTCGTGAGAAAATAAAAAGCCCTTTCACGGTCCAAGGGGACAAGGGTTCCCTCTCCGTACTCAATCCCCAGCGAGAGAAGGGCGGGGTCAAACCCAAGGGCGGCGGCTTGCTCTAAATGTGAAAATCCTTTTTCGCGCGCTGTGTCAGAGGGAGGTGATTCTGACCACAGAAGACGTTTGGCCAGGCTAAAATGTGCATAGGGATCACCAAGCTGCGCGGCACGCTCATAAAGGGTGAGGGCTTTTTCAAAATCTTTGGGCACATGTTCGCCGCGTTCTGACATTTGTCCAAGCAGAAACAACGCACCTGCGTGATTTTGTTCTGCGGCGCCCTCGAGCCAAAAGTAGGCTTTTTCAAAAAGCGGAGGGTCTTGATAATAATAGGAGTGTCCAAGACTGTATTTCGAGAGGGAGTGCCCTTGGGACGCTCCTTTTTCCAAGTACAAGCACGCTTTTTGAGGGTCGTAGGGAAAGTCTCCTCCCTGTTTGTAAAGAATGCCAAGGGTATGAAGCGCGCCAAGATGGTTTCTGTCGGCTGCTTGCTCAAGGTAAAAAAGGGCGGTGTCATAGTTCTTATCTTCTTCAAGGTAGAGATGTCCCAATTCAAACAGAGCGCGCGTGTGTCCTTGAGCGGCGGCACGCTCGAGCCATCTGAGGGCGCAAAGCTTATCTTGTGGCACAAAGTGCGTGCCTTTGTCGTAGTGTTCGTAAAGAAGATAAGCTGCAATCGCCGAGCCTTCTTCTGCTTCATGGAGGAGGATGCTTAATGACTCACGGATTTTGTCCTCCTGGATGTCTTCAAAAATCGTCAAAGACGCTTGATGCAGAAGGGCTGTGGGGTGACCCGCTTTGTGGGCCTCGTCGAGATAGGTCAGGGCTTTTTGTGTATCGACGGCGACGCCTTCGCCGTGTCCATAAATTTGTCCAAGGAAAAATAAAGCGTCTGGATCCTTAATTTGGGCGGCCTTTTCAAAAAGACTGCGGGCCTTTATTTCGTCCAAGGGCAGATATTGGCCACAGTAATAAAGTTCACCAAGAACGCTCTCGGCTTCTGCCACACGGGAGTTGGCAAGCATTTCCAGCAAGGTAATCCCTGTTTTTGGATCGTGAGGTACCCCGTTTCCGTTGATGATCATAATGGCAAGGCATGTTTGAGCCGTGTTGTTTCCTCGCTCGGCGGCCTTTTGAAACAATGAATAGGCGTGGCCAAAGTCATCTGCGTCGCACGCCTCAAAGGCATCTTTCATAAATGGGTCAGACAAGGATTGAGCGGGGCCGTATCTAAAGGTAATCATTGTGACGTCACACCAGGGAAAAACAGATATTAAGGGCTACCAGAAGGTGCCAAAAGCTTTTTATGCATAGCTCTTTTTTTTTGGTTTCGCTACTTTTTTTAATCCTGTGAAGCTGTCTCAATCCCGAGAGATTATTATCTTCACAGTGCTGGATGTGACTATGACAGAAATTGCTCTCGAAGAACACGTTCTTCTAGATCATGTTCTGGATCAAATAAAAGGGTGATGGCTTTTGTGCGATCTTCACAGATTTGTACACTTTTTATGTTGCGTATCTCAGTATAGTCGGCGGTGGCGCTGACGGAACGGTTCTCGGGGTTAAGAATATCCAATTGGATTTGAGAAGTGTTTTTTAAAAGGGCGCCGCGCCAACCCCGTGGACGAAAGGGGCTTAAAGGCGTAAGCGCCAAAAGGTCCGCGTCGATGGGCAAGATCGGGCCATTATTAGAGAAATTATAAGCCGTACTTCCCATGGGCGTTGACACCAAAATACCGTCGCACACTACCTCCGGAATACGCAAGACACCATCGGTCGAGAGGCGAATTTTGGCGGCTTGGTGGGTTTGGCGTAAAAGAGATACTTCATTGAAAGCATGTGCTGTGTGGCAAAGTCCTTCAATATCTGTGACATGCATTAGTAGCGGGTAGAGCTTGAACGATGCCGCCCGCGTCAGTCGACCCGTAAGGTCGTCTTCATGGAAGGCATTCATCAGGAAGCCTAAAGTTCCAAGATTCATTCCGTAAAAAGGGATGTTAAGGGAAAAAAACTTATGGAGGGTATGAAGCATGGTGCCATCACCACCCAACACCACAATATAGTCAGCTTCTTCCAGGGGGGTGTCTCCGTAACGTGTGCGAAGGCGTATTTCAGCTTGGATAGCTTTTTCATGACGAGGATCAGCGATAAAAGCAATGGTCATGGCAGCTGTGGCGCGCTGGGTGAAAGACAGGCTTGAAAATTCTTAGCAAGCGCCATGAGCGTCTGCTCGTAAGAACGGGGCCTCTTGGACCGACGGTCAAATCCCAAAGGGTCTACCAAGGTGGCCTTGAGGCCAAGGGTGGCAGCCATCTTTTCGATACGGCCTTTTCCAATACTAGCATCCGCAATGAGACAGGCCCCAGGAGACTCCTCTGTTTGCTCTTTGAGCTCGCGCAGACGCTTAAGACTTAGCCCTTGCTCGGGATCCAGAACCAGATGATGTGAAGGCCCCAGGCCGTATTCATTCTCAAAATATTGGTAACTGTCATGGAAAACAAAGAAAGGTTTTTCCTTGTGGGGGGAAAGGGTTTTTGTGATGTCTTCTTGAAGGTTGGAAAGTTTTTGAAGTAACTCTTCTTCATTTTTTTTGTATTGATGGTGGTGGGCAGCGTCGCGCTCTTGAAGGGAAAGACTCAAGGCTTTTACAAAATGCTTCATATTATTAATACTGAGCCACACATGGGGATCAACTGCATCGTGATGAGAGTGGGGCCGAGATGTGTCGTGATGATGACAGACATGGCGCTGGGGTAAGGGTTCGATTCCTTCAATTTGCGTAATCGTAAACATTTTATGGGGCGAGTGCCTGGCAAACGGGACTAAGAAGCCTTCCATATCGGGTCCTATCCAAACGACCAAATCAGCTTTTTCGAGGTAGCGTAGATGGGATGGCCGGAGGCGAAAATCGTGGCCTGAATTTTCTTCTTGTACCAAAAGCGAGGAAGTCCCAATGCCAGTCATCAAGTCGTCTACAAGGCTCTTGAGGGGGGCCAGGGACACGACGACACGGGGAGATGCGCCCATGCACGTCGGTGCAATCATACAAAAAAAACCAAGCAAAAAAATAAAACGCATCCCAAAACACACGTGACCAAAAAAGTTATTCATGGGGCTAAGGTCCAGGGCCTGTCAATGCATTTAATGCGCATCAAGAATTTACTTTTCTGCTTTATCGGTTCGCCGGAGATTTTCGTTGTAATAATCAGGATCTGAGTTAAGGATTGAAAGCTCACACGCGTTCATGGCCTCTGTCCATCGGGTATCCAGGGACTTACCGATTTCTTTTACAAGGGGCGTGTCTTTGTGCTTGTCGATCATATCTTGCACTTCGCAGGCCAAGAGTGCAGGTTGACAAAAGCGCACAACCTCCAGGGTCGACATACGGCCCATCAAGTTGTTTAAGGTCTTGCACCGAAGCTTTCCATCATATGCCTGGGAAGGGCAGGAGATGGTCATGAGGGTGAGCGCTGCTAGGGAAAATGTCATTTTTTTTTTCATAAAGTCCTCCTGTTTATCGTAGGTTGTCGTGTACAGGATACTTGATTTTGAGCTAAAAAACAGCCCTTCAAATAAATGGATATTCTGTACCTTTTGTCAAAAAAATGTTTGTGTTTTTCAAAGAACTCGCCTAAGACCAACACCACTTTACATAGAGAGGAGAATCGGATGAAAACAAGAAGCAGTTATGGTGCGCTCTTCGGGATCGGACTCTTGGTGACACAAAGCTGGGGGTGCGCTCACGAGGACGGCCGGGAAATCTGCGCGGCATCCAGCACGCAAGGAGGCGCTTTTTACGCGCCTTTAGTCATAGAAGAAAAACAGGCGTCGCTTGTCGGTGGTCGTTCTAGGAACGCGGCATGGGACACACAAAAATCAAAAGAGTCCCCCCTGAGCGAGGGCGAGGAAGAGCCTCAGCAAGAGGACCTCGCGTCTGTCCTGATCCAGATGGGAGCTGTACCTCAAGAAATGTTTGAAGAGATCGCAGTACTGGGGATGCTGCGCGAAGAGCAACACGTTGAGCTATGTCGTCAGTGGGTGCCGTCTTATCTAAAGCATGACACAAGCGCTCTGTCGGCGTTATCCCTTGACATTTTAAAGGAGGAGCCTCACATATCCATTCCAGTTTTTGAAGATGACGGTAGTCGGACTGCAAGATTTCTAGATCCAGGTTATAGCGCCGGAGGGATCAGTTACATGTTATCAAGATGTCTTGCGCATATGTCTGCTTTACCTGACACCTTGGGTCGGGTGCCCCAAGTGTTTGTCCCAGGATGTGGTCATGGCTACGATCTATGGAAAATGGCTCTTTTGGGCTCTGTTTTGGGGGTGGAAAACCATCCAGCGCTTGTCAACAAGAAACTTAAACTAAATATTCCCGGCCAAGTGGCTCTCAAGGCGGCGCCTTACTTACCCAAAGAAGTCAAAGTGCGCGACAGAGTAAAACTCCTTGAGGCAGACGTTGTGTACGCTTTACAAGATAAACGATATGAAGGATTTTTTGACGTCGGTTATGGAAGTAATTTCATTCATTGTCTTGCGCCGGCGAACGCAAAGACTTATGCAAGGGTGTTGTTTAGTGCCATGAAAAAAGGAGGGGTTGTATTTGAGTCAGCGCACCTGCCGTTGACACAGGCCTTTCACTTCTATCAAAGGAACATTGCACAGGCGAAAGAGTTTCCTGGATATATCCTTGAAAACATGATGATTGACTCGGCTCGTGTCACCTCATCTCATAAATTTGTAATGCTGGATGAAGTCCGAGAGCAGGTTCCCCCCGTTGAGTTACGCTTTGGTCATTATCGAAAGGGTGATAAGCGAAAGCTCTCACAAAAGATACGGGCACGAACACAAGGAGGGTCAGAATTCTATCACCGCAGTATTGTGGGGTATGATGCGAAAACTCTTTTGACGCTTATGACCCAAGCCGGATTTGTGATGGATGATCTTTTTTACATCAGATCAGATAGTTCGCGTGTAGAGGTGGCGTCAGTGAGTGCTGACGGAACGTTATCTAATAAAGAACAGTTAGAGGTTTTGGCGCGCGTTTGTTTTATTGGACATAAACCCTAACCTGGGCGTTGGGGGCAAAGTGCCGCATCTCGGTCTTTGAGTGAAGGAAGATGTTAGGGGCGGCACTTTTTTTGCTCGCAATTAAACACCTTGTATTTACTTAAAATTTGACATATCAACTACTGTGAGCCTAAAGTCTGGAGTTTTGGATGAAAAAACGATGTCGTGTATGGGCTGTTTTGGAAGTATTTTGCCCCAGGGCATATTGTAACCTTGTGCAAAAAAAGCAGCATAAGGACAATTTAAAAAATACCAAGGGGATTTCCTTTGCCACCTATCGTAAAACAGATGACCAAACCCTTGGGTCTTTGGCCTTTGGTTTTCGTCATGGGGATCCTCACACGTCTTCTTGTCTAAACGAAAAAAAAATCTTGAAAACGCCTGTAACGCCGCATTCAGGATTTTGCTTTGGCGCTGTTTAATCACTTATGCAGACATGTCTCAAAAAGCACGGCACCCTTTATGCAGCTTACATTCTCTGCAAGACGTCACAAACTCACTCATTTCATCATCCTGGTCGTGGGTGTGACTTCAGCCCCTTTGAAGGAAACGCTATGAGTTGAAGAACTTTTTGTTTTGGGCGATGGGAAGGCTTGTGGCCCTCAAGGCGGGATGGCCATCATGAAGAACGCTCGTGTGGTGAAGTGTGTCACAAGGATTTGTATGATTGCACAAGAGTTTAACTAATATGAAGTTTGAGAGGACCTGATGAGAAAAGTACGGAAGCTGCTAAAATGTTACTTGTTGTTAGTTGGGGGAATTTTAGGGCCTCTTCAGGCGAGCGAAGATGATGAGGGGCGCCTGGTGGTAGCAGCCTGTGATACGTCAGACGCCGAAGACAGTGAAACGGATACGCTTTCGTACGAATACACTGACCATGAGGATGTGTTTGATCTGGAAGAGGCACAACAAGCTTATTCAAGAATTTCCTTTAGAAATCCAGATGAGTTGTACACAAGAAAACTGGAGATCGGCCGTTTTCTCAAAGGAGAAGATCAGCCAGATGACTATCTTTGCCATTGCTTCGTACCAGACTCGGTAAAAGAAAAGAAAGAAGTCTTACAAACCATCGACGCAATCCTGACAAATAAATCTTGCCAAAAGCCTATCGTGGTGCATTATCCGTTGCTTAAAACTGTGGGTAAAACCTATGATCCTGGCTATAGCTTTGGGGGAATTTCGTGGTTGAAACAGGAATGCTTAAGAGAAACACGCCACAGGGCTAATGCCAAAGGAACCCCACATCTTTTGGATGCAGGATGCGGACATTTCTATTTTACCTTTCCAGCCCTCCTGGCGGGAGCCAAGGTCATGGCTGTGGATCAACACCCAGATCTCACCGACGTTCAGCATTTTAAACCGCCCTTTGCAGACATCAAAAAGGTTCAGCCCATTTTCCCAGAAAAGGATTTAAAACAAAGACTAACTATTGTGAACGCAGATCTTCTCACATACTTAAAAGGAATAAAGGAAGTTTTCGATATAACCTATGCGGGTGACGTGATCCATTATCAATCATGTCTAAAAGCACAAAGTTTTATCCAATGTCTATACACAGCAACAAAGCCAGGCGGCATGGTTTACGCCTGTGCCAATGCGCCAGATCCTGCTGCCTTCGAGATTTACACACAAGCCAAAGGGATGGGCAAGAAGTTCCCAGGCTACTACGTGCGCAATACCATGACTGACCAAAAGGGAAAGTCAAAATCGACATACCTCAGCCTTGACGGCGCCGTGGACGATGTCTGCCCCGCGTATCTTATGGCAGGATTTTATAAGCCAAATGATAAAGCCTCGTGTAAAGAAAAAGCAAAAAAGCTTCTGGTACAGGGGCACCAATTCACCCACCGTGCAATTTTGGAATTCGATGCGGATTCTCTGCGCGCCCTTTTTGAAGAAGCAGGCTTTGTGGTGATCGATTTATCCTATGCTGCGACAACAGGTCGCTTACCCGAAAACACGGTGCTGTCGACGACTTTGCTCCAGTTGATCTCTCGTGTTCAGATTATCGCGCTGAAACCGTCTGCTACCTGAGTGATTTTGAGTTGATGCCATCCCAGGTGATTTATCACGAAAACATGTGGGATGGCGGATAAAGAAGTTCTTTTTATGGTAAGGAAAGAAAAATGCATTGGAAGATTTAGTCAAAATCTGCCTTGGAGGTCAGCGAATGAAAGGGTGAGCGGCTGTATAGTCAAAATCAAAAAAGGTGATTTTTTGAAAAAAAACGCCTAATGAGTGAACGCTATGGTACTTTTTACTCGGGATCTTGTCATGGCGTGGAGAAAGATAGCAGTGACATCCATGAGTCCAAAAAAAATCCCTAGACTGAGAGCAGCGCATGTTCTAAATGGGAGTGTCGTCTGACTGGTGCCGCCGGGGAGGATTGAACTCCCGGCCTCACCCTTACCAAGGGTGCGCTCTGCCACTGAGCTACGGCGGCGACAAGACAACGTTTATAGGATTTAGAAGCAGGTTGCAAGTATGGAAGATAACTTCTTTAAAAAGTTTGGACAAAAAACGCAGCAAAAGGCGCGGGAAGACCGTTTGGCAAAGGCGCTACGGGAGAATTTGCGCAAGCGCAAACATCAACTACGTGCAAGGGTCGCCCATGAGCCACACCAAGAAGCGGGTGACGAGCCTGCCAAGGATGAACCCGTGATCACTGTGGAGGAAAAGACTGTGGCGTCTCGAGAGGAATTTCAAGATCAGTGTGAGGACGGTTCTAATGAATGGTCTGGAAAAGCTGTTGGTGCCTGTTCAGAGTAATCATCCAAAACCCAGTCACTAATGCCGAGGGGGTTTGAGGCAGGGGCGGCTAGGGGGAATGCCACGTTGCCTATAGACCGACGGACAGGCCCCGTCTAGGCGTGTTTGCAACTGAATGTGCTTATATGCACAAGATTCACGCCAACTTTTTTCTTACTAACGTTGTCCATGAGTCTCGTGGGGGAGTCTGCTGCCTAGCTCTTTTTCTTGGGGATTTGCGGGTTTTTCTCCTAGTTGCCAGAGTTTTTTGGGCGTGTACGTTCTGCCTTCTCTGCGGCCGTACGTGCCGTAGTGATAGGTGGCGAAGGTTTGGGGATCAAGGTTATTTTCTGCGATATATCCCTTGAGATCAGGGTTTTTTTCAAGATAACCTTCCGGCGAAAAGTCTCTTGGTAAGTCGTGACTGGCATAAGTACAGGGAATAGCCGCGCACAGTGCGAAAGAGTATAAAATGAAAATGATGGCCTTCACGATAATCTCCATAAATAGGTAACTCTTCTATCATGGCATTCATTTGCTGTCTTGGTCAATGAACAAACTTTTTTAAGTAAACAGAAAATCATGTATGTGTTTAGACACATGAATAGTTAATCTTTTTTATAAAATAGTGCGATCATACATTTCAAGTGAGGGAAAAGTATGAGAAATTTATACATGGTCGCTGCCTTCGCATGATGCTTGGGAATAGGGGCAAGCGTATGCACAAGGGGTCCACCCACAAGCTGACGGCGTAATAAAGAAAGAGGGCGCCCATGCTGCTCATGCTTAAGACGCTAACGACAGGGTAAGTGTTGCAAGTGAAGAGCATGAAAAGAAAGGAATATATATCCTAGAGATTGCAAAGGATAGGACAAGTTTTTATGCTTCCCGTCCCATACCAGAAGGGTCGACAAAAAACGGTGATAGACGTGTGATGAGGGCAAAATAAATCATAGACGACGTTAAGAGTTCGGGTCTTCAAATGGCCGTGCATGACCTCAGCGCCGGGGGGTTTGAGGCGATTAAAGTTACGAAGGCGCGTACCCTGCTGACATCACCAGTGCAAAAGTGACATCAAAAGGGGAGCCGGGAAGGGGATGAACGCTTTCCCAGCAAAGCTCCTAAATGTGAATGGCGCGTTTAAGGGCGTCGAGGGCGGCTTCCTTAACTGCCTCGTTCACGGTGGGATGCGCGTGACAGGTTCGTGCCACATCTTCTGAGGACGCTCGGTACTCAAGGGCAAGGGCCGCCTCGGCAATCATGGTACCGGCTTCTTCTTGAATGATATGAATCCCTAAAATCTCGTCCGTTTCGGCGTGGGAAAGAATCTTCACAAAGCCTTCAGTGTGGGCGTTGGCGCGCGCGCGGGCGTTGGCGGAAAAGGGAAACTTGCCCACCACAAAGGGCACGCCTTTGGCCTCTAGTTGCTCTTGGGTTTGACCCACGGTCGCAACCTCTGGTGAGGTGTAAATGATGGCTGGTATCGCGCCGTAATTCACGTGGGGTTTTTGCCCCGCGAGCATCTCGGCAAGAGCGACGCCTTCTTCTTCGGCTTTGTGGGCGAGCATGGCCCCGCCAATGACGTCACCAATGGCGTAAACCCCTGGTACTGAAGTAGCAAAATGGCCGTCGACCGTGATAAATCCCCGCTCGTCCGTGTTAACACCAATGGCCTCGAGATTAAGGCCTTGGGTGTGGGGCTTACGGCCCGCACAAGAAAGGAGAATATCGCAGCTAAGCTTTTCTTCGTTGCCGCCCTCGGCCGGTGTCGTAAAGACGCTAAGCCCGCCCTTGGTTTTCTCGACTCTTGCAACCTTGGTGGACAGCATAAATTCCATCCCCTGGTTTTTAAGGCTTTTCATAAGGGCCGTTGCAACTTCGCGGTCAAGGGCCGGCACCAGGCGGTCAAAGTACTCGATTACGGTGACTTTGGCACCAAGGCGCCGCCACACCGATCCCATCTCAAGACCGATATAACCCCCGCCAATGACGATTAAGTGTTCAGGGACTTTGTCCAAGGAAAGGGCACCCGTGGATGTCACGACGGTTTTCTCGTCAATTTCGACCCCTGTCAGGGTTGTGGGGCTTGATCCCGTGGCGATCACAATTTTAGGGGCTGTGATTTCTGTCGTGCCAGCATCACCTTCGACACTTAGTGTTTTTGCGTCCTTAAAAGAGGCGCGACCTTGTACAAAGGTTACTTTGTTTTTTTTAAAAAGAAAAAGAACGCCCTTGGTCAGATCTTCCACCACCTTGTCCTTGCGCGCCATCATGGCGCCAAGATCAAGGCCCACGTTATCCACCGTGATGCCATGGGCTTTGAGGTCCATGGTTGCTTGTGTATAAAGATGGGAGGAGTGAAGAAGTGCTTTGGAGGGGATACAACCGACATTAAGGCACGTGCCGCCAAGAGTTGTGCGTTCGTCAACGCATGCAACATTCATCCCAAGCTGGGCCGCCCGAATCGCTGCCACATATCCTCCAGGACCAGCGCCAATCACAATCAGATCAAAAGTGGTTTGTACCATGACGTTCTCCTTAAATTTCCAAAAGAAGACGCTCGGGGTCTTCGATACATTCTTTGACACGCACAAGGAAGGTCACAGCCTCACGTCCGTCCACCAAGCGGTGATCATAGCTAAGGGCTACGTACATCATGGGACGCACTTCGATTTTGCCGTCGATCACCATGGGGCGCTCTTGGATTTTGTGCATGCCCAAAATGCCGGATTGGGGTGTGTTAAGAATGGGGGTGGACATGAGCGAGCCAAAGATGCCGCCGTTGGTGATGGTAAAGGTGCCCCCCGTCAAGTCCTGCATGGAAAGCTTGCCTTCACGCGCCTTTTTCCCCAAAAGACCAATGGTTTTTTCGACATCGGCAAAGTTGAGTTTGTCAGCGCCCCGCACCACAGGCACCACAAGCCCTTGGGGTGAGGAGACTGCCACACTGATGTCATAATAATTTTTATAAACAATCTCGTCCCCATCAATCTCGGCGTTAATGGCCGGGATTTCTTTGAGCGCCGTCACACAAGCCTTAGCAAAAAAGGACATGAAGCCAAGGCGAACGCCGTACTTCTTTTCAAAGGAGTCTTGGTAACGCTTACGTGTGGCCATGACGTTGGTCATGTCGATCTCGTTAAAGGTCGTCAGCATGGCGGCGGTGTTTTGGGCTTCTTTCAAGCGCTGGGCGATGCGTTGACGCAGGCGAGAGAGCTTCACGCGCTCTTCTTGCGGGGCCTCAGAGCTGTTGCTGTTACCATTTCCGTTTAAGGGAAGCTCAAGGGCAATGCCGGTGCTTAAAGAGGGGACAGGCGCACCGAGGACGTCAGCCTTTAGAAGGCGACCGTCTTTGCCACTGCCTTGAAGGGTGGCGGGGTCGATGCCCTTTTCTTCACTAAGTTTTCTCACGGCAGGGGAAAGCTTGTCGGCGGCTGAGCTTGCCATGGTGGGGGGCACACTGCTTGGCAGCGGCGGCGCGCTCATGGGCGCGGGGGTTGGCGCTGGGGCAGGTGTTGGGGTGGGGGCAGCGGCGGGCGTCTGCGTAACAGTGGGGGCAGCGGCCGAGTCAATTTCGCCTAAAAGATCACCCACAGCGACGGTGGCGCCGTCTGCTGCTGAAATGGACGTCAAAACGCCGCTAGCGGGTGCATTTACCTCAAGGGTCACCTTGTCGGTTTCTAGCTCCAAAAGTGTTTCATCAGCCTTGACGGCTTCGCCCACCTTTTTCAGCCATTTAGAAACTGTCGCCTCAGTGACGGATTCACCAAGGGGGGGGACTTTGATGGGTTGTTGCATCTGTCATTTTCTCCTTTAGGAATAATTAGGCAAAACGAAGTAGTTCGCCAATAAAACGCTGCTCTTCAGCAATGTGCCTTGATAAATAACCCGTAGCGGTGGCCGCCGCCTCGGCGCGCCCCACATAGCGCGGGCGAGGGGTTTTATATTTTGCCGCCACAAGCACTGCCTCAAGACGGCGATCAATAAAGGTCCACGCACCCATGTTCTGAGGCTCTTCTTGGCACCACACCACATCAGCGTTTGGATAAGGCGAAAGAGCCTTGACCAAAAGGTCATGGGGATAGGGGTAGAGCTGCTCTTGACGGATCACAAGGATGTTCGTCAGCTTTTGAGCCTCAATGGCGTCCATAATCTCGTAGTAAATTTTACCAGAACAGATCACGACGCGCTTCACCTCACTGGCTTTGATTTTGGCTGTGCGCGGATCTAACAGAATAGGCTCGAAGGTGGTTCCGGGGGCAAAATCCGACAAAGAGGACGCAGCACGTTTGTCACGCAAAAGGGATTTAGGCGTCATGATGACCAAGGGCTTGCGTTGGTTGCGGATAATCTGCCGGCGCAGGATATGAAAGTAGCTCGCTGGCGTTGTGCAGTTCGCCACGATGATGTTGTTTTCGGCGCACGCTTGCAAATACCGCTCAAGACGTGCCGATGAATGCTCGGGTCCTTGGCCTTCATAACCGTGGGGCAAAAGCATGACAAGGCCAGAAAGACGCATCCACTTGGCTTCACCCGCCGCAATGAACTGGTCAAAAATGACTTGGGCGCCGTTGGCAAAGTCACCAAATTGCGCCTCCCACAGGACAAGGCAGTGAGGATCCGCAAGGCTATAACCAAGCTCAAATCCCAGGACGGACGCCTCGGCCAAGGGGCTGTCGACGATCTCAATTTCGGCTTGTCCTTCTTTTAGACTGTTAAGGGGCACAAAGGCCGCCGCATTTTTTTGGTCCACGAGCACCGCGTGGCGGTGGGAAAAAGTGCCGCGCCCGCAATCTTGACCGCTCAGGCGTACGGGGTACCCTTCACACAAAAGGCTGCCAAAGGCGAGGGCCTCACCCGTTGCCCAGTCAAATCCTTCGCCAGACTTGAACATTTGTTCTTTGTTTTTCATGAGGCGCACAAGCTTGTCGTTTAAGGCGAACCCCTCAGGGGTGCGCACAAGGCCTTGGCCAATACGTTGGAGGGTATCAAGGGGAACGCTTGTGTCTGCCTCTTTTTTGGGGATGACGGTTTGCTGAATACCTGACCACGCCCCTTCAAGCCAGTCAGCCTTTTGAGCCTTATAAGACGGCGCTTGATCAAATTCTTTTTGAAGATCTGCGTGATAGGCCTCTAATAGCCCTTTGGCCTCGTCTTCGGTCGTGAGCCCCTCGCGGGTCAGCTGCGCCGCATAAAGCGCCCTTGTGGTGGGCTGCTTGGCGATGGCCGCGTACATGAGGGGCTGGGTAAAGGCTGGCTCGTCCATTTCGTTATGGCCATGGCGACGATAACAAAAGAGGTCAATGACAATGTCCTTGTGAAAGGTTTGCCTGTATTCAGCCGCCAGGCGCGCGACCCACATGACGGCGTCGGGATCATCGGCGTTGACGTGAATGACGGGGGCTTGGATCATTTTAGCGACGTCCGAGCTGTAAGGGGACGAGCGGGATTGATTGGGCGACGTTGTAAACCCAATTTGGTTGTTAATGATAAGGTGGATGGTGCCGCCTGTGCGGTACCCTGCAAGATCCGACAAAAGGAGAGTTTCTGCCACGAGGCCTTGCCCGGCAAAAGCGGCGTCCCCGTGGATCAAAAGGCCAAGAAGCTTGGTTCTCGCGGCGTCCTCGCGGCGTGTTTGCTTGGCTCTGACTTTGCCCACCACCACAGGGTTAACGGCCTCGAGGTGTGAAGGGTTTGAGGTCAATGACACACGGATTTGGTGAGGCCCAAAGGCTCGCTCACCCGACGCACCCAAGTGATACTTTACGTCGCCTGATCCTTGGAAATCATCGGGAAGGGCTGTTGTGCCTTGAAATTCTGAGAAAATAGCGCGCGGGGGTTTACCCAAAATGTGGGTTAACACGTTCAAGCGTCCGCGGTGAGCCATCCCTAGGACGACTTCTTCTACGCCAAGGTCACCCGCACGCTCGAGCATAAATTCCATGGCAGGAATAAGGCTTTCTCCGCCTTCAAGACCAAACCGTTTGGCGCCTGGGTATTTTATGGCAAGGAAACGCTCGAACCCTTCGGCTTTGGTGAGCGACGTCAGTACGTCTTTCTTTTCTTTTTGAGAAAGATCAAGGTGACGCGCTTCACATTTTTGTTCAAGCCACAGGTTCGCCTCAGGGTCCTGAATATGGGTGAACTCGACCCCGATGTGAGAGGCGTACGTGCGCTCGACAATGTGAAGAATTTCACGCAGGGTAGCTTGTTCAAGTCCCAAAGTGCCGCCAAGGGCGTAGGTTTTATCAAGATCGTCCGCCGTAAAGCCGTAATAGGCGGGATCAAGCTCTGGATGGGTGCGCCCCCCCTCGATACCCAAGGGATCCAGGCGTGCGGCCAAATGCCCGCGCGCGCGGTAGGCCCGAATAAGGCGAAGGGCCCGGATGCTGCCCCACAGGACTTGTGCGTCAACGCCGCTTCCCTCTTGGTGCGCGTCGACGGCTACTTTTTCTGGCGCAAAACCAGGTGCGCGCACGTCTTTAGGCGTCCAGCTGGCGCCTTTATGTTCGCGCACAATGGTCTCTGCCGTTTCAGCCAAACTTGAAAAGTATGCAGCCCAACTCGGATCAACGGCCGCGGGATTTTCTAGATAGGTCAAGTAAAGGGCTTCTAAAAAGTCACCGTTCGTCCCCGTCAAAAAGTCGTGTGACGGTGAGATCATATCGGTCGCCATGTGGGGCCCAGTTCCTGGGGTTGCATACAGTTTCAAGGTATCCTCTTTCTTCTCCTTAGGACCTGGCTACCCTTGAGGTAGGGGTCTCGTTTTTCATGGTGGCGAGCATGGTACGACCAAGCTCGGCCGGTGATTGGGCCACCACCACACCCGCACGGGTGAGGGCTTCCATCTTGCCCTGGGCGGTTCCTTGACCTCCTGACACAATGGCGCCTGCATGACCCATGCGGCGTCCAGGAGGGGCCGTCACCCCCGCAATAAAGCCGACAACTGGCTTCTTGATGGAGGATCTAAGCAAAAATTCTGCGGCTTCTTCTTCCGCGCTGCCACCAATCTCTCCAATAAGAATAATACCTTCCGTTTGCGGATCTGCAAGAAATAGTTCCAAACAGTCCACAAAAGTTGTGCCGGGGATGGGATCGCCGCCAATGCCCACACAAGTAGACTGACCCAGATGGACTTGTGTTGTTTGCCAAACAGCCTCATAGGTCAAGGTGCCTGAACGCGACACAATGCCAATGGTGCCGGGTTTGTGGATGTGTCCTGGCATAATGCCAATCTTGCACTCTCCAGGTGTAATGATGCCGGGACAGTTGGGGCCAATGAGGCGGGACGAGGAGTTTTCAAGGGCGCGTTTGACCTTGACCATGTCAAGAACGGGAATCCCTTCTGTGATACACACAATGAGGGGCACTTCAGCGTCGATGGCCTCAAGGATCGCGTCGGCGGCAAAGGCAGGGGGCACATAGATCATGCTGGCATCAGCGCCCGTTTTGGCGCGCGCGTCTGCCACCGTATCAAAAACGGGCAGATCAAGGTGCGTCGTGCCGCCCTTACCGGGGGTGACACCCCCCACCATTTTTGTGCCGTAAGCCAGCGCTTGCTCGCTGTGGAAGGTGCCCTGGGCGCCTGTGAAGCCTTGGCAAATGACTTTTGTATTTTTATTGACGAGAACAGACATTACGCGGCCTCCTTCACGGCGTTAACGATTTGTGCAGCAGCGTCTCCGAGGTCGCTGGCAGGAATAATAGGTAGGCCAGAGTCAGCAAGAATTTTCTTGCCAAGATCAACGTTGGTGCCCTCTAGGCGCACGACCAGTGGCACGGTCATCCCAACGTCACGGGCGGCCGCCACAATACCTTCGGCGATAATATCGCAGCGCATGATGCCGCCAAAAATGTTCACAAGGATTCCTTCGACGTTTTTATCTGCAAGAATAAGTTTAAAGGCTGTTGTCACACGCTCGCGCGTGGCCCCCCCTCCCACGTCAAGAAAGTTGGCAGGCTCGCCGCCATAAAGCTTGATCACATCCATGGTGGCCATGGCAAGGCCTGCACCGTTGACAAGACAGCCAATGTTGCCGTCCAGTTTGATATAGCTTAGGGCGTTTTTGGCAGCTTCGCGCTCGGCCGGATCTTCTTCGGCAAGGTCACGAAGCGCTTCAAGGTCAGGGTGACGGAAAAGCGCATTTTCTTCAAAGGTGATTTTTGCGTCAAGGGCAAACACGTCGCCTTGCTTGGTCATGGCCACAGGATTGATTTCCACAAGGCTTGCTTCGTTGTCCATAAAGCACTTGTAACACCCTTCAAAAAGGGTCGCAGCCTTTAGGGCGGCCTTGCCTGTAAGGCCAAGACCAAAGGCGATTTTGCGGGCGGTATAACCGCTAAACCCAAGGAAGGGGTCGATGGTGACGGTCATGATTTTATCAGGCATGGTGGCTGCAACTTCTTCGATGTCCATGCCGCCGCATGACGAGGCAATGACGGTCACACAAGAGGTGGCACGGTCCACAAGAAGGCTAAAGTAATATTCTTTCTCAAGGGCGCATCCTTGTTCGATATAAAGGCGGCGCACTTCTTGACCATCGGGGCCTGTTTGCGGCGTCACAAGGTGCATCCCAAGAAGAGCCTTTGCATGGGCGGCGACTTCGTCTAAGGACTTGGCAAGCTTAATGCCGCCTCCTTTGCCGCGTCCGCCTGCGTGGATTTGGGCTTTGACGACCCAAAGATCTCCTCCAAGGGCTTCCGCTTTTTGACGGGCTTCTTCGGGGGTATAGGCCACATATCCCTTCAGGATGGGTGTGCCACATTTTTCTAAGAGCTCTTTGGCCTGATATTCATGAATTTTCACGGTTATTCCCTGTTTTTTAGAGGTTTTAAGAACACGCCCCATCGTACCATGAAGGGATCCAGGGTAAAAGGGTATGCATCATATGGTGAAAAATTTATTAAAAGTTGGACCTTTTGTCCTCCCAGAGCTCGTTCATAAGCCCTGAGAGGTGAAAAATAGAAGACTAGCCGTCCTTGGAGCGACGATAATCGTCGCGGCAGGCTTTGATCTCTGTGGCGGTTGAGTTAACGGTGAGTTTTGCGCAAGCCCCCATGGTGGCCTTCTTTTTAGCATTCTTGAAAAACTCTGCGCGGCATTTAGCAAAGTTTTCAGGTGTGAGTTTGCTTTTGTTTGTGCCGATATAAGAGCAGTTGGCGGCCTTCATGTTGGCATCTAGAGACGCAATGATCTTGTCAGCACTCATGGAATGGGCTGAGAGCTCTCTTTTGATTTCCTGACTCAGCTCTTTTTCATTAATGGCAAGGGCATTCGTTAGTTGTTTGAGGGTTGTTGTATACGACGTAACTTTTTGTTTTGCTTCAGGACTTAACAACACATTCAAAGACGCCATTTGTTGATCTAGACCAGAAATTTTTGTTTGCAGGTCCTGTACTTTTTTTTCAGCCTCTAGAAGATTTTTGTTAATGTCAGCTGCACTTTCAGAATTAACGGCTTCCACGAGGTTCTTGGCGATGCCTTGTTGATTGGTCGCCCAAACATACAGGTTTCCGAGATAGCCAATGACGCCGTTCACAGTTTTTTTCTGGGCAATGCCGTCCCTTGTTCCCGTGAAATGCGTCAACTCAAGCTCAAGTGTTGCCTTAAGGTCAGCAGTTTTCTTCAGAATGCTAGGAGCGTCTTGGACGTTTCTGATGTATGTGTCCATCTTATTAATCTGACGTAAAAGACGTTCTTTGATTTCTTTTCTTTTTGACAGCGCCTCTTTGTCGATGTTTCGCACCGTCTGATCAAGGGTACTTGCGTCCTTTGTGGATTGCTCCAACTGCGCGACTGCATGCATCCGGTCAAGCCATTCGGTGGTGCTGGTGGCACTGAGGGCCTTTTTGACGTCTTTGAAAATATTAGCATGAACGGGTACCACTAGACTTGCAACGGCAAGGAGAAGAGGTGCTAGTCTATATCTCATGGCAGAACCTTTATTTTTTACTACTATTTTGAAAGGATACATGAGAAGTGTTTCAAAATAATTAAGAATATGAAGATGACTTCAAAGTAATTTTAAGAGGCTGTTAAGAGTTTTGTTCTATTCTTTAAGAAAGTTAATCGTTTATGGGGGGGCGACGATGAAAAGAGTAAAGTATATCCTTTTGAGTCTTTTGACTTTTTTTCCGTCTTTTTTGCAAGCGAGTGCAGGCGTTTTGACTGAAGGAGAGATTCAAAATCTCATTGGAAGGTCTTTAGACATGCCACATCAGCAGACCCTTAAAGAACAGCCTCGTGTGCTAAAGCCAGTCTTGCCGTTAAGGGGGGCAAATTTCGTTTTCAAAGGCGAGAATGCGACGACCTGGGGTCCCATACATTTGGCCACAACCGCCATGGCGCGGGGATTTGGTGCCGAGACAAAGGGCGGGATGGACCGCCTTTTACCGCCAGCCCAAATCCTTTTTCTCCTAGATCATGCACTCGACAATCCCGCCTCAGTGCGCAGTTTTGATCATGACGAGGCTAATGAGCTTTCAGCCCGCGGCATTGCGGCTTATTTTGTGGAAAAAGGAGAAATGGACGCACCCCACGCAGGACATTTCATTGAAGTTGTCACCAAGTGTATGCGCACAAGGGAAAATGATGCGTACAAGACACCCGAAGACGCTGCCTTCTGTCGTGACCTCAAGGCTTCTTCCGGAGAAATTTTAAAGGGAGTTATTGGGTTTGCGCTTCTTGAGGAATACACGCGCGTCCAAGCGAGGCGTGTTCTAAGTAAATATACGGCATCTTTACCTAAGGATAAGCAACTGCTTTTGAAGGAAGAGCTCAAAGAACATTTAGGGTCCTTGTACGACGAAAGTCTTTTTGCGGGGAGTAGGTGACAGACAGAGTGCGAGTCTACACCAAAAAAGGGTGGCTCCCCGGGCCGGACTCGAACCAGCGACAGGGTGATTAACAGTCACCTGCTCTACCTACTGAGCTACCGGGGAATACGAGAAAAGTCTTAACAAACTTTTTTCAAGAACACCAGAGACAAAATATTGTTTCTGGAGGCCGGGACCGGAATTGAACCGACGTACAAGGATTTGCAGTCCTCTGCATAACCACTCTGCCACCCGGCCAAGAGTTCCTGACCCATGGCCCCGAGATTATCCATCTATGGGGGTAAGGTCAACCCTTTCTTATCATGTTTTTGAAGATATTTTTTTAGTGAAAAAGTTGCTCTTTGAAAAAGGTTCCTTTTAAAGGGGCGCTATCGTAGGATGGCGACCAGATGAAGAGATACCGTGAAGATGACCCTGCGCCCCTCTAGTTTATCACCCCTTTTTGCCAGTGTTACCTCGCTTCCTGGTGTGGGGCTGGGCACCTCTCTTTTTCTCTCGCAGCTTGAGATTACACGCGTATTGGATCTTTTGTGGCACCTGCCCTCGGGAATATTAGCGCGCCGATATGTGCCCCATTTGGGGCTTTCGGCGCCGGGGCAAACGGTGACTTTGAGGGTTTTTGTTAAAGATGTTCAGCAAAAAAATCCCCGCGCCAAAGGTTCTCAGCAGGTACGTCTAATGTGCGTGGATGCCCAAGGTATCCCCTTGCATCTTGTCTACTTTAGGCTGTCCGCGCAGCAACTTGAGCAAATCATGTCCCATGGGGACACGCTTCTTGTCAGTGGCAAGCTTGAGCGCTTTCAAGGGATGTTTCAACTGGTGCATCCTGACCACGTGGGGCGCGTGGGAGACGCGGAAAAATGGGCCGGCACAGAAGCCCTTTATCCCCTCACAAAAGGCCTGACACACAGGCGTGTTCAGGGGCTTATCAAAAAGGCGCTGGAGCGCACGGTGCCCCTTCCTGAGTGGATTTCAAAAGAGATCCTTGGGCGCTATGGGTGGGCTCCTTGGCATGAGGCGCTCTTAAAAGTGCATGCCCCCCAAACGGAGACGCACCTTAGTCCCAGTGATCCTTGCCGAATGCGTCTTGCCTATGACGAGCTTCTGGCCCACCAACTGTCGCTTTTGTTGATGCGGCGCACCCAAGAAGAAAAACCAGGTCGGTCCCTTATCAGCCAAGATCCAAGCCTACACGACCGGTTCTTGAGCCTTTTGCCATTCACCTGTACGGGGGATCAAACGCGTGCTATGGCGGACATTAAGGCTGCCATGGAAAGTGATCGTGCCATGGTGCGTCTTTTACAAGGCGATGTCGGGTCGGGTAAAACGGTGGTCGCGTTTGCGAGCCTTTTACAGGCGGTGGGGGCAGGGGCTCAAGGGGCGCTCATGGTCCCAACGGAAGTGCTCGCCCGTCAACATGCAAAAACCCTTCTACCGTGGGCGGCCGCCCTAGGCCTTAAAGGCGCGTGCCTGACAGGCAGTGACAAAGTAAAAGATCGCCGATGGATTTACGAGGGGCTTAAGGACGGATCTCTCGATTTTATCATCGGGACCCACGCCCTCATCCAAGACGAGGTGGTTTTCAAAGATTTAGGGCTTGTGATCATTGACGAGCAGCACCGCTTTGGAGTGGAGCAGCGTTTGAAACTAGTTCAAAAAGGGATGAACCCCGATGTTCTGTCCATGACGGCGACACCCATTCCTCGCACGCTTATGTTGGCATCTTACGGTGATCTAACCTCGTCAACTTTGTGCGAAAAACCCGCCGAGCGCGAACCCATCGAGACGTCTCTCATCAGTCTAGAGCGCTTGGATGAGGTAATGGGCCGGATCAAAAGCGCCCTTGTCCAGGGGCATAAAATTTATTGGGTTTGTCCTTTAATTGATGAATCCGAAGCCTTAGACCTTGCAGCCGCCGAGGCGCGCTTTGCCGCCCTTAAGGAACGCGTGGGAGGAGAATCCATCGGCCTTGTCCATGGACGCATGAGTGCCCCTGAGAGAGACACCGTCATGGAGCGCTTTCGGGCAGGCGAGATCACACTTCTTGTCGCGACTACGGTTATTGAGGTCGGCGTTGACGTGCAAGACGCGACCCTCATGATTATCGAGCATGCCGAGCGGTTTGGCCTTTCACAGCTTCATCAGCTGCGCGGGCGCGTGGGGCGAGGCCATAAACGGGGTACGTGCTTGCTTCTCTACGCAAAGGACCTCAGTTACACAGGGCGTGGCCGCTTGGACGTCATGAAAAAAAGCCAAGACGGGTTTGAAATTGCCCAGAAAGATCTTCATTTGAGGGGTGGGGGCGAGCTTGCAGGCGCCAAACAAAGCGGCCTTCCCCAGTTTAGGTTGGCAAACCCCCTTCTGATGATGGATCTCTTAGAGCTCGCCCACGAGCAAGCAACCTTACTTTTGACCTCAGATCCAAGGTTAGAGAGCGACGCCGGAAGAACAGCTCGGGTGCTTTTACATCTCTTTTCGAAAGTGCAGGCCACACGTTATCTGAGCGCTGCGTGACGAACCGGTTAAGCCGTTTTAGATTCCTGTGAAAGCGTAGAAGGGATTTTGTCCCGAAAGGGTTCGGCGTTATTCAGGCAATGCTGGAGAAGCGTGCTTGTTTCTTGAAACGTCAAAGGCTTGGAAAAATAATACCCTTGAATTAACGAGCAACCGTACTCTTGAAGGAGGTTTAGCTGGTTTTGGGTCTCGACCCCTTCAGCGATAATTTGAATATTTTGGCCCTTGGCAAGATCAATGACCCCCTTTAATAGGTTCAAAGATTTATCACATAGCTCGATATCTTTGACAAACGAACCGTCCATTTTTAGAAAATCAAAATTGAATTCTTTGAGATAGCTCAGAGAGGAATAACCCGTTCCAAAATCATCCATCAAAACAGGAATCCCGCGCTCTTTAAAAGATCCCAAACGCTCACGCATGAGGTCAATATTGTTGGCAAAACTGCTTTCCGTGATTTCGATACGAAGACTTCCAGGACATAGCTCTGCGTCATCGATGGTTTTTAGAAGTTGTTGAAAATAGTCATCGCTGGCCATTTGTTTGGCCGAGAGGTTCACCGACACATGAAGAGAGGGATGGTTTGGATACCCTTTGTCAAACGCGCTAATGTCCTTTAAACAAAGCCCGAGAACTTCAGCGCCAAGGTCCATAATTAGAGGGAGTTTTTCCGCAACGGGGATAAAGTGGGCAGGCGGAATAAATCCGTTTTTTGGATGTTGCCAGCGAAGTAGGGCCTCAAAGGAACTGACAGTGGCCTTTTCCGTGTCAACAATAGGCTGATAATATATGCAAAATTGATGAGATCGAAGGGCTTCTTCCATATCGTGAATCAGTCTTTTTTCTTCGAGAAATTCCTGTTGATGTTGCGGGGTAAAGTGTACTACCTGACCCTTGCCTTGTTTTTTTGCATGGTTGGCGGCAATGTCTAGCTTTTGAAGAATTTGTTGTGTATCAGTGATATCTCCGTTTAAAACAAGCCCTCCGACACTGACTGACACGTTGACTTCTGTCATGGATAATTTGTAAAGGCCCGTACAACGTTTAAACAGACGTTGAGACAAATCATGGGCATGGTCTTCATTTTCAAGGTAGGAAGAAAGAATGATAAATTCGTCTCCTCCCACCCTTGAAACAGTATCTCCAGGCTTTAAGTACGAGGTAAGATTACGGGCAAAGACTTTAAGAAGTGTGTCTCCACAAGCATGCCCCAAAGTATCATTAATATCTTTGAAGTTATCAATATCAACGAAAAAAAGAGCTGTATATTGACCTTCTGTGGCCTTGGTATGTGTAAGGGCTTGCTCCAGCCGGTCAATGAGAAGCGCACGGTTAGGAAGGCCGGTCAGGGCGTCATAAAAAGCAAGACGCTTTAGATTTTGGTGATAAGACTCCTGTGCCGCGTGCCTTGCAATGAGTAAGGTCAGCTGCTGGACAACACCGTTGAGAAGATTAATAGTTTGGGCCTCTTTACGTCGCTCGTCACTACTAAGAAGGCAAAACGTGCCAATGACGCGTTCTTGAGAAAACAGAGGCAAAACCACACATGTTTTAAAGGATGACGCCGAATCACTTTTGCTGGCATGCATGAAGTCTTTGATTTGATTTGTATTGAACCAAAGGATATTTGGTTTTGTTTGGAAATACATGCGAAATCGCCGTGAGACAACGTCGGGTAACAATGACTGATTTTCGTCTGCGTAAAGACCATCTTCTGTTCTGAGCATCTGAAATGACCTAATAAGATCGTGGTCGTATTCTGTGCAGACTTCGCCCGTTTCAAAATGAGTGAACGCTAGAGTTTCCTTGACAAAAGATTGAACCAAGGTGTTGAGGGGGAGGACTCCTTCATCACTTCGGTGGAGGCTTAAGAGGAAGCGCATATGTTTTTCGCGTTCTTCCACATAAACTCTCATGGCAATAGCGATATCGCTCAGGCACATGGAGGTCAGCGTTGTGAGCGCTTGACACAATTCTGAGGTGGGGGCCCACGCAGTTTCTAAAAGCGCCGTTTGAAGCTCTCCTAGCATATACGCATATGAGCCGATATACGCTTCAACGGGCACACTGTGTTTGCTGTGGGCGTTTCCCGCACGTAAGGCTTCTTCGAGGTAGGTTTTATTTATATTTGCTTGTGCAAGGCGCGTCCAATGGGCGAGCTGTTGCTCTTTTAAGAGATCAATTCTTCCCTCTATAAAGGGCTTGAGTTCACCCATTTTCATGGCTCTGGCATAAAAGGTATCTAGTATTTGGGACATGTGAGTTTCGATGAGGGATTGAAGAATTTCAACCACGTCGTAGGGCGTTTGTTCGAGCCGTGTGAGCTCTTTGAACGTTTTCAGATCGGATGTCTTTGGTGGTTTTTCCACGTCTTCTAACCGATGGGGTGATAGAGTGACTTTAGGTGGTGGACCTTAAAAAAAAGTTAAGGAGGCACTTTGTGTGCCTCCTTGGTGAGTTTATTTTAGAGTCGTTGGAAGTGCCAAATTAGGTCTGTCGTTGAAATGGGGACAGTTTTCCGGCGTTTCTTGAAGGCGTTTTAAGGCCTCTTCTATGCTGCGATCAAGTTGTGGGTCCCGCCCGTTTTCATAATCTTGCGGTGTGTTTTCCACAACGATATTGGGCACGGCGCCGTAATTTTCAAGGCCCCATCCCACATCTTTAAACCAGAAAGAAAACTCGGGCTGGGTCGTCATGCCGCCGTCCACAAGAGGATTGCGGGGCCAAATACCAATAACCCCACCCCAGGTGCGCTTACCAATCAAAGGCCCCAGGTCCATCATTTTAAAGGCGTGAGAGAACATATCACCATCTGAGCCTGCATATTCGTTGGTCAGGGCCACAAGGTTGCCTGTGGACGAATCGACGGGATAAGGAACATCCCCAAACCAGCGCGCCAGATCATAGCCTAAGCGTTTTCTTGCAAGCTTGGAAAGAAGAAGCGAGGATACGCTGCCGCCCCCATTATAGCGCACATCGATGATGAGCGCCCCTCTGTCGCATTCTGCCAGGAACCCGCGGTGGAATTCAGCAAAGCCGTTGGTGCCCATATCAGGAATATGAACATATCCCACAGTGCCGCCTGTTTTTTCATGGACATAGGCGCGGTTGTTTTCAACCCAATCCCGGTAGTAAAGAACGCCTTCTTGACGCAAGGTCTTCACCACAACGTCGCGTTTGTTTTCGCCAGCAGGATTGCTTATCTGCAAACGTACCTCTTGGCCTGCTTGTTGCAGCAAAAGCGCTTCGACGGGGGCGGTTTTTGAAACAGGCTCGCCGTTCACGGCCCAAATAAGGTCACCAACTTTGATCCCAAGGCCGGGCCTGCGAAGCGGCGAGGTATAGCGCTCGCGCCATGTGTCGGCTTTGGCCATGGCGACGATTTGATAGGCGCCGCTTTTGGCATCAAAAACAAAGTCAGCGCCAAGCTGTCCTACGGACCACGCCGGGGACGGACGCAAGTCACCGCCCATGACATAGGCGTGGGACGTGCCAAGCTCACCCTGCATTTCCCAAATGACATCGCTGAGCTCACGCCTTGTGGAAATGCGGTCAAGAAGAGGGGCGTAGCGGTCATAAACCTTTTGCCAATTCACCTGGGACATATCCTCAACCCAGAAGTGATCGCGCTGCAAGCGCCATGCTTCACTATAAATCTGAGACCACTCAAGGTAGGGCGTCACGCAAAGTTTAATGCGGCTAAGGTCAATCCACCCAGATTTGTGGGCAGGTTGATCACTTCCCTCGTCAGGCTTGTCACCTGCTTTGATAATGCGAAGGCTTTTTCCTGTTTGATAAAGAAGGCGCTTGCCGTCCAAAGAAACCTCAAAGGCCGAGACATTGCCGCAAAGCTCATCTTCTTTTTGGTTTTCAAAGTCAAAGGCAGCCAGAGCCCCGCCGTCGTGATCTGCGCACGCCTCGTCCTCATCACCGGCGTCCACAAGGGGCCAGCTGAGGTAAATGACTTTTCCTTTAATCGCCGCCAGATGGGAAAAAAGCCCGGGCTCCACTGGAAAGGCCATCAAACGGTCTTGAATACCCTCAAGGTCAATGCGGATTTCGGGCACAGTCTTTGTGTCGGTCTCTTCTTTTTCGTCGTCGTCTTTTTTGGCGGTGGCGTCGTCTTCTTTGCCCTCCTTTGATTCGTCCTCATCGCCTTGGTCAAAGTCTTTGGCTTTTAACACAAAGGGGGAAGGGGTATCGTCGGCAAGGGCAAGCGCGTACGGGCGCATGCCGGCTGGAAAGCCAAGCTCGAAATGAAGACTGTCCCATGACGGGTTGAATTCACGCAAGGACAAGAAGTAAAGATACTTTCCTTCGGGATCAAAGACGGGGCACGTGTCTTTAAGGACTGGCTTTGTGATTTGATGAACCGCCCCTGTTTGGATGCAGGCAAGCTTGATGGCGGATTGGCGTCTTGAAAGGGAGCAGTGATAGGCAACCCACTTGCCATCGGGCGACCATGCGGCCCCTTGGACCATCTCGTGGGCGCTGCGGTCCAAAACGCGCATGTGCCAGGATTCAATATCAATATGGATAATCTCGCCTTTTTGGTTCACGACGATGACGGCGTCATCGGTGGGGCTGGGATACACATGACGCGCACGACCAAAGTCGAGCCCCTGGGACACGGCAATTTTCTGTCCTGTTTTGGCATCATGAATTTCCAGGGCCTCGTGTCCATTTTCATCGCTGATGAGCACCACACGCTCGCCGCCTTGAAGCCACACAGGCAAACGGTAGCGAATGCCTTCACGCGCGCCCAATTGCAGGACGGGGCCGTGGGCGCGTTCTAGCACAAAGGGCTTGCCCCTGGCGGTGACCAGGACGTGATGACCCAAGGGATGAAGAGCGCTTTGTTCAAGATAAGTTTGCGCCGCCACAAACTTGCGCGCACGCTCTGGCCTGGCACTGCCGTACACTGGATCAATGAGGGCGACTGTGTCTTTTTCAGGATCAAACAGATAAAGCTCGCCGCCCGCATGATAAACGAGGCGCTTGCCGTCGGTTTGCTGGTTGCGTACGTAAAAATCTGTGTGATGGGTGTGGCGCTTTAGGTCCGTACCCTCGGCCGTACAAGAATACAGGTTGCCAATCCCTTCGTGGTCCGAGGCAAAGTACACACGGTCGCCAATCCACAAGGGGCGCGCCATATCTGAGGTGAGCTCGATCAAGGGCGCGTAAGTTCCGTCTCCTTTGCGGTCAATCCACAGAGTCCCGGCTGTCCCGCCGCGGTAACGTTTCCAAAAGCCGTACTCGCGGTAGCCAAAGCGTTGAATCACATTCATGGGGCCTTGGTGGTCTTTTAGCATATGAGCGTTCACAGGACCAAGGGGCAGACGTATGGGTGCGCCGCCCTCGGGGCTCACCCGCCACAGCCACGTGACCCTGGCAAAGGGGCTCTTGGCGGCAGAGGTAAAATAAATGCCCTCGTGGGTCCAGGATTGCACGTGGACGCCTTCGCCAAGATAGGTCAGGCGCGTGACAGGGCCGCCCGCAGCCGGGATCAAACACACCTCGGCGGGTCCTTCATCACTGCCAGCAAACGCGATCCACTGACCGTCGGGCGAGAACACAGGCGTGCTTGCAGTCCCAAGGCCAGAGGTCAAGCGCCAAGCAGGTGCGCCAAAGGCGTTCGTGCGCCAGAGCTGGTCCTCACTCACAAAAACAAGTTGATCTCCAAAAAGAGCCGGATAGCGGTAATAGCCGCCTGTCGTATGCGTCGTCATGGTCATTCCTTTATTAGTTTTGTTGGCAGTCTATCTTGTTGTGAGGGATTTGATAAGAGGGTTTGGAGAGAGAAAGAAGCGTTTCAAAGGATGTTCCTCTAGATATAAAGTTGATTTAAAATTAAAAATGTAACTTTGACAATTTTGCATTCTATATTTGCCATTAATGCATTTGATTATTTCAGTATCGATCGCATATGTAAAGCATAGACGAACACACCTTCATGTTGACGGAGATAAAGATGAAGAACTTAGTATCCCTTTCCTTGGTTTTGGGCCTGTTGAGCGCGACCAGCACCTTTGCCAGCGACCTTGCGGACGAGATGGCAGAAAAAGCCCCCGTGGCCAAAAGCGGCTGGAGCTACCTCTGGGACGGCATGACCGGTCTTGGAAACGCCACTTATTACACGGCCGCCGCTGTGGGCAGCACCGCCTATGATGTGGGCAAGGTTGCCAT
>JAJTHL010000014.1 GCA_021298595.1 Alphaproteobacteria bacterium | reverse complement strand
TTTTAAATAACTTTTAAATTAAATCACTTCAATATGAAGCTAATTGCAAAATATTCGGCCTTTTCCCCTTTTCTTTATAATTTTTTTTGATGAAGCCATATTCCAGCCCGATATCTTTCGTCCATTTTCTTAATCTGCTTGCGTCAAGGGATTGAGATGAGTAAAGTGCGCTGTGAGTACACACGCAGGTGGTGCCTTTTCTTTTGATTTGGCTCCGGTGTCGGGAATCCCGAAACAACACCTGCGGAGGATTAACCGGAAAAAAAGGACGATTAAAGATGTCACTTCCAAATTTTTCTATGCGCGATTTGCTGCAAGCAGGCGTGCACTTTGGTCACCACCCCCGTCGCTGGAACCCCAAGATGGCGCCCTACCTATTTGGTGAGCGCAACTCTGTACATATCATCAACTTAGAAAAAACCTATCCTCTTTTGAAGCAAGGGCTGCAAGCCATTAAGGATGTGGTGGCAAGTGGTGGTCGTGTGCTGGTTGTCGGCACAAAGCGTCAGGCTAGTGATGTGGTGGCGCAAGAGGCCGCGCGTTGCAGTCAATATTACGTCAACCACCGTTGGCTTGGCGGGATGCTTACCAACTGGAAAACAGTCTCTCACTCTATCCACCGCCTGAAAGACCTGTCAAAGCAACTTGAAGAGGGAGCAGAGGGGTTGACAAAAAAAGAACTTCTTCAACTAACCCGTGAACACGAGAAGCTCAACCGATCTTTAGGTGGGATTCAAAACATGGGCGGCGTGCCTGATATTTTGTTTGTGATTGACACCAACAAAGAAAAGCTTGCCATTCAAGAAGCAAACAAGCTTGGCATTCCTGTGGTGGGCATTCTTGACAGCAACTCAGATCCTGCGGGGATTACGTATCCTGTTCCAGGTAACGATGATGCCATTCGCTCTATTGAATTCTATTGCCGTATGGTTTCCTCCACCGTGCTTGAAGGTCTTCAAACACAAATGCGTGCAGCAGGCATTGACCTTGGCGCGTCTCTTCGTGTGCCTGGTGAGCAAGCAGATTTTGCAGAAGCAGATGCGGCTGAGTAAACTAAAACTAAACAAGTAAAAGTTAAGAGAGGACGCTGACCATGACAGCATTTTCCGCCAAGGACGTTAAAGAGTTAAGAGAGCGCACGGGCGCTGGGATGATGGATTGCAAAAAAGCCCTTGAGGCCACAAACGGTGTCGTTGAAGAGGCCGTCGACTGGCTTCGTAAGAAAGGTCTTGCCACGGCTGCAAAAAAAGCAGGACGTGCGGCTGCAGAAGGGCTTGTAGGCATTCAAGTAAAAGGGACGACGGGCGTTTTGATTGAAGTGAACGCTGAAACAGACTTTGTGGCGCGTAACGACCAGTTCCAAACATACGTGAAAACTGTTTCTGATATGGTTGCCTCTTCAAAGGACGACCTAGAAGCTTTGAAAACGAAGGACTATCCTGGCACAGGACGTACCGTTGCAGATGAGCTGACAAATCTTGTGGCCGTCATCGGCGAGAACATGAGCTTTAGGCGTCTTGCGCGCGTTTCTGTTTCACAAGGTGCGGTTGCAAGCTACTTGCACAACGCCATCGGCGAAGGCCTTGGCCGTGTAGGGGTGCTTGTTGGTCTTGAAAGCGCTGCGTCCCAAGACGTGCTTTTGGCCCTCGGTAAGCAAATCGCCATGCACATCGCTGCTGCCCATCCCCTTTGTCTTCAAATCCAAGACATGGACCAAGAGGTTCTAGGCCGCGAGCGCGCGATCATTGAAGAGCAAGCTAAGCAATCTGGGAAGCCTGCTGAGGTGATTGAGAAGCTTGTGGCGGGACGTCTTCGTAAGTTCTATGAAGAGTCTGTACTGCTCGAGCAAGTGTTTTTGATTGACGATTCCAAGCGCAAAGTTTCACAAGTTGTGGAAGACAAGGCAAAGGAAATCGGCTCAGACATCAAGCTTGTGGGCTTTGCACACTTTAAGCTTGGGGACGGCGTTGAAAAGCAGGAAACTGACTTCGCAGCAGAAGTTGCCGAACTTTCTAAGTAATAACTTAAGGGGATAAATCCATGGAGCCGTTTGCGATCTCTAAAGAAGTGTCAAAAGCATTTAGATATCGCCGGCTCCTCCTCAAACTATCGGGTGAGGCCTTAATGGGCTCGTCCTCTTACGGCCTTGACCCCGCGACAGTCTCACGCATCGCAAAGGAAATTGCAGAACTCCACGCCGAAGGCCTTGAAATCGGCATCGTGGTGGGAGGCGGTAATATCTTTCGCGGCGTGAACGGCGAGGCCCAAGGAATTGACCGCGTTACGTCGGATCATATGGGCATGCTCGCCACAGTCATGAATGCGCTCGCGCTTCAAAACGCCCTTGAGCATTTGCAAGTTTATACAAGGGTTATTTCAGCCATTCCCATGGCTGCCATTTGCGAACCATATATTAGAAGACGTGCGATTCGACATCTTGAAAAGAAAAGAGTGGTTATTTTTGCCGCTGGTACAGGACATCCTTTCTTTACAACGGATTCTGCCGCTGTTTTGCGCGCGTCTGAAATGGAGTGTGATGTGCTCTTAAAAGGGACAAAGGTGGACGGGGTTTATTGCAGTGATCCTGTAAAGAACCCAGAGGCAACACGTTTTGATACCCTTGGGTATGGTCAAATTCTGCGCGATAAGCTTGCTGTTATGGACATGGCAGCCATTGCTCTTGCAAGAGATAATCATTTACCCGTTGTTGTTTTTTCTATCAATACGCCAGGCGCTCTTGTGGATGTGGCACGTGGTCAGGGTGAATTTACATTGGTACAAGAAAAAGAGGATTAAGCATGAGTGCAGACTTTGATAAAGACGCCTTAAAACAACGCATGCAAGGTGCCATCGATACACTTCTTCGTGAATTTTCAGGCCTTCGCACCGCGCGTGCCTCCACAGCTCTTCTCGATCCCATTATGATCGATGCTTACGGATCACAGATGCCCCTTAACCAAGTAGGTACTGTTGGGGCTCCAGAAGCACGTCTTCTGACCGTCCAAGTATGGGACAAGTCCATGGTCAAGGCCGTGGAAAAGGCCATTCGTGAGGCAGGGCTTGGCCTTAACCCTTCTGCAGACGGCCAAATGGTTCGCGTGCCTATGCCGGACCTCAGCGAAGAGCGTCGTAAAGAGCTTGCCAAAGTGGCGGCGAAGTACGCAGAAGTCGGCCGCGTTGCCGTGAGAAACGTACGCCGTGACGGCATGGATCTTTTGAAAAAGTTAGAGAAAGACAAAGTGATTTCAGAAGATGAACATCACCGTTTGTCGGCAGATCTTCAAACCATGACCGATGAATTTGTCAAAAAAGTAGACACAGCTCTTTCGCAAAAAGAGCGCGACATAATGCAAATCTAAGAAAAGAGCATTCCCTTGACTAACCTCAGTCTTATTCACGACTCCTTGACAGATGGTCGGTACGGCAAAATGGGTGGCCAAGTTCCGACGCATATCGCCATCGTCATGGACGGAAATGGACGCTGGGCAACCCAGCGGGGCATGCCGCGCATCATGGGTCATCAAAAGGGCGTTGACGCCGTGCGTCGAACCGTTGAAGCCTGCATTGATTTAGGGATCCGTTACCTCACACTTTATGCCTTTTCGACAGAAAATTGGAGGCGCCCTCTCGAAGAAGTGAATGGGCTTATGTTTCTTTTAAAACGGACACTGAAAACCGAGCTCAAGACTTTTGAAGAGAATAATGTTTGTTTGAAGGTGATCGGACGTCGTGACCGCTTGGCGCCAGATGTTGTGGCCTCAATTGAACAAGTAGAGCACCAAACAGCTAGTAATACAGCATTAACTCTCCAAATCGCTTTTGATTATGGTGGCAGAGATGAAATTGTACGGGCAGTGAGACAGATTGCCTCACGCGTCAAGTCAGGAGACCTAGCCATAGATGAGATCGATGAAACTCTTTTCGCCCAATGTCTTGATACAGCGGGTGTCCCTGATCCAGAACTTTTTATCAGAGTGAGCAGCGTCCTCAGGATCAGCAACTTCCTGACATGGCAAACAACATATTCAGAACTTGTCTTTCCCGAAACTTACTGGCCAGACTTCACAAAAGATGATTTGTTAAGTGCCATTCATCATTTCCAGAAGTGTGAACGACGTTTTGGTCGAGCGGCGTCCTAATGAAAATGCCGTCGCTTCTTTCAGATAAGGTCCTCAGTTTCCTCACAAGAAGCGCTGCTGCCTTGGTGTTAATACCTTGTGTTTTGTTGATTTTTTATTTAGGGGTCCCTTACGCGAGGCTCTTTCTTTATATCCTTGGCGCGCTCTGCATAGGGGAGTGGCTTTACGTCTGTTTAAAGGGGACGCTTCCTTCATCGTTGCCAAAAAAAATCACGATTATTATTTTGGGATCAGTGTATATTTTGCTTTCTTTCTTCGGCTTGCTCACTCTCACCAATCAAACAACTTTTACACTTATGGGCGTTTTTTTGATGATTTGGGCCTCGGATACGGGGGCCTATCTGGTGGGAAACCTTGTAAAGGGTCCTCGATTATGGCCATCAGTCAGTCCAGGAAAAACATGGTCAGGCTTTGTTGGTGGTGTAGTTGCAACCATGGCTGTCGGGTACACTTTGCTGGAGGGTTATGGGTGGCCAGATCCCGGGGATTTTTCATTTGGCAGTTACCGGTCTCATGTCGCAACCCTGTTTGCCATCAGTCTGATCGCACCACTAGGTGATCTTTTAGAATCATGGGTCAAAAGACGGTTACAAATAAAAGATAGTAGTCATCTTATTCCAGGCCATGGCGGCGTACTTGACCGATTGGATAGTTTGTTGTCTGTAGGGCTTCTTCTCTTAACCATCAACGTTATTGCGCGCTAAACTTCCCAGAAGTATTTCTGAAAAATATAATAAAATTAAGATACTTAAACACACTTTTATCTTTTTGTTTGAGAGATGTGTGACATCTTTTCCCCACAAAAGGTAAAAACTTCCCACAACGGGGTATTTTCTTCCATTCCATTAAGAGAATCTTAAGAACTTCCTTGCTAGGGTCTTAAAAGAATAATTTTTGGCAAAAATGGTAGGGAGACGCTTGTGGAGGGATTTCTCCAGGTTCTCAAAAATTTAGGAGCTGTCAGACTTGCGCTCATGGGAGCGGTCCTGGTTGGACTTGCCAGTGCCCTTACCTACGTCTCTAATCGCATGACGGCGCCAGACATGGCTCTTCTTTATAGCGACCTTGAAATGGAGGACGCAGGTAAGATTATGAGTCGTCTTGAAACCATGGGCGTTCCTGCGGATGTGCGGGGGGGAGGAACACAAATATATGCGCCGTCTGACCGCATTGCGCGCCTGCGCGTGGAACTTGCAGAGTTGGGCCTTCCTCGTGGTGGATCAGTTGGATACGAGATTTTCGATAAAACAGATCAGCTGGGTGTGTCAAGTTTTGTTCAAAATATTAACCATTTAAGAGCGCTTGAGGGAGAAATTGCTCGTACAATTACCGCCATGGCACAAGTCTCCGCGGCGCGCGTTCATTTGGTTCTTCCAAAAAGACGCTTATTCTCGCGAGAAAAAGAAGAACCTAGTGCCGCCATTATGCTGACCTTGGCAGGAGCAGGTCTCCTGCCTCAAAGACGTATTCAGGCGATTCAACAATTGGTGGCGGCGGCTGTGCCTGGTCTTTTGCCTGAGCGTGTCTCCATTGTAGATGACCGGGGCAATTTGCTTGCAAAGGGAGATGGTCACTCTGAAGCCACAGAAGCGTCAAACTTTGAAGAAAAGCGCCTGGCCTATGAGGCACGCCTTACAAAGACTATTGAAAATCTTGTGGCGCGTTATGTAGGGGATGGGAAAGTCAAAGCTGAAGTCTTTGCGGATATGAGTTTCGACCGTGTCACAGAAAATTCTGAAACCTATGACCCAGACGGACAGGTGGCACGCTCAACGCAAACAACCTCTCTTGGTGAGCAATCTCACGAGGCCGACAGTAATGTGTCTGTGGAAAAGAACCTTCCCAACGCAAAGACCCAACAAGGCGGGGGTAGCGATAATAAACTAAGCCGCTCAGAAGAAACCACAAACTTTGAAATTTCTAAGAAAACAAAGACCCTTGTCAAAGAAGTGGGCGAGATCAAACGTCTGTCCGTCGCCGTTTTAGTGGACGGACTTTACACACCCATAGAAGGAAAAAAAGAGCCTGACTATAAGCCTCGTTCGGAGGAAGAGATCAAAAATCTGACAAAGCTTATCAAAAATGCTGTGGGCTTTAACGAAAAGCGTGGGGATAGCATCGAGGTTGTGAATATGCGTTTTGCCCCTATGGAAATGGTGGAGGCAACAGAAGCCCCTAGCACCATCATGGGTCTTGAAAAGCATGATCTCATACATTTGGCAGAAGTTCTTTTAGTGGGTGTCCTTGCCCTTTTAGGTATTCTTTTAGGTGTGAAGCCTATGGTTAATAAGATTTTGAGTGGGGTTCAACCCGCCATTAGACCGGTAAGCGATGATGAAGCACTTGCCATTGCCAATGAAGATCGGCGCTCTTTGGGCAATGGTGGTGCTGGTAAAGCGGCGTTGGGAGGTCCTACGAGCGCCGGGGCTCTTCCAGGGCCCGATGGCACACCGGAAGGCAATGATGCGTACGTCGCAAGCACGCTCAAGGAACTTGAGCATATGGTCACCATGAACCAGGTGGAAGGACAAGTCCGTGCCTCTTCTTTGAAAACCGTAGGCGATATCATCACGGATAATCCTGAAGCGGCAGTGAACGTAATTCGAACTTGGATGTCAGAAGACGATAAGAAGAGGAATACCGCATGAGCGCTGTAGAGCAAACGCCTCCTGTGCCGATGACTCAGGCTGAAGAAAAGCATCCCGTTCTTTTTTCGATGCCGGGCCCAGACAAGGCGGCTGCCTTTTTATTGTCATTAACGGATGAGTATACAAAAAAGCTCTTTGATAACCTCGAGACCCATGAGGTGATGGTCTTGTCTCAACGCATGGCAAGCCTAGGTAAAATTAAAGCAGACGTCATTGAGGCGCTTTATGTTGAGTTTGCAGAGCTTGCGGGATCTGGGGCGAGTCTTCTTGGGTCCTATGAAACGACCGAACGACTTTTGCGTAAATTCTTTTCTCCCGACAAAGTTGAGGAAATCATGCAGGAAATCAGAGGTCCTGCAGGCCGCACCATGTGGGACAAACTGGGAAATGTCGAAGAGAATATCCTGGCGGGTTACCTCCAAAACGAGTATCCCCAAACAGCCTCTGTCATTCTTTCTAAAATAAAGCCTTCCCATGCGGCAAAAGTGCTGGCTCAAATGCCCGACGGCGCTGCCTTTGAAATCATGTCACGAATGTTAAAGATGGAGGTCGTACAGCGCGATATTCTTGATACCATTGAAGACTCCTTACGAAACGAGTTCATGAGCAACCTTGTCCGAACCTCCCAAAAAGATCCCCACGAGAACATGGCAGAGATCTTTAACTCTTTTGATCGGGCTACAGAAAGTCGCTTTATGGACGCCCTAGAAACCCAGGATTCCGAGGCGGCAGAGCGCGTGCGCTCCCTTATGTTTACCTTTGATGATCTTGTTAAACTTGATTCAAGTGGTGCTCAGACCCTTATTCGTGTGGTGGATAAAGTAAAACTTGCCCTTGCGCTTAAAGGTGCGCCTGAAAGTATCAAGGAAATTTTCCTCAAAAACATGTCAGAACGTGCGGCAAAGTTCTTGCGCGAAGACATTGCAGCCCTTGGTATGGTACGCCTCAAAGACGTGGATGAGGCGCAGCAAATCATTGTGAATCAAACAAAAGAGCTGGTGCAATCTGGTCAAATCATCATTTCTAGCGGCGCTGAAGAGGAGGCGATGATAGAATGACGCATCCTGAGGTTCGTAAATTTCTGTTTGAAAAGTCCTTTTCTAAAAAAGATATGGCGCATCAGAAGAACTTTGTTTCTCCTGAAGAGCTCGCCTTGGCAAAGAGTGCTGCCTACGAAGCAGGGTACCAAGCGTCCCAAGAAAGTCTTGAGGCAATAAATAAACAACAACTTGACTCAATGAAGGGCGAAATTAAGCGACTTTTTGAAGAATCAGAAGAACGATTGCATCTCCTTCATCACGCCGTTGCAAAGCTTGCCCAGTGCGCACTAGAGGTTGCCTTTCCCTACTATGCACGAAAAGCTGGGGTTGAAGAGGTGTGGGGCACTATTGCAACCTGTTTAGAAAAGGAAGGCATGCAGCCTCAGATAAAGGTTTTTGTAAGCCCCGTCACCTTTGAGAGTATCCAATCAAAAATGAGTACCTGTAGTTTTGAGGGCGACACGGTACAAGTCGTGTGTGACCCTCGTTTTGAGCCAACAGATTGCCGTCTAGAGTGGCAAGATTCTGGGTATGAGCGTTTGGAAAAAGTCATTCAAAGCGATCTTATACAATTATTACAACGACTAGATGCTCAGGAAAGCGCTGATCTTACCCAACAGGCGCCAATAGAAGACATCTCAACACAGGGAGAAGTATCATGAGTGATGATGAAGAACAAGCAAGAGACACATCAGAAGAGATGACTCTTCCCGACTTTGAGTCCGATGAAGAGGCGTTATCCCCAAAGCCAAATGTCCTAAGTGATGCCGATGATCTCAAAGCCGTTTATGACGTGCCTGTACAGGTGGCTGCCGTCTTGGGGCACGCGACCATGCAAGTCAATCAACTCTTAAAAATGGGGCGCGGCGCTGTGATTGAACTTGATCGCAAGGTTGGTGAAGCCATTGATGTTTATGTGAATAACCGGCTTGTGGCCAGGGGTGAGGTCGTGGTGGTCGATGATCACCTTGGCATCACCATGACCGAAATCGTGAAGTCCGAGCGCGCGCTTCTAGGGTAGAGAAAAGGGGTCCAGAAATGAGACTGTTGATTGTTGGAAAACTCCATGGCCACATCGGTACTGCCACAAAAATCGCCCTTAAAAGAGGCGCGCAAGTGGTGCAAGTGGACGATGTGAACAGTGCCCTTCAGTCCCTTCGTTCTGGTAAGGGGGCTGATCTGCTCATGATCGATGTGGCGCTGAGTGTCAAAGACTTGTGCGATCAACTCGTCTCAGAACGGATTACGCTGCCTGTGGTGGCGTGCGGTATTGGTACCGATCCCCAGACGGCTGTGACCGCCATTAAGAGCGGGGCAAAGGAATACATTCCCCTTCCCCCCGATTCTGAACTGATCGCAGGCGTCATCGAAACGGTCGCAAGGCAGGATGATACCCTTGTGTGCCGTGATCCTGGCATGCAGGGCGTTCTAAAACTTGCCGAGCAAATCGCCCCCAGCGAAGCAAGTGTGCTTATCACCGGTGAGTCAGGGACAGGTAAAGAGGTCATGGCGCGCTTTATCCATCAACACAGCCGTCGTAAAGCGCAGCCTTTTATTTCCATTAACTGCGCAGCGATTCCTGAAAACCTTTTGGAATCAGAACTTTTTGGTCATGAGAAAGGCGCGTTTACGGGCGCTGTGGCAAGGCGTGTTGGAAAATTCGAGGAAGCAAGCGGCGGCACGCTCCTTTTGGACGAAGTCACCGAAATGCACCCGAGCCTCCAAGCAAAGCTGCTGCGCGCCATTCAAGAACGCGAAATCGACCGGGTAGGGGGCACAAAGCCCGTCAAGGTGGACATTAGAATTCTCGCCACCAGCAACCGTAATATGGAAGAAGCTGTACGTACGGGTGTGTTCCGGGAAGACCTCTATTTTCGTTTGAATGTGGTGACGTTGCCGCTTCCTTCCCTTCGCCAGCGCCCTTTGGATATCGAGCCGCTGGCCGAATATTTTATTCAAAAATACACGCAACTAAACGGCGTGGCCCTCAGGTTCCTGAGTGATGGTGCGCGCGTGCTCCTGCGCCAACACCCATGGCGTGGGAATATCCGTGAGCTTGAAAATACCATGCACCGCGCGGTCCTTTTGGCGGCCCATGACGAGATCGGGGTAGAAGTCTTGCAGCTTTCAGGCCTTGGAGGAGGGACATCTCAAACAACACTCGATTCATCGTCTATGCCAGCAGCTCAAAGCTCTGGTTTTCAAAATGCGTTCATTGGGCGTAGCATTTCAGATGTCGAGCGCGATTTGATTCTGGGCACCTTGGGACATTGTCTTGGGAATCGAACCCAGGCAGCGAACCTCTTAGGGATCTCTATTCGTACCCTTCGTAACAAATTGCGCCTTTATATGGAAGAGGATGACATGCCTGCCGAGGCGAGGGATCCTTACCGCGCAGCAAGCCTTTAGCGGGACGAGATCATGGCAGAAGAACGCACCATCAAATCTGGCGGCTCTAACTTTGATATGAGTTTTATCGTGCAGTCGCTAAAACGCGGTGAAATCGCTTTTGCCTTAGCGCTGATTGCGATATTAGTCGTTTTGATCCTGCCCATGCCCAGATGGCTTTTGGACGTATCCCTTGCCATTTCCTTGATGCTGTCGGTTTTAGTTTTAATGACGGCTCTTTTTATCGAGAGACCCTTGGAATTCAGCGCTTTTCCCACGGTCCTTCTTGTGACCACAATGTTGCGCTTGGCGCTAAACGTCGCCTCGACAAGGTTGATCCTCGGGCATGGGCACGAGGGGTTGAGTGCGGCCGGTGAGGTGATCCGGGCCTTTGGCTCTTTTGTCATGAGCGGTAATTTCGTCATTGGGGTCATTGTTTTCTCGATCCTTGTTCTTGTAAACTTTGTCGTGATCACCAAAGGCTCTGGGCGTATTGCTGAGGTTTCTGCAAGGTTTACCCTTGATGCCATGCCTGGTAAACAAATGGCCGTTGACGCAGATCTGTCAGCGGGCCTCATCACCGAAGCAGAAGCCAAGAAAAGACGTAAAGAACTCGAAAACGAGTCGAATTTCTTTGGGGCCATGGACGGTGCGGCGAAGTTCGTGCGAGGTGATGCCATTGCCGGTATTTGCATTACCGTCATTAACATTGTGGGCGGCATTATTATTGGGGTCGCCCAGCAATCCATGAGCTTTCAAGACGCCTCCCACACTTACACACTCCTTACCGTCGGGGACGGTCTTGTGTCGCAAATTCCCGCCCTGATTGTGTCGACGGCGGCCGGTATGCTTGTGTCAAAAACCACCGGTACTGGATCAACGGACAAAGCGTTCTTTAGTCAATTAAGCGCCTATCCGTCGGCCCTGGGACTTAGTTCTTTTTTGATGGCCTCCCTTTCAATGCTGCCAGGCATTCCTGTTTTGCCCTTCCTCAGCCTTGCGTGTGTCACGGGCTATGCTGCGTGGAAGCTCAGTGAAGGACAAAAAGAGACTGGGGATCTTGCTCTGGCGGGCGCTTTGGGGGCTTTGACGGCTAGTGAGAGCGCGACAGAAGAAAACGCGACCGCCTCAGCGCTTCAGATTGATCAGATCAGACTTGAGCTTGGCTACGGGCTTCTCAGCCTTGTGAACGCGGCAGAAGGCAACAAGCTTGCCGACCAAATCAAAACCCTGCGTAAGCAGCTCGCCAAGGAAATTGGTTTTTTGCTGCCCATGGTACGCATTCAAGACAATTTACAGCTGCCTTCTGACGAGTACGTGCTGCGTATCAAGGAGGTCGAGTCAGGACGGGGAAGCCTTCGTCTCCACCGGCTTTTGGCCATGGATCCCGAAGGCAAACATATTGACCTGCCAGGCGAGCCTACAACGGAACCTACCTTTGGTCTTAAGGCGTCCTGGATCGACCGACACCTGAGGGCAGAGGCCGAGAGCAAAGGATACACGGTTGTGGACCCTCTGACCGTGATTACGACACATCTTAGTGAAGTGATTCGCGATAACACGGCAGACCTCTTGTCGTTTATGGATACTCAGGATTTACTCACAGAGCTTGGCCATACCCATCAAAAGCTTATCAGCGAGCTTATTCCGACCCAGATCACCGTGAGCGGTCTTCAGCGTGTCTTGCAAAACCTGCTCTCCGAGCGCATTTCCATACGGGACTTGCCCAGTATTTTAGAGGCAGTATCTGAAGCTTGTACCTTTACAAGCGCGCCGGCCGGCATTACCGAGCATGTGCGTACGCGTTTGGGACGTCAGATTTGCTCGGCCTTTAGCGATGAGTCCGGCATTTTGCCCCTTGTGATGCTGTCGCCCGAATGGGAAAACACCTTGAACCAAGCCTTGATGGGCGAGGGGGAAAGCCGGCAACTGGCCCTGCCTCCCTCAAAGCTACAAGAGCTGACCGCGCGCATTACAGAAGTGTTTGATGGCCAAGCCATGCAAGGCATTGTGCCTGTATTGCTTGTAAGTCCTGCCCTTCGGCCCCAAATACGTCTTGTTCTTGAGAGGTTTAGACCATCCACGGTTGTTCTCTCTCAAGCAGAAATCCACCCTAAAGCCCGTATCAAAACAGTGGCAAGGCTTTAGATAGGAAGGAGTTCCCATGCGTTTAAAAACATATTTTGCCCCCACCCTTCAAGAGGCCATGGATCATGTAAGGCGTGAGCTTGGTGGTGAGGCGATTATTATTTCCTCTACCCAAGAAAAGACAGGGGTGCGGGTGACGGCTGCCCTAGAGCAGCAAATTATGGAAAAACCCTCCACGTCGGAGGTGATCTCAAAGGACGCCCTTCTGTCCCACGTCACGCGTTGCCTGACCTTCCACGGGGTGCCGACACCCTTAAGCGAGCGGATTTTGAGGCACGCAGAAACGTCTACGGCTGTTTCCTTAGAAGAGGCCCCTCAAGTGTGGTCGGCCTTTTTCCAAGACGAAAACACCTTGTCCGATCGTTTTGCTGGGGAAGGAGGCGTGATTCTTCTGACAGGGACGCCCGGCGCCGGCAAAAGCGTATGTGTGGCCAAACTTGCGGTTGAAGCACTTCTGGCGGACAGGCGCGTTCATATCGTCACCCTTGATGAAGGAAAGGCAGGCGCGCTTGAGCAGCTTTCTGCTTACGCCAGTCATCTCAAAGTCGATGTGTGTTCGTTTACCCATCCAAAAGAGATGATCCCTCTCTTAAAGGAGAGGCAAATAGATGACTTCATCTTAATTGATACGCCGGGTATAAATCCTTTTTCCAAAAAAGATTTAGCGTTTATCGCAGAGTGTGTTTTTATCACGCAGTGTGTGCCGCACTGGGTCTTTCCAGCGGGATGCGACGTATGGGAAGCCCTTGATATGGCAGAAAGCTTCAAGGATCTCGGCGTGCGAGAGATCATTCACACCAAAGGAGATGTGGCCAAGCGCCAAGGAGCCCTTTTGTCAGTTCTGGCACAAGAACCCTTTCAATTGATGGCTTTTAGCCAAGGTCCCACCCTTGCGCACCGTTTGGTGGACGCAAAGGCCGACACACTTCATGACTTGCTAAAAAGTGAATTTTTTGTACAATTGCCAAGCGCGCAGGTAACGGCTGTGGCGAGCAGAAAACAGGTTGAAAAAAAGAAAGAAACACGGGAGCCAGTGTGGCTTGCCCGCTTACGGGAGGCAAAGGGATGACACAAGGACAAAATGCCCCAGAAAAAGTACGGGCGATTCACAGCACGCCTGCACCCGAACCCAACATTGTCATGGTTGCCTCTGGAAAGGGCGGAGTGGGAAAGACGTGGTTTTCTATTACCTTTGCCCACGCTCTTGCCGAAAGCGGACAACGCGTGTTGCTTTTTGATGCGGACTTAGGCCTTGCTAACGTTGATATTCAGCTGGGCCTGATGCCACAATGGGATTTGAGTAGTTTTATGTCTGGCCAAAGCTCCCTTGATCAAGCCATTACGACCTATGAAGAAGGGGGCTTTGATATTATCGCGGGGCGCTCTGGTTGTGGCAGCCTTGCAACCTTGACCCCGGAAAAAATGTCTTACCTTGAAGGGGCTCTTAAAAAGCTTGCAAAGCGCTACGATACCCTCATCATGGATTTGGGGGCGGGTGTCGGCCTGACGGTACGCGCCTTATCTGGGATTGCGAAAAAATGCTACGTTGTGGTGACGGATGAACCGACCTCTCTGACAGATGCTTACGCTTTTGTAAAAGTAAGCCATAAAATTCAAGAAGAGCTGTCCCATCATATCGTGGTGAATCAAGCTGAGTCCTCCCAGGACGGTGCGCGTGTTTATGAAACGCTTAAAAAAGTTTGCGAGAATTTCCTGCATTATACGCCGCGATACGCAGGCCCCGTGCGCCGGGACAGTCATGTAAAGGACGCCATCCGCGTGCAGATGCCTCTTTTAATGCGCTATGGTAACTGCGAAGCGGCCCAAGACGTGCGCGCCCTTGCCAGACAATACCGTACCCAGGAAATGCAAGCGCAAAAAGAGCAAGCACGTTAGACTTTCGGCATGGTCCCATCTCGCGAGCGATGCTTCGTTCTTTGATAGGTTGATGCTTGGCATCATTGAAGGTTGTATTATTTTTCTGATACTTTTTGTCTAAGTTTTTGATAAATGGTCATTTTATGTTCTCTCACTCCAAAAAAATTCTTTTCTCTTTTCTGTGCTTTGGTGCGGCGTTGACGCAAAACACGTTGGCGTCTTCTGATTTGCAACCAGAAGTCAAGGCGACCACTTTTGCAAGTTCATCAGTGCCTGTGGAAAAGGATGCTTTTGATTTTCTTGCAACGCAGTTCCCTGATATTCTAGAAGCCTCAAACAAGCCATTCGCACACTGCGACGAAGAATCTAAACACTATGCAAAATTGCAATCGTTAGTAAGCGAGCAAGGAAAAGAACCTGGTGAAATTTTGTTGAAGGGGGCCATCCACGTTCTTGAAAAACCTACCCTTGAATGGTTTGGACCCAAGCATGATAAATTTATGAGGAAACAAATTCACCCTATGTTGGAGACCTTGCAAACAGGCCATCCCCTTCATGGATATTATCAAACGTTCTTTCAGCATGCCTATATGAATCACACGGTTCTAGAGGATCTTCTTCTGGCGTCAGAATATTTGTATCAAGTGGTGAGCGATGAAGGCGGTGGTATGACGCTTTTCCTTGGACGCGCACCTTGCCTTGTGAAGCTTGCTTATGAACGCGTTCTGGCCTTTAAAAAAGACCAAGGACAACGCGCTGTCCATTTTAATTTCTCAGGGCACGCTGACGCCTTGACCAACAGAGAGTTACCGTTTTTTAAGGGGGCGACAAACATTACACGTGACGTCGTGACGCCTCAAAAGCTGAATCACTACTTCTCCTATATGGATTCAAAAAATATTCTCAACGAAAAAAGTCTTTTTATTGTGGGTATTTTGGATTCAGGTGGAAGCCTGAATAGCTTTTTGTGGATCTTGCACGCTTATTTCCAAGAACGGGCAACCCCCTTGCCACGTCTTATGTTCTTGAACTTAACTCAAGACATGAACTGGGGATTAGATAAGCGGCGTTCATTTTCCACCTTTGAGCAGACAGGACAAAGAACGAATAAAGGGGTTTTGACTCTTTTACCTTTTCCTTGAAAGAATATTAAAGAGTTTAGGATTGAAGCCTACAGCGTGCCGATCTTTGAGAAAACCATCGATGACATGCTGGACCAAGATATAGTTCAAAAGTTTTTGGTGGAAGGAGTCCAGTACCCTGCTCAGCGCTGGACACCAGAAATTGACACGGTGCGGGATCAAGGCGGGCTCTATCACAAGCAGCTTTATGATCACATAACCAAAAGTGTTGACGCGCTTTTGTTAGATCACGCAAAGAGGTCGACCTAAAAAATGCTACTGCTTTTCTCCTGGACTCCGCGTCTCATGCGACGCGTTTTGGGGCAAAGCTTTTTTGCCTTGCACCCAAATGTTGATGAGCTCTACAAAAAGAGAAAAAAACATCGCGAAGTAGATATACCCTTTGGGAATTTCAAAAGAAAATCCTTCGGCGACCAGTGACATACCAATGAGCAAGAGAAAACTTAGGGCAAGCATCTTGATGGTCGGATTATTGTTAATAAAATCGCTTACTTGATTTACGGCTAATACCATAATGATCATGGACACAATCACGGCCGCAATCATGATCTCCACGTGCTTTGCCATGCCGATGGCCGTCACGATGGAATCAATGGAAAAAACAATATCCATAATCGCGATTTGCGCAACGACAAAGGAAATGGTTGCAGGAATTTTCTGAGTCGATTCAGTATTTTCCAAGCGGTTTTCAACTTTGCGGTGAATTTCAAGGGTTCCTTTGATGAGAAGAAAAAGACCGCCTGCGATTAGAATAAGGCTTCGCCAAGATACGGACAACGTACCAATCACAAATAGGGGAGTATGAAGATGCGCAATCCAGGCGAGAGTCCAAAGAAAAAGCAGTCTCGTGACAAGGGCAAACCCAAGGCCAAGACGCTGGGCCAGTTTGCGCTCATTTCCTTGAAGGCGCTCAGACAAAATGGAAATAAAGACAAGATTATCAATGCCAAGCACAATTTCTAAGATTGTGAGAACTGCAAAACTTGAAAGCGCTTCAGGCGTAAAAAAAGCCTCCATCGAAATTCCTGCTTAACTTTTGCCCAGTCCTTAAGTGTACGATTTTTTAGTGGGTCGCACTAGAGCGGTTTTGAAGGTTCAGCCTTATCTAGGTCAAGCTTTTGGACACCTGCGTAATGGCTTTTGAAAAAAAGCAGGGGCTCTTTTTGATCGTCGAAGTGCATGCCCCTGACTTTGATGAGGTATAAGTCGTGATCCCCTCCATCGTAAAGTGCCGCGCGTTCGCCTAAAATTTGGGCAAGACTATCTTTGATAAAAGGGGGTTGATGGGGTTCAGGAGAAAAAGTATACGCCTCCCAATTTGTGTCGGGATGGGTGGCAAAGTGGTGAGAGATAGTGTGTTGTGTATGGGACAAGACACTAATGCCAAAAAGCTTTCCCTGGGCAAAAAGAGGCGCGCGGTGGGCTTGTTTTTTTAAACAAAACAAAACCAGAGGAGGTTCAAGGGAAACAGAGGTAAAAGAGTTAACCGTGACTCCCACCGGTTTATCCTTTTGACAGTGGGTCGTAATCACGCACACACCTGTGGCAAAGCGGGAGAGGGTTTGTCTAAATAAGGTCTTTGTAGGCTCTAGAATCACGGTTTTTCTTTCGTAGCGTTGATAGATGAAAAATAGGTTTATCTTAGGGGGCAGGTCAAGCTATAGTATAGCTAATCTATGAAAAAAAGTGCCCCTTTTAAAGGGCCGAATTAACAGACGGGGAAGTCACGTGTTTTTCGCAGGCGTTGGCGTCGTTTTCGGGTGCGTCTTTGGTGGTTATATCATCATGGGCGGTAATATTATGATCATCTTAAAAGCGGCACCCTTTGAACTTTTGGTGATTTTGGGCGCGGCCATCGGCGCCATGATCATTGGGACCCCAAAACATATCTTACCCAAAGTGAGTCAGGCTTTTAGTGAACTGCTCAAAGGACCCTCATACACAAAGACCACCTACCTAGACCTGATGTGCCTTCTTTATCAAATTTTCAAGCTTTCCCAGGCAAAGGGAATGCTTGCCCTTGAGCCCCACGTGGAGAAACCAGAGGAAAGCACGCTTTTTGCGGCCTTTCCGTCTGTTAAGGCTGATCATCACGTGGTTGAGTTCATTTGTGATTATTTACGCATGATCACCATGGGAACCGATAACCCCCATCAAATTGAAGATATCATGAACGAGGAAATGGAAGTTCATCACCACGAAAAACACCAAATGGCCTCGGTGTTTAGCACTATGGGTGATGGTCTTCCTGCTTTGGGTATCGTGGCGGCGGTTCTGGGGGTCATCAAAACCATGGCTGCCATTGACCAACCGCCTGCGGTTCTTGGAAAGATGATTGGTGGGGCCCTTGTGGGAACTTTTTTGGGCGTCTTCTTGGCCTACGGGATCGTCGGGCCCATTGGGCAAAATCTAAATGCTCTTTATGAAGAAGAAGGAAAATTCTACGCCTGTATCCGAACGGCCATCATTGCTTATTTAAATGGTTACGCGCCTGCCATTGCCATTGAGTTTGCCAGGAAAACGATCCCTGTTCATCTTCGGCCCAGTTTTTATGAAGTAGAAGCCAAAGTTTCAGAACTCCCCGCCCCGAGCTGATCATGAATAAAAGTCCGGTCATTATTAAAAAAGTCATCAAAAAAGGTCATGGGGGACACCATGGTGGGGCTTGGAAGGTGGCTTACGCTGACTTTGTCACCGCTATGATGGCGTTTTTCTTGTTGATGTGGCTTTTGAATGCAACGACAGAGGAACAAAAACGAGGGCTTTCCAATTATTTCGGACCTGCGGGTGACGCCTTAGGTGCTGGAGGCAGTGGGGGTGTTTTGGGAGGACTTTCCATTGAAACTCAAGGCAACTTTCGTGAAACAAGGGCTTCTTCTCCCATAACGACTGAATCTACAGGTTCTGGCACCAGTGCCACTGATAACGATTCAGAAGACAATGATGCCACACATTCTAAAACGGGTGAAAGCGGTGAATCCGATGCGTCCCTCAAAAGCAACAAAACAGGGGATATGTCGGCCAGTGGCATGGGACAAAGTAGCGAGCCAAACTTTGAAAGTACGGACACCCTTCAAGGGGACGGCTTTAACAAAAACGATGCCAAAGACATCATGGAAGATTACGAGAAAGAACTCTTTAAAGAAGCAGAGGAGTCATTAAAAAAAGCTGTCAAAGAAGACCCAAATCTCAAAGATATTGCCGATAACTTGAAGATCGACCAAACGCCTGAGGGACTTCGCATTCAAATCATCGATCAGGGGCAATTTTCCATGTTTCCCAGTGGCAGTGCTGTGATGTTGCCTAAAACAAAAGAGATTCTCAAGCAAGTAGTGAAGGCGGTTCAAAAGCTGCCTAATAAAATCTCTATTTCGGGTCATACGGATGCAAAGCCCTACGCTGCGTCCAATGGGTATACAAATTGGGAGCTTTCCACAGACCGGGCTAATTCTGCCCGACGTGAGCTTATTGAGGACGGCCTTTTCCCCGATCGAATAATGTCCGTTGTGGGGCGGGCTGATCGTGAACCACTTCTGCCCGCAAGTCCTGAATCAGATCAAAACAGGCGCCTTAGTATTGTGCTTCTAAAGGAACCCCCTCACGCTAAAAATCCATCAACCTCGGGGAATGGAAAGGGAATAATAGCTAAAGGGGTTCCCAAGGGCGGGGGAGGCTTTTCAAAAGACGAGCCCCACGCGGTGTCTGTACCCCTTGGCACTCCGGCCAGTGGACCAAAGTAATTTTAAGGCGCGCCTGCTTGCAAAAAAAGCGTGAGTCTTTTATCCATAAGAGATAAAGTGATGAAACATTTTGTCTTTTTAAGGCAGGGCCTTGTTGATTCGTCCATCATCTATCCGGTTTGTTGAGCTGACAACCTCTTCCTTAGCGTTAACGCTTGGCGTGCTAAAGCGGTTTGGGTTTGCATGTGAGGCACGTCCTTATAAGGGGCGCACCGTTTTGCGTCACGAAGGAATTACCTTATTTGTCACTTCACCGAAGCCTGAGAAGTTTGATCACGTCCGTCTCGAGACTTACGTTTCTCGCATTGGCCTTTTGTGCCAAGAAGGAAAAAGTGCGGGGGAGGTACTTAGTGAAAATCAAGATCTTGCCTCACCATGCGGGGTCCTCTTTCATGTGATTGATCAAAAGCAGTGGCACGAATGGGAAAGCCAAAGAGAATTTCCCGAATGTCCACGTCAAGGGCCCTTCTTAAGTCACATTGATCATGTGGCTTTGAACTTATTCCCAACCCAACTAGAGCTTATGGGACGCTGGCTTGAGGCCTCTTTTGGCATGACAGCTCTTCCACCCCACGAAATTAAGGGCCACTCCACCTCATTTTTGTGTTCACCGTATGAGGGGCCCTCTTTTTCGATTGTCTTGAATACATCAACGTGTGCGACCTCTCAAATAACGGCCTTTTTAGAGGCATCACAAGGGGCGTCAGTTCAGCATATTGCCTTTGCAACAAGAGACATTTTTAGGGCAATTGAAAAAGTTCGCCAAAAAGGTGTTCCCTTTATTGAGATTCCCAGCCTGTATTACGACGCCCTTGAGCGCGAGATCCCTTTGCACCCAAATCAAGTCAGTGTTTTAAAACATGCTGGAGTTCTTTATGATCAAGACCTCAATACACCAGATCACCAGCTTTTACAGACCTTTACCAGGGACCTATTTGGCCCCATTTTCTTTGAGCTGATCGAGCGTCGCGCGCGTCGGGGATTTGGCGAAGGGAATATAGAAGCCCTTTTTAAAGCAGTAGAAGCGCAAACCAAACGTTAAGATATGACTCGTGTAGGGTCATTGAAAATTAGACTCTTTACGGAAATGGAAAGAGTACTTTTTATAAAATAGGCTTGAGAAAACAGGAGTTTCGTGTCACCGTTGATGTAATATGGATAAAAAAAAGACCCCTGCGTCTTAAAGGGAGCCACAAAATGTTAAAGAAAATTCTTTTAGTCCTAGACGGATCTGCTGCTGGTATCGCCGCGAGAAACTATGCCTTCCAACTGTCAGAAAGCAAAGGCGCAGGAATGACAGCGGTCGGTGTTCTTGACACACCTTGGATTACGGCGGCACAACCAGAACCCATTGGTGGTGCTTCCTTTAAGTTACAGCGCGACGAAGCCATGATTGAGCATACACAAGAGCATGTCGTTCATTTACTTGAGGATTTTGCAAAAGAAGCCAAAAAGAGAAAGGTGAGCGTTGAGTCCGTAGAGGCAGAGGGCTTTCCCACCACAGAGATAGAAAGGCTTTCCCATGAGCACGATCTGATCGTCATCGGCAAAACCACAGATTTCCACTTTGATCTGGACGAAGACGCGGATGTAACGGTCAGACATGTGGCGAGGGACAATCCAAGACCCCTTCTAATTGTTCCAGAAAACCCCGTGCAAGACGGCAAAGTTTTGGTGGCCCTTGATCATTCCCTACAGTCATCACGGGCCCTTCATATGTTTTTGCTTCTAGGTCTTGGAGTGGGGCGAGATGTAGAGGTTCTTTCCATTCATGACGACCAGGAACTTGCCCAAATCATCGCTCAAAGGGGGGTTCGTATGTGCCAGCTACATGGGGTGCAGGCTAAAGCCAAGACCATTCGCGCAGCCGGAGACCGAGGGGAGGCCATCTTGAAAGAAGCCTCGAATTTGGGCGCAAGCCTTTTGGTCATGGGAGGGTTTTCACACTCACTTTTAAAAGAGTTATTTTTTGGATCTTGTACAAAAAAACTTATGGAGCAGACCCAAATTCCTTTGTTTTTGCACCACTAATGATCTAAACCTCTGCCCCTTGAGTTTCCAACGAGCGTTCTCGTTTTATGAGTTGCCACACCCGTTCAAACACGCGGCACAGCGCACCGTTTGCCATCACGTTACTGCTGGTGACAATGGGATCAAAAACAACGTTAAGCGCCAGGACAAGGGCAATCATTTCACCGTTAAAGTGCAGATAAGACTCATAGATTGGCAGCATGACAAAGATTGCCCCGCCTAGCATGGCAGCGGTGGCAAAACGAGCAAGGGTGAAGACAACACTAAAGGTCAGCCATAGCGTGGGCTCTGGTGTTTTGCCAAAAAAATGTGTGTAGATCAAAAAGCAAAAAAAGGCATTGGCAATGGCGTCACCTACTTGTTGAATATTGGTCGTCGCGGGAATGACGGCCTTGGCAAGGTTGGGGTCGTACATATTCTTGCTCGCTCCGGCTATGGTCCACGGCATGGTGGAAAGGCTACATCCAGAGGTAAGCGCAAGAGCGCCTGCTGGCAAAAGAGATTTGATGTGTTTCAGAGTTTTTGAAGGACTTCCGCCTGCACTCAAAAAGAAAAGAACACTTAAGTAAAGTGAAATAAAACCAACAAGCGCTAAAAGTAGGACTGTGTAGGTCTCAACCACTTGTGATAAAAGTCCCGTCTTGGTCATTTGTGCCGCAAAGCCTAGGACAAACAAGGGAATCACGCGGGCAAATCCTTTGGTGAGGACCGTTTGCATAAAGTAGGAAAGGGCACCGAGGGACTTTTCAAGAGAAGCTATGTGCCAGAAGGCAGATAATAAACCAAGGGCCATCCCCACAAAAACACCTTTATCGGCTGACCACCATGAGGGGCGGCTAAAGGGCAGGGACCAAAGGGCGTCAAAGGGAGCCGCCTTGGGGGCGATCATGGCCAAAGGAATAATGTGTCCTGACAAAGTGGCGGATCCGTAGGCATACCAAACGCTTAGAAAATTAGAAGTACTTTCAAATATTAGTAAGGTCAGTAAGAAAAGAGGGGCCCCTCTTTTAAAAGATTTTACGGTATGGGCGATAAAAACGCCCACAGTCAAAGGCATCATCCATAAGAGTAAATCCTTGATAAAAAGACTTGTGCTATAAAATGCGCGATGCCAAAAAAGGGGTAAATGCTCTCCAAACACAATATAAAAAGAAAGTAGACCTAAGGTTTGTACAACGCGCTGGGACAGTATTTTTTGAGTGATGGAAAAGTAGGTATCGGTCTGCATCAAGATAGTCTCTAGGGTGAGTGTCCATGGTAGTCATATCTGATAGCAATATTTTTGAAAAGATCTTTTAAAAAAAGAAAAAGCCTTTTCAGACGAAAAGGCTTTTTCTTTCATGGTGTCAGGTTAAGAAGTAGCACCTGCAACAGTTACTTTGACGGTACTCTTTGTAATGGACGTTAAGGTCGCTGCCAGTCCTTCCAGCTCCATGGCAAGAAGTGCTGGTAAGTTAGAACTTGTCACAACGGTGCTAGCAGATGTGTCATAGCCTGTAGTGTCAAAGCACGACATACGTACTTGAACACCACTTGGCGAGGTAAAGGTCAACACCTTGTGAGAAGCGCTGGTGATTGTTGTCAAAGAGCCAATGTCGGCCGTGAAGGTTTCAGGGGCGTTGCTTCCAAGGACACCTGTAAAGGTGATTTTTGTACCGGAGTTTGCCCAGTTGCTGACGGTTAAGTCACCTGGTGCGTCTACTTGGAACCCAAGTTTGGCACTGTCAACGGTTGTCGTGCAATCAGCAGCTGTATAATCTGATCCCACGGCAGCGGTGGCAGCAATCGCATTAATACCACCCATAATGGTCGCAGGCGGTGTGTCGTCCAGCATCGTTCGGCACTGCTCGATGGCCAAGGGCAGGGTGTTTTTATAGCTAATGAGGCTTGATGATTGGTGGATGCGTTGTGTTGGCATGGCGTTCAATGCATCGATTAAGCTTCCGCAAATTCCCTTGGTTCTTGCAAGTTTCCCTGGAATAACATTAAAGACGATGTTCTTTCCAATGGTGGGTGCAAGGGAGTTGCTTAATGACATTTCAAAAGATGTTGTGCTGCTGGTGGTGACATTCCAGTTGTCAAGGAACAGAACGTTCGAGCTAAAGGTGATCGGGGTTGTGCTGCCAACTGTGCTAACAGAAGTTCCCACCGTGGCTGACATGGGATCCATGGTGCCGGGAACGGGTGCTGCGGTACCGTCCGCAAAATAACCTTTTGCCGTCCATCCTGCCGTCAGAGCTGATGAGGAGGTAAAGGCGGTTCCCGTATTGTTTCCTGCAAGAACAGGAAGCTGTGAAATCCCACGCATGTGGGCCACAAGCGCGTCGCGTGTTAGGTTTACGATACCCGTTGTGGTGCCCTTGGCCAACAACAGGTGGAAGTGATAGGGGCTACCGGGTGTTGCACCGTTTAAACGTTGCCCAGTGAAATCAAGGTCTGTGGTGGCGCTAATGCTGGATGGCACGTTGGGCGCCATGAAGGTATACCATCCACTGTTTAAGTAGGCGGCTACCCATATGTTCACACTGCTGGGGTTTGAGGAGTCTACATAAACGTATGAGGGAGCAGTGGCGGTAAAAGTGCCAAACTTAGCACCGTCCAGGTCAGTCCCGCCTTCGGGGATAATATCAGCAAGGCGCAACCCTTCGCTTGCCAAATGGCGATAGACTGGCTGTGTTTTGTTCACAAGACTCACATAAGTGGCATCATCAATGTCAGTAAGACCGGTGACTGTGGTGGTTGACCAAGATTGTCCCGTCATGCTTAAGATGGTGGCCCCTAGAAAGAGCACTCCTTTTAGTTTCGTTCTCATTACATTCTCTCCTTATGTTTGACACAACTGGAAAGAGTTTCAGTAAGACC
>JAJTHL010000041.1 GCA_021298595.1 Alphaproteobacteria bacterium | reverse complement strand
CGCATAGTGACGGTTGGCTGTTTCATACTCAACGTGGGCGGTGGAGATCGTAATACCACGGGCCTTTTCTTCAGGCGCCTTGTCGATCTGATCATACGCTGTGAACTTTGCGCCACCGCTCTCAGCAAGTACCTTCGTAATTGCTGCGGTCAGTGTTGTCTTACCATGGTCAACGTGACCAATCGTCCCAATGTTACAGTGGGGCTTACTACGATCAAACTTCTCTTTTGACATCGCTATGTCCTTCCCTTCTTACCCTAAATTAACGACTATACTTTTCGCGGATTTCGTCCGCAACGTTTTGTGGTACCTGCTCGTAGTGGTCGAACTGCATGGTGTACTGTGCACGTCCTTGGCTGAGTGAACGCAAGTTGTTCACGTAACCAAACATGGAGGCAAGGGGCACCATGGCTGTGACCACGCGGGCATTACCGCGACTATCCATACCGCTGACTTGTCCGCGGCGGCTGTTGAGGTCTCCGATCACATCACCCATATATTCTTCGGGCGTCACGACTTCCACACTCATAATTGGCTCTAGAAGCTTTGGCGCAGCTTTGGGAATTCCTTCTCTGAAAGCAGCACGTGCCGCAATCTCGAAGGCCATAACGCTAGAGTCCACATCGTGGTACGCACCGTCTGTCAAGGTGACCTTGAAGTCGATGACAGGGAAACCTGCGATCACACCGTTATCAAGGGAGGTACGAAGACCTTTTTCCACACCTGGGATGTACTCTCTTGGAACAGATCCACCCACGATTTTGCTTTCAAAGATAAAGCCTTCACCTGGTTCAAGGGGTTCGAACTCGAGGTTAATACGTGCGAACTGACCGGCACCACCTGTTTGCTTCTTGTGGGTATAATCCACAGAGGCCTTCTTAGAGATGGTTTCACGGTAAGCCACTTGAGGTTGACCAACAGTCGCTTCCACTTTGAACTCGCGGCGCATACGGTCTACGATGATTTCAAGGTGAAGCTCACCCATTCCCTTAATCACGGTCTGGCCACTTTCGTTGTCAGAGGACACGCGGAAGGAAGGATCTTCGGAGGCCAAGCGTGACAGGGCAATACCCATCTTTTCTTGGTCTGCCTTTGTCTTAGGCTCCACGGCCACCTCAATAACGGGCTCGGGAAATTCCATGCGCTCAAGCACGACGGTTTTGGCCGTATCACAAAGAGTATCCCCTGTTGTGGTTTCCTTAAGACCGCACAGCGCCACAATGTCACCTGCGTGGGCAAACTTGATATCCTCGCGGGAGTTCGCATGCATAAGAAGCATACGGCCAATGCGTTCTTTCTTGTCTTTCACAGAGTTCAGAACGTAAGAGCCTGCCTCAAGTGTGCCCGAGTAAATACGAACGAAAGTCAATGATCCCACAAAGGGGTCCGTCATGATCTTAAAGGCAAGACCGGAGAATGGCTCTTCGTCGGATGGCCTGCGCACAAGCTCTGTTTCACCGTCAAGGGATGTTCCTGTAACAGCTTCAATGTCAGAAGGCGCTGGTAAGAAGTCAACGACGGCATCGAGAAGAGGTTGAACACCTTTGTTCTTGAAAGCAGAACCGCAAAGAACAGGCACAAGCTTGCTTGTGATGGTTCCCTTGCGAAGGCACATCTTAAGTGTCTCTTCGGAAGGCTCTTCACCACCTAAGTACGCCTCAAGGGCTGTGTCATCGCACTCGACGGCCTTTTCGATCATGTCTGCACGGTAACTGGCCGCCTTTTCTTGAAGCTCAGCTGGAATGTCTTCATAGGTGAACTCCGCCCCCAAAGATTCATCCTTCCAACGGATCCACTTGTTACGGATGAGGTCAATCACGCCGGAAAACTCAGACTCGCTTCCCACAGGCAGCTGCAACACAACGGGATTCGCTCCAAGACGATCCACCATCATCTGCACACAGCGGTAAAAGTCCGCACCAATACGGTCCATCTTGTTCACAAAACAAATCCTGGGAACGTGATACTTGTCAGCTTGACGCCAAACGGTTTCCGATTGGGGCTCAACACCCGCCACGCTGTCAAATACGGCAACGGCACCGTCGAGCACACGAAGGGAGCGCTCGACCTCAATGGTAAAGTCCACGTGGCCTGGCGTATCGATGATGTTGATACGGTGGTCGTTCCAAAAGCAAGTCGTTGCAGCCGAGGTGATCGTAATACCACGCTCTTGTTCTTGCTCCATCCAGTCCATGGTGGCCGCACCTTCGTGCACCTCTCCAATTTTGTAGGACCTTCCTGTATAATAAAGGATACGTTCCGTTGTTGTTGTTTTACCCGCATCAATGTGGGCCATAATCCCAATGTTGCGGTACATATGGAGAGGAGTCTTACGTGCCATTGTTATATTACCTTCTCAACTACCAACGGAAATGGGCAAAGGCCTTGTTTGCATCGGCCATACGGTGCGTGTCTTCACGCTTTTTCACGGCAGCGCCGCGGTTTTGACCCGCATCCAAGAGCTCACCGCCAAGGCGATCACGCATGGTTTTTTCAGAACGCTTGCGCGCAGCACCAATAAGCCAGCGAATGGCAAGAGCCTGGGCACGCTCTGTGCGCACTTCAACAGGAACCTGATAGGTCGCACCGCCCACACGGCGGGAGCGCACTTCAACTGCTGGCTTGATGTTCTCAAGTGCTTCATGGAAGTGAGCCACAGGATCAGACCCTGTTTTTGTTTGAACATATTCAAGAGCACCATAGACAATGCTCTCAGCAACGGATTTCTTACCTGCCAACATAAGGCAGTTCATAAACTTTGCGAGGACCAGATCTCCAAACTTGGCGTCTGGGTGAATGGATCTTTTCTCAGCAGCGCGACGACGTGACATTACTTACTCCTACTTTGGACGCTTTGCGCCATACTTGGATCGACCTTGACGACGCTTTTGAACACCTTGAGTATCCAAAGCACCACGAATGATGTGGTAACGCACACCGGGCAAGTCAGGCACACGACCACCGCGAATCAGGACAACAGAGTGCTCTTGCAAGTTGTGACCTTCACCGGGAATGTAAGAAGTTACCTCATGACCGTTTGTCAACCGCACACGCGCAATCTTACGAAGAGCCGAGTTAGGCTTCTTAGGGGTTGTGGTACTTACACGTGTACAAACGCCACGCTTTTGTGGATTCCCCTGCATCGCAGGCACTTTGTTACGGGGCGGATTCGATTGCCTTGGCTTGCGAATCAGCTGACTAATTGTAGGCATAGAGCCGTTTCCTTTCCTCTAATCTTTAAAGTAGGTCAGGTCACTTGCCATCCAAGTATCCCTTATTCTACTTAAAACACTGTGGGCGCATCATAAGCGGACACCGACACGAAGTCAAGTCCGTTCCCACCATGCGCCCTCTTCTTACAAGGGTTCAAACATCAAGCACTCAGATGCTCTTTACCCGCCTCTTCTATGGCAACCGCACCTTTTTGGTGCGCAACTTCCGTATGGTCCATGCGATGCGCTACCTCTTTAATGCGATTTATATAAGCACCCGTTCCCACAGGAATCAAGCGCCCCACAATGATATTTTCCTTGAGACCTTCAAGGGTGTCGACCTTGCCGGCAACGGCCGCTTCTGTCAGGACGCGTGTCGTCTCCATGAATGAGGCGGCTGACAAGAACGAACGTGTCTGAAGCGACGCTTTGGTAATACCTTGAAGAACTGGATGGGCGGTCGCTGGGCGAAGACCTTCTGCCTCAAGGGCTTGGTTGGTTGCTTCAAATTCAAGGCGGTCCACTTGCTCGCTGAGGAGGTATGTGGAATCACCAGGCTCTTCGACCTCAACCTTTTGGAGCATTTGCCTTACAACGACCTCGATGTGCTTGTCGTTAATGGGCACACCTTGCAGACGATAAACTTCTTGGATTTCGTCGATCAAATAAGCCGCCAATGCCTCGACACCCAAAATGCGGAGGATATCGTGGGGCACGGGGTTACCGTCCACAAGAAGCTCACCCTTCTTCACAAAGTCGCCTTCAAAGACCGTCACGTGACGCCCCTTGGGGACTAAGTACTCAACGGGTTCGATGCTGTCATCCAAGGGCACCACACGAATACGGCGCTTGGCCTTGTAGTCCTTACCAAATTCCACACGACCATCTAGCTCGCTGATAATCGCAAAGTCTTTGGGGATTCGGGCTTCAAAGAGCTCTGCCACGCGGGGAAGACCTCCTGTAATATCGCGAGTTTTGGACGATTCGCGGGGTATACGCGCAATGATATCACCGGCTGCAACCTTCGATCCATTCTCGGACGAGATAATGGCTTCAACGGGTAAGAAGTAACGTGCTTCAACGCCGCTATCAAGCTTAATGGCATTACCCTTTTCGTCACGAATCATGAGGCGCGGCTTCAAGTCACCGCCTCTGGATTGCTGACGCCAGTCGGTTACCACGCGGCTTGAAATACCTGTGGACTCGTCGGTGCTTTCACGGAAGGACAGACCTTCCACGAGATCCGCGTAGTATACGGTACCAGCTTTTTCCGTAATAATCGGCAAGGTAAAGGGATCCCACTCGGCAATTTTCTGACCGGCTTTAACGGCAACGCCTTCGTCGGCAAGAAGCCTTGCGCCGTAGGGCACACGGTGGCGTGCGCGCTCACGTCCCTTAGGATCTTTCAAAACCACTTCACAGGAGCGACCCATCACAATGGGTGTCCCGTCGCTGGCAATAACAACGCTTCTGTTTTCCACGTGGATAATGGCATCAAGGCCTGCTTCAATGCTGGACTGCTCTGTCGCACCCTGAGCCGTTCCTCCAATGTGGAAGGTACGCATGGTAAGCTGTGTGCCAGGCTCTCCAATGGACTGCGCCGCGATGACACCCACAGCCTCACCAATGTTTACCCTGGTTCCGCGGGCAAGGTCACGACCATAACACGCCGCACAAATACCCACGGTCGATTCACAGGTCAGAACTGAGCGAATGTAGGCTTCGTCAACGCCGCTTTCGGCCAAAAGCTCAAGATGCGGCTCTTCCACGATCTCACCGGCAGGAATCAAAACCTTTTCTGTGATGGGATCAAGAAGGTCTGCCGCAATCGTACGCCCAAGAAGACGCTCGGACAAAGGTGTCAGAACCTCACTGCCTTCCATGACAGCGCGGACGGTAATACCACGTTCTGTGCCACAATCCTCCATGGTGATGACGCAGTCCTGGGCAACGTCCACAAGACGACGGGTCAGATACCCCGAGTTTGCAGTCTTAAGCGCCGTGTCAGCAAGCCCCTTACGTGCACCGTGGGTAGAGTTAAAGTACTCAAGAACCGTCAGGCCTTCTTTAAAGTTCGAGATAATTGGAGTTTCGATGATTTCGCCGTTTGGCTTGGCCATAAGACCACGCATACCAGCCAGCTGCTTCATCTGCGCCACCGACCCTCTGGCTTTGGAGTGGGCCATCATGTAAACCGAGTTAATTTTCTCGCCTTCACGGTGGGGAACGGACATCTTTTTCATCATTTCAGACGCCACTTGCTCAGAGCACTGCGCCCACGCGTCCACAACCTTGTTGTACTTCTCGCCGTGGGTAATGAAGCCGTCAAGATATTGCTGTTCGTATTCACTGACCTTCTTTTGGGTGCCGGATACAAGCACTTCTTTGGCTTCTGGAATCACAAGGTCATCCTTACCAAAGGACGCACCTGAAACCGTTGCGTACTTAAAGCCGATCCCCATCAAGCGGTCAGAGAAAATCACGGTCTTCTTTTGGCCACAGTGACGGTAAACGGCGTCAAGAGCCTGGCTAATTTCCGTGCTGGTCAAAAGCTTGTTCACAAGATCAAAGCTGACCTCGGGGTGACGAGGCAAAAACTCGGACACAAACATACGACCAGGCGTTGTATCGACAACACGGTAAAGGGTGTTCCCTTCTGCGTCCACGTCGCGGTAACGGGCCCGGATCTTAGAGTGAAGGGTGACAACCCCTGCCGCAAAAGCTTGTTCGATTTCGCCGACTGTGGCAAAGGTCATGCCTTCACCGGGCTCACCTTCCACTTCCATGGTCATGTAATAGAGCCCCAGAACAATGTCTTTGGTCGGGACAATGATGGGACGCCCATTGGCAGGGTGCAAGATGTTGTTGGTGGACATCATGAGCACACGCGCTTCAAGCTGAGCCTCGATGGACAAGGGTACGTGTACGGCCATCTGGTCACCGTCAAAGTCTGCGTTATAGGCAGTACAGACCAAGGGGTGAAGCTGAATGGCTTTACCTTCAACAAGTGTGGGCTCGAACGCTTGGATACCTAAACGGTGAAGAGTGGGCGCGCGGTTCAAAAGAACGGGATGCTCGCGGATCACTTCTTCGAGGATGTCCCAAACTTCGGGGCGTTCACGCTCGACCATGCGCTTTGCAGCCTTAATGGTGCTGGCAAGACCGTAACGCTCTAGGCGTGAGTAAACCAAAGGCTTGAAAAGCTCAAGGGCCATACGCTTTGGCAGACCGCACTGGTGCAATTTCAATTGGGGTCCTACCACAATGACCGAACGGCCCGAGTAGTCCACACGCTTACCAAGAAGGTTTTGACGGAAACGGCCTTGCTTACCCTTAAGCATATCAGCAAGGGACTTCAAAGGACGCTTGTTCGCACCCGCGATGGGGCGTGAGCGGCGGCTGTTATCAAAAAGCGCGTCCACAGATTCTTGGAGCATACGCTTTTCGTTTCTGACAATGATGTCAGGCGCGCGCAGCTCAATGAGGCGCTTCAAACGGTTGTTACGGTTGATGACGCGGCGATACAGATCGTTCAGGTCCGACGTTGCAAAACGGCCACCCTCTAGGGGGACCAGCGGACGAAGTTCTGGCGGAATCACAGGGATCACATCCAATATCATCCAGCGTGGATCTGTCCCAGACGCAAGGAATCCTTCGATGACTTTTAAGCGGCGCACGATCTTCTTGCGGCGCATTTCCGACTTTGTCTCTCGAAGTTCTTCCCGAAGGGTCACAACTTCTTTTTCAAGCTCGATGTCACCCAGCATGGCTTTCAGGGCTTCAGCGCCGATCCCGGCAGTGAAAGCTTCTTCGCCGTACTCGTCCATGGCATCGTGATATTCTTCTTCACTTAAGAGCTGACCACGTGACAGAGGTGTAAGACCTGGCTCAACGACCACATAGCTTTCAAAATAAAGGATCTTTTCTAGATCCTTCATCATCAAGTCTAAAAGCGTTGCCACGCGGCTTGGCAAGGACCTTGTGAACCAGATGTGGGCCACAGGCGCTGCAAGTTCGATGTGCCCCATACGCTCACGACGCACCTTAGCAAGGGTCACTTCTGTGCCGCACTTTTCGCATATCACGCCGCGATACTTCATGCGCTTGTATTTACCGCAAAGGCATTCATAGTCCTTTATGGGACCGAAAATACGTGCACAGAAAAGACCATCCCTTTCTGGCTTAAACGTACGATAGTTAATGGTCTCTGGTTTTTTTACTTCACCAAAAGACCAAGAGCGAATCCGTTCTGGACTCGCGATGGAAATCTTTACAAAGTCAAATCCGTCTGAATGCCTGACTTGACCAAAAACGTTCATTAGCTTGTTCATCTGAACTCCCGATTGTGCCGCCTACTTGCACCATGGCTGCCCCGGAGGGCAGCCTTTTCAGTTGATCCTTAGTTTTCCCGACCTAAATCCACATCTAGTCCAAGGGAACGCAATTCCTTTACCAAAACGTTAAAGGATTCAGGAATACCAGCCTCAAAGGCATCATCGCCTCTGATAATGGCTTCGTAAACCTTCGTACGTCCCGAAACGTCGTCGGACTTGACGGTCAGCATTTCTTGGAGCGAGTAAGAAGCGCCGTAAGCTTCAAGAGCCCAGACCTCCATTTCTCCGAAACGCTGGCCACCAAACTGCGCCTTACCACCCAACGGCTGTTGAGTCACAAGGCTGTATGGTCCAACGGAACGTGCGTGAAGCTTGTCGTCAACCATGTGGTTCAGCTTCAGCATGTAGATGTATCCAACGGTCACAGGACGCTCGAACGGCTGACCTGTACGGCCGTCAATCAAAGTGACCTGACCAGAGGTGTCTAGGCCTGCTTGTTCAAGCATCGCAGTCACGTCCGCCTCCCTTGCGCCGTCAAAGACGGGCGTGGACATGGGAATACCCTTGGTCAGACCCATACTCATTTCCACAAGATCCTCGTCGCTGAGGTCCTTAAGATGGGTTTGAGCTTCTTGATCCGGATAGAAGGATGTCAAAAGACCACGAAGATCTTGAGGCGCTTTGGCCCCTTCATGCATGTCGCTTAGCATCTTGGAGATTTGTTGTCCCAAGCCGGCTGACGCCCATCCAAGGTGGGTTTCCAAAATCTGACCCACGTTCATACGTGACGGCACACCCAACGGATTCAAGATCACGTCTACAGGACGACCATCCTCGAGGTGGGGCATGTCTTCCTCAGGCACGATGTAAGACACCACACCCTTGTTTCCATGACGTCCGGCCATCTTGTCACCGGGCTGAATCTTACGCTTTGAGGCTACAAACACCTTGACCATCTTCAGAACACCCGTGGGAAGCTCGTCCCCGCGGCGGACCTTTTCGATCTTGTCATCATAGCGTGTCACAAGAGCCGCAACGTCGCTGTCGTGCTGTGACTTAAGCGCTTCTGCTTCACGCATGATTTCATCATCGTTGACGGAGATTTGACGCCATTGACCTTTTTTGAGCTCGTCAAGAAGCTCTTGGCTCACAACTGTTCCCTTATCAAGACCCTTAGGTCCCTTGGAAACCGTTTGATTCAAAAGAAGCTCTTGAAGACGGGCGTACATGGCGCGCTCAAGGATGGCCCGTTCTGCGTCGCGGTCACGCTCAAGACGGTGAATTTCTGCTTGTTCGATGGCCAAGGCACGTTCGTCCTTTTCCACGCCGCGCCTTGAGAACACACGCACCTCAACCACAGTGCCGCGCACCCCAGGAGGCACCCGAAGGGACGAGTCACGCACGTCAGACGCTTTTTCACCAAAGATCGCACGAAGAAGTTTTTCTTCAGGCGTCACAGGCGATTCACCCTTAGGTGTGACCTTGCCCACCAAGATATCACCAGGTTCGACTTCCGCACCGATGGTGGCAATACCCGCTTCGTCAAGGTGACGAAGGGCTTCATCGCCGACATTAGGGATGTCACGGGTGATTTCTTCTTGGCCAAGCTTTGTATCGCGTGCCATGACCTCGAATTCTTCGATATGAAGAGAGGTAAAGGCGTCGTCCTTCACAAGACGCTCGGAAAGAATGATCGAGTCCTCAAAGTTATAGCCGTTCCAGGACATAAAAGCGGCCAGCACGTTACGGCCAAGGGCAAGCTCGCCCTGGTCTGTGGCAGCGCCGTCTGCCAAAATATCGCCGGCTTCAACAATATCCCCGCGCTTGACCAGAGGCTTTTGCAAAATACACGTGCTGTGGTTGGAGCGCTGGAACTTTTGCAGATTATAAATATCCACAACGGATCCAGCCTCTGACGCCTTTTCAAAGACCCGGACCACAATGCGCGCACCGTCAACTTGGTCAACGACACCGTCACGTCGCGCCACAACCGTCACACCAGAGTCACGGGCCACCATGCCTTCCATGCCTGTGCCCACAAGGGGCGCTTGGCTTTGAAGAAGAGGCACCGCTTGACGCTGCATGTTTGACCCCATGAGCGCACGGTTCGCGTCGTCGTTCTCAAGGAAGGGAATCAACGAGGCCGCGACGGACACAAGCTGCTTGGGCGCCACGTCAATGTAGTCAACGTCACTGGAGGGTGCCATGGTAAAGTCACCGCCGCGACGACAGCTCACGAAGTCATCCAGAAGCATGCCGTCCTTATCGAGGCTCGCATCGGACTGTGCAATGGTATAGCGGCCTTCTTCCATGGCGGACAAATACACAACCTCGTCTTGAACCTTGCGGTCTACAACGCGGCGATAAGGGCTTTCAATAAAGCCGTACTTGTTCACACGAGCGTAGGACGCAAGAGAGTTTATCAACCCAATATTGGGGCCTTCAGGCGTCTCGATGGGGCAGATACGACCATAGTGGGTTGGGTGAACGTCACGCACTTCAAAGCTTGCGCGGTCACGGGTCAGACCACCCGGACCAAGGGCCGACAAACGACGCTTGTGGGTGACTTCTGCCAAGGGGTTAACTTGGTCCATGAACTGAGACAGCTGGGAGGACGCAAAGAATTCCTTGACCGCCGCAGACACAGGTTTTGTATTTACAAGGTCATGGGGCATCACGGTGTCAACCTCAACGGAGCCCATACGTTCGCGAATGGACCGCTCCATGCGGGCAAGCCCTGCGCGGTATTGGTTCTCAAGAAGCTCACCGACGGACCGCACACGGCGGTTTCCAAGGTTATCGATGTCGTCGATTTCGCCGCGACCATCTTTTAGATCCAGAAGAATACGGACGATTTCAATGAAATCTTCACGCTTCATGGTTCTGGCAGAATCGTCCTGGGTCGAAAAGCCAAGGCGGGCATTCATTTTGACACGGCCAACCGCCGACAAGTCATACTTTTCAAGGTCAAAGAATAGACCGTTAAGAACATGCTTGGCCCCATCCAAGGTTGGCGGCTCACCAGGATGCATGACGCGGTAAATATCAATAAGCGCGTCTTCGCGGGACATATTTCTGTCAACGGCTAGAGTGTTGCGTAGGTACGGCCCTACTTGAATGAAGTCAATGGCAAGAGTCTCGATGCTTTCAACACCTACAGTACGCAACTGATTGATGCTCTCTGTTGTGAGCTCATCACCGGCCTCTAGGTATATTTCACCTGTTTGCATGTTGACAATGTCGCTCGCCACAAACTTGCCAGCGAGATCTTCTGAGGTCACATGAATCTCTTCGAGACCGTCAGCTTTGAGTTGACGCGCGAGGCGCGGCGTGATCTTTTCACCGGCCTCAAGGGCGACGGTACCGTCCTTGGCGTTAATCAGGGCAGCGGCAAGTCTTGAACTACGCCATTTTTCAGGAACAAAAGGTGTTTTCCACGCATTGCCATTCTTAGTATAGGCAACGATGCCGTAGAAGGTACGCAAAATGTCCTCACGGGACATGCCTGAAATTTCAAAGGGTAATTGGGGGCTTGTGGGCGAAAGATTTTCAGCCTCACAGCGCGCAACAGAATTTGCATCAGGAAGCGCCATTAAAAGGGTGGTCACCGGAAGCTTGCGCCTGCGATCGATTCGCACGTAAAGAAGGTCTTTGCTGTCGTATTCAAAATCAAGCCAAGACCCTCGGTAAGGAATCACACGGGCGGAGAAAATGAATTTACCCGATGCATGGTTCTTACCACGGTCATGGTCAAAGAAAACACCAGGGGAGCGATGCATTTGTGACACCACAACGCGCTCGACCCCGTTGACAACGAAGGTCCCGTTTTCAGCCATGAGGGGAATGTCCCCCATGTAAACATCTTGCTCTTTAATATCGTGAATAGAGCGCGCACCGGTGGCCTCGTCCACATCCCACACCACAAGGCGCAAGGTGGCTGTCAACGGCGCAGCGTAGGTCACACCTCGTTGGCGGCATTCTTCCACAGTGAACTTTGGATCACCAAAGTCATAACGCACGAATTCTAATTGTGCTTTATCTGCAAAGTCCTTAATCGGGAATACCGACAAAAAGACTCCTTGCAACCCTTGATCCACGCGCTTTTCTTGTGGCACATGGCGTTGTAAAAACGTCTCATAGGACTGCTTTTGCAGTTCTATCAAATTCGGCAAGGGAATTGCCCCCTTTAACCGCTCGAAACTTCTGCGTAGACGCTTACGACCCGCCAGACTTGATCCCATCCGTCACCCCTCACACGTAACTAGAGTTTTTCCTCATAACCTTTTCTTCTTTCAAAGAACGTGGAAGAGTCTTTTTAAGCGCCCTCTTCTTTGCGCTTTTTTTAAATAGCCAAACACACGGGTTTAGGTCGTTTTTTTCGACCTAAACCCGTGTGTGGCCTGTCAGAAAAGGGTTAGCTTATTTCAGCTCAACCTTAGCGCCAGCTCCTTCGAGTTGTGCTTTTACTTTTTCTGCTTCGTCCTTAGAAACGCCTTCCTTAACGGCCTTTGGCGTTCCTTCAACAAGGGCCTTTGCTTCTACGAGACCAAGACCTGTGATGGCACGAACTTCCTTAATAACGTTGATCTTTTGCGCACCAGCATCAGTCAGAACAACATCAAACTCTGTCTTTTCTTCAGCAGCGGGTGCCGCAGCAGCAACAGCAGCAACCGCAACTGGTGCCGCAGCGCTTACGCCCCACTTCTCTTCCAAGAGCTTAGAAAGCTCAGCAGCTTCAAGAACTGTCAAAGAGGATAGATCCTCAACAATCTTATCTAATTTAGACATCATTAACTCCTACAAACTTACCTTTGAAACAAATTACTTATCAGCATAGGCTGCAAAAACACGCGCCAATTGTGCGGCTGGTTCTTGCAAAATCCGTGCGATCTTGCCAGCAGGTGCCTGAACAAGACCAATGATTTTCCCGCGCAGTTCATCAAGTGATGGCAACGTTGCCAACGCTTTAACCGCTGCCGCATCCAAGAACTGACCATTCAATACGCCGCACACCACTTCAAGTTTGTCATTGGTGTTTGCAAATTCAACGGTTGCCTTGGCAGCTGCCACCGGGTCTGATGAACACGCAAGAGCCGTTGGCCCCTTAAGATAGCTCGACAACGCCTCATTGGGGGTGCCCTCTAGGGCAATCCGCGTCAAGGTGTTCTTACCCACACGGTAAGTCGCACCAAGGTCACGAATTTTGGCACGCAGTGCTTGAACTTCCGTTACGGTAAGTCCAGATTGACGTGTCACCACCACAAGGGATGTCGTCTCAAGGGAAGAACGCAACGAAGCAATGAATGCTTCTTTTTGGTTTCTTTCCACGGTTCCCTCCATTCACGGGGATTTCTCCCCACCAGGTTCAACACTGTCCAAGAACGATAACAAGATTCCTTGTCGTCATTCTGTCTGTGCAGGTTTTTTACACGCACTTTGCGCCCTGCAGTCTTGGACAGACTTTGGGAGGTCTTTCACCTCCCCCTTTTCCTCTTTCGAGGAAATCTTTAGATCTGAGAAATCTCTTCGTTGCTGAGCGTCACAGATGGGCCCATGGTGGAAGAGAGATGTGCCTTCTTCAAGAACACACCCTTGGCGCTGGCAGGACGTGACTTCATCACGATGCTGATCAAAGCCTTGGCGTTATCAAGAAGGGCGTCCTCAGAGAAACTTGCTTTACCGATACCGGCATGGATAATACCTGTTTTTTCCGTACGGTATTCAACCTGGCCTGCCTTTGCAGCCTTAACAGCACCTGCAACGTCCGGCGTCACTGTACCAAGCTTGGGGTTTGGCATAAGGCCCTTTGTTCCAAGGATCTTACCAAGACGTCCGACGATGGCCATCATGTCAGGAGTTGCGATACAGCGGTCAAAGTTAATTTCACCTTGCTGAATGCGCTCCATGAGGTCCTCAGCGCCCACAATATCAGCACCAGCTGCAAGGGCGTCCTTAGCCTTTTCATCACGGGCAAACACCGCGACCCGAACAGTCTTACCCGTTCCGTGGGGAAGAGAAACCATCCCACGAAGGTTTTGGTCAGCCTTACGAGGGTCCACGTTCATGTTCATGGAAAGCTCGATGGTCTCATCAAACTTTGCCGTCGCACGCGCCTTAATAGTTGCAATGGCAGTCTTCAAATCATAAACCATGGTGGGGCTTAGATTCTCGTAGGCCTTGCGAATTCTTTTACCTTGCTTAGCCATTTACTATTCCTCCACACGAAGGCCCATGGAACGGGCGGATCCCTTAATCATTTCGCAAGCTGCCTCAACACCGTTTGAGTTCAGATCAGGCGCCTTCTTTTCCGCAATTTCACGGATTTGTGCCATGGTAACAGTGCCAACAAACCCCATACCAGGTGTTTGAGAGCCCTTGTTAAGACCAGCAGCTTTCTTTAAGAAATAGCTGACCGGAGGCGTCTTCATCACGAAAGAGAAGGACTTGTCCGCATAGGCTGTAATCACAACCGGCGTCGGAACACCCTTTTCCATGTTTTGTGTCTGTGCGTTAAAAGCCTTACAGAATTCCATAATGTTCAAACCCTTTTGGCCAAGGGCAGGACCTACTGGCGGCGATGGGTTCGCAGCACCGGCAGGAATTTGTAGCTTAATATAGCCAACAATCTTCTTTGCCATTCTTTTCTTCCTTTCTTATCAGAAGTTTGCGGTACGAGGTGGCGCCTCTCCCGCAGTCGTCCTTAACCACTAAGGACTATAGCTTTTCCACTTGGGCGTAAGACAGCTCCACAGGTGTGGGACGCCCAAAGATAGAAACTGAAACTTTAAGTCTTTCTTTTTCTTGATCCACTTCCTCCACAAGACCTGTGAATGAGGTAAAGGGACCATCACTGACACGCACTTGCTCGCCAATTTCAAACAGAAGGGCCGAGCGCGCAATCTCATGCTGTTCTTCCACTTGGGAAAGAATGCGGCGCACTTCCTTTTCGGAAACGGAGCTTGGTTTACCACCACTTCCAAGAAAACCTGTGACCTTGGGCGTATTGCTCACTAAATGCCAGGTATCATCTTGCAAGAACATTTGGATCAGAAGGTAACCCGGAAAGAAGTTACGCTCAGTGGTCACTTTCTCACCCTTCTTGATCTCAACCACTTCTTCAGTGGGCACCAAGACTTGCAAAATGTATTCTTGTAAATTTTTCTTTTTAGCTTGCTCTAAAATTGTGTCTGCGACTTTTTTCTCAGAGCCGGAATGAACGTGAACAACGTACCAACGTGCCTTAGACATATGCGCCCCTACTGTAAAATGTATCGAAGTGCGAGCGCGACCATGGAGTCTGCTGCTAGAAAGAACATTGCCGCAACAACGGCAAGAATTGAAATCATCACAGAGGTAACGATGGTTTCCTTTTTCGTTGGCCAACTGACCTTTCGGATTTCCATCTGGACTTGCTTAATGAACATTAAGGGACTTGTTTTTGCCATTGCCAGTTCTTCCGTTTTTTACTTGCCTATGGCAGGAGTGGAGGGACTCGAACCCACAACCTTCGGTTTTGGAGACCGACGCTCTGCCAGTTGAGCTACACTCCTATACGAAAATCGCTAAGAAAGCAAGGAAAAAGGCGCTTTGCTCGGAAAGCGCCTTTCCTTCAACTGTCTTCCTTATACAAGAATCTTTGTGACAACACCAGCCCCAACTGTACGTCCACCTTCACGAATAGCAAAGCGTAGACCTTCGTCCATGG
>JAJTHL010000006.1 GCA_021298595.1 Alphaproteobacteria bacterium | reverse complement strand
AAAAAATAATAATAAAAAACTTTTATTTAATATTGCACCTTTTGTTAATAATTATATGCTATAAATACTTTAGGTTATAAATTTTTATATACAGGAGACTGTCATGAAAAGGTTTTTATTTACAGTGGCGGCAGCTTTTCTGCTTCTGCCTACATTGTCACACGCGGACGCGCGCACGACCGATGAGGAAATGACGCGCTCAGCGATCATTGCCCCCCATCCTGTGGTCGGGGATCTTAAGCCAGCCCTTCAAGAGAAGGCAGAGGGCGGAACAGCGGGTGCAGCAACAACGTCAAAGCCCACACTTAAAGATCAAGTCATTGACAAAGGGGTCTCCATGGTCACCGGAAAGCTTGCCCCAGACCTTGGCGATAAAGACAAAAAATTGATCGGCTCTGTGGCAAAGACTGCTGTAGATAGCCTCAGCATCGAGAGCTTTAAGGATGCCTATAAGGTGGCAAATTTAAAGGCAACAAATGAGCTTCAAGAGCGCGAAAAACAGGGCCTTACAAACTCTAGCCAACGTAAGTTTTGGACGGGATTCAAGCACGGATTTGTGGAAGGCGTGAAACTTGGCGCAAAGATTGTCTTCAACGTCGTGAAAGAGCACGGACTCACCATCGCTCTTGCTCTTCTTTGAACGGTTTCTTAGGTGACGGCGCCTGCGCGTCGTCACCCTGCGAACGACTCATTTACTTTATTGATAAAGACCTGGGTGGGAAGGCTTTTTGTCTGTGTACCACGGCTCTGACATATCCACCATATGGCACCAAATTTTATCCACATGCAATCTAATGGAGACGCCTCCAGAAAAAACCAAAAGGATTTCTCCCTCCTGCTCGCTATGACAGGTCAAAAGACTCAGAAACCTTGTATGGTCCATAGGATCAAAATTTTGGTGTTGCACGCGGTTAACGTGGGAAAAATGAAGTCCCGCATGGACCCGAGGGTACATAATACCCGATTCATGGGTGACAGGGTCTTTTTCCCACTGGAACCGATTGATCCACAAAGCAAACGATGCATCGTGGGGCGTGTGAATGACGCCTCTGACGGACACGATGGCATCCTGTAGATAGGGCGCCAACAGAGTAAGATCATTACGGTCTTGAGCTCGCAATTTTAAGAGCTGGCTTTGGGCCGGCTTGGCATTCATGGTTATCCTCCCCTTTAAGGCGTTCTATGTGGGCTCCACATGCGCCTAACTTATTTTCTATTTCTTCATAACCCCGGTCAAGATGATAGACCCGGGAAATTGTTGTTTCCCCTTGAGCGGCAAGTCCCGCAAGGATAAGGCAAACCGAGGCGCGCAGATCTGTTGCCATCACAGGCGCACCGATGAGCGCGTCTACACCCATCACATGGGCGATGTTTCCCTTAATGGCGATATTAGCGCCCATACGTGCAAGTTCAGGCACGTGCATGAAGCGGTTTTCAAAGATGTTCTCTTGAATCTGTGATTCTCCTTTAGCAAGGCACATCAGAGCCATGAATTGGGCTTGCAGGTCCGTTGGAAAACCTGGAAAAGGTTCTGTGCCCACATCTAAGGGGCGAAGGGTTCCTTTTTCAAAGGACACATTAAAGCCGTCCTCGATCTTTGTAAAAGAAAGACCCACGTTTTCCAAAAGAGGAATAACGCCTGGCAGTAGGTCAAGACTTGTCCCCACAAGGTCCACGCTTCCCCCGACCATACCCACAGCCATGGCGTAAGTGCCGGTTTCAATACGGTCAGGCAGCACGCGGTGAGAGGCAGCCTTAAAAGCAGTTGGCCCTTCAATGGTAAGGGTCGAGGTCCCAACTCCCTGGATGTTTGCACCCATGGCTTGAAGACAGTGAGCCAAATCCACAACCTCGGGTTCTTGGGCAGCACCGCGCAGGATTGTGGTGCCCTGGGCAAGGCACGCCGCCATCAAAAGATTTTCAGTCCCCGTGACCGATACCAAAGGAAAAGTAAAGTCAGCCCCTTTGAGGCCCTCTGGGGCTTCTGCCACCACATAACCTTCTTCCAGGTGGATGGTGGCACCCATGGCTTCCAGGCCCTTTAGGTGCAGGTCAATGGGACGTGTCCCAATGGCGCATCCTCCAGGAAGCGATAAACGCGCAGTCCCTTGTCTTGCAAGAAGAGGCCCCAAGACCAGTACAGACGCGCGCATTTTACGCACAAGCTCATAAGGGGCTTCAAATGACGTAAGACTTGCGCCGTCAAGGGTCAACCCTTCGCCCACTTGCCCATTGGTGACCTTTACACCAAGATGCTCAAGAAGCCCCAAGAAAGTCCCTACATCAGACAGCTTTGGCACATTGGTTAGCGTTAAAGGTTTGTCACTTAGAAGACAAGCTGCCAAAAGAGGCAGGGTCGCATTCTTTGCACCCGAAATACGTATTTTCCCTTGAAGGGGGCTCCCTCCTACAACGCGAATCTTATCCATTAATAACCTTTACCTTTGGCAGTGTGACACCAATCTGTCCCATGTACTTCCCTTTGCGGTCCTTGTACGATACCTCGCAGGCTTCATTTCCCTTTATGAAAAGAAACTGACATGCCCCCTCACCCGCATAAATTTTCGCAGGCAGCGGGGTTGTATTTGAAAACTCAAGGGTCACATGCCCCTCCCATTCAGGTTCAAGGGGTGTGACGTTTACAATAATGCCGCAGCGTGCGTAGGTCGACTTTCCAAGACATACCACCATCACGTCTCTAGGTATACGAAAATACTCAACAGTACGCGCCAGCACAAAACTATTGGGAGGGATGATGCAAGCATCTCCCTCACGCTCGACAAAGCTTGTGGTGGAAAAATTCTTAGGGTCCACAATGGCGTTGTCTACATTGGTAAAAACCTTGAACTCCCGTGAGACGCGCGCGTCATAGCCATAAGATGACAGACCATAAGAAATCACCCCCGTGCCCGTTTGTGCCTCGACAAAGGGCTCGATCATCCCGTTTTTCAAAGCCTGATCTCTGATCCAGATATCTGATAAAATACTCATCCTATGATCCTTTGTCTTTACGCGCCAAGCCGGCGTCTTGCTTCAGCTAAATCACCCTCATAATCCACAGAAAGGGGATTAATATGCTCCACAAGGCAGACATCAATGCGCATACCGTCTTCAAGGGCGCGCAACTGCTCAAGGCGTTCACGTCCCTCTAAATTGGTCGCTGGTAGCTTGACAAACCTGTTGAGAGCCTTGCGGCGATAGGCGTAGATCCCCATATGGTGAAAAAACTCCCCCTCTCCGCTGGGGATACAGGCGCGACTGAAGTAAAGAGCCCGCCTGATGGGAGCACCCGGCACACCGCCCAAGGCAATTTTCACAACGTGGGGTGACTCTTTTTCCGTCATATCCACAATAGGGGTTGCCACAGTGGCAATATGCACATCGGCGTTTGTAAGAGGACGAAGAACTGCTGCCAAAAGAATTGCCTCAAGGGTTGGCTGATCACCTTGCACGTTCACAACCACATCATAAGCCTCATGGGGATCAAAGGCTTTGACAGCCGCACATACGCGGTCAGAGCCTGAGGGCAATTCTGGATCCGTGAGGATCGCTTTTCCGCCGACGGATTCGATGAGGTCTTTGATTTCCTGAGTATCACACGCCACCAGGACAGGAGCCACATTTGCTTGGGCACACCGTTCGTAAACGTGCTGAATCATAGGCTTTCCTGCAATATCAGCCATCATTTTGCCGGGCAATCTTGTGGACCCCATGCGCGCGGGAATCACAATTAATGGGTTCATTTTTTCCTCATATGCGTTGAGCTGCCTTCATGGGTTTAAATCCCGTGACAAGACCTGGGGCCATAATTCGTTTAAAACACGTTCGTATATACCACAGTTATCGAAAAGAGTAAGGGGCACAATTTCAGAAGGCGCTGCCCACCGCCACGCCTCAAACTCAGGAAAGGCGCTCTCCAAGGTGATCTCAGTATCTTCTCCCGTGAAGGCCATCAAAACCCACTTTTGCCGAAGACCCCGAAACTGTCCTTGCCATAAACGACGAGAAAGATCCTGGGGAATATCATAGGCGTGAAAGTCCTTTGATTCAGCAAGCCCCTGCGCGGACGTCACGCCCACTTCTTCTTTGAGCTCCCTGAGACCGGCCTGCCACAAGGTTTCGCCCTGCTCGATGCCGCCCTGGGGCATTTGCCAGGCGTCCGCGTCCCCGCCGCAGCGCTTTGCAATCAGAATCACAAGCATCACCCCCACACAAGGGCGGTGGGTCTTTGATCACCCTCAAGCATTGTCACTGGTCCCCTCTAGTTTTAATCTTGGCTTGCTAAGACACGCGGCCAAAGCTCCTCAATCACACGCTCGTAAACCTCCTTTTTAAAGGAAACAGCGAGGTGAGGAAGCTCTTCCACAGCGCTCCACCGCCAAGCGCAAAACTCGGCCGGCAGGTGCCGCTCAAGGTTAATTTCGTCGTCATTGCCAAGAAATCTAAAGGCAAGCCATTTCTGTGTCTGCCCCCTGAAGGCACCCCCCCAAATACGGTCTGCAAGCCCCGGGGGTACGTCGTAGGAAAGCCAGGACTCAGACTCAGCGATCAGCGACACGCTGTGGGAACCGATTTCCTCTTTTAGCTCTCTAAGCGCTGCTTCGTAAGGTGTTTCATCACCGTCCATTCCACCTTGAGGCATTTGCCAGGCCTCGCCCACTGTATCTCGGCGCTTGGCAACCAAGATTTGGTTGCGCGCGTTCACAACCATCATCCCCACACAGGGTCGGTAGGGTCTGAGATGGTAGGCCACAAGGGTCATTGGCTTGCTTCTTTCTTTTCGTTTTTAAGCGCCGCCAGCGACGAAACTGGCACAAGCTTCAAATTTAGATGTGCTAAATTTTCGGACAAAGCTCTCACACGGTCAAGGGCCAAAGGAGATCCATGAACAAAAGCCAAAATCGGACCGTTGGTTTTCGCAAGGCTTGCAAGTATTTCTTGCTGCCCTTGCCACCCTGCCTCATCCCCGCATACTTGATCCAAGCAAAAACTTGCGGATAGAAGTGGTACTTTGACTTTTTTCTTTAGGGACTTAACCACACTTTGGGGCGAGCTTTTCACATCCACAAACAAAAGGTGATGACGACCCAGTTCTTCTAAAACAGGCAAGAAATCCTTTTCAGAAAACATAAACCGGCTTCCTAAAAAGGGTACGACCCCGACCATGGGAAGGTGCCCCTTGAAATGGGCTTGGAGCCTTTGCACGTTTTCTTGGGCAGGCAACCCCGTCAAAAGAGGGGCAAATCCAGGATCACTTTGGGGGTAATCTAAGGGTTCCATGGGGATCATCAAAAAGGTTTCGTAACCCGCCTCCCTCAGCTTTGCATGGGGTGCCTGCGTATCAAGACCAGTATAAAAAGCAAAAGCGATTTGTTTGGGCAGGTTAAGGGCTGCTTCTAGCAAGCTTTCTTGTTTGCCAAGGTCCAAGACCAAAAGTGCGATTTCGCCCGGTGGGGGCGGTGGGGGGGGTACTGGCGGCAAGGCCACAACAGATCTCTCTTGCCCATCGCCGCCTGCTGGGGTTACTGGAGCGCCTTGCGTGACTGCTGGTGACGCGCCAGCTATGCTTTGCGAGGCAGAACCGTGAGAGGGGCCTTGGGATACTGGAGGCGTCACCTCACCTGCTGAAGTGTCCTGGCGCGTGGTTTCCACTCCCCCGCCCGACGCGCTCGAGACGTGAGGTACCCCAGAGTCGTGGGGCGGGGTAAGCGCGCGCGCAGGGGAAGGCATGAGCGGTTGTGTGGAAGGTGTCGCAGGCTCTGACATCTCATGGGGCAGCGTTGGTGGCACAGAAGTCGGCGCAGGCCCCGGCATCTCAGGCGTGTCATGAGGAGGCTTTTCTCGCCCATGCCCCACTTCTTGTGCTTTTGGCGCGTGGGGGACAGTCTCAAGTCCTTGCTGAGACTCACTCACAATCTGATCTTGAGGTGCTTCTTTTACGGGCGGCTTCGCCTCTTTGGGTAAAAGCGTCACCACCACAGGAGGGTTCTTTTCTCCTTCGTGAGAAAAAAACGTATACGCCATCACCCCCACCACCGCCGCAATGGCCACTTGCAAATACGTATGGGGGTTTTTCAAAAGCTCCTTGATCATCATGCTGACTTTTTCTCGGCCGCACTGGCTTTATTCAGCCGCAATGCTTGGATCATATTGATGGCTTGTTCCAGTTGCAGATCACGCACTTTTTCATCCTCCGGTGTTGACGTGCGTTCTTTTTTTGTTTTCTCGGTTTTTTGTTTTGTGGGTTGTGCGACGTCTGCTTTCGCAGGCGCTGACTGCTCGATTTTGATATCGGGAATAATGCCTGTTTTTTGAATAGATTTACCTGAAGGGGTGTAATAGTAGGCCGTGGTCATTTTGATGGCTGCCCCATTTGTCATGGGGATGACACTTTGCACGGATGCCTTACCAAATGATTTGACCCCCACAATCACCGCGCGCTTATGATCTTGAAGGGCGCCGGCGACGATCTCGGAGGCGGATGCACTACCCTCGTTAATCAGCACCACGAGGGGCGCCCCTTCCGTCTCGTCTTGACCTTGGGCAAAGAACGACAGATCTTTTTTTGGATCCCGCCCCCTGATAGAAACAATTTCCCCTTTATCTAGAAATAATTCACACACAGAGACGGCTTGATCAAAAAGGCCGCCGGGGTTATTACGCACATCCAGCACAAACCCTGCTAGATTTTTACCCGCCCTTTGCTTCAACGATGTAATAAGCTCTTGTAAATTATCCGTCGTGTGTTCGTTAAAGGTCGTTAGGCGCATATAGCCAACATTGCCCTTAAGCTCGCCCTTAACGGACGCCACCCGAATGCGCTCTCTTTTAAGACGAATGTCAAAGGGCGGCTCTTGGCGTCTTCTGATGGAAAGGGTCACATGGCTGTGAGGCTCGCCACGCAGATGCTCGCCAGCTTCATAGAGCGACATCTCATAAACGGGCTTGGCGTCAATAGCGGTAATCAGGTCACCTGAGGTGATCCCCGCCTTTTGAGCCGGTGTGTCTTCGATGGCAGACACCACGCGAAGCGCCCCCTCTTCATAGGCGATTTCAAGTCCCACCCCGCCATACTCCCCGTGCGCTTGCTTGCGAATCTCTTGATACTTCTTCGGTGGCAAATACGTCGAATATCTATCCAAGGACGAGAGCATGCCATTAAGAGCACCTTCCAAAAGCTTGGTATTATCCACAGGCTCTACATAATCGCGGCGCACTTTATCAGCAACGTGGGCATAAAAAAGAGCAGAATCCTTTGGTGACAAGGGGGACGGCGTTCCATGACCCGCACAGGCACAGGACGAAACAAATAAAGCGGCCGATAAACTTGCGGCTACCCGCCCCAAACACGCATAAGACCCTTTATTCACTTTAAAAAACTGCCCCTTCTCAAAATTTGGTCAAGTCTAGCGCCGGCGCCCCCACTGAATCAAGTCTCTTTTCGCAAACCTTACGAGGGTTCTGTGTTCCGTGTCACACTTGTCCAAAAGCTCTTTCAAAAATTCCACAACCCCCTGATATTAAAATATCTTAGATCGCCCTCTTTTGTGTTTCTAAAACTTCTTGAAGCGTCATGAGCCAACACGCAAGCATGTTATCTTCTTCTTTGACGCTGCCGTCTTGTTGGCGTGTGGGATAACGACAAGGAAAAGTCAGAGGCAGCTTTTTATACCCACCGGCCGCCCACACAACGTCACTGTCGAAATATCCCTCTGGTCGCAAAGGGTGGTCAGGCGCGCGAATGGAGGTTACGCCCATCATAGTCTCATACCCAAGGGCACTCACCTCTTCAACCAGTCGGCGCAGAAGCGCAACGCCAATGCCACGGCATTTCATAGAAGGCACCACAATCACTTCGCCCGCATAAAAACACTTTTTTGTGTTAATACCGGCTTCTTCTAAGGACACTGACAAGGCTTGTAAAAATTCTGTTTTGGTCGTCATGGGCATGGCTGAGTACATCCCGACAACTTCTTGATCTTCAAAGGCCACAACCAAAAGACCGTGTTTGAGGGTGTAGCATTGGGTGAACGGTAGATCGGCCTCTACACTTTCGCTCACATAAAGATAAGGAAATTCCTGAAACGCCTCCACGCGCATCTTAGAAAGAAGATGCACATAAGGTGCGGTCTCTTTTTCTTTGAAAACTTTGATCTTTATGCTCATCCATCTTCTCCTAAGGGCTTTTTTTCAAAAGCATAGTTTTTTTAAGATATTAGGTAAAGAAACAACATGTTTAAGGGCGCCCCCCTGTTTAAACGTACAGATCAACAAGGGGGGGGGGAGTCTTGAAAAGAATTGTAGCTACATGGCCTTTTGACTGGACGCCTTCTCTATCAAAGACGTTCCAGTCATCACTTTGGGCGGTGTCAATCCTAAAAGGGTGAGGATGGTGGGCGCCACGTCACTTAGCCCCCCAGCGTTCAGCGTCACCCCCCCTGCCCCCATGATCACAAGGGGAACAGGATTGACGGTGTGAGCTGTGTGGGGGTGGCTTTGATCTCCCATTTCTTCCACATTGCCGTGGTCTGACGTAATAACCAAAATACCTTTTACCTCTTTGACAGCCGCACTCACACGTCCCAAAGCCCCATCCACCGTCTCAAGGGCTTTGACGGCAGCCTCCATCTTCCCCGTGTGTCCCACCATATCCGTGTTGGCATAGTTCACAACAATCAAGTCATAGCGACTCGACGTAATGGCGTCACATAGGTAATCTGTCACCTGTGGCGCTGACATCTCGGGCTGCAGGTCATAGGTCGCCACTTGCGGCGAGGGAATCAGATGCCGATCTTCCCCGGGAAAAGCCTCTTCACGTCCGCCATTAAAAAAGAACGTCACGTGGGCATATTTTTCCGTTTCCGCCAAACGTAGCTGCGTCATGCCTGCTTTTGAGATCACCTCGCCGACACTTTCCTCGACATTTTCGTTGGTTACAAGGGCGGTCAGGACGTTGTCTAACGTGGCCGAATAAGAGCTCATGCCGAATTGCCCCACAAGCTGCAATGGGGGGGACCTTTCAAACTCTGAAAAATCTTCAACAAATAAAGCACTTAAAAGCTGGCGCACCCGGTCAGCCCTGAAATTAACCATGACAAACGCATCACCGGCTTTGATTCCGTCATACATCCCAAAGGCCATGGGCGGAATAAACTCATCGCTGATCTCTTGCTCGTACTGCTGGGCGATATAGGCCTCTGGTGACAAGGACGTGGCCGGCGTCTTACCCAGCAAAACCTGGTAGGCTTTTTCCACCCGGTCCCAGCGCTTATCACGGTCCATCCCAAAATAGCGCCCGCCAAGAGTCGCCAGGGTGGCGCCCGAACACTTCTTTAAAAAGGGCAAGAACTCACGCATATAGCCAAGAGCACTTTGGGGCGGGGTATCCCGTCCATCTAAAAAGGCGTGAAGGGCTACTTTGACGCCCTGAGACGTCAAATAGGCCGTAAGCGCTTTCAGGTGATCCATGTGGGAGTGCACGCCGCCCGGTGACAAAAGGCCTGCCACATGGAAGACACCTCCTGTTTCTTTAAGGCGTGCGATGGTGTCGTTTAGTGCGAGGTGTCCTGTGATGGCCCCACTTGCAAAGGCATGACTGACACGCGGCAAGTCTTGCAAGATAACGCGCCCTGCCCCTATGGTCATGTGCCCTACTTCTGAGTTGCCCATCTGACCGTCAGGAAGCCCTACAAAGTGATCGCTTGCTTGAAGAAGGGTGTGGGGACAGTCCTTCCAAAGCGCCGACCAATGGGGCATATGAGCTTGGGTCAACGCGTTTTGTGGGCCATCCTTGGCATAACCAAAACCGTCAAGCACGCACAGTACAATTGTTTTTTTCATCTCATATCCCATGGTGATTCAAAATCGCGCCCAGTGTAAACCGACTTCAAGTTCGTTCACAAGGGGGCTCTACACCGTGATCCTATAAAGCGTTTGCATCCTCCTTAGGACTAATGTCCTGGGGAGGAAGCGTCGCCTCGACACCCGCCATTTTTTCAAGGTCTGCACGGCGCTGCTTTGACGCAGATTTGGCTTTGCTTGACAAATAGCTGCAAAGAGATCCGGCGGCGCCCGAAAGCACCACACCAAAGGAGTACCACTGCTTCGTTTGTTCGTCTCCCGTAAACAGTGAGGCTCCGGCAAGAGCCGTGGACACACCTGAAAGCATATTACCCGCTGTTCCTAAAATGGACGAGCTCCACCCATAAAATGCTTCACTCCAGAGCCACCTTTCGGCGTCTTGCTGCTGAAGATCATCAAAAATGGCTTGTCCTGCCGCGGGATCCATGGGAAGAACGGTTTCATCTTCGACAGGCTCAAAAGACCCAAGTTTGACTGCTGGCCCGCGCCCTTCTTCGTGCGCCGCCATAAAACTTGATCGCGCCATCCCCCTTTTCAGTAGATCAGAATGGTCACTGTGGCCGCACAACGCACTTTTTAGCTTAACCGTTCGGACATGATAGCCAGACAGTTTTTCTATATCATAACGACGCTGCTTCGCCGCAGAGCCAGCTTTTTCACTCCACACCAGAAAGCTCTGGCCGAACGTGCCGCATAAAACAACGGCGTAATTGAACCAATCTTTACCCTCAGGGCTTCCCACTGCCAGGGCAACGCCGCCAAAGGTTGTGGCAATCCCCTTCAAAACTTCACCCGTAATGCTACATAAACCTGACAGATTTGAATAAAACCCTACCCCAAAAGTCCACCTTCTTGCATCTTGCTCTTGTAGTCTTTTAAGCAGTGTTTCTCTTGCCTGAATATCGCGCATTGGTAAAACTGTGGGATCATCTTCAAGATCATCACCCTCAAGTCTTAAAGGCAGGCCTCTCGGGTTTGGTATCACTCTCATACCATAAAGACCACCAAACTCATCATTCTTGTCTTCGATCTCACGCTCATCATCCTGATCTAGCGTGCCGCGCGTTAAAGGTTTTTTGGGGTTTTGGTTTCTTTTTTTTGTGGATGTAGCCGCCGTTGTGGGTGTTTTCCTTTGGGCTTCCAGATCAGAGTCTTCCTCGCCATCAGAAGAAGTATGCAACACCAAAGAAGGAGAGATCGGTGAAGTAGATACGGCAATTGATATCTCTTTTCCCTCGTCCGCGTCGCTCGCCCAAAGGGGCATAAACACGGTGAGAACCGCAACACACACAAAGCTTTTTATGGTCATAGTTTTCCCTCCACACCCTCTTTCCCATGAGACATTTTTTATTGGCAATACGAGTCTTGAAAGCCAACATCCCGGAAAATGATTCTTAATCGAAAGATCAAGATTAGGTCCTTGGAAACACCCCAATGATGGGCGGAGGTTTGTCCCTCCGTCCCCTCATTGGTTTCTTCAAGCCTACCTTGAAGACGCCCTAGCGTCTCCAAGACGCGACCTTCCTGTTTTTTATTTTTTTGTTAAATTACTGAAACACGCCAAGCGTTAACAAATGATTAACGCCTTGATCCTAAAGGCTAGTTTTTTTCTTTGTACGGCGGTGTGGCATTTACCCAAAGAGTATGCTTTAGTGCGTTTAGGATGTGTTTAACCCCCAAAGAATGACCATGACCCACCCTGCTCACCAAGAAGCTTTGCCAACCCTTGCAACGGATGACACAGCGTTCACCGAGACTTTTTCCACGAAGCGACCAAGCGTTGCAGCGTTGGAAGAGCTTCTTTTTAAATCTTTTAAGGTCCTGGATCATGGATTTGTGCGCGTCGTTGATTATATGGGCGATGACACAGCCGTTGTGCAGGCGGCACGTGTGTCTTATGGTCGCGGCACAAAGCGTAGCTCTCAAGATCAAGCTTTGATCAATTATCTCATGCGTCACAGGCATACAACCCCTTTTGAGATGTGCGAGATAAAATTCCACGTCAAGATGCCCATTTTTGTGGCTCGTCAATGGCTTCGTCATCGCACCGCCAGCGTCAATGAGTATTCAGCGCGCTACTCGATTCTTAGTAAAGAATTCTACATTCCTGATATTGATCACCTGGCGCCGCAATCCACGTCCAACAAGCAAGGACGAGACGGCGCGCTGTCCCTTCAAGAAAAAGAACGAATTCTGGATATTTTGCGCACGGACGCAACCCAGGCGTATGCCCACTATGAAGAACTTATGAACTGCACCGAAAACGGTGATATCATCGACCCAGAACGCCTCGGGCTAACCCGCGAGCTGGCCCGTATGAATCTCACCTTGAATTACTACACCGAATTCTATTGGAAGGTGAATTTACACAACTTACTTCATTTCCTCAGCTTGCGTGCGGACGCGCACGCACAATACGAAATTCGTGTCTACGCAGAGCTGATTCAAGACCTTGTCAAGCATTGGGTGCCTTATAGTTACGAGGCATTTTGTAACTACCGCGTGGACGCGGTCACCCTTTCACGGGACGCGTGGAAAGTAATTCAGCGCATGCTTCAGGGTGAAAAAGTTGAACAACTTACCAGTGGGCTTGGCAACCGTGAATGGTCAGAATTAATGGAAATTCTTTCCCCAAACAGCTAAGCTAATAAAAAATTGATAACAGGGACGTAAACAATGGCACAGAAAACAGATGGGGCAAGTGGTGATCTGGATAAAAATCAAAGGCTCCTACTCAGCAAAGGAGACGCGGTTCTTATTCTCAAGGAAGACGGGGACGTTGATTTTGTCTTTCCCCAAATGCAGGGCGACTACGTGCCCGAGAACGCCTTAATGGCGGCCGCCCTTGCCCATGCCCTTGATGATGATATGCTTCACACACGCATTAGAGAAGCCTTTCTGTCCACCCTGTATCCCCACATTGCTTACGGGGCCAAAAACGACAACGCGCAAGAGGCCTCATCTACGCCCCTTTAGCGGTAGAGGTACGCTCTTTTACAGTCCTTTCATTATCTTGTTCGAAATCCACTAGTGACCCCTGGGATCCTATGCTATCTTTCACTTCAGAAATATTATAAACAAGGAGGGTTCCATGAACCGAGCACTGATCTTTCTTTCAGCAATAATTGTTTTTACCCTACCCCTTCAGGCCAAAAAAAGAGACGTGACCTGCCCCAAGGAGCTTCCAGGGATTCATTTTGCCAGCCTGAAAGAACATCGACCCATTCAGATGGAGGGCATGACCTTTGTGCTGCACGGGGATTCAAAAAAACACTTCACCGATAAAACGCCTGAAACGGACGCCGCGCCCTTTGTTTATAGTAATACCGACGGTCATAAAATGATTTGTTGGTACCAAACGCCAGATGGGTATGTGGGACTTATGCAACAATAACCATAACAGGAGGAACTTATGTCATCATCTTCTTTGATTCGAAAAACAGCTCTCTGCTTTGCATTCTTTATCCTTGCAGAGAAGGGCGTCGCTTCTTCGGAACCGGCTCTTTTTGAAACGGAGCTCTGCGCCCTTCGAGGCGCCAAAGCAACGTTTGCAGACACGCTCGAGGTTGATGATCTCCAGGCCGCCATGTCAGCACGTCAAGTACTCACCGAGTCCATTATAGCGCATCTCAAGTCACGCGAAATGCCCTCAGACCATGTGAAAACCGTTGAAGCACACTTCACCGCTTTTGAAATTGAGGGAATGAAGGTATCAAAAAACATACCTTCGGCCTTACATCACTATGAAACAAAAGCAAAATCACTGACCACCGCCGGCACACCCGAGGAAGAAAACGCCCTTAAGAAAGCGGCCTACATATATAGTGAGCGCAGTGTGTGCAGCCTTCTTGTAGAAAAACTTGAGGCGACTCACAATTTTTATTACACACATCTGCAGGGGATGAGAAAACCCGAGGACACAGATGCCTGGCAATCCTTTGATCGCCTCAACACCTGCCTTAATGAACTCACCGCGCTTTACTGGACAGCCGAGACAGGCCTCGTGCAGGCCATTGTGGTGGATCCCAGCAAATTTCCACCCCTTTGGGGTTACTGGAACGACGAGGAAAAAGCCGCACAAAGTCGAGCCGCCTTGTTCCACCTAGGCCGTGCTAATGTTCTTAGCTATTTATTTCGCGTGTATAATACAGAGCAGGCTGGCTCTTAAGCACGCCAGCGCGGTGAAAGGGGATCACGTGTCCCCTTCATTTTTTCGCTCAATGACTGGGAAAAAATAAGAAATAGTCCTGTGCGCCCTAATCGCAAATGGACGGGCCAACATGACCCAAGCCCCTCCCCCTTGAAACAGTCTTCTTGATGCTTGCTTTTTTTGTGAGATAAATAAGGGGGCACCTCTTGTGGCGCAACTCATTTTTGAGTCAAAATTTTCTGCCCTCTAGCGTGCCAAAGCGACGTTTGCTGGCACACTTAATTTTGCAGATCTAAAAAGCGCTGTTTTGGCAGCGTAGACTCTCAATGAGTCCCCAATGACACATCTTACCGCTTCTCCAACCTTCGACAGTATGCCACGAGACGTTTCACACTCTGTCACTCAGTTTGGTGAAGGCGGCGCGGTGCTTAGGATCAATGATCAAAAGCAGATTCTGACGATCCAAGGCGCCTGGCTGCATGATTGGCAAAAGACATGGCTACAGAAAAAAAATGCTTAAAAATACGATTCTTCTTTGTTGGGGGGTGTAAAAAAGTATGCTTCGTGCAGGGCGGCAAAATCATGCGCACATGTGTTACGCCGCCGCCTTTAGGAATTTAAAGACAAAAGACAGGGTCGCATCAAGATTTTGTGGGCATTGATACCTGCCCTCATGAATTACGCCCACGTCACCGGTGCGAGCGACCGCTCTCACGCACGACGCTATGTTGTCGCCAACGAAATTTCCCCTTGAGTGTCTGTGGCATGCAGGAGAATAGGCCCCCGTCAAGGCTCCAGCTTGTCTTGTCTCGGGCATACGAACGTCCCTGATCACCGATGTCGGATATACCAAAAGCAGTCATCATGTTTATAAGATGCCAAACCAAGAATGTTCCCTCTTTAAGAGGTCTTACTAAGTTCTTTAAAACGCTTAATCTTTTTTTCACTTTAGCATCAGACAGAGGCGACAAAAAAACTGGCATACTGTCGAATTTTTGCGAAGAATTAATATGTTACCTCTTCTCTTTTACACTGAGCGAAGAGCCCCATAAGTGTGTATCATTTGCCTTATCTAACTGTCACGCTCACACGTTAATCTCCTTTCATCTTCAACGTGCCTGCACTAGAAGGAAAATAAGAACCTTAGATCTTCCAATGGAATGCTCCACACGTTTGGGGGGATGGTGCTTTATTAGACAACTATTTTAAGGGGCCAAACATTTTGAAAGGACATTCTTTCTCAGATAGGGCAGCAGAGGGTGAAGCACGACGACTTTTGAACGTTTGCAAAAAGTTATTTCTTTTTTTTCTATAATCTTTAAAAATTTTTTTTATCATACTGGCATGTCACTTACATGTTTTTGACAATAAGTAAATTATTAACCTTCTAATGATACTTCTTTTTCTGTAAAGAGACTTTTTGATAAGGAAATAAAAACCGTGCACTTTTTCGAAATAAAAGACGTATTACCTATTATCTTTTTTTTTCTTATTGATAGTTACTTTACATCAAGCATCCTACTTTTGTTTTTTAAAAATAAAATTTTCATTTATTTACCTCATGTTCGAGCTTTTAAATTTTTGCCACACACCCATGGCCGGGGAAAGGAGGATTTAGCAATTTTTGTCATTAAGAAAATTCACATACCCTAAGGAGGACGACGATGATCTCGATCAGAAAAGTAACTTTATTTGGTTTTTTGTCCCTTTCCCCTCTTTTCATCATATCAGAAACGGTGAATGCCTCCACCCTCGTGGCAAGCCCCTTTTCCCCAGATTTTTCTTCGGAAAAAGACCGTACTCAATCACCGTGTTCGGTGATTTCGATGATTGATTTTCCCCATTTGCAAGACTACATGGCTCGCAATCGTCTCACGGCCAGCGCTCCAGAGCCCTACACACGAGAGCCCGTTTATGCCATAAGCGCCCCCTTACCTAAAAAGAGACCTGTTTCGCTTACGTGGATCGATCTTGCTTTAATGGATCTTCAACTGGCCGACTCAACGTTTTTGCGTACACGCAGTACGCAAAATTTGAAAGACGCCCTTTCAAAAGCACAAAATCTGGCAAGCGACATTTACAAGGAAATGCTTGACACATACCGACCTGAGTATCCCATTACCCCACAGACAAGAGCCGCCGCCTATGACGGAAAACGAAAACTATTTATCAAAACCCAAAAACTGATGACCAGCACAAAGCAAGAGGCCGAGGCATCGTTTAGAGGGTACTACAATGAGCTCATGGAAGAATATAATAAGGAATCCCCCTTCATTGGTAATATGGTTCCCAAAGAGGTCATTGAAACAGTTTTTGAAGCACGCCTGAGCGCAAATATCATCCAAGAACAACATGATTTAGTCAACGCAATCATTTTTAAAGATTTCACCCATAAAAAAACGGTTCCTGCCCTTTGGAACCGACTAGCCCAAATGTATCTCTGTTATGAGAATTTTTCAGCGCTTTACTGGAAGGTTGAAGCAGCCCTTCTTCACGAGTCTCTTTTGGGCACAGAACGTGGTCAAGATCTGTGGACCTTTTGGCATGTCAATGGCCACGGCGCACAGTTGCGTAAGACCATGTCAGGATTCATGAAAAGACATTTCATGATTTACGCGGTCAAAGATGAGAAAATCTCCACGAGCTAAAAGAACATAAAAAACGGGGCAAACAGTCTACCTTAGGGTGTTTGCCCCTATATGCTTTGCATAAGACGTGACCCATAAGGGTTGCACTGGATAAATGTCCTGGGGTGCCCTTAAAGTCAAAGACACTTACTTGAGAGCTGACATGCTGTTTTTAAAAATCAAATACTTTTCGTGCATGCTGAGATTAAATTCCTTCTTTTTACATACCAAAGGATCAAAAATTAAATAAACTCGGCAGTACTATGCCGACTTGTTTGTGAGAAAAGAGGTTTCCTGTCTAAAACGCGCGTCTCCTTTTAACCATCTTATTTCCTGCAAAGACTTAACCGGATGATGGGTTGTTTTTGGCAGCGCTTTTCTTTCCCACACGTGCACGTCTCTTTTTGAGGGTCGACGCCTTTCCTTGCACACAAGAACCTGCCCTTAAACGCTCCAAGTCTGGCTTTAGGAAATGCCCCCTGATCTTAGCGTCATGGCGGCTGAGAAACTGACTGGGGATTTTCTCTCCATGGCAGCTAAGTAGACATTTGTGACGTTATTAACTTCTTCAGAAGTGTGTACCTGCCTCCCCGGCTCAAACGCCCGGGAGTCCATTCCATCTCCCTGCAAGGACGCGTCTTTAGTCAAAGATGTGGGGGGTCAGAAACCAGCAAACAGGATCAGTCTAAAAAAATCAGACCACCTTGTTTGCCGTGACCTGTGATCCAGGGAGGCTTGCACGTCGCCACAGCATTTAGTGGCGACGTGACATAAGATGTTTGAGCAAGGTTCCAATGGTTTTGGGCAAATCAGCTCGCTTGACGACCATATCAACCATTCCATGCTCTTGAAGGTGCTCGGCCGTTTGGAAATCGTCAGGGAGTTTATGTCGGATCGTTTGCTCAATGACGCGCCTGCCCGCAAAGCAAATCGTCGCACCGGGCTCTGCAAGGGACACGTCCCCAATCATGGCAAAGGAGGCTGTGACGCCACCTGCTGTGGGATCCGATAGTAGGGTCAGGTATGGAAGACCGGCTTCTTTGACCAGACGCACAGCCACGGTGGTGCGTGACATTTGCATCAAGGATAAAATCCCTTCTTGCATACGTGCCCCCCCAGACGCGCTGACCACCAAAAAGGCAGCCTTTGATTTGACGGCTGCCCGCGCGCCGTCCACAATAGCGTTTCCAACGGCAGCGCCCATGGACCCCCCCATAAAATGAAAATCAAAGGCTGCAATGACGATGGGGTATCCTTGAATCGTACCCTCTGCTACGACCACTGCGTCTTCTTCCTGGGTCGCTGCTTTGGCGTCTTTAAGACGGTCACTATACCGCTTCAGATCTTTGAACTTCAAAGGATCTTGGGGGGCAAGTGTTAGGGCAATACGCTGGTAATTGCCTTCATCAAACAAAAGCTCTAGACGTCTTTTTGCCGATAAACGCATGTGATGGCCGCAATGGTGACACACGTGGAGGTTTTCAGCCAAGTCACGGTGAAAGAGCATTTGCTCGCACTTAGGGCACTTGTGCCACAGGTTATCAGGAACATCTCTGCCCACAAGAGCGCGAAGTTTGGGACGAACAAAATTTGTAAGCCAGCTCATAAATTAGGTCCTTTCGCTGTTGAACAAACTCAACACGACACAAAGTACCTCTGCTATATATCAGAAACAAAGGGGGCAATCATCTGTTTTCTTTGGAGCAAACACAGGGCCCTTAATCGGCGTTTAGGCGGTCTCTGAGTTGTTTTCCTGCCTTGAAGAAAGGAACACCCTTGGCAGAAACTTCTACGGATTCACCTGTTTTTGGATTGCGACCAAGGCGAGCACGACGTTGACGGACAGAGAAAACACCAAAACCGCGAAGCTCGACACGGCTCCCTTGGGCCAGAGCATGGGAGATTTCATCTAAAATGATATCAACGACGTTTTCTACTTGTTGATGCGTTACATCTGTATTCTTTGCAAGCAGCTTTTGAACGAGCTCTGAGCGTGTCATATCTTCCCCCTAGTTTTTTGTTTTATTACTAAGCTAAATTTTTTCTACTTTTAAGGGTGCCAAAGGTCTCATCTAAGGTCAAGAGGGCAAAACGTTTTTTTAGGGAAGATGCTGTGCCTGCTTGACCTTCTTTTATTTTCTCATACACGAAATTACGACAAAGAGACCTCACTGCTTCGTTGATCAGAAAGACGAGAGCTTTCAGTCGATTGCGTTGTCGAAAGGCTACTTGAACTTGATCCAAGGCCCCCGGACTCTAGGAATGAGCCTGATGTTGCCTTCATGATCCAGCTGTTTTTAGCACCGCTGTAGGCATAAAAGAAAAGCTTAAAACGGGTGCTTAAAACGGTATTCATCCACTCTCTGTAGACCACAGCGTTACTCCCTACATGCCAGTAATCCATAAGCTCTTTGAGGCGAGGCGATTTTTTGTGCAGTAAAGACTTTTTCTGTTCACGCACTGCGCGCCTTACCAACACCTCTTCAATGCTCCAAAAAAGTTCAGACAGTTTTGTATAACAGTCCTCAATTCTTGAAAGGGTGTGATACAAAGGAAGACCTTGCTTTTCCATATCATCTAACCCTGGTGTACTTAAGTACTCCCCCAAACAGTAAGCAAACAAACAGTCGTTAAGGTACTCTTGCCTTGCGAACTCTAAACTATCTTGACGCACAGCACAGGTATGTTTGGCAATTTCCCGAGGACTATGGCGGCCTGTTTTTTTACTTTCCCGCGGCGTTAAAGGTTTAGTGTAATGATCAAGGGTTGTGTGTACCGTTTGGTAAGATTCTTCAACGTGATCATCAACAAGGCCCTGATAGTGCCTTGCTGCCCACGACAAGTGTCTGAACGTGATTGTTTTTTTTAAGAATCGATCGTCCATAGCATTTTTTTCTTCGATGGCTCTTAAAAGGTTAGTTGCGCTGATCACAGCATCTTTTAGTGAGGACAAATCCTGCTTTTCCTTAAAGCTAGCTGTCTTGGCTTGTACAGCCTCTACCTCATCGGCGAACAAGGAAGGACCATAGGCAAAAACCCTTGCACCGCAAAAGAAAATTGCCCATAGGAAAAAGAGATTTATGACGTTTAACATGAACTTTTTTGACATCGGATACCTCCAAAATTGACAGGAGAAAATGAATAACCAGAAGTCTTTTTTATTATTGTTATTAGATCTTATTTTTGCTTTATTTTTCATTTAAAAATATTAAGAGTTTATTTATGCTATCTTTATTTTCTATTTACTATATTCGGAATACAGACAACTTATGGGCCACAAGTCATTAAAAACGTATTCTTTTGAACTTTTTT
>JAJTHL010000001.1 GCA_021298595.1 Alphaproteobacteria bacterium | reverse complement strand
GAAAAAACTATGAAAAATCAGCCAATCTTTTACTTTGTTTGTACTTTTGTGATCCTTGTAAAATTGCTACAGGGACCGTAACGCACGTCAAAAAAACCTCGCGAAAAACACGCTGAGACCTCATTGAGTTAATAAGAAATTAAACATTTCCTGAAATCATGGGGTCGAAAGAAAAAAGACATCATGCTTGTGGGAGAACAGTCATGGACGAATTGCTGGGAGAGTTTTTAACTGAGACAACCGAGAGCATTGCCGCCCTTGACAACGATCTAGTGTCCCTGGAGCAGCAACCGGATAACCCCGAGTTATTAAGTCGCATTTTCAGGACCATGCATACCATCAAAGGGACGTGCGGTTTTATTGGCTTGCCTCGCCTTGAAAAAGTCGCCCATGCAGGTGAAAATGTTCTTGGCAAAATCCGAGACAAAGAGCTTGAGATCACCCCTGATATCATCACCCTTATTCTTGAGTGCCTTGATACTATTAAGATTATTGTCGATCATCTTGAGAAGGCAAGTGAAGAGCCAGCAGGAAATGATCAACCCCTTATTGACGCTTTGAACGCGGCTGCAAGCGGGGTAGCGACTGCCGTGCCTGACCCCTTCGAACAAAGGGAGGCTCAAGAAGAGTCTGTGACTTCTTGTGAGGAAACTGGCAACGTACGTGAAGAGGAAGATCCCCAAGGCGAGACACGAGAAACAGAAGAAGTCCTCAAAACGCCTGCAGCGCCCGCACCCGCGCCTAAATCACCTCCAAAACGTGTGACGCCGCCCCTGTCGGCTCCCGACGAACTGGCAGCCGCGACGAGGGAGGACGTTAAAAATTCTCCCAGTGTGGCGAATCAAAGTATTCGTGTGAGTGTGGACCTGCTCGAAAATCTTATGACCATGGTCAGCGAGCTGGTTTTAACAAGAAATCAACTCTTGCAGCTTTTGCGCGATACTGAAGATAGTGAATTTTCAGTTCCCTTGCAAAGACTTAACCATGTCACGTCTGAACTGCAGGACGGCGTTATGAAAACACGCATGCAACCCATTGGAAATGCTTGGTCCAAGTTGCCTCGCTTGGTGCGTGACCTTTCCCTCGAGCTCAATAAGAAAATCGATCTAGTCATGATCGGTGAAGACACTGAGCTCGACCGTCAGGTGTTAGAGTTGATTAAAGATCCTTTGACTCATATGGTGCGAAACTCTGCAGATCACGGCGTTGAATCCCCTCATGAACGTGCTGCCGCAGGTAAAAGCGAAACAGGCACAATCACGCTCAAAGCTTACCACGAAGGGGGGCACATAAACATTGCCATCAGTGATGATGGCAAAGGCCTTAACCTTGATGCCATTCGCAAAAAAGCCCTCGATACGGGCATCATGAAAGAGTCTGAACTGGAGACCTTATCGGAACGCGAAATTCGTCATCTAATTTTCAAAGCAGGATTTTCCACCGCACAACAAGTCACAAGTGTCTCTGGGCGCGGGGTGGGGATGGACGTTGTACGCACTAACATAGAGCGTATTGGGGGCACCATTGATCTCATTTCAACGCCTGGTAAGGGCACACACTTTACCATCAAAATCCCCCTTACGTTGGCTATTGTATCGGCGCTCATAGTGGAATCAGGCGGTGAACGCTTTGCCATGCCCCAAATCGGTGTGCTCGAGCTTGTACGGATTGCAAAGAATGCCGAATACAAAGTGGAGATGCTGAACAACACGCCGTTTTTACGTCTTCGCAACAGACTTTTGCCGTTGGTTGTGCTTTCTCATCTTTTGAAGCTAGAGGATTACCGACCCCCAGCGGTTCATTCTGCATCGGATGATATGTTGGAGCTGCTCCTTGGCAGTGGGCGCGATGAGCACTTTGTCATTGTGGCGCAAGTTGGGGCCTACGTCTTTGGGATTATTGTTGATCAAATTTTTGAAACCCAGGAAATCGTGGTCAAGCCCGTTTCTTCGATTTTACGCCACATCCCTGTGTTTTCTGGCAATACGATCTTGGGTGATGGCAGTGTGGTGATGATTCTTGACCCCAACGGCATCTTGAATGTCATGGGCAATTCTGGCGCCGAAGAAAACGTTCAAGAACCCCAACACCAAATCAAAAGCCTCCACGATGACGATTTAATGACGCTTCTCATTTTCAAAGCAGGCTCTGATGTGTCCAAAGCCGTGCCTCTTGCCCTTATCGCACGTCTAGAAGAACTTGATATGAAAGATATTGAACACTCTAACGGTCAAGCAGTTGTTCAGTATAGAGACGCACTCATGCCCTTGATTACAGTTGAGTACGGTCAGCAGTATCACGAATCAGGAAGGCAGCCCGTACTTGTATTTAGTGATCAAAACAGGTTTGTGGGCCTTGCCGTTGACGAGATTATTGACATTGTCGAAGAACACCTTGAAATAAAACTTAAGAACAACAACATGGGATCCTTTGGGTCAGCGGTTGTCAAAGGCCAAACAATGGAAATCATTGACGTTGACTACTACATCAGACAGGCTTTTCCCGATTGGTTCCAAAGCGGCGCCTACAAAGGAAGCGCCCCCGCAAAGCACGGCTCTCATATTTTGCTTATTGATGACAGCGTCTTCTTCAGGAACCTTTTGGTGCCTTATCTGAATATTGATGGTTATCACGTCACAGCCCTTTCCAGCGCAGAAGAAGCCATTACTCTTTGTGAAAAAGGCAAGACTTTTGACGCCATAATTTGTGACATCGAAATGGAGCGTATGAGCGGCCTTGAGTTTGCAGAGTATGTCAAACAAGATGATTGCCCTTGGAATCAAACGCCTCTTTTAGCGCTTTCCGCCCACGCCACACCCGAGGACATATCTCGAGGGCGCAGTGCAGGTTTTACTGACTATCTTTCCAAAAGCGACCGAGAGGCCATTCTCTCCTCCCTCGCGCAAGTCTTGGCCCTGTATGAAAAAGGAGCAGCAGCATGAGCATCAGTTCTCAACATCACACCCAAGATCGAAGTCAAAGCAAAGATTATGTGACTGTTTACATTAATGACCAACTTTTTGGGATTCCCGTACTACAAGTGCAAGATATTGTGCGCACACACAGCATCACCCCCATTCCTTTGGCGCCCCCTGAAATTGCTGGGTCTTTGAATCTTCGGGGACGCATCGTCACCGCCATCGATGTCAGGCAGCGTCTAGGTCTGCCATCGGACGTAAAGCAACGCAAAAAACTCATGAATATCGTCATCGAAACAAAAGGGGAACTTTATAGCCTTTTGGTTGATAAGCTAGGAGAAGTCCTCAGTCTGCCTGACGACAAGTACGAAAAAAACCCTGCAACCTTAGAAGAGTGCTGGCGCGAGATCTCAGCAGGTATCTATCGTCTCGAAGGATCACTTTTGATTGTCATGAATGTGAACGCCCTTCTGGATTTTTCTAGAAAACTCGTTGCATAATAGAAGGTAAAAAATAAATAGCAGAGGAGGGCAGCATGGCTGACTGCTTAATTGTAGAAGACTCATCAACGGTCCGCAAGGCCATACGCCGCGTCTTGGAAGAGTTTCCGTTTTCCATTAGGGAAGCAGAAGATGGCAGTATCGCCTTGAAGGCCTGTCAAGAAGCCCTTCCAGACCTGATTATCCTTGATTGGAATATGCCCGTCATGAATGGCATCGACTTTTTACGTGCGCTGCGCCAATTGGAGAGTGGAAATACGCCAAAAGTTATTTTTTGCACGACAGAAAATGACTTAAAGCATATTCGCGAAGCCCTTATGGCAGGGGCCGATGAATACATTATGAAACCCTTTGATAAAACAATCATCCAGGAAAAACTTGAACAAGTCGGAGCCATTTAGCGATGCTCTCAGATAGTCAACCCTCGTCACGCAATGCTCTACTGCCGTGCCGCGTTATGGTTGTTGATGACTCCGCCGTTATACGGGGCGCGCTCACGCGCATTTGCGAATCCGACCCTGGTATTTCAGTTGTTGCCACAGCGGTTAACGGATACGCAGCGCTTTCAAGCCTTAAACGTATTCCCGTAGACGTTGTGATTCTTGATATAGAAATGCCGGTCATGGACGGCTTGACGGCTCTTCCTGAAATTTTGAAAATTTCTCCTAAAACAAAAGTGCTCATGGCGTCCACCCTGACCCTTCGCAATGCCGAGATCAGTTTAAAGGCCCTAAGCCTTGGGGCCAGTGATTACATTCCCAAGCCCAGCACCGCCCAAGAAGTACAAAATTTGGACTCTTTTCGACGTGAACTGGTAACAAAGGTGAGAATTTTGGCTGGTAGACCCCTTCCCAGAGTTGAACGCGAGCCCTCAAGCGTCATGCCTGTTCGTCAAGATGTTAAAACGTCACAGACATCTCTTAAATTACGCCCTCTTCCCATACGCCTGCCAGCCGCCTTTGTCATCGGAAGTTCAACAGGGGGGCCCCAGGCACTTATGGAGGTGATGCGCGGTCTTAAGGATATCCTAAAGCCCATCTTCATCACCCAGCACATGCCCCCAAAATTTACAACCGCCCTTGCCAAACATCTCACCACCATAGTCGGTCGCACCGTCGATGAGGCAAGTCATGGTCAGATCGTCGAGACAAACGGCATTTATTTAGCACCAGGGGACTTTCATATGCGCGTGGAGCGCACAAGTTCTGGACATAAGCTCCTCCTAGACCAGGGACCAAAAGAGAATTTTTGCAGACCTTCCGTAGATCCCCTTTTTAAAAGTGCGAGTGATGCCTATGCGGGGCAAGTCATGGCTGTCATGCTGACCGGAATGGGCAGCGATGGCCTCAATGGGAGTCGATACCTCATTGACCGCGGAGGGGCCCTCATCGCCCAAGACGAGGCCACAAGTGTTGTTTGGGGCATGCCAGGCGCCGTCAGCGAAGCAGGCCTTGCCAGTGCGATCTTGCCACTGAATAAAATTGCAGAAACCATGTGCGCTTTTGCAGGAAAAAAAGGATAAAAGAAAGGTAGACCAGTTATGACAATGCTACAGCCTCCCTCAACTGTGACAAAAAATGTGGCCGGTGAGTTGTCCAGTGCTGATTACCAATATTTATGTGACCTTCTCAAGACACGTTCAGGTCTTGCTCTTTCCGCAGACAAAGGTTACCTCATCGAGAGCAGGTTGCTCCCTGTGGCGCGCGAGAACAGCTTAAAGAATATTAGTGAGCTTGTGGGCGCCTTGCGCGCTAACAGATCTGGCCTTGCGACCCAAGTCATTAATGCCATGGCAACCCATGAGACCTTTTTTTTCCGTGACGGAAAACCTTTTGAACTTTTTAAAGAATTTATGTTGCCAAGTATCGCTGAGACAAACAAAGCAGTTCGTCACATGCGTATTTGGTGTGCCGCTTGCTCATCGGGTCAAGAACCCTATACCCTTTCCATGATCCTCAAAGAAAAAAGAGAGTTTGCTGGGTGGGGTGTGGATATCGTGGGTACTGACATTTCCTCGGCGATCATTGAGCGCGCCAAGAGCGGCATGTTCACCCAGTTCGAGGTACAACGGGGACTACCTATTCAGCTTTTGGTCAAGTACTTCAAAGAAGTTGAAAGTGATTGGCAAATAGACGGCGAAATTCGAAAAAGCGTTAAATTTCAGATTCAAAATCTTTTAGATGACTTTAGATCCCTTGGAAAATTTGATGTGGTTATGTGCCGAAACGTGCTTATTTACTTTGATCCACCTACCAAGGCCAAGGTTCTAGAGAACATCGCCAAACAAATGAACCCCCATGGTTTTTTGGTCTTAGGTGGATCTGAAACAGTCCTGGGTCTTTCCCACTTGTTTGAACTAGTGGAAGGTAAACGAGGTATTTACAAACTGGCAAACCCCTCCTAGAATCCGAACAGTCATAGTGGAGCCTGCCTACCCTGTCGTGCCGCGCCTTTTCTTTCTTTATACGCTGACAATTCTTATTTGGGGATCTACATGGTTTGCCACAACATTTCAGCTTGGCTGCGTCAGCGTGGAGCAGTCCATCGCCTATCGTTTTTTTCTTGCCAGTTTTATGTTTTTTATTCCCGTTTTCTTTCAAAAGAAAAGAGCTATTTATCCTTTTAGGCAACATTTATTTTTTGCCCTTCAAGGATTTTTGATGTATTTTGCCAGTTACCTGTGCATTTATCATGCGGCACGTTACATCCCCAGTGGACTCAATGCCCTTTCCTTTTCTTTTGTCATTGTGCTCAACGTCATTTTTGTGAGCCTATTTTTCAAAAAACCTTTGTGTGTCAAGTTGTTGTTTAGCACGTTTCTTGGCGTCGTGGGGATTGGCCTGATCTTTTTGCCAGAAGTTCTCTCTTTTTCTTTACACCGCGGACACCTAACGGGCATGAGTCTGTCTCTTCTTGGATGTGTTTGTAGTGCTCTTGCAAACACCCTTATAGAACGTCACCGTCAACTCCCAATCCTTCATACGAGCGCCTTTAGTATGCTTTACGGCGCCATTTTTTGCTTGCTTTACGCGCTTGCAAAGCAGGAGCCCTTAACCTTTGATTTTTCACTTCCATATATCGCTTCTCTTGTGTATCTAGGCGTTTTCGGATCTGTGGTGGCGTTTGGGTGCTACACGATTATTCTCAATCGACTCGGCGCTGACAAGGGGGGCTATCCATTTGTCATGATTCCTGTGGTCTCACTTTTTATCTCACAGGTTTTTGAGGGGATGGAATGGCATAGTTATACTCTTGGCGGCATGTTGTTCCTTTTCACAGGCAATCTCCTTGCACTGAGTGGTACAACGACGTATGTTTCTCAGACCGGCACTTACCCAGCAAAACGGCTCACTCCTTAATATTCAGAATATTCCCCTGACTGTCCATTACGAGAGTATGAATTTTCAGGTCAGGAAATAATTTTGAAATTTTTTTTCGCACTTGGGCAAAAGTTCTTTTATGGCTTTCGAGCTGTTTAGCTTGTGGCTGGCGGGCATAAGCGGGTTGAAGCAGCTTGTATGCTTGACAATCCAAATGGTCTAAGAAAATGACCCGCGAGATCCCTTGGTTGTTTTTGGCCATCTTGATAACGTCCTCTAGGGTACGAGACCATTCTGGGTAAGCCATTTGTAAGTAAGAAAGAGAGGCACCAGGCATCATAAATTCGTCGTAAGTATCTTTCAGATTCAAGGTATTTTCCATAAAATCTTGAACTTCATCCCGCAAGTCAGAATCAATACATGAAATCAAGAGGGTGGTCGTCTTTTGTGCCTCGGGATGACGTGCGGGAACCACTTTAAATGAGTCCTGGGAAAGAATCTCATCAAGGGAAGGCATCGCCACCACCTCTTCTTGACTGGCCTCTGGGACCACCGTTTGAGTACCCTGAGCAGGCGTAAGGGTCACGCTCCATAGGCATAAACTAAAAACAATAGAGCGGCGCACATTTTTAAAATTAATCATTAATCTCCCCCTTTATTACTTATTGTTAACAAAAATCTAGCATCATCATGAAAAACAGTAAATAGGACAGAAAAAACAAAGAGCATGCCTTTAGAATCAGTTTCTTTTTATGAACGAACATTGTATAAGACTGCTATGGATCAGGGTGTTTTCCAAACTCAGGGGCACCACTTATTGCAGGAGAGACGGGTTTGCTGCGTTTTATCTCAACCCTTTTAACAGCGCTTTTGTGTACAGCCCTCGTGGCGGGAGCGGCTGTTGTGGGCATGTTTTATTATTACGGCAGAAGCCTGCCAAGCTACCAGCAACTTGCAAACTATCAGCCTCCTGTCTTGACCCGGTTCTATGCCAATGACGGGCGCGTGTTCGGGGAATACGCCAAAGAAAAGCGTTTGTACGTTCCCCTTCGCGCCATTCCCCAGCGCGTAAAGGATGCCTTTATCTCAGCCGAAGACAAGAACTTTTATACCCATATGGGGGTAGACGTTCCCAGCATTATTGGCGCGGCTGTATCCAATATTTCCCGTATTCAAGCATCCAAAAGACCCATTGGGGCCTCGACCATCACCCAGCAAGTGACTAAGAACTTTTTGCTGGCGGATATCTCATGCCTTGTCTCCCTCGAGCGTAAGATCAAAGAAGCAATTCTGGCCGTACGCATTGAAAATGCATATACCAAAGACTACATTCTGGAGCTTTATTTAAACGAGATTTATCTCGGAGGTGGCGCCTACGGTGTGGCAGCGGCCGCCCTTTACTATTTTAACAAGGGGCTTGATGACCTGACTTTGCAAGAAGCGGCTTTTTTGGCAGCCCTTCCCAAGGCGCCTAACCACTACCATCCCACCAAGAACCACGCCCGCGCCCTTGAGCGGCGTAATTATGTGTTGATCCGCATGCGCGATGACAACAAGATTACCCCTGCAGAGGCAGCGGCCGCCATTGCCTCTCCCCTCGAGCCTAAAGTGCGCGCCCTGGGACAAAGCGTGGAAGGTGAATATTTTGCAGAAGAAGTGCGCCGCGAGCTCATCGAGAAATTTGGCGAGCAGTCCCTTTATAATGACGGTTATGTTGTTAGAACCACGCTGAATCCCGTGTATCAAGAATTTGCCGAAGAATCGCTTCAGGCTGGCCTTGAGATCTATGATCGGCGTCACGGTTGGCGCGGTCCCCTAACCCATTTAACGCTCCCTACTCAAGAAAGCCCGCCTACTGCCAACGGCCCTTGGGTCGAGCATTTCAAAACCATGCCCTCGTTTGTGGGCGGCAAAAAATGGACGCGCGCGCTCGTCCTTTCTTGTCAAAAGGACACTGCTGTTGTGGGCCTTGCAACGGGGGAGATCGGCCGCATTCCTTTATCAGAACTCACGTGGGCGAGAAAATATATTGGCGCTGACTCCCTTGGTCCTGCGATTACGAGCGCTCAACAAGTCCTAAGCGTGGGGGACGTGATTTTTGTTCAACGCCTTGAGGACGGCAAGGAGGCCTACCGCCTTTGTCAGGTTCCTGAAGTCTCAGGCGGTTTAGTCGTCATGGATCCTCACTCGGGACGCGTTCTTGCCATGCAAGGCGGCTTTAACTTTAACGCAAGCCAGTTCAACCGCGCAACCCAAGCCATGCGTCAAACGGGCTCGGCCTTTAAGACCGTTGTGTATCTGACAGCCCTTGAGAAAGGTGTATCCCCTTCGACCATCATCGATGACTCGCCTTTTGTTATAAATATGGGCCACGGCCTTGGCGTTTGGCGACCCCATAACTATGACAACTCGTTCATGGGCCCCATGACCATGCGTCGCGCCTTTGAGCTTTCCCGCAATACGGTTACTATTCGCCTCACCCACGAGCTTTTGGGCATCAAAAGTGTGGCCGAAATGGCGGACCGCCTTGATGTCATCCATAACATGCCGCGCCAACTAGCCATGGTGCTAGGAGCAGGTGAGACGACTCTTTTAAAAATGGCAACGGCCCACGCCATGATCGCCAATGGCGGTAAGAAAATCCACCCAACCCTTATTGACCGCATTCAAAATCGCCACGGCAAGAACGTCTTTGTCCGTGATGATCTGTCGTGCATTGGCGGCACGACGTCGTTGATGGATATGCCGTTTTTAGAAGACCACCGCGCCCAGATCCTGGACCCTGTGGCGGCCTATCAAATGGTCTCGTTCTTGGAAGGAGCAGTACAACGAGGAACTGCGCGCCAACTTGCCTCCCTTGGACATCCCTTGGCGGGTAAAACGGGAACCACCAACGACTTCAAAGACGCCTGGTTTGTGGGCTTTTCCCCAGACCTTTTGGTTGCAGCCTATATTGGGTTTGACCATCCGCGATATATGGGTAATCACCAAAGTGGTGCCCGCGTCGGTCTTATCCCTGTTTTTGAGTTTTTCAAACGCGCCCTCGTGGGCAAGGCACCCATCCCCTTTCGTATGCCACCAGGCGTGAAACTCATGCGTGTGAATGCAAATTCTGGCCGGCCAGCCTCGGAAGAAGACGGACCTGTGATTTTGGAAGCCTTCAACCCTAAGGCAAAAGAAACCCCTTCGCGGGTTTCTGGAGACACTAGTGATCCGGCTTCTGACCAGGAGGCCCTTGAGGAGGCCGCTCCTTCCGACGAAGATGATCGATCCTCTGCAGACAGGGACGCCCTTGATCATCTTGTGGACACCCATACCCCCAAAGAAAGCGTCTCAGGTACCGGGGGCTTGTATTAAGCCCCCACCCCTTTAATTTTTTAAGGAGATTCCCATGAAAGCAGAAATGATTCAGTCTATTGACGCCATCGAGCAAAGCCTTGCCCTTTTACGGAGGCATCTTTGACTGGGATATCTCCCACGCGCTTCTAAAGGAACTTAATACAAAAGCCGAAGACCCCGACCTTTGGAATGATCCTGCCAGCGCTCAAGAAGTCATGCGAAAGCGCGACGCCCTTGCCGCCGCCCTTGGCAAGTTCGAGGCGTTCGAGAGGCGTTTTAAGGACGCCGTCGAGCTTCTTGCCCTTGCTGAAGAAGAAAACGAAGACGCCCTTGCCTTAGAAGCGGAGGACGCGATTCTTTCCTTGCAAAAGGAAGCTCGCCGCCTTCAAATCGAAAGCCTTCTAAGCGGCGAAGCTGACGGCAACGACTGCTTTTTGGAAATTCATGCAGGCGCTGGCGGGACCGAGGCCCAGGACTGGGCGCTCATGCTCCAGCGCATGTATGCACGGTGGGCCGACGCGCATAAATATAAGCTTGAGTGGATTGAAGAAAGTGCTGGCGAAGAAGCCGGGATCAAGTCCTGTACTGTGCGCGTAAAAGGGTTTCAAGCTTTTGGATGGCTCAAGACCGAGTGCGGTGTGCATCGCCTTGTGCGTATCTCGCCCTTTGACAGTAACGCCAGACGCCATACAAGCTTTGCCTCCGTTGGCGTGTACCCCGTGGTGGATGACGCCATCGAGATCGACATTGAAGAAAAGGATCTGCGCATTGATACCTACCGCTCGTCGGGGGCAGGCGGGCAGCACGTCAATACCACGGACAGCGCCGTACGGATCACACACTTGCCCACGAACATCGTGGTACAGTGCCAAAACGAACGCTCGCAACACAAAAACAAAGCCCAGGCCATGGCCATGCTGCGCTCGCGCCTTTACGAACGAGAATTGCAGGCAAGAGAGGACGCCGCGCGCGCGACCAACGCCCAAAAATCCGAAATTGGTTGGGGTCATCAAATTCGCTCATACGTGCTGCATCCCTACCAAATGGTGAAAGATTTAAGGACAGGCGTGGAACGCGGCAACGCCCAAGGGGTCCTTGACGGAGACCTTGATCCGTACTTAGAGGCTGCCCTTGCGGCGCGCATCGGAGACGCAGACACGTGAGCTATTTTTCGCCCCACGATTTTAGCAAGGATACCGAGCGCGGTCTTGAGATTTTAAAAAACAAATCTCAGGCCGCCCGCTTCGTCGGACTTGATGTGGGAAAAAAGACCTTGGGGCTTGCCATCAGTGACGCGCGCGCCCTTATCGCCAGCCCCCTTCGTACCTTAAAACGGGCTAAATTTGGCCCCCTCATGGAGGCACTTCAAAAGTCTCTCACCCCTTACGAGGTCTGCGGGTTTGTCACGGGCCTTCCCTTACATATGGACGGCAGTGAAAGCATCCGCAGTCAGGCCTCCCGGGCCTTTGCAGTAAACCTAGAAGAGGCCCTCAGCCTTCCGGTTCTTTTTTGGGACGAGCGTCTGTCAACGGCCGCCGCTACCTGGAGCCTTCATGAGGCAGGCCTTGCCCGCACACGTCACAAAGAACGTGTGGATAGTATTGCTGCCGCCCTAATCTTGGAGGGGTTTCTTGATGCTCTTCACACGCGTTAACACATCGATTTCACTTAATTGACATAGAAATTAATTGAAAAAAAACATACCTTTTTTCTACAAAAATACAAAATTACACATATTATTAGGAGAAATTCATGAAAAAAATTGTTGTAGGTCTAGGCATACTTTTAACAATTAGCCTTTCTTGCTTTTCCACAGTCACAGCCTCAAACCCAGATCCCGATACAGATACTGCAATAGGGCCTATTCACCTGTTACCTCAGAACGTACTCTCCCTTGTGATAGGTAATTTACCCCTTCAAGATTTCTTTCAAGCTGCACGCGTGTGTAAAGGGTGGCATCTTGCCCGTGAAAATGCCGTTCCTTACAGCGCACGAGAAGAAGGCGTATTTATGCTCCATGACGATCATAGGTGGTCTGATCATCTGTGTGAAAGTGCGCTTGTTAAAACCACTTCTTTCTTTTACGAAACCGACGGGTTTGCCTTTGTCCCGTTTTCACAAAGAACCTTCCCTCAAGGAAGTGTCCGTCTAAGCGATGAGGACGTCGCTCCTTTTTTTGACACACTTTACGCCCACGCCTTTGGAGCCGGAGCTGCCTCATACACCCTTTACGGCCATACCATTGGAGGCATCCCAGACACCCTTTCTCCCCAAGATCTTCTATGCCTTAAAGGCGTGCTGCCCTGGTCCCGCATGATTTATAACCCCAAAAGGGAAGACGCTAAAAGCGACGCGCTGACCTTTTTAACAAAGACATCTCAGAATAAAAACCTCGTACGACTTATATGGGGACCAACTAATCATATCTTAACACCTGTAATCCGCACCCTTGTCTTTACAACAGAAGAGGCAAGAGATTATGCATTGACAAGCGATTTATTTTTCACCAATAGAGACCATAAAATCCACCTCGTGGCAGAAGAAGGAGAACTTCTTAAAAACGGCATCCTGGACACCTGCCATACTGACCACCACTTACGCCACCTTGTCATTTCCGATCCCAACGAAATAGTTTTCGAACTTGCAAGTAACGCTTTTATGAATTTGGAAAATCTACGTTCTTTTGACTCCCGAGGACTGACCAAGGTTAAACGCGTAGGATACCAGTTTCTTGCCGGCTGCCCCAATCTTCGTGACTTCAACCCACGAGGATTTCGTGACGTTCAAGAGATTGACTCTAGCTATATCACCAGAGAAGAGCTACCTCTCTCAAAAGAAGCCCTAGAGGCCATGTGGGAAAAAGACCCTGCCGAGGCACAAAAAAATAGAGACGACGCCTGGTGTCGCCTTAAAATAAGCCAACGCGTGTTCAGCATGCGCCCCGGCGGCCACCCAGGCGGCCTCACCATAGTGCCACCAGGCTTTAACCCTGGCCACTATCTTCTATACAATCCCCATGTGATGCCCTTGGCATTGGCAAAATATCCTGGAAATCCTGAACGCTTTGCCTTTGAGCACTATGAAGCTCACGGCTTTGAAGAAGGGCTTACCTATAAAACTCCCAATGATTTTAATGTGGAGACCTACCTTCTGTTTAATGAGGACGTAAAAGCGTATGCACTCACACAGAGAAACCCAAGAGAATTTGCCATAAAACACTTCATCACGCGCCAACAAATAGAAGCAAGGTTGTATAAATTTGAGCTTCCCCGCGGATTCACTGCAGCCGGATATCTGGTCAAAAACGCAGACCTTGAGGACTATGCGAGGAGTGATACCGAGCTAGAACGAGATAACAAGCTAAAAGTTCACTATACCCGCCACGGTCAGCATGAGACTCGCGAGTTCTAAAGCTACTTCGTCTGTTACCTTTACCAGCGCCTTCAGAAATGGAGGCGCTGTTTTATTTAAATATGCTTTTACATATAAACCAATATTGATAAAAATTATGATCATCTCCATATTGCCCTTATTAGACTTTCTAAAGACAACACTGGAGACTTTCCATGACAAAAACCCTCACCCGCTTAGCCCTTCTGTTAGCGGGGGCGAGCCTTACCTGCCTTACGCCTGCGACGGCCTTCAATCTTGATGATCAAGACGCGACCGAGACCTCGATTCGCAGCCTCCCCGAAGAACTCTTGCCCCTCATTGTGGGACAGCTCCCCCGGGACGATTTTTTTAGAGCCGGTGAGGTGTGTAATGCCTGGCAAAACGCACGCCAAAAAATTCTGCCAGACCTTGTCAAGCAGGAAGGGCACCTGATCCTCCATGACAAGCCCGGGATCTCTCAAGATCTTCAGTCCCCTGTCCTTACAGACGCCCTCGAGACACTCCTCCACCGCGACGGCTTTGTCTTTGTCCCCTTTGGGTATGAGCATTTTTGCGCGCACTTTCTTTGCGACCAAGACATCGAAGACATTCTTCCAAAACTCTATGCCCATGCCTTTGGCGAGGAAATAACCCTGCTGTCCCACCAGGACCGGCTATGCCTCGAAGCTGTCCTTCCTTGGTCCCGTCTGGCGGTGGCGGACAATGAGGTCGCCCGAAAGAACGCGTTGGCCTTTCTCCTCACGACTTCCCCAAACCCCACCCTTGTTCGGTTTTCCCCTGATCTCGATCCAAATGCATTTATAAGGATTCCTCATACCTTCGTCTTAACAACCAACGACTTTCACGAAAACAAAAATAGTTTAGAGAAGTTCCTTCGCTTACATCCAAACCACCGTCTCCACCTGGTGGCAGAAGAGGGCCACCAGGTAATCAAAGGATGCTTTAATATCGGCATACGCCTACTGACGAGTCGTGACGTGACGATCTCAGATCCCCAAAAAAACGTAAGGAGTCTTGGAGAGGACTTTCTTGAAGGTGCACTCTTGCAGTCTTTGTGTCTGCGTCTTCCTGCGCTCGCATCTATACGCACAGGCTTTCTTGGTTGGTCTCGCACGCAGACTTTATGTCTTGATCTCCCTCTCCTGAGTTCTGTGGTCAATTTTTTTATTGCCCACGCTCAAATGGGCTCTTTGCGACTTGATTTTCCTTCGCTTACGACCATCGGCTCAAGCTTTATCTATGACGCGCAGGCGCGCGCTTTACGCCTGAATTTCCCTGCCCTCCTTTCTGTGGAAAGAGCCTTTCTTTACGCTGCACGCATGGACTCTTTACGTTTTGATTTTCCTTCCGTGACCGACATAAAAGGTCTTTTTCTTTACGAAGCTCAGATTGGCTCGCCCCTGACCCTTGATCTTCCCGCATTGTCGTCCCTTGGCCCTTATTTTCTTCGCAACACTCAGGTCGAGGTTTTGCGTCTTAGTTTGCCCAAGGTCACTGACACCGAGGACAAGTTTGTCTCTAACTGCGCTCACCTTGAAGAGCTTCACTTACAAAATCTAGGAGGGGTCACGCGTATTGGCCAGGGGGCTTTTGCGGGCTGTGACGCTTTGAGTGACCCGTCACGCCAAGAACTTGCCGCCCTTTATCACGCCGTCGCAAATAAACCCCAAGGTTACATCGCACCGGCGGATCCCCTTGATTTTGACCCGTCCATCTAACTGCTTTGTCACCCAGACGTGGCGAAGCATGCTCAAACACAAGGTCTTGACCCCCTCAAGTTCGCCTTAGAACACTACCAGACGGTTGGGTATAAAGAAGCGCGTCGTTACGCCTTGCCCGCGACCTTTGACAAAGAAATTTATCTTTTGTTCAATCCTGACGTGAAAGAAGCATCTTTGCTACAGGATAATCCTGACGCCTTTGTGATCGAGCACTTTTTCACACGCCGACGTGCTGAAAACAGGCTTTATAGATTTGACTTGCCCAAAGGTTTCACTGCGCAAGGCTACCTCGCGAAAAATCCAGACCTCCAAGAGTATGCCAAGAGCGAAAGCGAAGCAGAGCAAGATATGAAACTTAAGGCCCATTACACCCTGCACGGCCAGTATGAGGGGCGTCTCTTCTAAGGATAGGCGGTCTCAAGCCATCACCCAGCGCCCTCGAGACATCGGGGGCGTTTTTGTTAAGGCCCTTATTTTATCCTATGATAAACGAGGCCTTGCCATCCCAGGGGACGACCAATAGTCCTGATGGGTTTCGGTCGTTGGGGCAATAACACAACCCGCACCTCATGAGGTTCTTGGACGGCACGTCTTGAAGAGTATTTACATCAAACACAAGGACGCACGCTTTTGTGTCGACCATAAAGGTGTTCTAAACCATTTGGCAATCCTGATCTGACGAACGGTGCGTCTTTTGACTTATTTCAAGTCGACCTAAGGCGTTATTTAAATGATAATTTCTTTATTGACAAAAAAGATATATATGCACATATCCCTTTTATAGAAACCTTATCCCCCACAGGAGAATATACATGCAAACAATTGTTTCTAGACTGGCCCTTCTTATGACGGGCGCAAGCCTTGCTTGCTTTGCCCCCGCCAAGGCCACAGACTCCCTTGAAGAAAATCAAAAAACCACCCTTTCTCACCTCCCCCACGAACTCATCTCCCTTGTGATTGGACAGCTTCCGCCAAATACCTTTGCCCAAAGCGCTGAAGTGTCTAAAACATGGAAACTTGCACGGGATAATATCCTGCCCGATGTGATCAAAAATGAAGCACGCTTTGTGCTCCATGATGCGCACGAGCATTTTTCAAACCTGCCAAAGCACCGCCAGACCGAGGTCATTGACAGCCTCCTTCACAGGGACGGTTTTGCTCTTGTGCCCTTTGGCTGTGAATACTTTCCTGCAAAAACCCTTTGCGACCACGACGTCGAAGAGATTCTTCCAAAACTTTATGCCCATGCCTTTGGCGAGGAAAAAACCGTGCTGTCCCACCAGGACCGGCTATGCCTCGAAGCTGTCCTTCCTTGGACGCGTATGGTCATCACCGATGATCCAAAAGCTAAAGCGGACGCCCTGGACTTTTTAACGAATACCGTCCCTAACCCCGGCTTTCTCCGTTTTTCCTCCACTCTCGACGCCGCCTCTTTCACCCAAGCAGAACACACCCTGATCCTGACCACCGACGAGTTAAGCACTCATAAAACCTCTCTTTCTCGTTTATTCAGGGGTCTATCCTTCGGCCTTGATCACTTCCACTTGCACTTGGTGGTTAACCCAACACAAATCCGGGACGGCCATTGGCCTATGGGAAAGTTTGGGATACCCCCTATCTTTGCGCACAAGAGGGACTGCCTTATTTTGTCGGACCCAAAGAAGGCCGTGCGGACCCTTGGAGTGAATTTTTTATCCCATTGCGAGGCCTTCATGTCCCTTTGCATCAGGGATCTTGGCGCCGTAACCCATGTTGCGGGGTTCGCCTTTGAAAAATGCACATACCTTGAGTTCCTTGACCTGCGAGGGCTTAGATCCGTCACAACCGTGGGCGCGGGTGTATTTTTTGGGTCTCACAGCCTGAGCGATGGGGCCCGCCGCGCGCTTCGGCATTTTTATCAAGGCGTGGCAGAAAACCCCCAAGGGCTCATCAAAACCATAGAAGAGGGCATCGCGCCTCTTTACATAACGCCAAAGCATTACCTCCTTTATAATCCAGATGTGAGGGCCGCGGCTGAAGAAAAAGGCATAGACCCCAAATCCTTTGCCGTTACCCACTTCGTGGGACAGGGGTTTAAAGAGGCGCGCCGCGCATCTCTACCGGGAAATTTTCATGTGGGAACTTATTTTTATCTTAATCCTGACGTCGAGGCCTACGCCGACACCCTGCCAAAACCGGAAAAATTCGGTATTTTTCACTTTATTACCCACGCACAAAAAGAAAACAGGCTTTATAGATTTGACTTGCCCAGTTCCTTTACATCCAAGGCATATCTGAAAAAGAATCCAGACCTCCAAGAGTATGCCAAGAACGAAAGCGAAGCAGAGCAAGATATGAAACTTAAGGCCCACTACACCCGTCACGGCCAGTATGAGGGGCGTCCCTTCTAAGGATAGGCGGTCTCAAGCCATCACCCAGCGCCCTCGAGACATCGAGGGCGTTTTTGTTAAGGCACGTCTTGAGGAGTATTTACATCAAACACAAGGACGCAAACTCTTGTGTCGACCATAAAGGTGTTCTACGTTTTTTGGCAATTCTGATTTGACGAGGGGTGCTTCTTTTGACTTATTTTAAGTCGACCTTAGGCGTTATTCAAAGGGTACTTTCTTTATTGACAAAAATGATATATATGCATATATCCCTTTTATAGAAACCTTACCACCCCACAGGAGAATATACATGCAAACAATTGTTTCTAGACTGGCCCTTCTTATGACGGGCGCAAGCCTTGCTTGCTTTGCCCCCGCCAAGGCCACAGACTCCCTTGAAGAAAATCAAAAAACCACCCTT
>JAJTHL010000010.1 GCA_021298595.1 Alphaproteobacteria bacterium | reverse complement strand
TTTTAAATTGATCCCTATATGTAAATTATAAAATCGCAGAATCCATCCTACCTAATCCCGGAGATGATTAATGACCATGAACAGCCTACTTATCGCCACAGCTCTTTCCATCATAAGTTTATCTGGAAGTCTGTACGCCTCTCATCAAGATGAGCTCCCCGAAGGATTTGATGCCACAGCCTATGTGCAGCGATATGAAGACCTATCTACCGCCTTTAACGCCCAACACGAGGTCGATCTTTTGACCTTTGCAAAAAACCACTACTTGAGGAATGGTCTACTGGAAGGGAGAGAAGCCCGAGGCTATGGCAGCCTTGGACTTCCTGCTGACTTTAAAGAAGAAACATATCTTTTCCTAAACCCCGATATTGCTGATTATGCCCGTCTGAATGGCCACAACCCGGTTCATTTTGCCATCGCTCATTTTTTGTCAAGTGGGCAGAAAGAGAATCGTCTATACAAAGCTGGCACTCAGAGTGACGCCAGGGTTTCTGTTGTCAGTCTTCCTGACGATTTTGACGCAGATACTTACTTTGCCCTTAACCCGGATGTGGCCGAAGTCGGGATCACACAAAAGCTTGACCCTCACAGCTGGGCCAAAGAACACTATCTCAATCACGGACGTAAAGAAAAGCGCCTTTATCGCATGCCCTTGCCCTTTTCTACGGCCGTTTCATCTTCCTTGCCCGTGCAGCCAACACCCTCTTTGCAAGAAGAGCTCGGCCAAGCTTTATCAGACCATGACGAAGCACGTGTCAACGAAATCCTTGCTATCTTGCATGAGACCGCTTCAGATGAGCCATCTGCGATTCCGCCCCTGCCCACCCAAGGGATTTTTGCTCATCATCCCCACTATCAAGAGCCCTCTGCATCTATGGTGAACCCGGCCTATGGTCCCTCTTACGCCCCCAAATCTTTTTCACCTGAAGCGACCTTTGACCCTTACGGCGCGACGCACCACGCGTTGCCCACACAGTCCCGTGATCTTGAGGCGGAATTAAATGAGGCCTTGGACCAAGAAGATGACGAACGTGTGCGCAGACTCACGCAGGAAATGGCCATTGCTTCACAAGTACCATCCTTTAGGGCACACGTGGGGGATGCGGCACAAACTGGTCCAGGACACGAGGAAAGCCTTGAAGAAAAACTGGAGCGCGCCATAGGCGAAGGCGACGACACAGAAGTCTTTCGTCTTTTGAATGACAACGACGATAAACATGCCCCGAAACCCACTCTTGTCCGGGACATGGCCATGGCCTTTGAGGCACAAGGTCGCGGCGGCAATGCGGATCAACATCAATTTATGAGAGGATATAAATTCGATCATAGCGGACGCTTTGTGAGCGGCGAGCAGCGTGACCCTCACGAAAAACGCCTTTGAGTTCCCTAAGAGTGAGCATGCCTTAGGACGCGACGGTAAGAACGAGCGCCCTAAGGCTACGACACTCAAAACTTTCCCATAATCTTCTTGGTAGTTGGCGTAGATTTGAGTACAGTGCCAAAAAAGATTATTTTACAAAAGTAACTTTAAACGCTCTAGAAGGATGTAAAAATGGCCCTAGAATTAAACTACGACCGCATGGTTCAAAAAGCCCTTTTGCAAGTTGTGCGAGACACCCTTGCTCTTACAGCGAAAAATGGCCTTGTGGGGGCCCATCATTTCTATTTGACCTTTCAAACAAATAGATCAGACGTTCAGCTTCCTGAAAAATTACGGGAAAAGTACCCTGAAGAGATGACCATCGTTCTTCAACATCAATTTTGGGATCTCGAAGTCACAGACACTGGGTTTGGGGTCACCCTCAGCTTTGATGATAAACATGAAAAAATCTGGATTCCCTATATAGCCATCGTCAATTTCTTGGATCCCTCAGTTAAGTTTGGCCTACAGTTTGAAGCAACAGAACCAGAAAGCAATGGGGATCACGGACCCAAGCCCGACAACAAACGGGACCTATCTCCAGAAACCCCTTCATCAGGAAAAGTTGTGACTTTGGATGCCTTTCGCAAGAAGTAAGGTCATCCTCTTTTTTACTTCCGTGGGGAAGATTAGGCATAAAAAAAAGCCCGCAAATGCGGGCTTTTTTATTGTTGTATAACTTAGTGTTTTTTCATGGCTTCTTGCGCTTTGCGAGCCATCTCTTTGGCTTCGGCTGTGCCCTCTGTCAGGCGACCGTGCCACAAAGCCTCGTGTTCTTTTTGAGCTTTTTGACACACACTGGCCATGTTCTTTCCATGGTTCATGGCCTTTTCAAAAGAATTCTTCACCTGTTTTGTCTGGGCCTCAACCTTTTCCTCGAGGGTTTTTGCTTGCGTTACTTCCTTAAGGTGCGCCCGCATGTCCCCAAAGGTCTCTTTTAGGTACGCTTGATGGGCTTGGGTCAAAGTCTTTACCGTATCAAAGGCAGAACGTTGAGCTTTGGAAAAAGCTTCCATATTTTTTTTATGAGAATTCATAACACTTTCAAAATCCACACGGGGCATTTTAAAGCCACCAAACGCAGAACCTTGATCTGTCTTCCCAAAAGTCTTCGCAACCATTTTTGTATTCCTCCCATAAAGTAATGATTTAACCTATGATCCTTATGATAACGCGACTATAAATCAAGGTCAATAGTTTTTCTCTTATTCCCAAATAAGTTAACGCCCTTTTTAATTTCTTTGCGTCCTATTCAAAATGTCATACTTTTCGTATTTTGCCTTTTATTT
>JAJTHL010000031.1 GCA_021298595.1 Alphaproteobacteria bacterium | reverse complement strand
GAATTTTTGGCGTGATAATCACGGTCATGAAGTAGACGTCGTCATAAGCGCTGGAGAAAATTTGATTCCTCTTGAAATAAAATCTTCTCAGACCATTTCATCAGAACAGTTTAAATCTCTTTCGTACTGGTACGAGCTTACGGGTAAAAAAAATGATGGATACCTTGTCTATGCCGGCAATGCGTCTCAAGAAAGAACCATGGGACGTGTCATGAGTTGGAAAGATTTGTATAAAATAAATAATTCTTCCTAATGGAAGCGATCAAAATCTTCAACACTTTCGTTTTAATCGATCATGGGCATGTCCTCTAATAGGTCCGGTTTTGTGTCCACGATAAAGAGCGTTAAAATAAAGACCCACGAGTGTCTATTTGTAGGAGATTGAGAGTTGCTCACTCTTATCCTTTAATCCCCAGAAAGTGTGGAAAAGACTGTTAACCATTCGTTAATGTGAAAGGCAAGCAATTGATCTTTCTATGAAAAGATGAAATGGTCAAACGTTGATCACGCTATTCTCTCTTTTTTGCCTCAGCAGCGTTGTGGCGGTCCTGCCAGTTTTTTTTGTATTGATCCACAAGGGATTTGTTTTGGATGATGAGCATATTTTCAGCGTTTTTGTGTTCGGCGGCGTTCGTGAAGTTATAGGACCCCGTGGCGACCGTCTTGTTGTCGATGATCATAATTTTGTTGTGGGCAATCGCAACGGTGTGGTCATAGGTGACAGGGATGCCAGCTTTTCCGAGCTCTGGGATCCTGGAGTAGGGGGCTGTTTGCTGCCCGTGGTCGGCGATGACGCTGACACTCACGCCGCGCGCTTTTGCCCGGATGAGAGCGTCCTTGAGGGGTTTTGCCGTAAAAGAATAGGTTTGGACAAGGATTTCCTCACGGGCGCCGTCAAGGAGTTTTACAAGAAGGTTTTGGCACTTCGAGCCTGGCGTAAAGCAGGCCTGAATCGTTGTGTGTGAGGCGTCATGGACAATAATGGGAAAGGCAAACTCGCGCGCTGCTTCGTAGGCAAGAAGGACCACGACACCCGCCACCAGAGAGGAAAGTGTCCACCTGGAAGAGGGCAGGGGGATCAAAAACCCCGTTGCTTTTTTTCGAGACCTGGTCATTTCTTACCACATCTTTGGTGTTGTTTGGATCATATGGGTGCGCCCGAGCCTGTGCCATTTTTCTTTGACATCCTCGTCATCTTTGAGGCGTGAAAGCGCGTCCACAAGGGCGCCCAGGATGAGTTGTGCGTCTTCGTGTTTGAGGGCGTCCAGTTGCAAGTCATCGCCTGGGGTGACACCGAGGTGATCTGCCAGTCCTGATTTAAGGACAAGTCCTCCCAGCTGAATTTTTGTTCTGGTTTCTCCTTTGCGAAAGGCGAGCGCTGTTTTTCTTTTTTGGACAGTCAGACGATTCATGAGCAAGCCTATCCGGATTTTATGCTGTCTTTTTTTGTAAAGAAGGGGCTGGCGGACGCTGATGTCGAGGTTTTGTTTTTGCGCAAAACTTAGCGCCTTGTCGGCGCCATTCCTCCTTTTTGTCAGCACTGTGATCGTTTTCTATGACCCACAGAAGCGCGCCAATAAGGGTGTGAGAATCCATCTCAGCCAGATCCATATGGGACAAGGCGCTTACAAGCTCGTCCTTACGTTGGCGCTTAAGGTCGGTCATTTCTTTCAGAATCGTTTGATGTTTTTCTTCAAGTTTTTGAAGTTTAAGTTCTAAATTCATAAAGCCTCTCTTTATCTATCCTGTTGATGTTAAGCATAACAAACGATAACAAAACAACAAGAACTTTAAGATAAATAATTATAAAAAACTTGACCTACGGCTATCCGACGAGCAAGAATTGCTCTAAAGGCGCACTTACGCGCTCATAGCACTTTTGTTTTGCCTAGCCGGCGGCCTAAAAAAGAATATTACAAATCAGAAAGATAAGACTCGGGTGGCGATTTTTCATTATTCTGTGGGGCATGTCTCAAGAAGTACGGGCAGAAGCCCTGTACAAAGTGCTGCCTATATCACAAGAAATGCCCTTTATGAAGAACGCCGGGGCGTGAGTGCCAACTACCAAAATGCAGGCCCTGTCCTTGTCCATGAGACCCTTCTGCCAGAAGGGGCGGACGAGTCATTCAAAGACACACAGAAGGTGTGGAATCTCTTTGATCACTACGAAGATAAGTACGCGCGTGTCCGCTACAAAACAGAGGAAACCCAAGAAAAATATATGATGTCGGCAAGGACGGCCTTGACCATAGAATTTGCGCTTCCCCTAGAGCTTAGTCCTGAAGTTCACGAAGAAATGGTCCGTGATTTTTTAGAAAAAACCTTTGTTGCTCAAGGGCACGTTGTGACCTTTGCCCTTCACCCGGATGAGGGAAACCCCCACGCACACGCACAAATTTCTACCCGGGCGATGGGAGAGGACGGCACGATTTCTTACACAAAAAATCGCGACATGTCATCAAGGCTGGGTCTTGTGGCGCAGCGAGAGGCGTGGGCAAGAACGGCTAATTTCTATCTAGAAAGAGAGGGAATTTCTGCGCGCATTGATCACAGAAGCTATGAAGAACAGGGGATCGATTTGATCCCGAGCGTGCATGAAGGGTGGTATGCCAGGCGCCTGGCGGCGAGGGGAGAAACCTCTCGGTTAGTGGAGGAAAATAAAGAGATTGCGGCAGAAAATGCAGCGCTTGTGGCGACGACCCCCTCTTTGATTTTGGAAGAGTTAACGCGTCAAAGGGCCACCTTTGGTGAAGGAGATATCTTAAAATTAGTACAAAAAAGAACCCAGGACATCCCAGAACTTGCCCAGCATGTTTTTGAATCTGTTTTAAAAGAAGCGGTCCCTGTGGGGTATGATTTGTGGCGACGACCCCGTTATACCTCGCAAGAATACCGTGAAACAGAAGCAGCACTTGTGGATCACCTAAAGGTCCTGACCCACGCCCGCGTAGAAAAAGAAATCCCAAGTGCAGGGATAGAGGCGTCTTTGAAAGAGAGGCAAGAAGGGGGCCACTTAAGCCCCGAACAAGAAGCGGCTGTGAGATCCTTTTGTGGGCGCCACGCCTTTGGGGTTCTGGTCGGACGTGCGGGCACGGGTAAAACCACAGGTGTGTTAAAACCAGTGGTTGAGCTGCACCAAGCGGCAGGCTTCAAGGTCATGGGGATGGCCCTTGCGGCAGAAGCGGCAAGAGTGCTTCAACAAGAAACGGGATGTGAGAGTGCTACGATCGCCTCCTATCTTTACCGGTGGCATGAGTATGAAAAGCTTGATCAAAAGCTTAGCGCCGACCATTTTATTGAATCAAAACAGCGCCGCGCCTTAGACGAGGGGCTTCATTCCTATTACAGCCAGTTTATTCCCACAAAAGACACCCTGATTTTAGTCGATGAAGCGGGGATGGTTGGGACAAAGCAGTGGCGCGTCCTCAGTGCCATGGCCCTTAAAACAGGGGCAAAGCTCTTGGTGTGTGGGGATGATCATCAATACAAAGCCATTGAGGCGGGAGACGCCTTTAGAAAGGCCCTTGAGATTGCAAAAGAGCAGGATAATCAAGTAGAGCTTACACAGATTTTCCGTCAAAAAGAGGCGTGGATGGCTGAGGCGTCTTTGAATCTGGCACGCCTTGAGACCAAGGAAGCGCTCATGGCATACGAGCGCCGTGGGCACGCGGTAGGATGCGACACAGAAGGGGATCTCATTGACGAGATGGCATCCGACTATGGGGCGAAGATACAAGAGGATCCAACCTCTTCTGGGTGTGTGCTGACCTCAACCAATGGTGTGAGGGTTCAGCTCAACGGGGCCATTAGAAAAAATCTTCAAGGAAGAGGGCTTTTAGCCGCAGATCTTTTTTCTTATCAGGGGCGAAAGTACGCTTTGGGGGATCAGTTGATCTTTCTTAAAAATGACAAGAAGGGTGCCTTTGTCAGGAGTGACACAAAAGGGGTTCACGTGACCAATGGGACGCGGGGGGTTCTTGAGCGGGTCACCTTTGTTTCTAAAGTGAAAGTCTCGTCTCAAAAAGGCAAGCGCCTGAGGATCTGCCAAGTGCCCCATTTGATTGTCCGCACAAAAGAGGGCGCGCGTCTTTCATTCTCCCTTGATGCTTACGACAAAATCGATCACGCCTATGCCCTCACGGGTCATAAGAGTCAGGGACAGACGGTGGATTGGTCCTTTGTGCATCTCAGCAAACAGCTGGATGCTTACGGTCTTTACGTGATGCTCACCCGTCACCGACGCGACGTCACTATCTATTATAACAAAGAAGAAGTCGGCAGTTTTGAGCGCTATTCTGACCTGGTGCGCACAAGCTATAAAGATCTAGTGGTGGATTATACGATCATGCCCGAGCACGAAGAATTTTATTTCAACGTCGAGGATTACAAGCTTCTTGGCCGTGAGATCGTCCTTGGCATAAAAAACAAGCAAGATGTATCCGCCCTGATTCAAGAGCGTAAGGTCCTTGGTCATGACATTTTGTCGGATCAAGACGCCCACCGCCTTTTTGTATTGCAAGGGGGCCTGACCTTTGAGCGCATTGCCATGGCCACAGGCGTGAAGCGCCGGCCTTTGAGTGTGGTGGAAGAGCGCGCGGCTGCGACCACGTCCCAGTATGCGTTGGCGGCTTTAGAGGCGCGGGATATGTGGCGTGAGATCAGGAAGACCGCACCCGGATCCTTGGCCAAAAGCCATCCTGATTACGCCTCCTTCAAAGACCTGTGCGCTGAGCGCGACAGTCTTGCCTGTTTGATAATGACAGCGCCCTCCCTTCACCGCCCTTTTTTGAAGGACGTGCACAAGGCCTTGGGTTACGGGATTGCGGGCATCAAAAAGCAAGCAGAATCCTTTCAAGCCTCCCAACTGAAAGCCGCCCTGCATCAACACCCTGATAGGGGAGAGTGTTTAAGACGAGAGCGGTTGTTGTCGTATGTATCGGCGCGAGACGAGGCAAGAGCGCGCTGGTCGACGTTAAAACCCGTTCTTAAAAAGAAGGAAAGCCAGCGTCTTTCAGCTACCTTAGACAAAGAAGTAAACGCCTTTAAGGAGGCGTCCTGGCACCGGGACGTTTTGGCGCACGAGATTACCCACCACTTAGAAGACTACCAAAAGACAGCTGCCACCCTGCATCTGCCCCTGGATACGGCACGTCTTTTTGACCAGGCAGAAAAAGGTCTTCGCCACCTTTGCCTTGAGAACTATCAAAAAAGTAACCTTCTCCTTGTGAAACTTCTCTCGGCGTCTACGCTTCATGAGATGCTCGCGGCGGAAAAAGAGGGCGGTGCGCCGATTACAAGGCGCGCCCTTCAAGAGCGCAAGATTGATGTGCGTGCCTTGGAGGCAGATGCCAAAACCTACAGCCAAGAAGCCTTTTATGGCACCCTTAAGACGCCTCAGGAAAAAGAGATCTGGGGTCTGTTGTCAGCCTATCAAGGGGGATGCCAGACAACGAAAGCCCTTTATTCCTTGTGCGTGGAAGAGGCCGATAGAAACGGCACTCACCCCTGGCAAACACCCTCCCATAAAGCCCTGCGTCGTGCCCGCGTGGCAAGAGATGCGGTGGCACACGCCCTGACGCAGCGCGATCATCCTTTAACGTCGTCTTTGGCGGAGGTGATGGAGATCTCGCTCAAGACAGTGGAGAAGGAGGCCCTGGCCCACACTGCTCGTGAAAGAGAGAGATCTTCTCCAAAAGAGGCGTCAAGCCCTGCTGCGATGGTGTCAGCGTCTATAGACGCGTGGGTCACCCTTGAAAAAGAGATAACGTTATCTCCAAGAAGACCTTTCTTTAAAGAGCCTCAACAAGAAAGGCATAAACAACACCTGCCAAGAGAAAATCTTTCAGGTCTTCTTGAAGAGCGCGTCGGCGAGCTTGCTGACCATGTGCTGGGCAAACCAAGTGCGGCGACTTCTTTTCAAAGACGGTATGGCAGGAAGGGGTCTGTGTGCGTGCATGTGGCAGGGGCCAGGAAAGGGCTTTATGCGAACTTTGAAACAGGCACGCACGGGGGCCCTCTCACCCTTATTGAAGAGCAGAGGGGGCTTTCTAAAGAGGGGGCAACGGCTTGGGCTCGCGACTGGCTGCGTCTTGAGCGCGAGGCGCCGCGCCCCCGTGTTCAAAAGAAGAAAGAGCCTCTTCCTCAAAGCACCTGGACACCTGTGTTTCCCGTGCCCCTCAGGGCCGGCGCACCCGATATCACAGGTAATCGGTTTTTGTCTTCTTTGTGTCGGGGGAGAAAGGTGAAGGCCCTCTATGAGTATAGGAGTCAAAAAGGCGAACGGCTCGGGTATGTCGTCCGTCTTGAGGACAAGGACGGCCACAAAATCACCCCGACGCTGACCTACTGCCAGAATGAGGAGGGGGCCCGTGCCTGGAGATGGAAAGGCTTTGGCGAGCAAAGGCCCCTTTACGGCCTTGACCGTCTCACAAAAGAGAAACCGGTTTTAGTGGTTGAAGGCGAAAAGGCCGCTGACGCCGCGCAGGCGCTGTTGCCCGAGTACGCTGTCCTCACGTGGTCTGGGGGATGCGGCGCCGTGCGTAAAGCTGACTGGTCCCCTCTTAAAGGCAAGGACGTCGCCATCTGGCCCGATCATGACGCGCCGGGCAAGGAAGCAGCTCAAAGGCTCGCAACCCTCCTTCACGAGATGAATAAAGAGTCACGCCACGAGACCACACCCCGTCTCCATGTGGTAGAGGTGCCCCCGCACCTTCCCCAGGGGTGGGACTTAGCCGATAAAAGACCAGACGATCTCTCCCGTGAACATATCCGGTCGCTCATTAATCCTGGTGCCCAGGAACACACCCTGGACGAAAAACTCACCCCGTCAAAAGAAGCGCAAAAAGAGTCGCTTCTAAAGGACCTGCAGCACGCTTTCATGGCGCGACAAAGAAACCCCCATGCTTTTGAGGCTGTGAAAGATAAAGTAGGAGAAGCAGCGTTTGCCCTTCATCAAACGGACGGTCTTTCCAGTCTTAAAGACTTTCCAGAAGTCTTTGGGACCTTCGTCAAAGACCACTTGATGCACCACGAGGAAAAACATGGACTTTCGAGTCCACATACCCTTGAAAGGTATCTGGATCTACGCATTCACTACGAAAAAACAGGCGGGCTTCTGGGCGCGGGCAATGAAGATCTTTTACGAACCCTCCACGCGATGTCTCACCGCATCTGGCAGAATGATGCGCTAAAAGTCCACATAGAGACTCACTTGCCTGAATCCTTCACCAAATCCTTTAAAGCAGAGGCAACACTGCACGCACAAATGCTAGACGCCAAGCCTCCCCAACACAAAACAAACACATTAGAGATGACGTTTTAAGAAAGATTGGAGGGTGTTTATGCGTAAGTGTCATCTGCCTATGCCTTTATCCCCTGGACTAGGCATTATCTATTCAAATTGGGGTATAAATAAAGATTATTCAGTTAAATACCTCCTAAAATGAAATCATTATTGGCGTGTCCCCCCTTGACCAAGGAGAAAATTTCTCCATAACGTGATGAAACAAAGGGCTCGCGCTGAGGACCTTCAGCCAATTTCTTAAATGAGGATAATTTTGTGTCTCAAACCACGCTTCATCTACTTTAGAAAACTGCCGAACAAAAGGAAAAACGGCCATATCCAAAAATGTTGAGTTGCCTATATTTGATGTTAATCGGGCCTCTAGCTTTTTTAAAAAGAGCTCTCCTAGATCACGGTAAGTGACGTCGTTTTCTTGGGGATAACGACCGGGATATTTATAACGGTCTAGCGCGTGCTTAAAACTTGTATCATTTTCCTCAATGAGGGTTGCATCGTCTTCACACAAAGGCAGGTCTTTGAGGGCCCATTTCATAATCTCTAAGCTTTGCTCCAGGACCGTGCCGTCAGCCAATTGAAGAACGGGTACCGTGCCTTTGGGAGAGATTGCAAGCATCTCTGGATGTTTATGTTTTAAGTCTACTTCTCGGTGTTCATGGGAGAGTTTGGCCGCGTAGAGAGCAAGCCTTGCCCGCATGGCGTAAGGACAGCGGCGAAAAGAATAGAGAACAGGAAAAGAAGCGACCATGTCATTCCTTAGGTGTTTACAGATACGTTAACGCAATATCATCCCGGTCTTATCTGCCCTATTCCGCAGGGCGCATCTGGATTTGTTCTATCTGATTTTCGGAAAGTTTCTTTACATTTTCCAATGAAATCTGAAACTAAAATTCATTTCCAGAGAAATCGTCATACCTAAAACAAAAAGCATGCTCTGCTGTGCCATAACCTCCACGGTAATGATCCGTCTGAAACATATCGAATGACTCATCAAGGCGCGCAGCCTCTTCGGCGGCTGCTTGTTCTTCTTCGGCCTTTTTGCGGGCTTCTTCTTTTTTGCGTTCTTCCTCGGCGATTTCCTCGGCGCTGGGGCCGCGGGCGCGTAGGATATCGCACTCCATCACGACAAGGGCCGCCGCCGCGGCCTCACTGGGGTTTTTGCCTAGCATTCCCGCAAAGATCGCCGCCCCCGACTGGGAAATCGATTTTGTCGATAGGATTTAGTGAGCGTTTACGTTTTGTCTTATTATTTTAAAATCTTCTTTTAATTCTGGATAGTGATCTTCTATACGATCTAAAAAAGAGGTTGCTTTTTCTTTGTCACATTCATTGATATGTTCTAGAAAAATTTTTCTACATTCTTCAGTGTTCCAAATAAGAAAGAATATGTCTATTAAGAATTCAGGAGCCTTTTCCATCATGCTAGGTATACAATCAATAATAGATTTTGTTACTGTGTAACTATCATATAAAAATATTTTCTTTCCAACAATAGAAAATATCCAGTGATATTCTGTTTCATCATCAAAGTATGACAATAATTCTTGAATGCTCTCTGGATCTTTTTCTGAGATAATTTCCTCTGCAGTTTCTACAAAATTAATCGCATTGCTAATCTCAGCGTCAAAATCACTGTATTGTTTCAGCTTTCTATATAGTGAATCTAATTTATCCATTTTTAACCTATTTCTTTTGTATTAATTGATTGCCAAAGAGCTGAGGATGCGCGTCCTTATTCTGTTTGACGAGCTCCTGCAATCCTGGGCGAATATCTTCATAGTGTCCATGCCTTTTATATACCTCTCTCATTTTGTTAACACCTTCTGCCAGGGCGTCTCGTCCTGCCAATCCCACATTTTGTTTTGGCCAATCTTTATGTACCTCTCTATGGAGATTTTCATCGATTTGAATTGCAATACCGTCATCTTTCTTAATTTCTTTTACCTTCATATAGTTGTCATTTGGGGCATGATGACCATGCATGCCATCAAACGGATCTGCTTCTTTTCGAAGTTTCCCATATCGTCCGACTTTTCCTTCATCAGGGAGCATTTCTTTTTTAACGTAAGGAGATTCACCTGCCTGCGGGGCTTTTTTCGGGGTGGGATCCTTTTGGGCAGCGTTTCCTTGTTGGTTATAAAGGACTTGGGGTCCCTCGTCTTGGGGTTGGTAGTGACCACCTCCGCCGCCCATGGGCATCCCAGGATAGACCTGCACACCAGGATGCACCACGGCAAAACCACCAGCAGGCGGCTTGCCCATGGGGGGGCGTCCTGGCAGCCCTAGTTGCTGAGCGCGCTCTAATCCGACCTTTAATGCTTCCCAGTTACGGGGGTCGCATATCATTTGTTTAAAGTCTTCGCCAAAGCCCTGAACCTTTTGAACGAAGGCAAAAAATCCTGGCGCATGAGGGCTTTCCAGACCCGCTTTAAGACACTCTAAAGCAAACGCTTCCATGAGGCCCGGGGGTTTGCGCGGCGCCTTTACCTCAGGGGGATCCTCATGACGTTCGCCAATGGGCCAATAGTTCATGGGATTGTTACGACGGTCTTCGGCTTCCCAGCGGTCATACTCTTCTCGGGCGTCGCGCTCTCTTTGGCGCATGAGGACCCGTTCTTTGGCGCATTTTCTTTCAAAGTTAATACGATCTTCAAGCTTTTTAGGGTCCGTTATCTGAGCGCGAAGTTCTTCTTCATAGGCAAGTTGCATCCGGGCGTAGTGCGCTTCTGCTTCTGCAATCTGCTGACGCTTATGAACGTCCCAATCCAGCTCGGCTTGAAGGCCTCCTGCGCGCCGCTCGCTCAATACCTCAGGCTCGGGACGTTTGACGCCGTAATGTTGGCGCACAGCGTCCTCAAGATCGGGCTCTTTTTCGGGTTGTTTTTGGAACTGAGCCGCTTTTTCTTCAGCAGCGCGTTTTTGGGCGGCCACGCGCTCTTGTTCTTGGGCGGCGAGCTTTTCTTTAGCGATGCGTAGCTTTTCGTTTTGACGAGCAATTTCCTCGTCTTGAAGGCGGCGCTTTTCAAGGCGGGCAGCTTCCTCGGCGGCTGCTTGTTCTTCTTCGGCCTGATGGCGGGCTTCTTCTTTTTTACGCGCTTCCTCGGCGATTTCCTCGGCGCTGGGGCCACGGGCGCGCAGGATATCGCACTCCATGACGACAAGGGCCGCCGCCGCGGCCTCACTGGGGTTTTTCCCCAGCATCCCCGCAAAGATCGCCGCCCCTGATTGGACGATCGCGATCATCTGGCGGTCGGTCAGATCCTTTCCAAAGTGCGATTTAAGCGCCTTGCCAGCATACTGCGCCATGAGGGCACCGAGCGCCCCGCAGCCAACGTCCCCCCGACACCGCCGAGGACATGGCCCCAATGGTGACATTCAAGGTGGTGTGCAGCAGATCCCCCGTCAGGCCCTTATCATGCCAGCCAGACGCGTGGGTGGTGGAAAATGATCACTTAGCTCCGTTCAAAGATGTCCATGGTGCCTTTTCCTTCGGCGTCCTTTTCAAAAATAAGTCCCCTCATCTTTAATTTTTTTAAAGCTTTATAAAGGGTTTGGGAGATAATGATTTCGTGACGATCTTCCGTGAGTCGTGACAGATGGTGCCCCTCCATATGATCTGGAAACAAGACCAGTTGTTTGCATTTTTTGCTTCGCTCAACGTCCAGCTTTCCTGATAGATTCGTGACATTAAGAAGCCAAAAGTGCGTGAGCTCAAAGGGCGGATATTTTGGATTCACCCCCCGCACAAGGGTGGGAAACGCTTGAAAGTCATCGGGGCAGACTTCTTTGAAGACCTTAAGGACCTCAGAATTGACCAAAAGGGCACTGGCGGTATTTGAGATCACCCCCATTTTTGTGAGCTTCTCTTCGGCGCACTCGGCATCAAAAATAAGATCATAAGTGGCAGGATCCTGGGAAAAACGAAGACGTCCCATATCGGTACCAGGCAAACGAATCCCTTCTTGAAAGAGAAGGTAATTCGTTATTCTTTCCCGCCAGTTATAAACAGTAATTTGGCTGTTGGGAACAAAGGGCAGGCGCCAGATATAGGGTTTTGTGTACATGGTTAAATTCCTTCAAAATTTACTTCTAATTGTAAATCCATTTTCTCTCCGGGTCTTGCATTCTTTTTACCCAGGGCGCGCTCGCCTTTGAGAAGTGCTTTGCGTTCGGCGCCCATAATCCGTCTCATGGCTTCTGCGTACTGATGTTTCTGCCATCCATTTAATTCACCAAGACGTTCTGCCTTATCCATCTGTTTCCTAATAGCCTTATGGACCTCGTCACCGTGACGCCCCTTATGGATGGGTTTTTTATTGCCAAGTGCCACCGCCCCCTTTGGGGTGGGTAAAAGCATCAAGTTCTGCAGGCCGTCTTTGTCAACGCCTGCAAGATCCCAAAGCCTGTGCTCTGCAACAATTTTATTCTTTGGACTGATCAGATGGTGTGCCTCGACCAAGCCAGGTCCAAAGATTCGGCCTGCTTTGTTCGCAAGTCGGTTGTAGGGTGTCTCATTTTTTACTTTTTTCGCGCCTTGAGGAAAGGCTTTGCCGACGTGTTCGACGATGTCACCGGCGTGGTGGCCCTTTTGCGCGAGGTGCCTGCCGGCGGCGCCCATTTCAAGGCCGCCCGCCGCACGCTCGGCTTTCTTCAGGGCACCCATAGCCTTGGCGCCTTGCCGGACACCTAAAGCACCAAAAAAAAGCCCTATCTCAACACCCTTCTCTGCAACGCCTGCGACTCCTTTGGCGACGTTTTTGTTATAACCATCAAGCTCAGCACCCCCCCTGACAACAGCTCCGACGGCATGGACGCCTAAGTCACCCGCAACGTTCACGACGTCTGCTGCTACTTCAATCACCGGCATCACAACAGGGGCGGCGGCTTCACCCAATGCCTGGGCGGCGTAAGGATGCATCATATCGACGCATTCCCAGGGACGCTCTTTAAACCGGCGCGCTTCGTCGTGACGGGCTTGGCTGATTTGTCGCAGGCGGTTTGCTTTTTCCTGGGGGCCGGCATGATCAGGGGCCACATGGGCAAGGGCTTTGTCAGCACCCTCATTCACGGCGTCAACGCGTCCCGCCATGCGGGCATTAGCGCTGTGCGAGCGGGGGCGGTGCCCCATCCCTTTTTGGCGGGCCACGTCCACCCCTTGATCGACAAGCCAATCGATCACGTTTTTTCCGCCTTGTTTGACGAGCGAGACCACGTCCACTTCAGCAATTCTCTTCTTGTGCTCTTCTACCACGGGAGAATGACCCGCATAGTGATATCCAGGTTCCATGCCAAAGTCGTCACCTAGACCAAGCTCTTGCAGTTGATTTTGTACTTGTGCTCTTGGGTCTTCTGGAAGAGCGACCGGAGTGGGATTGATGCCGTACGCCTCGTTCACCATATCCCGGTAGTCGTCTTGTGTGTACGACACTTGGGGTTGACGGGCAGCCTCTTCGGCGGCGAGCTTTTGGGCGGCCGCACGTTCTTGTTCTTGGACGGCGAGTTTTTCTTTATCAATGCGCAGCTTTTCGTTTTGACGAGCAATTTCCTCGTCTTGAAGGCGGCGCTTTTCAAGGCGCGCAGCTTCTTCGGATGCTGCTTGTTCTTCTTCGGCCTGATGGCGGGCCTCTTCTTTTTTGCGTTCTTCCTCGGCGATTTCCTCGGCGCTGGGGCCGCGGGCACGCAGAATGTCACACTCCATCACCACAAGGGCGGCGGCCGCGGCCTCACTGGGGTTTTTACCCAGCATCCCCGCAAAGATCGCCGCCCCCGACTGGACGATGGCGATCATCTGGCGGTCGGTCAGATCCTTTCCAAAGTGCGCTTTCAGCGCCTTGCCAGCATACTGCGCCATGAGGGCACCGAGCGCCCCGCAGGCGACGTCTCCCCCCGACACCGCCGAGGACATGGCCCCAATGGTGACATTCAAGGTGGTGTGCAGCAGATCCCCTGTCAGGCCCTTATCATGCCAGCCAGACGCGTGGGTGGTCGCCACACTTGCCATGAGAGCGCCCGCCGCCATACGGATGGTGCCCTTGAGGGTTTCGGCGAGGCTTTTTCCTTCAAAGGCCATCTCGATGGGGATTTGGGTCAGAAGGGTTGCCAGGACCTTTTTGGCCTCGACGAGGTAGTTCACGCCTGCGGCTGCTTGCTGGGCGGCTTTGGCGCCCTCGGCGACAGCTTGTCCTGCTTGGGCGCCGCCTACAACGGCGTTCGCACCCGCGTCTGCGTCAGCGGGGGGAAGAAGACCAAGCCTGTCCATGATCTCGTGACCAAGGCCCGCAGCCGCCCCCGCGACCGCAATCTTTTTTAGATTTTCAGACCGGAACATGTCACCGACCGCCTTAAAGATATTACCGTCGCGGTTGATCACATTGTTGACCAAAAGAATTTCGGCACATCTGAGGGCTCCGATTTGCATGGCGACCCACATGTTTGGCGCCGTCGCCCCACCCGTCATACAGGTTGTTACAATGGTGTAAACGGCAATGACCGTGGGGCTGAGGCCTTTGGTGACCGTGCGCCAGTGGCGGTCGATGTCCTCGATCACCTTGATGTTGGCGCCGGCCCCCTTGAGGTAACGCATAAGGGGATCGTCTTCGTCTAGGCTG
>JAJTHL010000037.1 GCA_021298595.1 Alphaproteobacteria bacterium | reverse complement strand
TTGGAAACGTTGAGCCTGTTCAACGCGCATTTGCTTGACCTGGCATAAGCGGTTTTGTGCGTCTTGGGGACTCAAAGACTCTCCAAGGGGGTCCTGTGCAACCTTATTCACAGCGTCTGCGCCTTTTGCCATGCGGGCGTTGGCGCTGTGCGAGCGGGGACGGCGTCCTAAGCCTTTTTTATGAATCAAAGAAATAGCCTGATCCCCAAGCCAATCTGCGCCATTTTTCAAGCCTTTTACAAGGAGTGACCCCACGTGCAAATCTAGTGAAGGGCCTGGATGGTGATATCCAGGTTCCATGCCAAAGTCGTCACCCAGACCAAGCTCTTGCAGTTGATTTTGTACGTGTGCTCTTGGGTCTTTTGGGAGGGGGGCGGGTTGGGGATTGATGCCGTATGCCTCGTTCACCATATCCCGGTAGTCGTCTTGTGTGTACGACACTTGGGGTTGACGGGCCGCCTCTTCAGCCGCTCGTCTTTGGGCGGCTGCGCGCTCTTGTTCCTGGGCTGCGAGCTTTTCTTTGTCGATGCGCAGCTTTTCGTTTTGGGCCGCAATTTCCTCGTCTTGAAGGCGGCGCTTTTCAAGGCGGGCAGCTTCCTCGGCTGCTGCTTGTTCTTCCTCGGCCTTTTTGCGGGCCTCTTCTTTTTTGCGTTCTTCCTCGGCGCTGGGGCCACGGGCGCGCAGGATATCGCACTCCATCACGACAAGGGCTGCAGCCGCGGCCTCACTGGGGTTTTTGCCCAGCATCCCCGCAAAGATCTCCGCCCCCGATTGGGCGATCGCGATCATTTGCCGCTCGGTCAGATCCTTTCCAAAGTGCGATTTAAGCGCCTTGCCAGCATACTGCGCCATGAGGGCACCGAGCGCCCCGCAGGCAACGTCTCCGCCTAGAACTTCCGAAAGAAAAGGGCCGCAACGTTGCGACCCTTTTAAGAAATCATTTCAGGTATGAGGAAGATTATTCATCATCCTCGTCTTCGTAAAGCATATCCATAAAATCATCGAAGGTTTTTGCAATAAAAGAAATGCTTTCTTCTGTGGATGCTTCATGACTCCAATAAACCACAGGAGGATTGTTAGATGTAGGGTTTGTCCGGTAATCAAAGCAAATGTAATCGCCGTTCCCCGTGACGGCAAAAGCTAAAATACCCTCAGGAAAGAATTCTGGAGGGTCTGTAAAAAGCCTCCATAACCCATCTATACGTCTTTCAAAACTAAGAAAAGAGCCAAGGTCACATTCGATCTCTCCAAAATGATTATCTTCGTATTTGAAAGCACTTATGATAGGCATTCCCCCATCACAGACCTTCATCAAGTCAATGAAGGGTTGTGGCAACGTATAGGTAATTTTCGACAAAAACGCCTGGATATCTTCCTCCTTTGCGCCTGCTTTTGGATATACCCACTCCATGGTATTTTCTGACACTTTATTTCAACTCCTTTTGCCACATATGAAGACCGCCTACGTGACCAACTTTGTCATGAACTTCTCTACCTACTAGTTGCATTCTAGCAAAATCCTCATGGTGGTGCCATGTGAGATCAGGAATATTGGGTTTTCCTTTTCGTATCGCTGCCAATTGTTCTGGTGTAAATTTATCGGCCGCAATACGCCCAGCATCGATCTCTGCCTGGAGTTGTTTTGTGGCGGCTCGCATATGTGCTTTTCCTTTTCCTGCTTGATTTGCCACATCGATAGGAATGCGCATTTCACAGATGGCATGAGCATCAAAGATGGGAAATCCTCTTTGGTTAAAGACTATGAGCTGTTCCCCACCATTCACCATAAATCTCTTTTGGTGATGGCCATCGGCAAGCTTGACGTTGGGCTGATGAGGCGCGGGGATATTATGGGCCACGACCTTTTGATCAGGATTAACCTTTTTAAGATGATCTTCCATTTTTCTGGGGTGATAAGGTGCCTTATTCAGGGCGTCGTCTGCCTTGTGAGCAACTTTTTTCGCGCCCTGGGGGAAGGCTTTGCCAGCGTGTTCGACGATGTCACCGGCGTGGTGGCCCTTTTGCGCGAGGTGCCTGCCGGCTGCACCCATCTCAAGGCCGCCCGCCGCACGCTCGGCTTTTTTCAGGGCAAGAAACGCCTTGCCCCCTTTTCGAATGGCGCCCGCCCCACCAACAAACAAAAGTGCCCCATCGATCCCATTGCCGACCGCCTGGCCAGCGCGTTTAGCGACGTTTTGTTCATACCCTGCCAACTCAAAGCCAACGCGCCCAACGACACCGACTCCATGTAGCGCAACGTCACCTACTCCGTCCGCAAACCCAAGGATCGGTTCCACTACGGGTGCAATAACGGGGGCGGCCTTCTTTGCGACGTCTAAGCCGGCCTCACACAACGCATGGCCAGCGTTGGGGTGAGGCATATCCATAAATTCCCACGGGGACTCTTGGAAACGTCGAACCTGTTCGTGGCGCATTTGGTTGATTCGGCGTGAGCGGTTTTGTGCGTCTTGGGGACTCAAAGACTCTCCAAGGGGGTCCTGTGCAACCTTATTAACAGCATCTGCGCCTTTTGCCATGCGGGCGTTGGCGCTGTGCGAGCGGGGACGGCGTCCTAAGTCTTTTTTATGAATCAAAGAAATAGCCTGATCCCCAAGCCAATCCACGCCATTTTTCAAGCCGTTCACAAGGAGTGACCCCACGTGCAAATCTAGTGAAGGGCCTGGATGGTGATATCCAGGTTCCATACCAAAGTCGTCACCTAGACCAAGCTCTTGCAGTTGATTTTGTACTTGTGCGCGCGGGTCTTGTGGGAGAACCACCGGAGTGGGATTGATCCCGTATGCCTCGTTCACCATATCCCGGTAGTCGTCTTGTGTGTACGACACTTGGGGTTGACGGGCAGCCTCTTCGGCGGCGCGCTTTTGGGCGGCCGCACGTTCTTGTTCCTGGGCGGCGAGCTTTTCTTTATCAATGCGCAGCTTTTCGTTTTGACGAGCAATTTCCTCGTCTTGAAGGCGGCGCTTTTCAAGGCGGGCAGCTTCCTCGGCTGCTGCTTGTTCTTCCTCGGCCTTTTTGCGGGCCTCTTCTTTTTTGCGTTCTTCCTCAGCGATTTCCTCGGCGCTGGGGCCGCGGGCGCGCAGGATATCACACTCCATCACCACAAGGGCGGCCGCCGCGGCCTCACTGGGGTTCTTCCCCAGCATTCCCGCAAAGATCGCCGCCCCCGACTGGACGATCGCGATCATTTGCCGCTCGGTCAGATCCTTTCCAAAGTGATCCTTTAACGCCTGGCCAGCATACTGCGCCATGAGGGCACCGAGCGCCCCGCAGGCCACATCACCCCCCGACACCGCCGAGGACATGGCCCCAATGGTAACATTTAAGGTGGTGTGAAGAAGATCCCCCGTCAGCCCCTTGTCATGCCAGCCAGACGCGTGGGTGGTGGCCACACTTGCCATGAGAGCGCCCGCCGCCATGCGGATGGTGCCCTTGAGGGTTTCGGCAAGGCTTTTTCCTTCAAAGGCCATCTCGATGGGGATTTGGGTCAGAAGGGTTGCCAGGACCTTTTTGGCCTCGACGAGGTAGTTCACGCCTGCGGCTGCTTGCTGGGCGGCTTGCCCTGCTTGGACGCCGCCTGCAACGGCGTTCGCACCCGCGTGGGCGTCAGGTAACAGCTCATTAATGCCATCGAGCATGGCATGACCCAGGCCGGCTGCTGCCCCCGCGACCGCAATCTTTTTCAGATTTTCTGACTTGAAGATATCCCCAGTTGCTTTGAAGATATTGCCGTCATGGTTGACGAGCCCGTTCATCAGAAGAATGTCCACGCAGCGTGCGGCCGCGTGCATCATGGCACTGAGCGCTGAGGAGGCTGGTCCTGTGATACACGTCATCACAATGGTGTAAACGGCAATGACCGTGGGGCTGAGGCCTTTGGTGACCGTGCGCCAGTGGCGGTCGATGTCCTCGATCACCTTGATGTTGGCGCCGGCCCCCTTGAGGTAACGCATAAGGGGATCGTCTTCGTCTAGGCTG
>JAJTHL010000025.1 GCA_021298595.1 Alphaproteobacteria bacterium | reverse complement strand
TTATTTTTTGTTGCGCTTGAGAAATAGTGTTTTGCTCAATGTTTCTCAGGGGGAACCGTAAACCCAGAGTATAAAAGAGAATGAAAAGAGAAAGAGCGCAGTGTGACAAAGACTGCCCTCCTCATAAAGGATAGGCGTGCTCGTCAAAGCCATTTAAACTGCCTACGCGAAAAGGAAAAAGAACTTATCCCGTTTGAGAATAAGTGCTGCACGTCTTTGTTTGACAAGGATGAAAATCTTATAAAAGAGGCCGTCCGTCGTGGGTTGAGACGAAGTTCCAAAAGGCTTCTAAGCGTTGTAAAAGCCCTTTGACTGTCTTGATTTCTTGTTCCATGAGACCATTGTGACGCATATTTTTAGTGTGCTCCCGCAAAAGCGCATCAATTTTCTCAAAAAGTTCTATCCCTTTTGGAGAGAGTTGAATATGGCTTGAACGTTTATCATGGGGTGACTGTTCCTGGTGAATATACCCACTTTCCACCATTTTCTTGAGGTTATAGGTCACATTGGACCCAAGGTAATAGCCGCGGTTGGAAATTTCACCGACGGTCAGTCTGCTTTTTCCGATATTATACAAAATGAAGCACTGCACATTGCTAATGTCATGTATCTTCATCCGGTCCAGTTCGCCTTTGATGACTTCCAGGAATAAACGATGCAGACGCTCAATGAGCATCACCGTTTCAAAATAGACGTCTTTCACGTGAGCCTCCACGTAATCCTTTGCAATCTTATTTTATTCTAAAATAGATTAGTTAAATTTTAATTAATAAGCGTATAAAGTAATCGTGATTTTTTCTTTACATTATTTATGTATTTGCTCTTGAAATGATTGAATCAGTACGGCTTTTATGTGCTTCTTGCCAGCAACTTTTTGGGCAACACCCAGTAATCTTGTTTTGAGGTCTTTGAGAAATACACGGGTGTCCGGTGACCAGGCAAGGCAAAAAACAGTATACATATCCGTTAAAAGGGCATCTGTTAGGCGCGGAACAAAGGGGTAGATTTCGACCGCGTCGTGGGCGGTGACTGTTTCGATGACCAGGGTAATGGCGTAGGTCGTGACCACGCGCCGGTCTTGAATGACGGGAATCAAAAAGGGCGGGAAATTGATAAAGTTCTGAACCAGAGGCGAAAAAGCGCCGTCTGATTTTTTTTCTTCGGCGGCATAAAGGACGCTTGCACTTAAGAAAAGGCACACGAAAAAGGATGTCAGAACTTTTGCTTTCGTGACCCTCCTCACAGGTGTTTCCTTTGTTTGTCGACCGCGGCTTCTTGGCAGTATAACAACTCGGCGGCGGCGCGTCATCTTTCCTGTCACCGCTTTAAGCTTTCCTGTTAAGGTTAATGGGCAATGTTTTTTGATTTTAGAAAAGATTTTATTGCTTCTCTTTCTTCTGTAAGTAAATCTTTACACATTCCAATGAAGTAGGCGCTTATCATCTTAAGGTTGACGAACCTTTCTATATTAACTTTTGTAAGACGGAGGCAACTATAAAGAAATCCCGCATCAATCACATGTACCTGATCAAGACCTAAAGGGTCAAAGGTTGTCAAAGTTTCGTGCCCGATCAAAAAGCCACGGTCGATAACTTTAACAAGGTGCCTAGGATCCGACAAAACGAGATGCCGAAGCCCATTGGGGAGATCATCCTTTTTCATGATGAGACGATCGCCGTCAATGAAGGGGCCGTCGCCTAAGACCACATGGATACGGTGTTCGGGATTATGGGCAAGATGCGTCCCAAGAAAGTCCCTGTGTGCCAGCAGTTCTGCAGCGCTCAAGACCACCGTGTGGGGCACGGCGAGATCGTGGGGTTGAAGATCCGGGGTAAACCGAACAAGAGGAGCCTCTATCTCAGTCTTTTGAAAAGTAACAGAAAAATTTAGAGCTTCAGGAGACTCACTTTCTAAAGACATTTCGGGGCCATAGGCTTGCCAGCATAGACGGTCTGCGAACGTATCCTCAGCGTAATCGTAATAAGAGATAAAGCGCTCGAAGGTAGGCTCTCTTTCTTCTGAAAAAGAAGAATATGGTGACGCAGGACTTTGCGCCAGGGCTGAAAAATCTGCCTCTTCACAGACGAGGATTGGACCATCACAGGCCATCACAAAACGAGTAAGAATGATGAAAAAGAAAAAAGAAAGAGAGCGTGTTTTCATGATGATGGTTATTTCGACTTTCATTAAGGTTGACGAACAAGGATTATATAGGAGTTGATAGGTGAAAGGGCAAGTTTATTGACACTAAAAAAGTGCGCCGCCTGATTTCTTTTCTTCGGTGACGTAAAGAGGAGTGAGGTTTAACAGGAGGCACGCGAAGTGGACTATCAAGATGGTTGCATTTATCCCCTTTCTCAAGGGTGTTTCCTTTGTTTTCTATTGCAACCACTTGGCCGTACAACAACGCCTACGCGGTTCGTCATCTTTTCTGCCAACGAAGAGGTTCAAATGGTAGGCTCAGCGCTTGTGTATTTGGGTAATCTTCCCCCTTAGCAACGAACCGCAAAGGGGGGAAGATTAAGTGATGTTTAACGGCGTGGGGGTTGAATGCCGCGTCTTGCCCAGAAGGACATGACTTTTTGATAGTCGTCTCCTGTGCTTTTACCGCATGCCTGATTAACAAACCACCGAGCCGCGATGGGTGCTATGGAGATAAGTCCTCTTGGATTGATGGTTTTGAAATTCTTGCAATTAATAGCAAAGTAATACCCGATCCACTGAACGCTTGTTAGACCTCTCGTCTCCATGTGCGTGAGATCCTTACATTCAGAAAGACAATCAAATGCTAAGACCGTCAAGCATGAGAGATCTCTCGCATCAAAAGTCGTGAGAGAAGGGTGCCCTTTCAACAAACCTTCACCTGTTGTTATAACAGTTTTCCTGGGGTCTGATAAAATGAGATGGCGCAAATTGTCAGGCACGTCCTCTTTGCTGAGGGACAGCGTTCCGTCTTGCTCAAAAATGCCATCACCTAAAATGAGATGAAGACGGTGCTCGGGGTTTTTAGCCAGGTGCGCGGTGAGGGCCTCTTTGTGCGTTATCAGCTCTGCGGACGTAAGGACAAAAGTGACAGCGCTTTGTGTTTTTGTGGCCTCAAGGTTTTCTTGAAGGCGGACAGAGGGCAAGGGATCTGCCGCGTCTCTGTCGATAAAGTCGAGGGCTTTGGTGAGCTCTATCGGGGTGTCGCCCTCAGAGAAAGCCAAAGGACAGACAGCCTCAAGGCACAAAAGATCCGCGTCGCTTAGGGCCTCACGTTGCAAATTAAAAAACCGATTAAATAAGAGTGTGTTCTCAAAAAGAGTTGCGGGCCGAGTATTTGCTGGTAAAGGGACAGCTGGCGGCAAAAATACAAAACCGTCATTTTTGAGTACGCTTAAAACGCCTTTTTTTAAACATGTGAGATCATGATAAAGGTGGGTGGTATTACGTCTGACTTGGTCGACAGTTTGCCGAGTGAAAACACCCACAAGGTTGTCAAAAGCCGTAGAGGTTTGTGACAAAGAAACAAGGCTTTTTCCGTCCAGGTAGCTTATGATATTTAAGATTACTTCGTTGGGCAGGGCGTTGAAAATGGGCCCAAAGTTGAGTGACGGCGCGGCATTGACGTCTTTCAGGTCAAGGGCATTGGTAGAGCCAAATATGGAGACTCTTTGAAGGGGGTCTGTGTCCGCGTCACGAGCGTCATGAAAGGACGCAAAGCAGGTGGTAGCAGTAAAGAGAAGTAAAGACAAAGAAGTCTTAAGAAGAGGGCGTGTTTTCATGATGATGGCTATGTCACCTTTCATTAGGGTTTATCAACATGGTTTAGGTGGGGATTGACCCACAGAATGTCAACTTTTTTAACATTAAAAAATACCCCTCGTGTCAATGCGCGCCGTTTGTATGGTTATTGCCACTTAATGCCGCGGGCGGCAAGCTGCGCGCGGATTTTTTCTTTTTCTGTTTCAGGTAATTGAAAACATCCACAGAGGAATTTTCCTTCCACCATTTTAAGAGCTATAAAGCCTCTTGGATCAAAGCGCTCGAGGCCTGTGCAATAAAAAAGAAAGCAGTCTTTTACCGTTTCAAGCGCGGTGAGAGGGGTTGTCTCAAAGGTATTTAGGTTTTTGCAATTCGAGAGGAAATAACTGTCCACATATTTGAGGGCTGTGAGGCCTATTGTGTCAAAGCGCTCGAGGTCTGTGCAGAAAGAAAGGAAGGAGTTGTCGATGGTTGTAAGTGCTGTAAATCCTCTTGTATCAACACTTTTGAGGGCTGTGCAATAAAAAAGAAAGAACTTTCCCACCGTTTTAACAGCCAGGGGACCTCTTGTGTCAAAAGTTGTGAGTGAGGCATGGGATTGCAGAAAACTGTCGTTGATCTTTGTGACCCGTCCCGCCGGATCTGACAAGATCAGGTGACAAAGATTATCAGGAAGGTCTTCACTCGTCATGGAAAGAGCGCCGTTTTCCATAAAGGCACCGTCCCCTAAAATCAAGTGGACGCGGTGCTCGGGGTTGTGGGCAAGGTGTGCGCCGAGGACGTCCTTGTGGGCTTTAAGTTCTGAGGTTGTCAATACAAGCGTTGAAGAACGTTGCAGGCTTTTGGGATCAAGATTTTCTGAAAAACGGACTGAGGGAAAGGGCTGTGAGGCATTTCTCTCAAGAAACACAAGCGCTTTGCTTAAAGTGGTTTCGGGGGAATATTCCTTAGGGATCAGGGGGCACACGGCATCAAGACACATAAGATCTGCATCAATCAGGTTCTCTTTGTGCGTGCTGAATATCTGATTAAAAAAAGCTAGCCTTTCTAAAGAGTCCAATGGTCGCGCCCCTTGAGGTAAAGGAGTGCCGGGCGCTAAAAACGAGCAACCTTCACTTTTTAGGGCGCTTAAAGCCCCTTTTTTAAGGCGCGCAGGTTCATAAAAAGTATCAAATTGATCGTATGTGACTTGTTTGAGATTGCCCTGGGCAGAGTGCCCCACAAGGTCATCAATGGTTTTGCAGGTTTGTGAGAAAGCAAAAAGACTTTTTGCGTCGAGATAGCTTATGATATCAAGCATTTTCTCGTGGGGAAGGAGGCTAAAATATGGCCCCAAATCCTGAGGCGGCGCGGAAGGGGGATCTTTCACCTCAAGCGCGTCAGGGAACGTTATGGCAGGCGCGCTAGGAACGGCGCTAGTGTCAAGCTCAAGGGCGGGATCAAAAGCTGCAGGGCACGAAACCGAAAAAAACAAAAAGGAGAAGGCAGTCTTAAAAAGAGAATGCGTTTTCATGATGATAGCTATGTCAGCTTTCGTTGGAGGTGTAAGAAGGTCTGCTCTTATACGCAGGTCAGAAGATCTTTGACAACGCAAAAGAGCAGAAAACATAAGAATATAAAACCCTGTTTATTTTTAGGGCCACAAAATATCATAAGTCTCGAACCACCGCTGGAGTTTTTCTTTTTCGGCAGGCGAAAGGTTAGGACAGTTGTAAAAAGCTTTTGGTCCCAATTCTTTGACGTTGCTAAGTCCTTGGGGCTCGATGCGCTCGAGGGTGAGACATCCTGAAAGTAAATACTCGCCTATCATCTGCAACTGTAAAAAAGGTGTTGTGTCAAAATGCTTAACACTTATGCATCCAGCAAAGAAATCGCTTCCAACTTGTTGCAAAGCGCGCAATCCTTTTGAGTCAATGTCTGGGAGGGATGTGCATCCAGAAGAGAAGTAGTGACCGACTTGCCTTAGTTTGGTGAATCCTTTTGTCTTTAGAACAACAAGAGACGTATTGCCTGTGAGGAAGCAGTGCCCGACTTTTTGGAGATTGATAAAGCCGCGCGCCCTAAAAGTGGTTAAGTCCGTGCATTTCGTCAGAAAGTAGTGCCCGATTTCCCGAACACTCACAAAGGGTTTGCTATCAAATTCTTTTAACCTTGTGCAGCCAGACAGAAAGCTCAGCCCAATATAAATAACGTTTTCAAAACCAGGGGCATCAAACTGGGTTAAATTCTTGCAGTGACTTAAGAATCCGCCCTCAATGTGCTTAAGCGCCGGAAAGTGTCGTGCTTCAAAGGTTTTGAGGGTTGGGTGGTGAGAAAGAAATTTCGGATCGATTGACTGTACAGCGCCTTTGGGATCCGACAAAATCAGATGCTGCAAGCCCAGGGGCAGATTTTCACTTTTCATGGAAAGGGCGTTACCCTCATCATCAACATAAAGATCCAAGCTTAGAACAAGATGTAATCGGTGCTCGGGGTTGTGCCTTAGCAGTTCCTCGAGACGTGCTTTTTGTGTGACGAGTTCTGTTTGTGTGACGACCAAGGTATGGGGGGTCTGTTTTAACGCGTCAAGCTCATCTTGTGTTACCTCCCTGTGGGGGCGCCATAAAAAAGAAGAGGTAGGCCTAAAGCCGTCACATACCTTTTTAAGGGTTTGGGGCTTTGTGTTGAAAAGGGCGATACGCTCAACAGGCAGATAAGCTTCCAAGCATAGTTTATCATCTTGCGATACCTCATAAGGGCTCCTTTCAAAAACTTTATCATACAGACGCTGCAAGGTGTTTTGGTCCAAAAGCTCTAGCGAGAAGATCTTTGTCTCACCGTGAAGATGCTTTTGAAGTTTTTTAGGAAGATAGGTATACGACTCTTCTTTAAGGACTTGCTGAAATAGCGTCTTTAGTTTTCTGGTGGCACGCTTGAGGAATGTTTCTTGCCCCCTGTCGGGGGTGCGGGCCTTTTGTCGCAAGGTATGACACGTTTCAGCGTCAAGAAGCTGATGCCATCTTTGACAGACCATGGGAAGGGGGGCCAGATGTTTGCTCTTTTTGAGAGTAGACATAACGTCGCATAAAACTTCATCTGGAATGCTTAAGGTAAGATCTGCCCCACCTTGGGGCTCAGCAAAGGGCACAGATATCTTGGTTTGGGAGTCTTCACCTGGATCGTGGGGCGTAGAGAAGAGGGGGGTACAAAGCAAAAGATTAAAAAAGAAAACGTAGAGCGATTTATTAGAAGGACGTTTTTCCATGATAGAGATTATTTCAACTTTCGTTAGATTAAGAATTCTTTCATGTAAAAGTTATTTGTCAAATAAAGTCAATATTTTTGTGATGAAATCTGTGAAACCTATGATTGCCTTTATAGAAAGGTTCTGTCATTACAAGACCATAGCTTTAGGCCAGAAAGAGAGCAGGCGCGCCGTCTGTATGGTTATTGCCACTCGATACCACGGGCCGCGAGATGCGCGCGGATTTTTTCTTTTTCTGTTTCATGAAGTGCGGTACACCCTTGAAGAAATAAGGCTATCTGGCTTGTGAGGGCGTTCAATCCTGTTGGATCAAAGGTTTCCAGGGAGGTGCAATCACCAAAGGCTCTGATCCCCAATCGCGTAAGAGAGATGAAACTTCTTGTCCTAAAACCTTTGAGTTTGGGGCACCGTTCAAGAAAACTACGCTCAATGGTGCTAAGAGATGTCAAACCCCTTGGATTACACTCTACAAGATTCTTACACTCGGAAAGAAAAAATCCTTTTATCAACGTGACAGCGCGCAGATCCTTTATATCAACGGTTGCTAAGTCTTTGTGGAATATAAGAAAGCCTTGCCCAATTGTGTGGACGCATCCTGCCGGGTCTGACAAGATTAGGTGACAAAGATTATCAGGAAGGTCTTCACTCGTCATGGAAAGAGCGCCTTTTTCCATAAAGGCGCCGTCCCCTAAAATCAAGTGGACGCGGTGCTCGGGGTTGTGGGCAAGGTGCGCGCCGAGGGCGTCCTTGTGGGCTTTAAGTTCTGAGACCGTCAAGACAAATGTTGAAGCCACTTGAAGACATTTAGAGTCAAGCGTTGCCTGAAACCTGATAAGTGGAAAGAGTTCTGGAGGCTTTTTTTAAGAGCCTCCAGTGCGTTGGCAAAATGTGCTTTGCTGTTATTGCTCATAAGGGCCAAGGGACACACGGCGCCAAGGCATAAAAGGTCTGCGTCAATCAGGTTCTCTTTGTGTGTGCTAAATATCTGATTAAAAAAAGCTAGACTTTCTAAAGAGTCCAATGGTTGAGTCCCCAGAGGTAAAGGGGTGCCGGGTGGTAAAAACGCGTAACCGTCATTTTTCAAGGCGCTTAAAGCCCCTTTTTTAAGGCGCGCAGGTTCATAAAAAACGTTCCAGCAGTCTTGTATCGCGTGGGTAAGGTCTTTTTTGGCAGAGTGCCCCACAAGGTCATCAATAGTTTTGCAGGTTTGTGAAAAAGCAAGAAGACTTTTCGTGTCAAGATAGCTTACGAGATCAAGCATTCTCTCGTGGGGAAGGAGGCTAAAGTATGGGCCCAAATCCTGCGGCGGCGCGGAAGGGAGAACTTTCATCTCAAGCTCGTCAGGGAACGTTTTGGCAGGCGCGGTATAGGAAGGGCGTGAATGTCGAGTTCAAGAGTAGGCTCAAAAGCCCCAGGGCACGAAACCGAAAAAAACAAAAAAGACAAGGTAGCCCTAAAAAGAGTGCGTGTTTTCATGCTGATGGCTATGTCACCTTTCGCTAGGGTAATAATGAAAGGCATTAGAGAGCAGGCACGCCTCTTGTGTCAAGGCGCGCCGTCGTTCTTGATTATCGCCACTCGATCGCGCAGGCGGTAAGCTGCGCGCGGATGGCCTCTTTGGTGTCATTTTGAAGGTTTGAGCACCCGTAAAAGAAATTCCTGCCGATGCTTTTAAGAGCGGCAAAGCCTTTGATGTCAACAGACTCTAGATCCAAACAGATAGCACAAAAGCTTAATCCCAAGGTTGTCAGCTTAGGAAAGCTTCTTGCTTCAAAAGAGATCAGTCCCTGATGGACGGAAAGGAATGCATCACTAATTTTGTGACAGTGCCCCTTGGATCCGACACAATCAGACGGCGCACTTCTGCCATATCCTTTTGTGGCATAGAGAATTGCCCAAAATGAGTATAGGGAGCGTCCCCCAGGACCAGATGAACGCTGCATTCTGGGTTATGGGCAAGAAAATCATTTAGATCTTTATTGAAACGATTGAACTCATATGCCGTCAAGACGATGGTGGTTGTAGATTTGGGGGCGTCTTGCTTATAAATTGAGGAAAATCTCACTAGCGGGGAAGCGTCTTTAGGGGCAGCCTCGAGGGCCTCAAGCACTTGGTCAAGGGGAACTTGGGGCGCATTCTTTAAGAGTGATAAAGGCAGGACAGCCTCAAGACAAAGCTGATTTTCCTCGCTCCATCCCTTGCTAGGATTGACGAAGGTGTCCGTATAAAAGGCGTTTTGCTCTTTTTTTAAAGTGGCCACAAAGTCTTTCTTAAGACGAATAGGGTCAAGAGGGGCGTCTGGCGCATTTTTAGCGGCGCGCGCAAAATCCTTTTGGAATTTATTTTCCACCAAATCCCTAAACGCTGAACAAGTTCGGGAAAGGGATAGCAAGCTTTTTGGATCAAGAAAGTCCAGGATACTAAGAACTCGCTCTGCAGGGAGTTTATCAAAAGAGGGGCCGTAAACTTCTTCTGTTTTAGGGCTGATTAACATAGAGTATTCATCTTCAGGCAGTGTGATCGTGGGAGAGGAGTGAAGGCTTGTTAAATCGAGCTCTGGGACCTGGTCAAAGGCTGCAGGACAAGTGGCGCGTTAAAGAAAAGTAAAGTAAAGAAAGGTAAAGCAAAGTAAAGTAAAGAAAAATAAGTCTTAAGAAGAGGCTGTGTTTTCATGATGATGGCTATTTCAACTTTCATTAGGGTTGGGCAACAAGGGTTATATGAGAGTTGACAGGTGAAAGGTCAACTTTTCTTGGAAAAAAAATTGCCAACAATATGCTAAGATGTTCAATATTAAGAAGGAAAAATCAAGGAAAAAGGGGGTTCTTTCTGATGGTTCAGCCCTCGCGCCCCTATTGAGGCGTTACTCTTTGGTAAGGGGGCGGTTAAGGCGTCTTGCCACTTGATCCAAAAGACCGTTGGTGAAAGACGCTTGCTTGTCGCCGCAAAACCCTCGGGTCAGATTCACGTATTCGGCAATGACAACGGGGGCAGGGGCAAAGGGATGGGGCGTCATGAGCTCGGCGCTGCCTGCGCGCAAAATGGCGATAAGGACAGGCTCGTGTTTGTGAAGCTCGGATCCTTCGGGCAAAAGCTCTTGCAAAAGCGTATCAATGGCGTCGCGTTCTTTGGAAAATACATCAAAAACGGTGGTAAAAAGGGACGCATTTGGCTCAACGGGATAATCATCGCGGCTGTTTAACCGGTGAGTAAGAAATTCTTCCCGGACAAAGGCAGGAATTTCTTTGGTGGCATTCACTTGAAAAAAGGCTTGAACAAGGGCAAGTCTTGCGCACCGGGCTTGTTGGTGGGCAAGGGGCATCCCTTTTTGCTGAGAGCTCGACATCACATATGTATAAAAATCCATCCCAATGCGGACTATGCCTTTTTGGCAGAAAAAGTGCAAGCTTTAATCCCAGACGAGCCAGAGAAAAGGGATTAAACCTCCATGACAGACTTGCTGAGCCTTTCACTTTTGGCTACAGTGACCTTCATCTTTTACCCATAACATGTTTGCTGTAAGGAGCGATTATCGATGTTAAAGCCACTCGGATTTTTAGGGTTACTCTTGGCCATTCCTGCAGCACAAGCGGATGCAGGGGCAGGGGCTCCAAGTGCCATTGTGCAGTTTGTGCCGTTTATTGCTATTTTCGCGCTTATGTATTTTTTGATTTTGCGCCCCAACCAAAAGCGTGAAAAAGAACGTCAAGCCATGATCGCCGCCCTTAAGCGAGGAGACCGTGTGGTCACAAGCGGGGGGATCCTTGGTACCGTTCATAAAATTGTCAGCAACGAAGAAGTCGTCTTGGAAATTGCCGAAGACGTGCGCGTGCGGGTGCAACGCGGCGCAGTTTCCCAAGTTCTATCAAAGACGGAGCCTGTGAGGCCGACCGCTGGAAAGAAGGGTGAAGAGAGCGTGTCCCAAGAAGACGAAGATAGTTCTCCCAAAGAAGAACAGGATGCTGCAGGTGATGAAAAACAAAGCCCCAAGGTTGTGACAACGACCCGTCGCAAGAAAAACTCTTAGGTTTCTTCAAACACTAGGCCCCCAGTATGGGGGCTTCTTGAGCTAAAGAGTGTGCCCATGACCCGTCCCTTGATCGTTGCTAACTGGAAAATGAACATGACCCTAGAGGAAGCACGCGGGTGGTGCGCCTTTTGGCCAAAGGATTGGGGCGTGAAAAAAAGGGCTGCCAACGTGGTTGTGTGCCCGTCATTTGTACAGCTCCTTTTTGTGCAGGGACGTCTTTTAGAAATTGGCTTCGAGCTTGGTGCCCAGGACTGCGCGGCCGAGGCGATGGGTGCGCACACAGGCGATGTGAGCGCTTTGATGCTCAAAGACGCGGGGTGCCACTACGTTATTGTGGGACATTCAGAGCGGCGCACAAACCACCGTGAGAATGACCCCATGGTCTGTCAAAAAAGTATACAAGTCTTTTCAAGTGGTATGACCCCTATCGTCTGTATTGGGGAAACGTTGGACGAGCGCACCAAGGGCAAAACACATGAGGTGCTCACGCGCCAGTTGACTCGAAGCCTGCCCCATGACCTAAAAGAAAAAAACGTTGTGGTGGCCTACGAGCCCGTTTGGGCCATCGGCACAGGCAAGGTGCCAGCCATGGATGAGATCAAAAATGCCCACGCCCATATCTTCGAGGTTTTGACCTCACTTGGATGGGAAGGGGCAAAGCCCATTCTTTATGGGGGATCGGTCACGTCAGACAATGCCTTTGAGATTTTAGGGCTTCCTTTTGTGGGCGGGCTTTTGGTGGGCGGGGCAAGCCTTATCCCGGAAAAATTTGATGGTATTTTAAAGGCTGCTGAAGTTTTTTAACTTGCTGATGCTTGTTGCATTAATGGAACTATGCTGCTGTGCCCCATGGGATGTGAGCGCCAGCAGTGTTGGTCCTTCCTTAGAAGGTGCCCGCTAAAGGGTCTTGCTTGTCAAAAAAGAGATGTTTTTTCTTTACGATCCCTCTTCGAAGCCTCAAAAGCATGTGCTAAGGTCGCGTTAGTAAGAATTCTTAAGAGGCACAAGGATGTCCAAAGACGATTTTAGAAAAAGCGCGCTTTTATACCACCAGGGTCCAACGCCGGGCAAACTCACCATTGCGGCGACAAAGCCCTTAGCAAACCAACGAGATCTCTCCCTTGCCTATTCTCCGGGTGTGGCAGCCGCGTGTGAAGAAATTGAACAAGATCCCACAGCAGCTTCCCTTTACACGGTTCGCGGTAATTTAGTGGCTGTTATCACCAATGGGACAGCTGTGCTGGGTCTTGGGGATATTGGTCCTTTGGCGGCCAAACCTGTCATGGAAGGAAAGGCGGTTCTTTTCAAAAAGTTCGCGAATATCGATGTTTTTGATATTGAAATTGATGAAAAAGATCCCCAAAAACTCATTGATATTATTGTGAGTCTGGCGCCAACTTTTGGCGCCATTAATCTGGAGGATATTAAAGCCCCAGAGTGCTTTGAGATTGAGCGAGAACTAAAAAAACGCCTTAAGATCCCTGTTTTTCATGACGATCAGCATGGAACGGCCATCATTGTTGCCGCCGCAATTTTAAATGGGCTGCATCTGATTAAGAAAGACATCACCAAAGTCAAACTTGCGGTGTCTGGGGCAGGGGCGGCTGGGATTGCCTGTATTGAGCTTTTAGAAGAACTCGGCCTTAGGCGCGAGAATATTTTTGCCGCCGACGCTAAAGGTGTGCTGTACGAGGGGCGTGAAAATATGGATGCGTCCAAAGCCCTTTATGCCCAAAAAACATCTGCACGCACCCTGGGTGAGATCATGAAGGGCGCCGACATTTTCTTGGGTCTTTCCACGGGTGACATTGTGAGCGAAGACATGGTCAAGTCCATGGCCCCTAACCCCATCATCTTGGCTTTGGCCAACCCCAATCCTGAAATTAATCCAGAGCTTGCAAAGCGTGTGCGCCCAGACGCCATTGTGGCCACGGGCCGGTCAGACTTTGTGAACCAGGTCAACAACGTCTTGTGTTTTCCCTACATTTTCCGTGGTGCGTTGGACGTGGGCGCCACAGAAATCAATGAAGAGATGAAGCTTGCGTGTGTGCGTGCTTTGGCAACCCTTGCGAGAGCTGAACTGTCCGATGTTGTGAGCCGGGCCTATGAGGGTGAAGAGATGCGCTTTGGACCCGACTATATCATTCCCAAGCCCTTTGATCCCCGCCTTGTCATTGAGGTGGCGCCTGCCGTGGCCAAGGCCGCCATGGATACGGGGGTTGCCACACGCCCCATAAAAGATATGGACGCCTACAAACAAACCCTTAGCCAGCATGTCTACCGTTCAGGCCTTGCCATGCGTCCATTATTCGTAAGGGCAAAAAAAGACCCCAAACGCGTCGTGTACACGGAAGGGGAGGACGAGCGCATTTTGCGTGCTGCTCAAATTGTCGTAGACGAAAAATTAGCTCATCCCATTCTTATTGGTCGTCCCCGCGTTGTGTCAACACGTCTCGAGCGTATGGGGCTTCGCATAAAACCTGGCGTGGACTTTGAACTCATTGACCCCGAAAACGATCACCGTTTTCCCGTCTACTGGCAGGCCTACTATAAACAAATGGCACGGCGGGGGGTGACACCGGACCTTGCCAAAACCATTGTCCGGACTGATACCTCGGTGATTGGGGCGATGATGGTTACCATGGGCGCCGCTGACGCCGTTTTGTGTGGTCCTGTGGGGCGCTATCAAGGACACTTAAAGACGGTAATGGAGCTCATTGGTCCTGCAACAGACACAGGGGTGACGGCGTCCTTGAGTGTTATGGTACTAGATCAAGGTGTGCTCTTTTTAACCGACGGTTTTGTGAATGAAAACCCCTCGGCCTATGAGCTGGCTGAAATTACGGCCCTCGCGGCCGAGCAAGTGCGTCAGTTTGGGTTTGACCCAAAGATCGCCCTTCTCTCTCACTCAAGCTTTGGCTCAACAGATGCCCATTCTGCCATCAAAATGCGTGAAACAGTGAGAATTCTCCACGCGAGGTATCCAGATCTTGAAGTGGAAGGTGAGATGCATGCCGATGACGCGCTAGATGAGCGGTTGCGTCACCGACTCTTTCCAGACTCGAAACTCACAGGTCAGGCAAACCTTCTTGTGATGCCGTGTATTGACGCTGCCAATATCGCTTTCAATCTTTTAAAAGCTGTGGCAGGAGGGCAACCCATTGGTCCGTTTTTGATCGGCCTAAAACACGCGGCGCATATTTTGACCCCGTCTGTGACGGTCCGTGGTATCATCAATAATACCGCCATGGCCGTCGCAGATGCACAAAGATGCTGTGAAGGCCAAGAAGAAAAGAAACTAGTAGGTCATGGATAAAGTCATCGATCGGCAACTGTCACCTCTTCCCGAAGACCCAGCGGAGGCCCTAGCCTTCTTGAAGGGACAGGCTCTTCACGCCTTGGAAGAAGGCAATCATGAGGCGTTGATCAGTCTTGCGACCGACTACCACGCCGCCGACGTTGCGGATCTATTAGAAGCGCTCACATCTGATGACCGCAGGGCCTTTCTTGACATCGTTAAGTTTGATCTGCCGGCTGAAGTCGTCTCTGAGCTCGACGAGTCCGTGCGCGAAGAGGTCTTTGAAATCTTGGGGCCTGCGGGTGTGGCGGCGGTCATGGCAGAGCTTCATACAGACGATGCCCTTGATCTTTTGGTCGACCTCGATGAAGACCAACAGCGCGACATTCTGTCTTCGGTCTCGGCTGGGGACCGTGCGTTGCTAGAAGAGGGTTTGTCTTATCCTGAGGACAGCGCCGGCCGTTTGATGCAACAGGAAATCGTCTGTGTTCCGCCCTTCTGGACGGTGGCAGAGGCCATCGACTTTGTGCGGGAAATGGAGGCTGTTTCCGATAATCTATACGATATTTACGTCGTCGACCCAAGTCATCAACCCATTGGGGGGATCTCGGTGGGATCCCTTCTCAAAAACCCCTTGGATGTAAAAGTTTCCGATGTGATGCGCACGGACATCCATCCTCTCCAAGTGACCGAAGACCAAGAGCGTGTGGCCCATCTTTTCAGAAGATACGCCCTCGTTTCAGCCCCCGTCGTAGATGAAAACGGCCGCATTGTGGGGATGATCACCTTTGACGACGTCATTACAGTTATTGATGAAGAGGCCGAAGAAGACCTTTTGCTCATGGCTAATGTGGGAGAGTCTGACTTTCATGCCCCTGTGCTCACAACGGCCTATTTGCGCACCAGATGGTTGCTCGTGACACTCTTTGACGTCCTTGTGTCAGCTGTTGTCATTGCCTATTTTGAGCCCTCTATCCAGGCAATCACAGCGCTGGCCTTTCTCATGCCCATTGGGGCCAATTTGAGTGGGAGTTTTGGGATGCAGGTCACAACCGTGATGGTTCGCGCCCTGGCAACCAACGCCGTGCGTGAGACGGATACGTGGCGCGCCGTTGGCAAAGAAGTGCGGGTGGCGCTTATTGTGGGGGGAGGATTTGCTATTTGCTGTGGCGGTCTTGCAAGTCTTTGGCTCATGGACTCTGCCCTTGGCATGGTACTTGCGGCAAGCCTTTTCCTTGATATGATTTGGGCGGCTTTTGCGGGTGCCCTTGTCCCCATCGTCATTGACCGGTTTAAACTTGATCCTGCGATCAGCTCGGGTCCCATTATTACAACCTCTACAGATATTTTTGGTTTTGCCATTTTCCTTGGCCTTGCCACAGCCTTTCTCTTATAGGTATTTGCTTTTCTTTATCTTTTTAAGATTTACCATTTATTAACGACATATCTTCTAGCATGAAGTGTTTAACATGCGATGGGGAAGAGATGATGTTAAAGCAAGTTTACGGTTTTTCACTGGCGTTATTGTTGGGCGCAGGTCAATTAAATGCCACTCAGATGGGTATTGCACAAGAAAAGGCCCCTAAGCCGTCTCTTGTGTCTGAAGATTACGATCAGGGTAACTCAGACAATCAAGCGTCCTCATTGAACACAGACGTTACTCCGTCCTTACCCCCCACGCCACATACTTCGCCCTCGACCTCTCAAGAACTTTTTCTGCCAGGACACGCGTCTTCTTCCACGGGGCTTTCCAGGAGAAGCTCTGCGGCGTCTTCATCGTCACAAGAGTCTCAACGCCTTTTGATCCGTGGCCTGTCTCTTTCGGACTCAACGCAAAATCAAACCGTTGAACGAGATATGCGTGAGGTCAGAGCCATTCTAGGTTTGGATGGGGGCGGCGCGCGCGGCTACATCACCATGCTGCTTTTAAATTTTCTGGAAGAATACGTGCGTAACGTTCTCAAAGAGACGGACGACAAGTTTAAAGATGTCAGATTGATCGAGTGCTTTGACTTCGTTTCAGGGACATCGGCCGGAGCCATCGCAGTTTCCGTACTCACAAAAGCTGATCCAACAAACCATAAACGCCCCCAATACGACACAGCCACCATGCTTGAGTTTTTTGAAAAAGGTCAAGCAGCCAAAATGTTCCACAGAAACTGGTTGAAGAAAATTACCTCGGGCCTTGGTCTTTTTGATGAAAAATACTCAAATGAAAATTTGAGAGAAGCCCTTGCATCCTACCTTGGAGACGCTAAATTAAAAGATGCCTGTGTTCCGACCATGATTACAACGTACGAATTGTTAAATAAACTTCCTGGCTCAGCGCCCCGCCTTTTTACCAGTTATGCGGATTCGGATGACGCGTACTATGATGTTGGAGCAGTTGAGGCGGCCATGGCGTCGGGAGCAGCACCGACTTATTTTGAGCGTATGGCCATTTTGTCGAATATTCTTTCGAACCCTGATATCACGTTGGATAAAACTCAAAAAAAACGTCTTCTAAAAAGTATGATGAAGGGAATGTATACCGAGGGACCAGAGCATGAGAAAAAAATCGTTAAAGAGGCCGTGAAACGTGATGATGCTGCTTTTGAAGAGGTAGAGAGCGAGCAAGATTCCGAAGATGAGGGTAGATGTCCTCCCATGATGCTGGCATCGGGTCATAAAAAATCAAAAAAATCTGAAAAGTATCAGGAGGGTTATTTTATCGATGGGGGTATGGGGGGGGTCAATGCCCCTGTTTTAGCAGCAGTGGCACAAGTGTCCGTTTTACATCCCAGTTTGAGAAAAAGAAATATGGAAGTCATATCAGTGGGAACAGGCGTCGCGCCCATGTTGTATGACGGAAAAAAAGCAGCCCATTGGGGACTGGTTGAATGGCTGCCCGCCGTGATTGAAATTGCTTTGAATGCACCGACACAAACAACCCACAATATTATGGAGTGGGTTTTCAGAAAAGGCGGGTACACAAGATGGTCTCCAGTGCTGCTCAAGAAAATCACTTTAGATGATGCCAGCGCTGAAAGTTTGCAAAATATGAAAGAAATAACCACGCAGTTTTTTCATGACCACAAAGAGGAATTCGAACAGGAGGCCAGATTTTTGGCTGCGCGCTATTTGGCAAAACAGGATAGCGATCATCAAGACAACATTGCAAGTTAGACCAGCGGCTTTAAACTTAGGGATGTTTGGTGTGGGGAAAAAGTGAGATTTCTAGCGAAGAGGAGGGGTTAAATTTTGTCATCTGGTAAGGGGTTTGATTCCTTGGCTTGCTCAGCTATACTGAGGGTGTTAGAAAAACCAGGAGGCAACCGTGAAGAAAATCATAAAGTTATCGATCCTTGTAAGCGTTGTGTGTGGTGCTGGCGTGGGTTATGCCAGCGAGGGACTTGAGGATGACAAAAAGCCTGGAGGATCTGCGTCGCCCGTCATTGTCGCAGATCATGAAGGCTCCCATGGGGGGTCTAGTGGGTCAAAGGCCGCCGTTGATGAGCGTAAAGACAGTCCCATTGCTGGCCCTGATATTGAAAGCCCTGAAATGAAGCCTGGCGATGGTAAGGGCCCTTCTAAAAAAGATCCAGGCACAACAGCTGATCAAAGCGGTGCTGCTTCTGTAGGTGATAAGGGAAATAAGAAAAAGAAAGGATGCTTTGGGTTCAGCTGCTTTAGCGCTAAGTAACCTCTTAAAATATCCTGCATCCCACTTCTTAGATATACTTGTGCAAGCTCTTGTGAAAAGAGCTTGCACCGTTAAAAAAACAGGGTGAGGCGTCTTGGATGAACTTAGACCGATTAAGGCTTTTTTATTACGTTGCTAAAGCGCAGAGCTTTACCCATACGGATATCCCCCTCAGCCCGTCTGCCCTCAGTCGCCAAATCAGCACCCTCGAGCACGAATTAAAATCCGTTTTGTTTCACAGATACCCAAGGAAACTCGAGCTAACCGATAAAGGTCATATGCTCTTTGAACTCGCAAGCAAATTCCTTGTGGAGATGGAAAACGTCGAACGCCATCTAAAAGATAAAGACAGTGAACCGAGGGGCATTTTGCGGTTAACGGCACCCTTTGGGTGGGCGTCAAGCCTTTTATTTGATATGTTACCGGCTTACTTGGAGCGTTATCCCCAAATGAGGCTTCACGTTAAGGCCGTCGACAGTGAGCCCAATTTTTCAGAAGGAAAGGTAGATCTGGCGATCTTTCCGTTTCTTCCTAACGCCCCCCATTTAAAGTATAAGCACTTGTATCGATTTCATCTAAAACTTTATGCATCAAAGGGTTACATAGAAAAATATGGCCTTCCAGCGCGCCCAGAGGATTTAGATCATCACCAGCTCATCTCCTATGATCAGGATTTCTCACCCTTCCGGCAGGTAGGTTGGCATTTAACTTTGGGGCGCGCCCCTGATAAACCCCGGGAGCCTTTTCTGGTGGTGAGTGACTTGTATCAGGCTGTGGTCAAAGGGCTTGGCATAACGGCTCTTGCTGTTGAAAATCCCCTGAGAATTAAAAGTGATCTTGTGGAGGTGCTTCCGGAGTATGACGGCCCGGACCTAGATATCTATTGCATTTATCCCGATCACTTGGTGGGCTCTAGACGTGTTCAATCTTTCATCGACTTTTTGTCAGCCAGTGTTCAAGAGTTGATTCAAAGAATTTAACAAACCGCATCAAAGATCTTGGAGCCGCTCTTCTATGAGGGTACAAAGAGCATTCGCGCGAACAAGTTGGTGAGGGCGTGTGCGGTTCAGCAAATCTAAAAGTGCCAGAACGTCTAAAAAGGCAGCCGTTTGCCAATCTGCCTCGTTGATGAGCAGGCCTTTTTCTTGAAGAGCGTCGCAAAAACCTGCCATATAGTCTATGGGCAGGTGATGGCGCCATCTAAGCCAATTGGCAGCATCTTGCAGGTATGTTCCTGCATGAGCGTACTCCCAATCAAGAAGAGCCCCGATTCGCCACTCATCTTTCTCAAGACGAACTAGGATGTTACTTGGGTCGAAATCGCCATGAACAAGAGAAGGAGGGTGCGTGATCTCGAGAAGTGTCTTTCCCTCTTTGAAAAGAAAGGACAAGTGGTCTTGCTGCTTTATGGGAAGGATGGTTCGGACAATATCACTTTCAAGGCACACATGCCCATGGTTAATCAAATCATCGGACAAAAATGGTGCTGCTAATTGGGCTTTTTCGTTGAAAAAGCCTGCGTATGTATAGGGACATGCCTGGAGGGATAAAAGAAGGCGTCCTGATTGGTAAGCTAGGTCGTAAAGGTCTTTTCTTTCGGCGGCATTTAACAAGAGGGCGCTGAGGGTGATCCCCTGCTCAAAGGTTAAAAGACTGCACCAATACGGTTGAATATAAAGGGTTTTTAAGACTTGGGGCACAGGAATAAGGTGTTCAATTTTCCCAAGCAGAGCGGTTTCCATGGCACATGTGTGATCATTTCGGTCATGAAGACGCAAGACAAAAGGTGTACTGTCCAAAATGATCTTGTAATGCCAATGGGAAAGCCCCCCGTTTAAAAGCGTGACGAAGTCTAAAGTTTATTTAGGACATAGGCGTTCAATGAGCCCTTTGACGGTGCTATCCCCGGGAGGGGATAGCGACTCTTTTTCCCATCCATGCTTGAACATGTCATATCCTTACTTCAGCCAAATGACTGAAAGCTGACAGCCAAAAAGAGGTTTTTGGCCGGGAGGCGGATTTTGTTCGTGAAAAGAGCGCCTACAGCTAAAAAAAAGTCCTGGATTTGTATACGTGTTCCCTAGAGGCTCGGCAACATCAAGTAGGCCCTTCTTGTTTAAAAGGCTCATCACATATCCTGGAAGGTTAAAAAGATACCGGGATGGATTTTCAGGATTTTCTTTGAAATAAAGATCATTCTCTTTTGACTTTGTTAGAAAAGGCTCACGCACGGCAAGATCCACTTCATAGGAATCTTGGGCAATACATGGACCAAGGGCTGCCACACATTCCCGGGCAGGGCAACCTTGGTGTGTTAGGGCGTCAAGGGTGTTTTCAACGATGCCTGACAACGCCCCTTTCCAGCCGGCGTGAATGGCGGCAACAAAGGGTTTTTCTTTGTGGGCAATGAGAATCGGGACACAGTCGGCCGTATTCACGCTGAGCGCAAGACCACGCGCGCTCGTATAAAGGGCGTCAACCATGGGGCGCGCCTCAAAAGGCTCTAAGGGAAAAGGGGAATCCAGAAACAAAGCCTGATTGGTATGGTCTTGTTGGGGCAAGCAAAGGCGCCCTGGACCAAGGCCTAGGGTGCTTGCAATGCGGGTCATGTTCTCAAGAACGTGGCCCCGCGCGTCTGCCGAGGTTGTGCTGACGTTAAGGCTGTCAAAGGCGCCTTTGCTGACCCCGCCTTGGCGGGTAAAGAACGCGTGTCCCACATGGGGAAGGTCACAAAGCAAGGGATGAGTCAAAAACAAGGTCATGGCTGTTTCCCGGTGGCGTCAAGCAAAAGCACTTTGAATAAAACGCCCATCTCTTTTGGATCAGTCAGGCGCCGCGCTCCTTCTTGAAGCGTGCGTTTTTGGGCATGGGATAGGGCCGTCTTCATCAGCGCGTTGATGCGGTCTTCAAGAAAATTCTCCACAAGAAAATCTCGCTGCGTCATAAGGCGCGTTGCGATGTCATGTTTTTTTGCTTGCACCAGAAAAGACCCGAAATCCACGTGGGCGCTTAAATCCACTTCTCCCACATAGCTCAGAACGCCTTGATAGCGGTGGTCTTTCACGCCTTGAAGGGTGTCAGCGTACCCCGTTTCATATCCATAATCACAGATAAAGGCGCTGCCCCCATGACGCTCAAGATGCATAAAAATTTGCGCCATAATTTGGTGACCCAAAGGGGCGCTCTCGAAAAAAGTGCCGTTAGCGTCAAAGGATTTTTCTGTGGACATCAAGGTCCAAGAAAAGGTGCCTTCCCCTGTCAGGGTAACGCCTCGCTCGTGCCAGCCATGGGGCCCTTTCTCATACTGATGAATGGGAAGGGCATCAAAGAACTCGTTGGCCACAAGAAAAAGGGGATATGGTTCGTTTAAAGCCGTTTCCAGGCCGTCGTGCCAAGTGGTATGGGGATGGCGAATCAAATCTTTTTGCAGGCGGCGAAGGTCTGGATGACGCTCGATAAGATGCACCCGCGCGCCTTCATAAAAGGCCGGGGCCACTTTCGAGGCCACGCGCAGGATATCGGCCATAAGTGTCCCGCGCCCAGGCCCCAGCTCCACCAGGGAAAAGGGGCGAGGACGTTCTTGTTCTTGCCATCGATGAATAAGGTAGGCCCCCACGATTTCCCCAAAAAGGGGGCTGATTTCTGGGGCCGTGATAAAGTCGCCTTGTCGCCCTAAGGGAAGACGCTTTTGGTAATAGCCTGTTTCCGGGTCTTGTAGGGCAAATGCCATAAAATCGGCCACACTTATGGGGGCGCGTCTTTCCTCTAAAAGCGCGCGCAGCTTAAGATCACCGGGTGTTACGCGGATTTTGGGGGAAAGGGACGGCAAAGCGCCCTCCAAACAAACAAGCCTCCCACAAAAATCAGGGGAAGGGATAACAGTTGACCCATGGTGATTTCACCCCAAATAAACCCTGTGATGTCATCGGGCTGTCGGAATAACTCGACAAAGGATCTGGCAAGACCGTAGCCCGCTAGAAAAACGCCAAGAAGCAATCCAGGATATTTCTTGGCGACGCCGCGTCTTGCCAAAGAAAAAAGAATCGTAAAAAGAAGAAGACCCTCAAGGCCCGCTTCATACAACTGGCTGGGATGTCGGGGAAAGGGGCCGGCGTGGGGGAAAATCATGCCCCAAGGCGCGTCGGTGATACGTCCATAAAGCTCGGCGTTGACAAAGTTTGCAATGCGCCCAAAGAAAAGACCGATGGGCGTACCCACGGACAAAAGATCCCCAAAGGTAATCCAGGGAATTTTCTTTGTATGCACCCACAAAATGCCCGCCAGCACTACGCCGAGGAAACCGCCGTGAAAGGACATGCCAGGTTGCCAAATATAAAGAATTTCAAGGGGATGAGAAAGATAATAGGCCGGATTATAGAAAAAAACCTCGCCAAGCCTGCCCCCCACTACAATACCGAGAGTAGCCCAGGGAATAAAGTCATCGATATGTTTTTGTGAGATGTTAATAAGCTCTTTGCGACAAAGCCACGCGCAGCATTGCCAACCAAGCAAAATCCCTGCCACATATGCGATGCCGTACCACCGAATGGAAAGGGGCCCAAGGTGAAGGGCAACGGGATCGAAGGCCGGGTAGGTCAACATCTAGAGTTCTCTTTCTACATAAATTATCTCTTTTTTACACAAGGAAAAAGTCTCCCGCAAGGGGGGGTATCCTGAGCGCCATCAGGAATGCGCGTCCATCTCTTTGAGAAAGGCCTTAAGCTCAGCTGGCGGCACCTCATAAACCTCACCCACCTCAAGGTCGTCTAAAGAAAAGGGGCCGTATGCCACACGTTTGAGTCTGTTCACCTGCACGCCCACGGCTTCCATCAATTTTCGGATTTCCCGGTTTTTCCCTTCCCACAGGGTCATCTCGATCCACGTGTTATCCCCTAGTGTATTTAAATGGCGTATCTTGGTGGGGCCGTATTGAACATCGTCCACCACCATGCCGCGCTCGAGCCTTTGGATATCGCGCGCCGAGATATGACCGAAAATACGCACGTGATAAGTGCGCGGAATTTGATGGCGAGGAAGCTCTAAAAGTCTTGAAAAAGCGCCGTCATTGGTCAAAAGCAAAAGCCCTTCGGAATACTGGTCAAGGCGTCCAACTGAAATCACGCGGGGTAGGTGCGTGGGCAAGGTGTCAAAGACCGTCAGGCGTCCTTCGGGATCAGAATGGGTTGTGACAAGTCCTTTGGCCTTATGATAGAGCCACAGCCGTGTTTGTGCTTTTTGGGGCAGGGGCTTGCCGTCAATCATAATCTCATCGGTGTCTGTCACCACGAAGGCAGGCGTCGTTAGCACTTGGCCGTTGACCTGCACGCGGCCAGCCGTGATCCAGGTTTCAGCCATACGCCTTGAGCATACGCCCCGCCTTGCCATGACTTTTGCGATACGCTCGCCGGGCCGTGTGTCATTATCCATGGCGAGTGGCTGCCTCAATAAAGTGTTTAAAAACGACGCGGTCAAGGTCTGTGGTGGTATATTCTGGATGCCACTGAACCCCAAGACAAAAGGGAAGAGTGGGATCTTCAATGCCCTCGATGACGCCGTCTGGGGCATGGGCGTTGATGACAAGGTTTGTACCGACATTTTGAATGGCTTGGTGATGGGTGCTGTTAACCTCGGTCTCTGTGACACCTGCCATACGGTGGAGGTAAGTCCCTTCCCTCAGATGAAGGGGGTGAGACGGCTCACTTCGGATGGTTTTTTGCTCGTGGGTCAGCGCGTGGGGAAGCTCGGCTTTGATGTCCTGGTGAAGGGTTCCACCCCGCAAGACATTCAAAAGCTGCATGCCGGCACAAATGCCAAGAAAAGGTGTTTTCTTCTCGATGGCTTTTTCTAAAAGGCACATTTCGAACCGGGTGCGGTTGTCTTTGGCGCCGTGGCAAAGCCCTTTATCCGTGTGACCATAATGGGTGGGGTCAATGTCAAAAAAACCCCCTGGAATTAAAAGACCTTGAATCAGGCTAAGGTAAGTCTCGACGTCCTCAGCGCCGTAGGAAAGGCCTAAAGGCACGCCTCCTGCCGCACGCACCGCTTGAAAATAGTTTTCTCGCAAGGCGTACCAGGGGAATTCCGAGTATCCTCCAGGAGGTTCATGGTCGAGAACGATCCCGATGAGTGGTTTTTTCATAAGTCAGTATGAAACGGCGCTTGCGTATACTTCCTATCTTAGTCTTAATAAAGAGCTACGCAAGAGGAGTGTGATCCCCCATGTCATTTTTTTCCAGTATGGACGCCTTGCTTGCCCCCATGTCATGGGCAACGTTTGAAAAAGAGATCTTAGGTCAAGAAAGCTGCCACATAACAAATAGGCCGGGCGGCGCGCCGCTTTTTTCGTGGCAGGCACTTTCAGATCTTTTGTCCATGACGTCGCTGTGGTCGGCGTCGACCCTTAAGCTTGTGGAAAGGGGGGTGCCGGTCCCACCAGCCCTTTACTGCCAAGAAACCTTGAACCGAGAAGGCCAACCGGTTTTGCAACCCCTTCCGGAAAAAGTGATGGCTTTTTGGCGACAAGGGGCAGGGCTTGTGTGTCATGATGTGAGCGAGCTCACACCGTCCTTCCAACAGGTGGCGCGCCTTCTAAGCCGCGCGTGTGGGGGGCGTGTCCTTGCCAATACTTATGCAACCAGTCAGCAAATTCCTGGTTTTAAAAGTCATTTTGACACCCACGATGTCTGGGCCTTTCAAGTGGAGGGGGAAAAGAAATGGCATCTTTACGAAAACCAAGCCCCGCATCCTGTCAATCATCCCCTCTTTAATCAGCTTGATGACGCCTATCACGCGGCCCATAAAGGGGCGCTTGCCAAGGAAATCATCATGAAGCCAGGCGATATCCTCTATTTACCGCGCGGCGTGTATCACGATGCGTGTGCGATCTCCGAGCATTCGCTTCATGTGACCTTTAGTGTGACGCGACCCACAGGCCTTGATCTTGTCTCGCGCCTTTTTGAAGAACTCCTTCATGATCCTCTTGCACGCCAAGATATTCCTTTGGAGGTGTGTGAACGGCAAAACTACGCCCAAAAACTTGGAGACCTTGCGCGTACTCTTTTGGTGGATTCAGAGCTTAGTTCGGCCCTCTTTGCGCATGGAACAAAAGAGGATAGCGAGGCGTGTCTTCTTCCTCAAAAAGTAGACCCGTCCTTTAGGCGTGTATTGCAGGGCGCTAAGATAGGACAAGAAGGCAAAAATTATTGGCTTATTGCGCGCGACGCCCAGGTGCCGATTCCCCAAGGCTGGGAAAAACCCATGGCCTGGATTTTGAAAAAAGAGAGCTTTCGTCAAAGCATGTTCATTCAGGAGTTTTCCTCTAAAAATAAACAGGATATGACGCAGTTCCTTGTCGATCTCATGGGGATGGGCGTCCTTGAGCCGAATCCCTCCTGAAGGGCCGGAAAAGAGAGTAAAAGAAGTTAAAGTGTGCTCTTCAAACCACACTGGTCAATTTTTTCCCCCTGTCATGTTTGAAGCGATTGTTTGATGGAGCAGAATTCGTTCCAATACGGGCGCCTTTAGGCCTTGGAGTTAAGAGTATTCCAAGTTAGAATTTTAATGAAAGGATATAGAGATGACAAAAGGGTTACTGGGCGTTAGCGCTGTTGCTTTGCTGACCAGCCTTGTGGCATTCCCTCAGGTGCAAGCTGCAGCTGCAGGAGACACGCTCAAGGTAGACGTGGCACCAAAGGTAGAGCTTTCGGGTGAAACAAACGTCGTATATTACGTTTTCAATGGCAAAAAAAATACCAAGGATCAAAATGGTGGTAAAGGAAACGGTCACCACATTGACATTCAAGACGCACGTTTGAACGTTGAGGCTATTGGTATTGCCGAGCTTTATGGCGGTCTTGAATACAGCGCCCTGTTTGGGTTTGTGGGAGATCCTCAAGAGGGGCAGACCTCTGTGGAAGAAACCCGCATCAAGCTTCGCGGTCCTTGGGGCTTTTTTATCGCAGGTAACACAAGGGGCGTGGATGATCGCATGTCACGGGGTGCCTTCAGCGTCATGGGTGCAACGGGTGGTTTCAATGGTAACTATGACCGCGTTGTGAATATGTCCACAGGCGTGCTGGGTGGTATTGACATGGTGGGCACACAAAAGGATGCCAACAAACTCACTTACGTGACGCCGCGCATCATGGGCGTTCAATTCGGTGCCAGCGTGACCCCCGATGGTCGTCAAAAGGGATACGCGAAGCTTCGCACCATCGGAAACAGCGACAGTAGTGACAAAACCTTTGACAAGAACAACGTTTCTTTGGGTTTGAACTTTAACCATAAATTTGCCAATGGCCTTGGCTTGACCGCTACTGCAACAGCCGTATTTGGCAACGCTCAAATTGCACGTCGTCTTGAAGCTTTGGCGGCAAGCGCAGTGGCAAACCGCGTGGCTGAGACATTCTACAGCGGCGAACGCAAGCGTTCTGCATCCTACGCCCTTGGTCTTTTGCTGGATTACGGCGCCTTTGACTTTGGTATCGAGTACGTGGATAACGGCAAGAGCCAAGTACACAAGGCCATTCTTGGACGTAACGCTGGTTACGCCCTTAGCGGTGCTATTGGCTACAAGTTTGGTGTGAACCGCGTGGCCCTTGGTTACCAACACACCGAGCGTAAGCTTGGAACAGCCTTTAAACACTTTGGTGTGGTGGACGTGATTTCTCCAGACAATCCCAAAGCGCGTTTGGATGTTGTCTCCTTGACCTATGACCGTACCCTTGCCAAAGGACTTGGCATTTTTGCTGAAGGCAACCTTATGCGCTCACGTACAGACAGTCGGTGGGTTAGTCTTCAGAACTCTGCAAAAGCTGTGAACAGTGGTCTTGCTGACGGCGTTGGTAAAAACAACGCAGGAATCGTCATGACCGGACTTAAAGTTCGCTGGTAGCGCAGACACAGTCATCTATATTCTTGAGAAAAAGGAGGGGCTTTTGCTCCTCCTTTTTCTTTGCTTGTGGCCCGGCCCAAAGACGCGTATACAAAAGTCATGGAAAAAAAAAGTTCTTCTCCCACAACCCTGGTGGTTTCTCCTGACGCTGGGGACAGTCGTCTGGACAAATACTTGCGTCTTCAGTTTCCGGCCCTGGGCTTTGGGACGTTGCAAAAAGTGCTTCGTCAATCAAAGGTGCGTGTCAATGGCACGCGCGCTAAGGCTGACGCTCGTCTTCAGGCAGGTGACACGCTGACTCTTTATTTTTCGGTGGAAGGCACTGAGATAAGCGCACAAAAGACAGCGCCAAGAAAAGTTTCAGCCGCCGTGCGAGAAGGGGCCCTTAGGGAACTTGAGGGCGCTTTTCTTTTTGAGAATGAATCGTTTTTTGTCCTGAATAAACCTGCAGGTCTTGCGGTTCAGGGCGGGGTTGCTACCCGGGTCAGTCTGGACGCGCTCCTGCGAGAGCGTGCAGAAAACGCGTACGAGCCGCGCCTCACCCACCGCTTGGATCAAGATACAAGCGGCGTTATTGTGGTTGCTAAAACCAAAGAAACAGCTATCTATCTGACCAATCTTTTTAAAGAGCGTCTTGTCAAGAAAACGTACCTTGCCATTGTCGTGGGCGTGCCTGCCCACAAAAAAGGGACCTGGGATTTACCCCTTGGCAAGGCCGGGGGAGAGGGCAAAGAAAAAATGTCCTCAAAGGCCAAAGACGCTAAAGAGGCCATCACCCACTACGAGCTTTTGGCAACTGACGGCACGTTTTCATTGCTCGGTCTATCTCCTGAGACAGGTCGCAAGCATCAGCTGCGGGCACACTGCGCCGACGCCGGCTTTCCTATTTTAGGAGACGGTAAGTACGGTGGCAGAAAAGCCCACCCAGAGGGAAGACGCTACGCCCTTTGCCTCCACGCATGGCGCCTTGCGTTTACGGATGCTAGGGGAGTCTCTCACGTTTTTGAAGCGCCTTTACCAGCGGCCCTATCAGAGGTTATGGATGACCATCACTTAACCCTAGACATCCCCTCCAGGAGAAAACCATGACAAGTTATTATAAGGTGACCCTAGAGGGTGATTTGGACGCGTTAAGTGAGGTCGAGACCCTATGGGAAGAGATTGCTCTGTCCACATCGCTTTTTGAGGCGAACCCTGAGGGCACGCGGTGGAGCCTTGAGGCTCTCTTTTTAGAAGAGCCAGGTACCGGGACGCTTTTTAAGGGATTTACGCCAGCGCTCGTACCCCTTCAAGAAACCCTCACCCGGGAATTTTTACCCGCACGCGATTGGCTTGCGGAAAATCGCAAGACGTTTGCGCCCTTGGAAATTGGCTCGTTTTTTATCCATAGCGCCGACGACCGTGACCTGCGCCCTGCGGGCAAACGCGCCCTTGAGATTGAGGCCGCAACCGCCTTTGGGACGGGGCGCCACGAAACCACTAAGGGATGTCTCGAGCTTTTAGAGTATTTAAAGGGAAAAAAGGCGGACCCCGCCCGTATTCTGGACCTTGGATGTGGCACAGGGATTTTGGCCATGGCGGCAGCGACGCTGTTTCAGGACGCGGATGTACGCGCAAGCGACAACGATCCTGACGCGACCCAGATGACGACCCATAACCTTGATCTTAATCAATTGGGTCAACGCGTAGAAGTTCTTTTGAGCCAAGGATTTGAATCATTCCTAGAAGGCGAAGCCTATGATCTTATTGTCGCCAATATCCTGGCAGAGCCCTTGCGTCTTTTGGCCCCTGACATGGCGCGCTTTACAAGCAAGGATGCGCGGTTGATTCTCTCAGGGCTTTTGACTCTTCAAGTGCCTGAAATTGAAGCTGTTTATAAACAAAATGGTTTTACCCTTGAAAAAGCCCAAGATGCGGGTGGGTGGAGCGCTATTTTGCTGGTGAAGCAGCCATAGCGTCCGAGGGCGCGCTCATGTGCGCCATCGCCTTTGCAAGAAGCGTCACATTATGGCGCATAAGCGCAAGATACGTTGACGCTGGCTGGTTTTTCTCAGACAAGGCGTCTGAGTAAAGGGTTTCCCCGAGGGACGCCCCTGTTTCATCGGCCAGCTGGTGGATGAGTTTCGGATTCGTCATATTCTCAATAAAGAGCGTCTTGATGCCAAGGGTTTTAATTTGCTGGATAAGGGCCGCCATGTTCCAGGCAGACGGCTCGACCTGAGTGCTGATCCCCACGGGCGCTAAAACCTTTACCTTGTATTCCTTTGCAAAATAAAAAAACGCGTCGTGGGCGGTAATGACGACTCGCGCGCTTTCGGGATACGGCGCAAGGTGTTCCCGGATCCACGCGTCTAAATCATCTAATTTTAAAAGATAGGCGGCAGCGTTCTTTTGATAGGTGTCTTGGTGGACAGGATCAAGGCGGCTGAGGGCCGTTTTGATGTTTTGAATATAGGCTTTGGCGTTAGGGACGCTCAGCCACGCATGGGGATCGTGCTGAAGATGCCCTTCTTGGGTCAGGCTGCGAGGCTCGATTCCGTCGGTTGCAATGCACACAGGCCCCTTGTATCCACTGGTTTCCTTCAATCGATCAAACCAAGCTTCAAAACCAAGGCCGTTGACCACCACAAGATCTGCCGTGGTTAAAAGGGCCGCCGTTTGGGGGGTAGGCTCAAAAACGTGGGCATCACTATTGGGCCCGACAACGGTGCTCACCGCCACGAAATCGCCGCCAATTTCTTGGACGAAGTCTTGAAGAATTGTAAAGCTTGTGACGATCTTATGGGGGGCGGCTGCACAAAAAGTAGGAAGTATCAGGGCGGTCAAAAAAACCCATCCAAAGCGCATCATGAGGATCCTGTGTTTTTGCGTGTTAGAAGGCTGCCATGGCGACCAAGGGTTAGAGAAACAAAGTAAAACACGCCCGCGACCAAAATGATGGCAGGACCTGACGGAAGCTCGAAATGGTAAGAAAATACAAGCCCCAAATACCCTGAGACAAAGGCGATGGCAAAGGCCGCCGTCCAAAGAGACCAGATTTGTTGGGCCCAAAACCGCGCCGCAACGGCTGGCAGCATCATCAAGCCCAGCGCCATGAGAATCCCAAGCCCTTGGAAGGCCGCGACCATGTTTAGGACCACAAGGGCCATGAACAGGGTGTGATAAAAAGCACCCTTGGCCCCCAGCGCCTTCATAAATCCTGGGTCAAAACACTCGAGGATTAGGGGGCGGTAGATTACGGCAAGGGTGAGGAGGGTCAGCGTGGTAATGATGGCAATCAAAAGGAGGGCCGGTGTATTGACGCTGAGAATCGTGCCAAAAAGGATGTGGGTCAGATCAACGCTGTTTCCCTTCAGCGAAATGAGAATAGTCCCAAAGGCAAGGGCAATGAGGTAAAGCCCCACGAAACTTGCGTCCTCTTGAAGCTGGGTATGCCTTGTCACAAAGGTTGCAAGAAAGGCAATACCAAGGCCTGCAATAATGCCGCCGATACCCATGACGGGCAGGGAAAGGCCCGCAATCAAATAACCAATGGCAACGCCCGGCATGATGGAGTGGGAAAGGGCGTCCCCCATGAGGCTCATGCGGCGCAGGACCAAAAGAACGCCGACAGGCGCGCAGCCAAGAGAAAGGGCAAGGCAGGCAACGAGCGCCTTTTTGAGAAAGATAAACGAGGCAAAGGGGGCGATAAAAATGTCATACATATTAGGCCACCTTCCCGGCATCAGGAAAGTCATGGAGGCGATTTTTTTCTCGTTCCCTAAAGTGGGTTTTAGCTTGGCGCAAGGTCTCAAGGGTTAGAACGTCTTGGGTGGCCCCCCACGCCAGCACTTCACCGACCATCACAAGGGTGCTAGGGAAAATTTCACGTACAAGCTCCATGTCATGGGACACAACAATCAAGGTGCGTCCCTCGTCATGCCATTCTTGGATCAGGTGTATAAGATCCTCGATGGTATAGGCGTCCACCGCCGCAAAGGGTTCATCCAAAAGAATGATGGGGGCGTTTTGCAGGCAGAGTCTGGCAAAAAGGACCTTTTGGAATTGTCCTCCCGAGAGCGTGCTCAGGAGCCGATTTTCATATCCACCAAGTCCAACACGCTCAAGAGCATGGGTGACTTGAATTTTTGTATCCTGGGGAAGAGCCTGAAAGAATCCATGCTTTTGGCAAAGCCCCATGGCCACCACGTCACTGACATAGAGAGGAAAGCTTCTGTCAACGAGGGACGTTTGCGCGAGATAAGCGCAGTCACGGCGGTGGCAATCGCGAAAAATCACACGCCCTTCACGTAAGGGAACCAGACCTAGAAGGGCTTTTAACAGCGTGCTTTTTCCTCCACCATTAGGGCCGACTACAGCTGTTAAAGATCCACCTTCGAAGGTTCCAAAAACATGCTCAACGGCCGGAAGATTCTGGTAAGACACACTTATGTCCTCTACAACAAGCGTGCCGCCTTTCAAAGGTGATGGGGACGGATTTGTCATCCTATCCTTGCCTCAATTATCAAAGAATTTGTCATGAGATCGCCCACCATACACATCCCCATAAGGGAAGAAGTAGGGCCAAGACAATCCATAAGCGTTTTGTCCATCCCCATGAAATTGGCGACATTTTTATTCTCATTTGCAGACTACTCTAGCACTATGACAAGGGGACCCACGCTCTGTCAAGAAGACACCTCCCCTTAAACGACCCTGATTTGGCATTTTATCCTTGAAAAAAAGGGCAATCTATTGGCATGGTGTCACCACTACAGCTGTGTACCAGACATAAAGGTGAATGATGAAAATTAATGGAAATGCCGTTCGTCCAGGATATATCATTGAGCACAAAGGACGTTTGTGGGTGGCCGTGAAAATCCAACACACTCAACCCGGCAAGGGCGGAGCGTATCTTCAGGTCGAGCTAAAGGATATCCGTGACGGAACCAAGTTAAACGAGCGTTTTCGCTCTAGCGAAAGTGTGGAGCGTGTACGCCTTGACGAGCGTCCCTATCAATTCCTTTTTGGCGATGAGGGAAGTGGGCTTACGTTTATGGATCAAGAGACCTATGATCAAGTGGTCGTGCCAGCCGATCTATTGGGGGACGGCCTCCCGTTTCTTGAGGAGGGCATGATGGTCACCATTTCTAGTTATGAGGGCGATATTGTAAGTGTGAGCCTTCCTGATAAAGTGACCGTGCGTATTCGTGAGACAGAGCCAGTTCTTAAAGGACAAACGGCGGCTTCATCCTTTAAACCTGCTATCCTTGAAAACGGCGTGCGCGTGATGGTGCCACCCCATATTGATTCAGGAACCCTGATTGTGGTCAGCACCGGCGAGATGGAATACGTCGAACGAGCAAAAGAGTAGAAAGGTTATTTTCCCATGGTTGACGCTGCATTACCCCGCCTTGCGATCCAGTTTCCGTTACTTAATATGATGGCCCGCGCGGCCGCAAAGGCGTCGCGCAAACTTGTGCGGGACTTTGGCGAGGTAGAGCAGCTTCAGGTCTCGAAAAAAGGCCCTGGCGACTTTGTGTCGACGGCTGATTTGCGCGCGGAAAAGACCATTAAAGAAGAGCTTTTGAAGGCAAAGCCTGGGGCTGGGTTCCTCATGGAGGAATCAGGTGAGGTGGAGGCCGCTCCTGGCCTTGGACGCTGGATTGTTGATCCTTTGGACGGGACCACGAACTTTTTACACGGCGTCCCTCACTTTGCCATCTCTATGGCCTATGAAGAACGCGGACAAGTGATTGCGGGGCTCATTTATGATCCGCTTCTGGACGAGATGTTCTATGCGGTCAAAGGCATGGGCGCGTATTTAAACGACAGGCGCCTTCGCGTGTCCGTGCGCGAGCGCCTTCCTGACGCCCTGATGGCCAACAGTCGCCCCCACGCCCAAAGTGAAGCCTCCAAGACCTTTGCAAGCGAACTGCAAAAAGCGGCTGCCCTAGCGGGACAAGCGGCGGGCATGCGCCGCATGGGATCTGCAACCCTTGATCTATGTTATGTAGCGGCTGGGCGCTATGACCTGTATATCGGCATTGACCTGTGTCCATGGGATATGGCAGCCGGCGTTCTGATTGCGAAGGAAGCAGGCGCCGTTGCGACGGACCTGAAGGGCAAAGACAAAATTTTTGAGACAAAGACGGTGATTGTGGCCAATGATCGCCTTCATCAATCGGCCATGACTTACATCAAAGGCATATAGTTGTTTGTGAATAAAAAAAGGGACCATAAAATGGCCCTTTTTTTATCTCTCAGACTTATTTCTTTCCTTCTTTTTCCACCATGTCCTTAAGGGTCATGGAGGCTCTGAAGGAAATCACTTGACGAGGGGCAATCATGACCTCTTGGCCAGTTTTAGGATTGCGCCCAATACGATTATTTTTTTTGCGAATAGAAAAGCTTCCAAAGGAGGAAAGCTTAAGTTGTCCTTCATTTTCAAGTCCTTGAGACATTTGCTCCAATGCGTCTTCCAAAAGCTCCATGGAGCGCCGACGGGACAAGTTCACTTTGGCGGCAATGGAATCGCTTATTTCTGCTCTTGTTAATGTTTTATCAGACATAACGACCTCGCTACTGTTTATAGGAATCAAACCTGTGACTAGAATACCCTAGAGGTAAAAAAAAACAAGATCTTTTTGGTTAATATTGATTGATAAAGGGTTAATTTTTAAAGCTATTCTATTCTTTTCTTACGGCTTGATGATTTTTATAGAAAAGATCCTTTTCTTTTTTTGAAGGGTAGTAATAAACTTATGTATGCAGTAGTGAGACGCCAATTTAGAAAGAAGCAAAAGCATGAAAAAATTAAGGCGTCTAACGGGCATAATGATGGGGGTGTCGTTGTTATCCTTGTGTGTGGCCGACATTTGTTGGGGGCTGGCGGCATCGCGTCCCTTTCTAAACGAAGGGCAGGCAATCCATCAAACTCTGCGCGCTAAAACGCCTATGGCCTCAAATGCCCTTGCTTTAACAAAAGAGATGATGCTCCTTGAAGATTCGTTAGACAAGCTCTCCGACGATAAAGATCATAACGAGGGCGCGCAGAAGATAATCATTTCGGCGCAAAAATTATTAGATGACATACGCGTGTTGTCTAAACAGACTGCGGATCTTGAGAAAGAGCAGGAAACCCAGCGAAAAAAACTTGCTGCACTGGATTATGCACATGCAGGTCTTTTGAAGAATGCAAACAGCCTGCTCGTTGACCTTAAGAAAACCCTTCAGCGTGCAGAGGAATTGACGGTCGAGGAGCCGGAAACTTTTCCAGAGCGGTGTTTTGTCATGACGGATCCAGAGGCCGTGCAAAAGGCAGGTTTGAAACCTGTGATAGGAATCATCGAGACCTTTAACCGTGTGTGGGTCTTAACAAGCGCGGACGCAAAAAGCCGAGACGGCGTCATGCGGTATCACTTAAGTGCACAGGTGGGACTTACCGGGTCAAAGGACCACAATGCAGGTCTTGTAATTCGGAGTCACACACCGCAAAGCATGGTCGTGACGGGGCTGCTTGATCCCCAGACGAACACCATTATGTGTGTGTCACCGCCACGCAGCGTAGGCCTGCGTTAGGGAGTAAGCTCTGGGCGTAAAATGGTTTCAAGATGAACGCGTAGCTCGTCAAGGCCCCAATCCTTTTGAGAGCTTGTCGTGATGAGGCTTGGATAGGCCGCCGGCCGTTTGCTGATGGCCTCACTGACCTTGAGGGAAATTTGTTCTTGTTGAGTTTTGCTCAGCTTGTCCATCTTGGTCAGGATCACCTGATAGGAAACTGCGGATTCGTCAAGAAGGTTCATGACTTCTAGATCATTTTTCATAAGACCGTGCCGCGCGTCAATCAAAAGAAATACACGCTTAAGGCTGACGCGCCCCCGCAGATAGTCCTTCACAAGACGTGTCCAGGCCGCAACCATTTCTTTGGGCGCCTTGGCATAGCCATAGCCCGGCATATCCACAAGATAAAGAAGCCCCGCCCAGTTAAAAAAGTTAAGCTGTTGGGTACGACCCGGTGTGTTAGAGGTTCTAGCAAGACCCGACCTGCCCACAAGGGCGTTGATCAAAGAAGACTTCCCCACGTTGGAGCGGCCCGCAAACGCGATTTCTGGCAGACTCATGGGGGGAAGGGTTTTTAAGGACACAACGGAGGTGACAAAGTCGCAAGGCTGCCCCTTCAAAGAAGAAGGGGCAGGAGTCTCAGGGTGTTCAAAAGAGTCGACCATGCTTACTTATTCACGTTCGCAGTCTTATTTTTTTGTGAAGACAGATGCATGATGGCACCCTGTTGCATGATGGTCAAAAGATTGCTCCATGTCCAATAGATCACAAGACCTGCCGGGAAGTTCGCCAAAATAAAGGTGAACACGATGGGCATGATCATAAAGACCTTGGCTTGCGCAGGGTCTGCTGGCGCTGGGTTCAGTTTTTGTTGTGCCCACATGGTAAGGCCCATCAAGATGGGCCACGCACCCAGCATCATAAAGCTAGGAGGGGTCCAAGAGATCAACCCAAACAGCGTAAAGAGGTTCGTTGGATCTGGCACAGACAGGTCATGGATCCAGCCAAAGAAAGGCGCGTGACGCATTTCAATGGTGATGTAAATGACCTTGTAAAGGGCAAAGAACACCGGGATCTGAATCAGCATGGGCAGACATCCAGAAACAGGATTCACCTTTTCCTTTTTGTAAAGCTCCATCATTTCCTGGTTCAGGCGCATCTTGTCTTCGGCAAAACGCTCTTGAAGCTTTTTGACCTTCGGTTGCAGATCACGCATACGGGCCATGGAGCGGTACTGCTTGTTGGCGATGGGAAAGAACGCAAGCTTAAGAAGGAGCGTTAAGACCAAAATCGCGATCCCGAAGTTCCCAAAATAACCATACATATAGGTCAAGAAGTGGAAGATCGGCTTTGTGATCAGATAGTACCACCCAAAATCGACGGCAAGGTCAAAGTGCGGCACCCCAAGCTTGGCTTCGTACCCGTCAAGAAGGGACAATACCTTTGCTCCTGCAAAGAAATGCGCGGTGTTCGAGGCGGAGGCACCGGGCGCAAGGGGAAGAGACTTACCCGTAAAATCCACTTGGTAAAGCGGCACACCGCCTGTTTCGGTATAGCGGTAGCTTGCGGTCATGGGAGACTTTTGATCAGGGACAAGGGCTGTGAGCCAATACTTGTCGGTGATGCCCATCCATCCTTCGGTGGACTTGTAGGTCTCGGTCTTGACGTCCTGAAGTTTTGAGTACTTCAGTTCCACCAGGGATTTGCTCAAGTAACCAATGGGGCCTTCATGCAGGATAAAAAGATCCTCTGTCTTGGGCGTTCCTTGGCGGGCAATGAGGCCGTAAGGCGTCACATCCAAGGCACGATCTGTGTGATTGATGACCTTGTCCGTGATGGTGAAAAGATAATCTTTATCCACGGCAATGGTGCGTTCGAAAAGAAGGCCTTGTCCGTTGTCCCAGGTTAGGGTCACGGGCGTTTCAGGTGTAAGCGCTGTCCCGGTTGTTTGCCATTTGGTTTGGGGACCCGGTAAGGCAAGGGAGCGGTCTTGGGAGAGCCAGCCAAATTCTGCCCAGTAAGGATGCGTCGTACGCTCTGGTGAAAGAAGTGTCACAAGGGCGCTGTCTTTGGCTGTGGTCTCGTGATAGTGAGAGAGGGTCACATCATCAAAACGCGCGCCCACAAGGGATAAAGAACCGCTCACAAGGGGGGCCTTAATAGGAAGACGCGCCGCCGCGTTTTGGCTTAAGGCCTCTTGACGCGTGAGGGGCGGGAGAACTTGCTGTGCCAGCGTCGGCAGGTGCGCGTCTGCCCCTTTAGTTGTCGCTTCTGCGACCTTGGCCGGTTGAGGAGTCGGGACAGGGAATAGATAGTTCCATCCCAAAAGAATCAAGGTGGAGAAAACCACCAAAATGATGAGATTACGTTTATCGTCAGACATCATGAACCTTTTTTGTTTTGCAGTTATGGACGAGTGAAGAGGCATGGGGCGGCACGGGATCAAATCCCTCGCGTCCCCAAGGATGGCAGCTTGAAAGGCGCTTTATACCAAGGGCAAGCCCCCTTAAGGCGCCGTGCTGTTGCAAGGCTTCTTGCATGTACGACGAACAAGAAGGGTAAAAACGACAGCGATGCCCCAATAAAGGGGATAAAAGCTTTTGATAGAGGCTGATGAGAAGCATCAAGAAGGGGACGATTCCTGAAGCGGGGTTTTTTGTGTCATCAGGCGATGTAAATGTTTTGTTGCCCACCGTAACTCTTCCACCAGCTCCCAGAATGTTTTTTTGGCCGATACGGGCCTTGCGATCAAGACATAGTCACAAGAGCGCTTTTCTCCTGCTTGCAGCACCACGGAAACAGCTTCCCGGAGTCTTCGCCTTACTTTGTTTCTGACAACGGCTGAGCCTACTTTGCGGCTGACCGTATAGCCAACACGAGAGGGCTGAGGGTCATCACAGTGACCAAAAGTTGACACCCCTTGTAAAATAAAAGACTCTGCAACCCACTTTTCCCCCTCTAAGCCGACTTGCTTAAAGGATTTTCTCTTTTTAAGAGTGGGAAGCGGGCGCAGAGATATATTCCTTACGCAGAAAGACGCGCGCGTCCCTTTGCACGGCGGCGTGCCAAGACAAGACGGCCATTGGCTGTTTGCATGCGTTGACGAAAACCATGACGACGCTTGCGCACCAAAACGCTTGGTTGATAAGTTCTTTTCACAGAACGTCTCCTTTAATCTTTACAAAAAGAAGAAACAGCGTTTCTTCACCAAAACCAGGGGCTCCCCGAAGGGAACCCCTATAAACAAACTAACGCTTAGAGAACTGGAAGCTACGACGGGCTTTACGCTTACCGTATTTCTTACGCTCAACCACGCGGCTGTCACGTGTCAAGAAGCCTTCGCTCTTGAGGACGGCACGAAGGGCTGGCTCGTAATAGGTTAGCGCCTTGCTGATGCCGTGACGTACAGCGCCTGCTTGACCAGAAAGACCGCCGCCTTGCACCGTGCAGATCACATCAAAATGTGTATCGCGCTTTGCATGCACCAAAGGCTGTCTCATGAGCATTTGAAGGACGGGACGACCAAAATAGCGGTTGCCTTCTTTACCGTTAACGGTGATGCGGCCTGTGCCGGCTTTGATCCAAACACGGGCAATGGCATCCTTACGCTTACCCGTCGCATAGGAACGGCCTTGGGCATCAATCTGAGGCTTGGCTTGGACAACCTCGGGCGTCACAGCGGACGTTAATGTATCAAGACCCATGACTAGCGGCTCCTTCTATTCTTTGGATTCATGGCTGCAACATCCAAAACTTCGGGGGTTTGAGCAGCGTGTGGATGCTCGGTTCCGGCGTAGATGCGCAGATTTTTAAGTTGTTGGCGGCCAAGGGGGCCACGGGGAATCATGCGTTGAATGGCTTTTTCAAGCACACGCTCAGGGAAACGTCCTACGAGAAATTCGTTTGCTGTGCGCTCCTTGATTCCTCCTGGATGGCCTGTATGCCAATAGTACACCTTGTCATCGAGCTTGTTACCAGTCAGGGCAACTTTTTCAGCGTTGATGATGATGATGTTATCACCACAGTCAATGTGAGGGGTGTATTCTGGCTTATGCTTGCCACGCAAGCGGTTCGCCACCACGGATGCAAGACGCCCCAGGACCAATCCATCAGCATCAATGACAACCCACTTCTTATCAACCTCAGCGGTTTTTAGGGAAAAGGTTTTTCTCATCTTGATCTATCTTTTTTCCAATAAACATTGACCTCCCAAAAGGGTGGTACGACAAAACTTACCCCACAGATACTCTACCTGTGGCGGCACGTCAACGAAAAAAGCCAACGCCGTCCCAGGGCACGCGAGGGGAAATACCCCGTCAGATGCCCAAAAAAGACGGTTGCAAAAACCAAGGGGGGCGTCCTTGTCTTGCCTTTGACGACGAACTCCGTTAAGACACAAAGGAGTATATATCACAGTTAAACCGCTCCAGACAACGAAAGTAAGCATGATGACCGTTTTTTCTATTCAACGCCTTGAAAATGCAAAAGATCTTCCTTTGCCAACCCCAGGAACGGCGCTGAGCGCCGGGTACGATCTGTGTGCCGCCATCGAAAAAAGTGTCATTTTGAAGCCTGGACATAGATCTTTGATTCCTTGCGGATTTGCCATTGCGCTGGCGCCAGGATTTGAAGGTCAAGTCAGAGGCAGATCAGGCCTTGCCTTTAAGCACGGGGTGACAGTTTTAAATGCGCCAGGCACCATTGACGCTGATTACCGGGGAGAGCTTAAGGTCATTTTGATCAATCATGGTCAAGAAGAGTTCGTGGTAGAGCCCGGTATGCGCATTGCCCAGCTTGTCATTGCCCGGCATGTCGCGGTAGAGTGGGAAGAAGTTGAAAGTCTAGAAGCCGCTGGCACAAGAGACGCCGCAGGATTTGGATCAACAGGGCTTTATATACAAAAGAAAGCATAAGGCACAGGGATGCTCAAAAAAGTTTTACTCAGGTGTCTTGTTGTACTCATGACCACAGGGCTGGTGGTCCACGCTGCTTCGTCTGAGCATTTACCCATTCCCAGGTTTGCTTCTTTGCGCTCCGCCCAGGTGAACTTAAGGCGAGGTCCTGGCACACAATATCCCCTTGACTGGATCTATGTGCGGGCAGGCTTGCCCATCATGATTATCAGTGAGTTTGAAACCTGGCGAAAAATTAAAGATATTGAAGGAGTGGAAGGGTGGGTGCATCAAAGCATGCTCTCAGGTCGGCGCACAGTCATGATCCCCCCTGCAAGCAAGGATGTCAGCTTGCGCGCGTCGTCGGATCATCAAAGCGCCGTGGTGGCAGTTTTAGAGCCAGGCGCCCAAGGTGCCATCTTGTCCTGTAAAGGCGCTTGGTGCAAACTACAATTTGAGTCCTACAAAGGATGGCTAAAGCGTGATCAGTTTTGGGGTGTGAAGGATCACGAAGAGATAAAATAAAACCCGGGGAGAAGATCACCATGACGCTAGATGAAACCGAGGTACCACCACAGGAGTCTGGTGAATCTGGGGAATCGACAGAAGCCGGTGCGGGCGGCGAAGAGGGAGCTGCTGAAGAAGCTGGTCCTTCTGCAACCCAGTCGGTAGCGCCTTCTTCTGGTATTTCTTCTCCCATCACAAGTTTATCAGGGATGGCGGGTAAGGCTGCTACAAGCCTGACGAGCCAATTGACCTCCGGTATGAAAAGTTCCGCAGGAAAAATGGCGGCAAGTGCCACAAGTGGTCTTCCCGCGGGGATGCGGGACGCGGCCAGCAAAATGGCGTCGGGTGCAGCTGATCACCTGGCATCCAGTCTTGAAGGGGCTGCTGGAAGGCTTGCGACCCACGCTGCTAGCTCTCTTTTAAATGTGGCAGGCCACGCGGCAAGTGTCGCTGGGAAAGCGGCCTCTGCCGCTGCTGGTCGTCTGTCCTCTAGTTTTTCGGGATCAGGTGCTGCCAGTGGGGCCGGGGAAGCTGCGGGGGCTGCGGAAGGTGCTGCTAGTGAGGCCGGGGAAGCTGCGGGGGCTGCGGAAGGTGCT